>NZ_JACRSY010000038.1 GCF_014384995.1 Zhenhengia yiwuensis | reverse complement strand
TAGAGGCTGCTTGAAAAAAATATGCAGTTGGCGAACTATTCAATATGCCTTAAGGCATTGCTAGTAACATGCCCTTATAGGGCTAGAGCAAACCACCCGTTAGACGGGTGGTTATGATTTAATATGGAGGTACAAAAGCTTTTTATTCTTTTATCCATGCATATAGACAGAATGCGTTTAATTAAACAAAAGTGTGAAAATAACCTCTTAGAAGCAGTCCTATCTTATATGGATGACCACTATGAACAAGATATTCATATAGAGGCGTTAGCTAGGACTTATAAAATAAGTTCACGATATTTAAGAAGACTTTTTATGGAGCAGGTTGGTTTTAGTGCCGTTGAATATATGACTATGCTTAGGATAGAAAGAGCTAAGGATTTATTAAAAAATACGTCAGTATCTATTTCAGATATTGCCATGAATGTGGGATATAACAGCTTTCAATATTTTAGTCTAATTTTTAAAAAGAAAACAGGTGTTTCACCAAAGGATTTTAGGAATCAATATAGGATGAAATAAGGTAAAGTATAAAAGGAGATATAAAATGATTAGAAAAGCAGATTTTATAAATAAAGTATGGCAAACGCCTCTTTTACCGCCTATTCCAGCCCAGCTAGAGGGGAGTTCATGTAGTAGCCTATGTTTGACCAATCGTATAAAGAATGAATGGCAATTTTTATTTGAGGAAATCAAAGATATTCCTTCACCTTTTGCTAAAAATCAAGATTATGATTTTAATACAGTTGATGAAATAAAATGGGACGAGATTATTGTACCAAGTTCTTTGATAATGCAGGGATATGATATTCAAAATAATGTGGAGTATTACTATAGACGAAAAATTACTATTCCAAAAGAATATGCTCAAAATAGAGTCTTCTTAAGATTTGAAGGCGTCTATTCCAATGCACGTATATGGGTCAATAATCAATATATCAAAACACATGTAGGCGGCTTTACTTCATGGGATTGTGATATTACAGCACTTGCACAGGAAGAAGAAGTAACGCTTATTGTAGGTGTCGCAGATATAGAAGGAGACCATCCTGGCGTATGGAATCCAAATGGGCAGGTGATTAGTGACTCTGCTTGGGCAAGTTATTATGCACATCATAATATTGGAGGCATCCTGCGCGATATTACACTTTATGCACTGCCTAAAAACTACATTGCAAGAACACATATAGATACTATTCTTGATGATGCGTATAACGATGCTGTTTTAAAGATTGATTTACAGTTATATACAAATAATGAGCCTATACAAATAAAGGCTGAATTATTAGATGAGCATAATCAGCTTATGGTAAGTGAAATTCATTCTATTGACTTAAGCTATTTAGATACATGGACTTTCCCAAAAGATCAACTTATAATGCACCCAGATGAAAATTGGAAAGCAGAAAATCAAGAAGCTTATGAGAATGATAGAAAGTTTGAGGCACGCTATATTGACCAGGATTCAGATAAACCGTATGAATGTAATACTTATTCTGTATGCCTTGAGATGGATGTAGAGGGAGCAAAATTATGGGATGCGGAACATCCACATTTATATAAAGTGAAAATATCCTTATGGGATGGTCATGTAATGCTTCAGGAGAATCATCATAAAGTTGGGTTTAGACAAATTTGTTATGGGGGCATGCGTCATACAGATGCCAATAAAGTTTATATCAATGGACATGAGATTAAATTACGTGGTGTATGTAGACATGATGTTTCTCATTTATATGGTAGATCTTTGACTAAGGAAGATATAAGAAATGAAATCCTTGCTTATAAGAAAAATAACATTAATCATATTAGAACCTCTCATTATCCAGCCTCACAGTATTTATTAGATGTATGTGATGAGCTAGGCATTTATGTAGAGCAAGAGAATTCAGCATGCTTTAAAGGAGACAATGGTTATGATATTTATAATCCACCGCAAGACTTTGTAAATAGCTTTGCTGAAATGATAGAAAGTAGCAGAAATCATCCATCTGTTATCATCTGGTCCTTAGCCAATGAGTCAGGCTTTGAACGTACTTATGCATTTAGAACAGAGTATGACTATGTTAAGATAGAAGACCCAACAAGACCAGTTATATTTAGCTATCCTTATACAGTTAAGTCAAATCCGGTGCCATATGACCTTTATAGTCAGCACTATGCATCGGTAACAGGTTTGTTAGGGAATGATAAGATGCCTATATTACATGATGAATTTGCACATGTAGCTTGTTATAACCTAGAAGACTTGATACGTGATAACAGCTGCCGTGAGACTTGGGGAGAAAGTATTAAGAAAGGTTGGGAAAATATATTTAAAACAGATGGTGCCCTTGGATGTGCTATATGGGGAGGGATTGATGATGTGTTTTATATACCAGAGGGTACAAGTGAGTCACATCAGCATCATTCAAAAGGTAAAGCTGCAGGATATGGTGAATGGGGAGCTGTACTTGATGCTTATAAACGAGAGAAACCAGAAGCTTATTTAACTAAAAAAGCCTTTTCACCTATACGCCTTGATGCAGATAGAAGTACTTTGGGTAAGGATATTATACTTTATTTAAGAAATTGGTTTGATCATACTTCCTTAAAAGAAGTAAAGATGATTTGTACAGATGAAAAGGGAGATCTACTTTATGATGGCTTTATTCAGGAAGATATTCCCCCTCACCAAGATGGTGTTATTAAGCTATTAGGGGCTAATGTTCAAGGCAATAGCATAAATGTAAGCTTTTATTATAACGATCTCTTAATTGATGCCTATCATTTAACACAAGTAGTATCAGTAGATTCTTTAACAGAAATAAGTTTAAAACAATCCTTTGAGATAGTAGAAAATAGGGACAAGGTTAGTATAAATACACCTTCTGCCTCTCTATACTTTGATAAGCATACAGGCAAGGTTTCTTACTGTAAATCAGGGCAAATGGACCCTGTGGTAACTGGACCTTACCTCTATATGAATGAACAAGAGGTAGCAGTAGTGCAAACGGAAGAGGTTATATGCCAAATAGAAAATGGATTAGCTGTTATGACGCTACGTGAAAGATATGATAACCTGTTAGGGGCTTATATTAAAATGATTTTTGACGGGGTGGATCTACATACTTTTATAAGTATCCTAGATGATGATACAAAGCTAGAACAAGTGGAGCAGCTTGGCGTAAGATATAGATTGCTTGATAAGGTTGAGGCTATTTCATGGCATCGTAAGGGACTGTACTGCACTTATCCTGAACATCATATTGGAAGAAATGAAGGGACTGCTTATTTAAGAAGGTGTAATAGTGATATGCTTAAAGATGAGTATGGTGTAAAACCTGAATGGTGCTGGGAACAGGATATGGCAAATTATTTCCTATTTGAGGATAATAGTAAGGGAATCACCAATGATTTTAGAACAAGACGTAATCATATTCAGGATTATACTGTTCATTTTGTAGATGGTAGTAACTTATGTGTAACACCAATAAATAGTCATCTAGGAGCATTCGTAGAATATGATACGATAAATGAAAAATTAATACCTCACTTACAAATAGCACTTGGAGATTATTATCCAAAATTGGCATGGGGAAATTATTGTGGCGAGCCGTTAGACATTCCGCAGGAAAATACACTAGATTTCAAGCTTGTTCTTTGCAATCTATAAGAGGCATAGAAGATAATGAATAATAAAAAATATAGATTAATACTCCTTATACAATTCATTATTATTTTACTATCCGGTATTTTTTCAAGTGATACTTGGTATGCCATAGGTGTTTCTATTATAGGTGTGGTATTTAATTTCCTTGTATCTTTGAATAACCCAGTAGGATTCTTATTTGGATTTGTCTATGCCATTACAAATGGAATACTAGCTTATAATGGACAGATTTATGCCACTTTTATATTTATGCTCTTTTTACAGGCACCAATGGCCCTATATAGCTTTATAAGTTGGAGAAAAAAGAAGGAAAGTACAGAAGCTATTATGAAGAAAATGTCTTTTAGGCAAAATAGTATGTTAGGGTTTGCAATGATTGCCCTAGGCATTGTGATGTATTTTGTGCTTCAACTCTCTAATAGTACCAATGTACTAGTTGATAGTGTATTCTTTGTATTTAGTGTGAGTGCTTGTTTATTGCTCGCATTCTGCTATAAAAATGCCTATATGATTACTTTAATGTCAGGTGTTTGTGGAACGATTTTATGGACTTATCAGATGCTTGAAACAGGAAGTGGCTTTTCTATTGCAGCCTTTTATCTAATTGTTTCTATTAATTCTATAATAGCTGTTTATGAGCAATATATCAAAAAATAGATAGAAAAATCCTCGTAGTAAAAGAACTACGAGGATTTTTACAATATAAGCTAGCATAAAACCATCCCCCTTAAATTTAATGGTTTTATGCGGGCTTTTTGTGGCAAAACTTAAGTAACTTAAGGTTTTACAAGAGTAGAATGAATAGGTGAGACATTTCTTATATAAGGCTGTAGGTACTAGGTGGGTATGACCAAGAGGCTATAGGGGAAAGGGATGCCACTGCATGTATCACCTTAAGACTATTGGGGTAGCACGTAGGACGCTAAGACTTAGGATAGATGAGCCTAATCTTATTCATTTGAAACTGGTAAAGCTTTGAGCACTTATATATAGGTGATGCCCCTTGCAACAAGAGCTGCCACGACGCTTGCTGCAAAGTTCATGTAAGTGAATGAGCTAGAAGTTAGAAGGGGGGACTAACTGTTTACTCAACAACTTACAAGATGTAGGATATGAAACTGGCCTAGGATTCGTTTCACGTCCTTACACTTATATATATACGGATAAGTATAGCAAATGCGTCATAAAATTATAAAAAATTTTATTAACGTCAATTAGAAAGTATGATCCAAAAGAATAGTAAAGTAGCAAAAGATGAACCTTACTTTATACTAGTATATAGATTTATAAAATTGCATGATAATATGTAATTATATTAATAAAAAGGATTTGAGCAATAAATCCTTATAGGAGAAACTTAAATGGGAAAATTATACAATGCCTTAACTATAGATTGCCAAAAGTGTTGTGGGCTATGTTGCATTGCATTATACTGCACTAAAACAGATGGCTTTCCTTACGATAAAGTAGCGGGTACACCATGTAAAAATTTATTGTCAGACTTTCGTTGTCACAGCCATCATGAGCTTATAGAAAGAAAATTAAAAGGCTGTCTTTCCTATGATTGCTTTGGAGCAGGTCAAAAAGTTACACAAATAATTTACAAAGGGGAAGACTGGAGAAAGAGCCCTCATTGCCGAGAGCAGATGTTCAAGGTTTTTCATATTGTTACACAATTACATCAGATGCTATGGTATTTGCTGGAGACTTATAGGATGAGTAATAATCAAAAGATGCAAGAAGACATACGCACACTCATAAGGAAGAATGAGCATATGACAACATTATCCCCTAATGAAATTCTGATGCTAGATATAGAGAGTTATAGAAAAAGCGTTAATACTATCTTAAAAAGCATAAATACTAGTCAGCCTAAAAAAGTAGATTATATGGGGAAAAACTTTAAAAGGGCAAATCTTGATGGGAAAGATTTCAGCATGTCCTTTTTGATTATGGCTAATTTAGAAGGGTGTAGCTTAAAAGGCACTAACTTTTTAGGAGCAGATCTACGAGATACTAACATTCAAAATACAGATTTAAGTGAGAGCATTTTTCTAACACAAATGCAGGTTAATGCCGCAAGAGGAAATAAAGCAACTCAATTACCAAAACATTTAACGAAGCCTACTACATGGTAGAGACAACTCCTATTTGACTCAACTTACGCTTGAGTAGACTCTAGAAATGCTTTATTGTTTAATGAAAGTATATACCTTAAAATAAAGTTGTAATGAGGCGGCCGAATTATTCAAGTATTAAATAGTGGTAAGATAGGAGAAGCAGGCATGAAATTAGAAATAGGTAAATGTATTAAAAGCCTACGATTGCAAAAAGGCATTACACAAGAAGAACTTGCCAATTATTTAGGGATTTCTTACCAAGCAGTCTCTAAATGGGAAACAGATGCTAATACACCAGATATTGCATTACTTCCACAGCTTTCTATATTTTTTGGTGTGACAATAGATGATTTCTTCAAATTATCAGATGAGGAGCATTTTAAACGTATAGATAACATGTTACTGAATGAGCGTATTATTTCAGATGAAGGGTTTGCCTATGCAAAGAAGTTCCTAAATGAATTGCTTATGCAAGATTCACAAAATATAGAGGCACTTTGTTTATTGTCTAAACTTTATAACCATAGGGCAAAATCAGATCATGAATTAGCTAAAACCTATGCTAAAGAGGCATTACTTTATGAGCCAACTAATCGCTCTTTACATGTAAGACTGATAGAAGCTAGCCAAGGTATTACAGGAGATGGTTATATTGATAATCATTCAGAACTCATAAAGTTTTATCAGAACTTCATTATACAGAACCCAACATATATAACAGGGTATATTATACTCATTAACCAGCTTATTGCTGATTCTAGATTTAAGGAAGCAGAGCGAGTGATTAAGCAGGCTAGGAAAGTAGAAGATCGTTATGTATTCTATATTTTTGAAGGAGATATACAATTAGGCTTAGGACATAGAGAAGAAGCAGTTGAAATATGGAATGAGACAGTTAAACGCTTTACCCATATATGGCAAGTATACGCATGTCGTGCAGACCGTTTCTTAAAATTAGATAGAGTAGAAGAAGCCATGAAGGATTACCATCAGTGCTTTGATATGCAAGAAAAACCTAGATTGGTAGATGGATTATGTTCCCTAGCACCTTTATATGAAGAACGAGGGGAGTATGAAAAAGCAATAAAAATATGGGAACAATACATGATGGTCTTACAAGAAGATCATGGTATCACAACGGGAGAGGCACTCGATGCCCCTATGAGAGAAATTGAAAGATTAAATAACTTAAAAAGCTCCTCTATTTAATAGGGGGCTTTTAAGTTATTTAATCTACTTATTTTTTTAATTTAGTTTATGTAGAAGGCATATAATTTATTTAGTTATTTTTGTAATGAAAGTTGAATATTTCTGTAAATTTTATTGTAAAAATATAATGAATATGATAAATATAAGAATATATAGAACAAAGAAAGAATAAAAAAGAATATTATTATAATAGGATTGCTCAAGGAATTTGAATACTCGAATAACCATACTGTGAAAAGATAGAGAAAGGAATAGAGAAAACTATGAAAAAGAATATAGGATACATGGTAATTATTATAAGTATCATTATTATATTTATGATAAGTAATAATTATGGTAATAAGCCCTTTGAGCATCTCGTAGCAGATGAAATAGGAGATATTTTATTAAATACAGATTTTAGTGATGTAAGTGTGCGTATTGAAGAAAGTGAACATATAAAAGTGCTATCAAGACTTCTAAAAAGGATTATTATTCAAGAGGAAGAAAGGCCTAATAAATATGAAGTAAGTATGATACATTTTACGTTAAATATGAAAGATGGTAATAAAATACAATTAAGTCTTTGTAATCCTTATCTATTGATAGATGGCAAAAGCTATAAAATGAAATATGGTGCTGGTGAACAATTAAGAATGCTATGGTATCAGTATATACAGAAATCTTTGGTAGAAACTTATAATTAACATAAGGATCCTAGGGGATTGAAAAATATGTTCTAAAATTTTATTACATTAAAAATTAAGAATGTAGAGAGTACAAAAGGAAAGTATATAATACATAAAAAATATAAAAAGAGTGCCTATAAGGTATTTCAGTTACTTATATAGTAAAAATTTCGTAAAACTTGTGTTTCGCGAATAGTTAATTATATAAGTAAATCACTCCTCCTATACCCAAACCCCACCTATAAGGTTTCCTGTTCTGCTATGGAACAATTTGTTTTATAGGTAGGGTTTTCTATTGTCAACAGTATCTGATATTGTTGACAAAAATAACCATTTGTCAAGATATCTTTTATAGCGTAATTCTGCACTTAGAAGGTTTTTCTTTCTTATACAATACAACTACCAAATCACCTTGTTGAGGACAAATATTGCTTGCACTGATATACTTTCTTTTTTTATAAGTAGTTTCATTCACATTGTATTGAACTGTTATTAGATGTGGAAATTGTACCTGATTAATAACTTTGAGTCCCCCTAGTTTAATAACAGAAATCACAGTTCCTTTTACGCTATCTTCCATAATTATCATCCTCCTTAAATTCTCAGCTATTGGCTTATAAGAATATCATTAATTAAGTATAGCATATTCCTAATTAATAGGATAGTATAGTTTATACTAAAAATTCTGAGTTTATACAAAGTACAATACATATAATAGGGTTATCTATACTCTATATATACAATATAGATAACCCTATCAATAATAATACTTATAGAGATTTAGGTATAGATAACTTGTATTTCGCGAAGAGTTACTTGTATAAAGAAAACCGCTCTTCTTATACCTAAAACCCATCTATAATGTATAGTGACATAAATGTGTTAATATATTGTTTTTGACACAAAAGTGTTTACATTTAACTTCCTCTCTTCTATCATGTATAGAATATAAAACACGGTTAATCTCCAAGTGGATCTATTAACTATGTTTTATATTTTATTAGTGCCTAAGTCTATCGCGTATTAATTATAAGATCTCCTATTGTGCCACAAGCTTTAATATCTTTTGATTCTCTTATAAAGTAATCAATATATATTGCATCCGTTATTATTATAAATTCTTTTAGTTCAGTCTTCATAGATAAATTATTCTCTGATTTATATTTCCGTATTTCTCCTAATACCCTTTTCAATTCAATTCCAAACCCTAGAATACTATTATTTATTTCCTCGTTAATTTTCCACTCCATCAGATGTATAGAAATACATTTCTCATATACTCTGAAAAAGCTTTGATAAATATACTCTGTTTGATGAGGAATATAGATGGCATATAACTTAAGAATATTAAGCAATGCATAATAAATAGTGTATTGTGCAGCACATCTTTCTTTTTCACCATGAATATGGGGTTTATATAATCTATCTTTTACAATCTCTAAATAATCATCACAAAAATCTTTCCAAAACAAGTCATCTATTTCGTGTCTTGCTAGACCTATTTCATATTGGTCTAACAATTTAGTGCATGTTAGCATTGTTTGATTTATTTGCTCTAATATCCATTTATCTGCTGGAAGTAAATGAGGTTTATTTTTACAAAGTAATAGGTTTTTATCAAAATCCTGTAAATGCATAAAACTAAATTTACTTGCATTCCATAGTTTATTCATAAATCTCTTTGAGGGCATTAACTCTGATTCAGAAAAAAATGTATCAGCCCCAAGTTTTGTATTAGCGGCCCAATATCTCAAAGCATCAGCGGAATGTTCTGTAATTAATATTTTGGGAGAAAGTTTACCATTATTTTTGGATTTACTTATCTTCTCTCCTTTTTTTGCAAGAACAAATCCTGAAATCATGATGTCCTTCCAAGGTAGTTTACCCGTATGATATAAGCTTCTAACAATAGTATAAAATGCCCAAGTTCTTATAATTTCATGAGCTTGTGTTCTAAGGCTCATTGGGATTTCTAACTCTAATCTTTCGTCATGCTCGTGCCATTTGCGATTAATTTGTGGTGTTATAGATGAAGTGGCCCAAGTATCCATTACAGCAGTTTCAGGGATAAAGGTAGTTCCACCACACTTACAGATAGTTTTAGGGGTCTCTCCTAAAGGATTAATAGGTAAGTCTTTTTCTTGTGGAAGAATAACGGCTCCACATTTCTTACAGTACCAGATTGGAATAGGTACTCCAAAATAGCGTTGTCTCGAAATACACCAATCCCATTTTAGGTTCTGAACCCATGAAATATAACGGTTTTTCATTGAGATTGGATGCCAATTAATTTCATCAGCAGCTTGTAGATAACGATCCTTATCAGTTAATATATCAATGTACCATTGTTTAGAAGGAATAATTTCTACAGATTTTCCACAACGCTCATGTGAAGCTACTAAATGTGTCATTGTTTCTTGTTTGATTAATAGGTTTTGTTTAACTAGCTCCTCAATGATAATTTCTCTTGCCTTTTCTACTCTTAATCCTCCAATAAAAGGAATTTCATTATCGATTGTTCCATTAGGCAAAATAACTTTTTTGTAAGGCAGCTGATATTTATCATACCATTTTGTATCTGTTATATCTCCAAAAGTAGCACACATAACAATTCCGGTACCCTTATCTAATTCAACGTTATCATCTCCTAAGATAGGAATTTCATGTTTGTATAAAGGTGTAATAGCTTTCTTTCCAATATACTTTTTATAACGTGAATCTTGACTATTGATAAATAAAGCTACTACGCCATACAGTAGCTCAGGTCTAGTGGTTGCTACTATTAGTTGTTCATTGTCTACTTCAAATGGTATATAGTTAAAACTTGTGTCCTTTTCTACTGTTTCTAATTCAGCTTGAGCAATAGATGTTTGACACTCAGTACACCATAGTACTGGGGCTTCTTTGGTATAGGCTTTTCCCTTCTTTACGAGATCCAAGAATAGACGCTGAGAAATACGTGTTGTTGTAGGATTGATTGTTTCATACTGTAAATTCCAATCAACTGAAAAACCCATCGATTTCCACAAAGATGTAAATTCATGTTCATATTTTTGAGCTACTTCAGTACATTTTGTGGTCATTTCTTCTCTAGATAAGTTTCTGGCTAATAAATGGTATTCTTTTTCTACTAGTCTTTCTGTAGGTAAACCATTGTCATCAAAACCAAAAGGATAGAATATGTTATATCCGTGCATTCTTTTAAATCTAGCAATTATTTCTGCCTGAGTATAAGAGAAAATATGTCCTATGTGCAATTGTCCACTTACTGTTGGAGGTGGCGTATCAATAGAATAAGTTTGTTTCTGGTTATCATATCTATAGCTATAAATATCATTCTCCTCCCAAAGTTGTTGCATTTCTTTTTCAATGCTTGCTGCATCATAATGTTTTTGCATCATTTCATCCTCCTTTAGATTATAAAATATAAAACAAAAAACGCCCTAAGCATATGTCAAATATGCTTAGGGCGAACTCTTTATGTCCGTGGTACCACCTAAATTCAGATGAAAATCATCTGCTCTCGAACAGTGCGGGATGTGTAGTTATAAATCCGATACTGCTTTCCTTTTAACGGTGGAAATTTCCGGTGAAGTCTACTCTGGGGAATCCCTTTTCATTTCACAGCTCAAAGGCTACTTCCATACTCTCTTCATGAAGATTTTCACCATCCATCTTCTCTCTGCTAATCCAATGAGTATGTACTCCTCCTCGTCAATGCTTTGTCTTATATTTTTATTAATTGTACATTTAATATTAAATATTGTCAATAATATCATGAATAATAGTTTTTGGTAAATTTACACACTAATCAGTTCGTATATTTCATTTAATATTATGAGTTGAAGGGTGAATTATTAATGAGTAGTCTATAGCTGCCCAAATAGTGCGAGAATTAGATACATGATTTTATAGGTGGGTTCTTATGTTATTTATTTAATAACCAATTCATTGCGTCTAATAGGTTTTTAGCAGTATACATAGGTTCAAAGTCAATCCATTTATGACGATATTTTCCTAAAGCTTCTTCTCCTGCCCCTGTTTTAACCAAAATAGCCTGCATACCAGCTTGAGAGGCTGCTAACATATCGCTCCATCTATCTCCTATTACGACGCAATTTTTTCTATTCAATTGATAGGTCTGAGAGGCTGTTAATAACATTTCTGGACTAGGCTTGTGGCAAGAACAATTTTCAGTATGGCTATGTGGACAGATATATACTTCTCTAAATCCAAAGCTTAATAGTTCGTCTTCAAAAGCCTGCAGTGTACATTCTCCTTTTGAAATGCCTGGTTGATTAGAGAAGGCAAAAAGAGGTATATTATATCTCTTAGCAAGTTCAAGTGCCTCTTTGGCAAAAGGATAGAGTTTAAATGCTCCTGGATAGGTTACAGAAGCATCTCCACCTATGGTTCCATCTCTGTCAATAAATAAAGCTTCAATGTTACGATACATTTTATTATCCTCCTAAGCAATCATTGTTTATTTGCTATAAGGTACTGGTGTAAATATTTAGAATTTTCATTCATCTAAGTTAGTAATGACTTTACAGGCACCATGTTCTACTTTATTATTTTAAATAAAACAAATACTATATCTTTAATACCTATATAAAATAGCATTGAAATTTTAATAGGTACATTTATTACATTTTATGAGGAACTTCTATACCAAGAAGGTCTAAGCCTGTTACAAGCATTTCCTTACAAAGTGCAGTAAGTTTAAGCCAAGATTGTTGTTTGGAAATGTTGGATTCTGTAAGTATTTTATGTTCATGGTAGAAACGATTAAATAAGTTACAAAGCTCATAAAGATACTGACAAAGTTTATGTGGGCTATATTGCATAATACTTTCAGGAACGAGTTCATTAAATAAAGCAAGTTTAAGCATCAGTGCACGTTCCATTTCACTACTTGGAGCATCTATCTTACTTCGGACATCTACTAGAGAGGCTTTTTCTAATAGAGCACTCATACGTACTGCAGTATAAAGAAGGTAAGGTCCTGTATTACCTTCAAATGAAGTGAAACGTTCTAAATCAAAGACATAGTCTTTTGAAATTTGATTGGATAAATCTCCATATTTTAAGGCAGCAAGACCAATTTGTTTAGAGATTATAAGGGCTTCTTCTTTTGAGATAGCTTTATTCTGAGCAACCTTGGCATAAACTTTTGTATGAACTTCTTCAATTAGTTGCTCTAATCTCATTACTCCACCATTTCTTGTCTTAAAAGGTTTACCATCTGTACCATTCATTGTACCAAAACCTAGGAAGGTAAGTTTTGTTGTAGGGGGAATAAGTTCAGCTTTTCGAGCTGTACGGAAGACTTGTTCAAAATGTAAGGATTGTCTTTTATCCACAATATAGATAACTTCATTTGGGTTAAAGAGCTGTTTTCTCTCGATCAAAGTCGCTAAATCGGTTGTACTATATAAAGTTGCACCATCAGATTTCACTAAAATACAAGGTGGCATTTCACGTGTATCGGCATCTTCCTTAATATCTACAACTACAGCGCCATCATTTTCATAGGCTAGCCCAAGTTCTTTAAGATTTTCAATCATTTTAGGAATATAAGGCTGAGCATCACTTTCCTTTTTCCATAAATCAAAGTGTACGTTTAAAGCTGTGTAGTTTTTCTTCAGGTCATCTATAGAAACCTTTAAGATTTGCTGCCATAAAGCTTTGTAGCCAGGATGGTTCTGTTGGAATAAAAAAGTGATATTTTTTGCCTCAGACATAAATTCAGGATGTTCTTTCGCATAGCTACTTGCCACAGGATAAATTTCTTCTAATTCTGAAATTGTAAAAGGAGCCTCATTAGGATAATCCGCTTTATACGATGCATCAAAATAAGGAAGTTCTGGGTGACGCTTTTTTACTTCTGCAATAATAAGTCCAATCTGAAGTCCCCAGTCACCTAAATGGACATCTCCTAATACGTTATAGCCTAAAAAACGATACATACGTTTAAGACTTTCACCAATAATAGCTGTTCTAAGATGTCCTATATGAAGAGGTTTAGCAATATTAGCACCGCCGTAATCAATAATAACCGTTTCTTGGTTTTCTATAGGGGTGCATCCAAATTGCGGGCTAAGAGCTACATTATTTAAGTAGCTTACTAAATAATCATCCTGCAGTGTTATATTGATAAAGCCTGGAGCAATATACTGGATTGTTTCAAAGTAAGATTGATTTTGTAAATGTTCTACTACTTCTTTTGCAATAAGTATAGGGCTTTTCTTATAAGCTTTCGCAGCAGCTAAAGCCCCATTACACTGAAATTGGCAAAGGTCAGGTCTATTAGATAGGGTTACCTGACCATACGTATGGTTATAGCCACACGATGTAAAAGTATTGCCTACAAGTTCTGTAAGCATAGATAATAATGTTTTCATAATTTATTAACCTCCTATTGGGATTTTAGGGTATAAAAAAACCGCCTCTTATATGAAATAAGAGACGGATTCATTCCGTGGTACCACTCAAATTGGTCTTATTTTAAGACCCACTCATAACTTTAACGCAGTTAACGGCATATCCTACTTATTTAATAGGTTCAGATAGGCTTCTGATAAGGTCCTCTTCTCTTAATGTGTAGTGTAGGACTTCCACTCTGTTCCTACTCGCTGGGAATACATTTATTAAGATACTCTCCTCGTCATAGAATTTGAAATATTTCGTTTAGTATATAAAGTATTTATCTATTTGTCAAGTTTTATTCTGTAAATAAAGCACTACCTAGCTTTACAAAACTTTGTAAAAGTAGATAAGTCTTAATATCTAGTTTTTCACCACTTTGTAAAAGCTTCTCGGCATCTTCTCTCGATACAAGGAAAGGATCAATATCCTCATCAGCCTCTAGATAATCTATAGATACTTCTCCTGTACAAATGCAGTACATGAGGCATACAGACTCATCTGTCATACCAGCAGAAAGATAGAGTTTATCTTGAGCCTTTACAAGAGATACAAGCTCAAGGCCTGTTTCTTCTTTAAGTTCACGACCAAGTGTTGTTTCTGGTGTTTCATTAGGGTCAATAAGACCAGCTGGTAATTCATAAATATAATCGTTAAGTGGTAAGCGGAATTGTTTAATCAAAACCAGTTTCTCACTTTCCTTATGTAGAGCTGCAATGACAACGGCATCTGTCTTTTCTTCACCTTTATGGAAGTATTGCGCACTTAAAGTATCATAGTCTTTACGTGAAGCAATCATCCAGTGTTTAGTCATACCCTTTTTATTTTCATATTCAGCATCATAGAGGTTTAAAAATCTAGTCTGAGCTAGGGGTTTAAGTTTACGAATGGCATTTGTATGCATAAAGATCTCTCCTATTTTTAAATTGTATAAATCCTTTACACAATAGTAACAGAATTGTTCTCACTGTGCAAAGGATTTAACTTAAAAAGCTACATAATAGCACTATAATCTTCAATAAAGCCTTGGCCAAGTACTTCTCTTACATCAGCAATAACCACAAAGGCTTTTTCATCAATTTCTTGAATAAGGGTACGCAGTTTAGTAATTTCTTTCTGAGATACAACAGCAAAAAGCATTTCTTTAGATTCTTTAGTATACATACCACGAGCACTCAGTCCTGTTACACCACGAGGGAGCTTTTCAATAATGGCTTTAGAAATTTGTTCATTATAAGAAGACATAATAAAAACAGCTTTAGCATAATGGAGACCTGCTAGTACATTGTTTACAACACGGGTACTGACGAATACAGCAACAATGGCATACATAGCTTTATTAGCGCCAAAAACAAAAAGACCTGTTAAAAGAATAAGACCATCAATACCTAGCATGAGCTTGGCAATAGGAAAGCGTGGATGATTAAAGCGGATAATGGAGGCGAGCATATCTGTACCACCTGTACTGGCTAAATTACGTAGCACTGTACCTATTCCAAGTCCAGAAAGTGCACCGCCAAAGATACAGCACACCAAAAGGTCATCACCTACCCAGAAAGGATTAGGAATATGCTCTACAATACTTAACATCACAGATACACCAGTAACAGCTAACGCAGACCTTTTGGCAAAGTTAAAGCCTCTTTGTTTAATACTTATAGCAAATAAAGGGATGTTCAAAACAATATTAGTAACCCATACAGGAATTGTAAAACCTAAGAATTCAGTAGACACAGTTTGCAAGATGATACCAATTCCGGCAATACCGCCAGTTACCAGTCCGTTAGGTGCAAAAAACCAGTTAATGCTCAAGGCAATTAAAATGGTACCTAATAGAATTTGTAAATAAGGATTAGAAAAATAGGATTTTTTCATAATGCCCTCCTTTAAAAAGAAAAATAAAAACACTTACCTTTAGTGTAAATGGTAAGTGTGTATTTATACCTATTTGTTGATGAATTTTATTAGAAATAGGATTATTCAGAAATAAATTCAACTGGAATATGCTTAAAAGCACCTACATCAAAGAGTCCTTTATCTGTAATTTTAATTTCTGGAATAACAGGTAATGCTAAGAAGGCTAAAGTCAGGAATGGGTCAGCATGTGGATTGATGCCTAAAGCCTTAGCGGCATCTAGCATTTCTTTAAGTTTATGAGTAACTTGTTTGGCACTTAATGTACTAATTAGACCTGCAATTGGTAAGTTCAGATGATCAAGCACTTTTCCTTCTGATACAAGGACGATTCCACCTTGTTTTTCAATTAAAGTATTGACTGCCAGTACCATATCTGCATCATTATCCCCCACACATACGATGTTATGAGAGTCATGTGCAATAGTTTGTGCAATAGCACCATTTTTAATAGAGAAGTTTTTAAGAATGGCAACAGCTTTATTCCCTGTATTGTGATGACGCTCAATTACAGCAATTTTAGAATAAGTTTCATTGGCTTTAAAGTAACCGTTTTCCACTGGCACTTCTTCTACAAGTTTCTTAGTAATAATCTGTCCGTCAATAAGCCCAATGACGTGTGCTTTAGATTGTGACAATAGAATGATTAAATCTTCTTCAGAAATTGGGTCACAATGTACTGTGTTTTGAACTGTTGTATAGGCGTCGTAACGTTTTGCAGTAGTAGATGGTTCTTGCTCATACCATTTTCCCTTAGTCATAACACGGTTTACTGCTACTGTTTCAAGATTATCTAGGATAACAAGGTCTGCGTCATACCCTGGCGCTAAGGCACCTTTATGACGTAAGCTATAAACACGTGCAGGATATAAGGTAGCCATACAGATGGCTTCAATTGGGTCAATTCCTAAGCTAATACTTTCACGGATATTGCTATTAATATGGCCATCTTCAAAGATATGTTCTAAGTGTTTATCATCTGTACAGAATACACAGTTTGTAAGTGGTAAATGAGTTTTGACAAGCTCACTGACAATATCATTTAAATTGTTAGCAGCTGTACCTTTTCTAATTTGAACAACCATACCGAGTCTAAGACGTTCTATAACCTCTTCAATCTCACTACATTCATGATCTGTATGGATACCTGAGAAAGCATAAGCTACAAGGTCATCTCCCTTAACATGAGGGGCATGGCCATCTACAATTTTATCTCCAGCTACTTTAATTTTAGCTAAAACAGATTCATCTCCAAAAAGCACCCCAGGATAGTTCATCATCTCACCCACACCCAATATACGTGGATGGTTAATGTAATTCTCCATTTTAGCAGCATCTAAAATAGCACCGCTACTTTCCATTGGTGTAGCAGGTACACAAGATGGAAGCATATAGTAGATAGAAAGGGGTGCCTGCTCACTTTCCTTAAGCATATAGTCGATACCATCAAGGCCACTTACATTGGCAATTTCATGAGGATCCGCAATAAGAGTTGTTGTACCAAAAGGTAATACAGCATGAGCAAACTCTGAAGGTGAAATCATGCTTGATTCAATATGAAGATGACTATCGATAAAGCCTGGCACCACATATTTTCCTTCAAGGTCTATTTCTTCTTTCCCTTCATAATGTCCAATACCAATAATTTTATCATTACAAATGGCTAGGTCGCCTTCTATGATCTCTTTTGTAAAGACGTTGATGATACGTCCGTTTTTTAATACTTGGTCTGCTTTTTCTAGTTTACGACATACATCTAAATAATGTTTCATAGGCTGTCTCCTTTACCATCTTTTATTTTTTAAGGACTATCTTATCAGAAAGCATCCACGTTGTCATCTAAATTTCGTATTTTATTAAACTTTCTACTTTATGCCCTAAAAGTAGAAAGTTTAATAGACATTCTTTATACTAAGAGTATACTTGAAGAAAAATCAAGATATAACCTTATTATAAAATTTTATCGAACTTTAACAAAAAATAAATAATACATTTTTGTCCATAGTTCGGATAAGTATCAAAAATACCCGTCAATATAATTTGTGCTCAAAAATAAATGTTCGGATTTTTGAGTTTTGCTTTTATCTCAAAGGTAATACCTTTATAATAAAATGAGCTAGAATAAGGGATTACCCTAAACTATGGAGGACTTATAAATGAAAATTCAACATTTGCTTAGCTACGCCAGACGTGCGATACAAGATTATCATATGATTGAAGAAGGTGACCGTATCGCGGTAGGTATTTCAGCAGGTAAGGATAGCCTAGCACTTCTTCTTGCCTTAAGACATTTACAATACTTCTATCCTAAGAAATTTGAGCTCGAAGCTATTACAGTTTCGTTAGGCTTCGATAACTTTGATCTTTCAGGTGTTATTGCTTTTTGTGAAAAACTAGGGGTACGTTATACGGTATATGAAACAGAAATTGGAAAAATTGTATTTGATGAGCGTAAGGAATCTAATCCTTGCTCATTATGTTCTAAAATGCGTAAGGGAGCCTTAAATGATAAAGCTAAAGAGCTTGGCTGTAATAAAATTGCGCTTGGACATAACCAAGATGATATTAATGAAACACTCCTTATGTCCCTATTCTATGAAGGGCGCATTCATACCATGAGTCCTGTTACTTATTTAGAGCGCGCAGAACTTACTATTATTAGGCCCCTTATTTATGTGCCTGAAAAAGATATTAAATATTTTGCAAAAAAAGAAGGCCTTCCAGTTGTGAAAAGCCCTTGTCCTGCAGATGGTGTAACAAGACGTGAGACAACAAAGCAGCTTATTTATAAGTTAGAAAAAGAAATTCCATCTTTATCAAGCCACTTATTTGGTGCTATAGAACGTAGCGAAATTGACGGATGGAAAGCAAGGAGCTGATAATATGTCAAGCTATAGTGAACAACGACAAATTCATTTAACTAAAGTATTACGTGAAGTCATTAGTGAACTGCCTCCTTATACTTTTGACTTTTTCAGAGGGCTTGAACATACAACGAGTATGAATACCCGTTTAGCCTATGCCTATGATTTAAGAGTATTTTTTGACTACCTGCATAAGGAAAATGAATCTTTTAGTAGATTGGAATCCTTTAAGGAGATTACGCTTAAACAGCTAGAGGCTCTTTCACCTAGAGATATTGAAAAATACTTAGAATACCTTTCTTATTATGAGAAAAAAGACGATGAAGATGAAACAATTAGCCATCAAAATGGACAGAAGGGGAAAGCTAGAAAGTTAGCAGCCCTTAAAACCTTCTACCACTACTTCTATAAGCAACAACTCATTACTTTTAATCCTACCGCCTTAGTAGATATGCCTAAAATTAATGAAAAGCCTATTGTGAAACTGGAGGTAGATGAAGTAGCAAGACTTCTTGATATTGTGGAAGAAGGCACTGAGCTGACAGAAAAGCAACAGCGTTATCATGTCTATACTAAAAAAAGAGACCTAGCCCTTATTTCTTTATTGCTAGGAACGGGTATTCGTGTATCTGAATGTGTAGGTCTTAATATGGAAGATGTGGATTTTAACTATAATGGAATTCGTATTACTAGAAAAGGTGGAAACGAAACAATTATTTACTTTGGTCAGGAAGTTGAAGGTGCGCTTCGTGACTACATGCAGGAGCGTAAAGAAAAGGTATGTAAAGATGGTGATACCCCGCTCTTTCTTTCTTTACAAAATAAACGATTGAGTGTACGTAGTGTTCAAATTCTTGTAAAAAAATATAGCAGTCTTGTGACCCAGCTTAAGACCATTACACCTCATAAACTACGTTCTACATATGGGACTCAGCTTTATCAAGAAACAGGCGATATTTATCTCGTTGCTGACGTTCTAGGACACAAAGATGTTAATACGACGAAAAAACACTATGCTCAAATGGATGATGCTAGAAGAAGAATGGCAGCATCTATTGTCAAGCTTAGAGATATAGAATAAAAAAGCTCACAAGTAATTGTGAGCTTTTTTATGATTTTAGGAAATAGACTATGTAATAGAATCTGTTCTTTTTGAATGTATTGACTTAATAAAAATAATCAATAGAAGTATAAGCACGATAGGTATTATAAAGAGACTGGCTAGTGCTGTTGGAGGATTATTAATGACACTAAGTACGCAATGGTTATAATCTATATCAAAAAGAATATATTTCCCATCTTGTTTAGTATCTACTTGGACCCATTTCTCATCTTTTAGTAAGTAGATTTGGACATTTTTTGTATCCTCTGGAACAAGGTAACGTAAAGTATGAGTCTTATTCCCATCATCAGGTATAGTGATGGACCACTGTTCTAGTTGCATTTGATTCTTTTGTAAGAGTGGGGCAAGATGATTACTTTTTGTTAGAGTTAACACATCTGTTGGAGTAAAGAGGCCATCTACTAACATAATAGGCATGGCATCATTTCTTCGCTCTTTACTTTCTAAGGTAGAGCGTAAAGAAGTATAGATTGCTTCTACATCCTGATCAAAGGTAAGATGTGTAGAATCAAAGGCTTCCCAAGTACCTAAGTAGCCTTCTTTTGGAGGTACTTGAGGCAGCTTCTTAGCATCTAGGCTATCTCCATAAGTAAAAGGCACCTTTTCCACTACCTTGTTATCGACTAAAAAGTTTAATGTAAACTCTGAGAAGATAGAAGGCATACCTTCTAATTGGATAAAGTCTTCATATGCCAATGGTTCGGATTTACCTGCATAACTAATTCCATCAATCCCACCAAGGGTATCGCTTACAAAAAAGTTTCCTTGTATCTGTCCATCACTTTCGATATCACCTGCAATAGAGCCAAAATATTCATCAGCGCTATTAATACGTACAAAGGCACGGCAATTCAACATATCCCTACCTTTGCCAGCAATTCCACCTATATATTCTCCACCTTCTAAAACACATTTTGCATAACTAGAGCGAATTAATGAATAAGATTGGCCGGCTATACCACCAATATAGTTACCACCATCACTGATAATTTTTCCTTCAGCTATAGAATCAACTACATAGCCAAGCTTCATAGTTCCAACAATTCCACCAACACCATCTTTTTTTGCTTTAATTTCTCCTTTATTGTGACATTCTCTAATAACTGCACGTGTTTGAAAGATAAAGTTAAGGGACTTATTCCCTTTTACTTCTATATCATCTTCTGGATCAAAGCTTCGTTCAATAGCTATGGCTCCCGTAATACCACCTACATTAATATCTCCTGATACAATGCCATTATTCAAACAGTTTGCGACCTTGCCTTCTGTTTGTTCTTGAGTATCAGCATTTGATATATCTTCTTTATACTCCTCTGATTTTATATCAAATGAAGTAACCTCATTGGTTATATCTAGCATAGTATCAAATACTACAAAAAGCTGATCAGTAATAGCCTGTATATCATTGAGAAGAATATGACTTTGCTTATTAAACATATTATTGAGCTCAGATAAAGCATTTGAAGTCTCTCCAAGTGCGTCACAAAGATTATTTTTTGTCTCTTGGTAGTTACTGTCACTTGTTACAAAACTCACCTCAGGCTGATCAGCTAGGTATTCTACTAATGAGCTTAATTCTGTAAATGTATTGGTTAAAGAATCAGCCGCATTTTCCATACTGTCCATAGATTTACTCATAGCATTTATGGATTTATCTATATAATGATTTGCATCATCTAGCACATCAAAAACTTCTGATAAATGAGAAGTTGCATACTCTAAATCCCTAAGTGAACTATGTAATTCATTTCTACTTCGATCTAATGCATCAATTGCTTTTTGGATAGAATGTATGACACCTTTTAGATCACCACTTACTAAATATTCCATAGACGTATTAATGAGATTTAAGCCATCATTAAAAGAGACTAATGCATGGTCTGCAGATCCTATAGCTGAATGCATATATTCCGTGATATTCTCTAACTCATCTATACCCTCATCAGTACTATCTGTAACTTTTAGCATATACTGGAGTGCGTTTTGAATAGGCTGGATAGATTCTTCTATGTAACGAGACATATCCGTTAAAGAATTGGCTACAGGTATTAATCGATCTAATGCCTCGGACACAGTGGTACTTACTTCATTGACAGTATCTACGTTTTGATTAATCATCTCTTCTGTTTGATCTAAAAGGGATTGTGTATGATTACGAGCCGTATCTACATGGTTTTGTATGGTTGTAAGCTGACTAGAGATTAAATCTGAACCATCATGACTATTTGCCGTTGCCTTATGCACCATATTTTGTAGCACATCAAGTTCCTTGCTAAGTTCATCTAATTTTGATTGAGAAAAGGTAAGAACTGTATAGGGTTCCATCTGTCCCACAATCCCCCCTACTTCTTTACGTCCATAGACAGACCCTTCGTTATGACACTCGTTGATATAACCAGATTGGCGTCCTGCTATACCACCCACATTATATCCAATATGTTCATATCCTATTATGCCGCTGTTTATGCAATTTTGGACAATACCCATATTTACACCAACTATGCCACCTATATCACTAACGTCTGAAGTTAGATCATTAGCTTCTTTCATAGGGTTTATACCCTCATGCACAATCTTTTCTACATTTATATCCTGATTGATAGCCTGTGTATTGACACTAGCATTATTGGTACAACGTAGAATAGTACCCATGTTCTCTCCAGCTATACCACCTATTTGATGCTCGCCATAAACTATACCAGATACCTTACAGTCAATTAATTTACCAGAAGGTTCATTAACACCTACTAGTCCTCCTATATACTTAGCACCATTTATTACCCCTGTGAAAGTACAATTTTTTACAAGCCCTTTATTTTTGCCTACCATACTACCTATATAAGTCTTAGAGCCTCCTGGGGTGACACTGCCTTCCACATTTAAATTTTGAATGATGGCGCCTTCTTGTACATAACGAAACAACCCTTGATGTGAACCATTTTCTTTTAAATCAAGCCCACGTATAGTATAGCCACCACCATCGAAAGTACCTGAAAAAATGGGGATGGGCTTAAAACTGATACCAGTTAAATCAATATCACTTGCTAAAATAATCTGTTTGTTGTAAGACCAGCTATCTAAAGTACATTTTTTTGAAAGGTCTATAAGATCTTTTGCGTTTGAAATATAGATGCTATTATCTTCCGCTCTTAGTTGAACAAAAGGGTAGATGAAGGAAAGACCTATTATCATCATTAGAAAGAATGCAGTATATTTTTTAATTTTTCTCATAGCACTCAAACTCCTTCCCGTCATTTGCTGGTTCTTCTTGCCTTATTTCCTTTGAATCGACCATGGCATGTACTTCTCCAGTAATAACCCCACTTATATCTGCATCTACTATACCAGAAACATATCCTTTTACTCTTCCACTCACATAAAGTTTACCACTTGCTTTTTGTAAGGGGGCTTGCTTTCTCTCAGCAAATGCTGTTCGCTTAATAATACTATCACCAAGAACTAGTATTTGAGGTAAAACAAACATAACTAAAACCATCGAAATAATAGTACCTCGTCCAAGGCATACACCAATAGAAGCAATAGTCCCATCTGTTGTAATCTGCCCAATGAGAATACCTGCCGATGCTAAAATAGCTCCAGATGTAATGATAGTAGGGAAACTCTGGTTTAAAGCTTCAATAATAGCTTCTTTTATAGGCATAGACTTTTTTAGTACCATATATCTACTTGTAATGACAATAGCATAGTCAATATTAGCCCCCATCTGGATGGAGGATACAACTAAATACCCTAAAAAGAATAAGCTTGTATTTTGAAGATAAGGAAATGAAAAATTCATCCATATACTTGCCTGAATAACAAGAATAAGCAACACAGGTAATCCAGCTGATTTAAATGTAAACATTAAAATACCGATAACAAATAAGGCCGATAATATACTAATAATGATATTATCCATACCAAAAGTTGAGGATAAATCGTAGTTACTCGTTGAATTACCTACTATATACACTGCCTCTTCATAATACTGAGCTGCCTCATCATGAATAGTCTCTAAGAAGGCGAAGGTCTCATCACTTTCCTCAGGCAAATTCAGATAAATAAGCATACGGCTATATTGCTCGCTCATTAACTGAAGTTTTGCATCTGTAAGCTGATTATTAAGATCTTCTAAAGTATCCATCAGCTCATCTTCTAAAGTGATATAGCCTTTATCCACTTGGTCATATAGAAACATGAACATATCAATTAAAGGGACACCATATTCACTTAAACCGTTTACTACTTTGCCAAATGCTTCATCATGTACAGCATAAGCTGAATAAAGAAGTTTTGCTGCCTCATAGTCTAAATCAATGAGTTCAGCAAATTGTCTTGGTGTCAAAGAGGCTGTAAGCATATACCCATCTATGGCTTCAGTATTTGCAAGCCCTAAAGTAGACTTTACTTGTGCATAACTCTCTAGCTTATTGAGTAATTTACCTTCAGCTTCATAGTCTCCTGAAGGCACAATGAGTGCAACCAGGTTATCTGTTCCAAAGGATTCTTTAATTCTATCCGCTGCAATTTGCGTATCATTTCTGCGGGCCGCACGAAGATCTGTTGTTCCATAAACATAGGGGCATTTGTTAGCAAAAATAAAGGCTAAAACCAATATAACCAGAAAAATAGGCGGAATAATATACCTAGTTTTTACCACGAATTTCCCTACTATATTAATGGAAGGCACAAAGTTTTTGTGTGATGTCTTATCGATGATTTTACTAAAAAGCATGAGTAAGCCAGGCATCAAGGTAAATACTGATAGTAAGCTTAGGAGAATTGATTTAATTAATACAAAAGCTAAATCTTCACCTATTTTAAAATGCATAAATATAAGAGCACCAAGCCCTGATATAGTAGTCAAACTACTTGAAGAAATCTCTGGGATTGCTTTACTTAATGCAATGATACAGGCTTCCCTAGTAGGAAGCTGTTCATGTTCCTCACTAAACCTATGACATAATATAATAGCATAGTCAATGGCTAAAGCTAGCTGAAGGACTACGGCTACAGAATTTGAAATAAAGGATATCTTTCCTAAAAGGAAGTTAGTCCCCATATTCAGGACTGCAGCTACAATAAAAGTAATAATAAGAACCGGAATCTCTCCATAGGTTTTAGATGTAAAAAGTAAAACTACGATAATAATAAAAGCAGCGATTACAATGATGATTTGCATTTCACGGGCAAGTTGATCTGCCAAATTTACGCCTATAGATGTAGAGATAGAAGTATCATAAGATGACACCCTATCTCTTACCTCATTCATAGCAGTCATACTGATAGGATCATCTTCCTCCCCCTCAAAGGTAAGAGATAATAACGCAGAGGCATCTTTGTAATGGTCTATTGTATGATCAAATTCAACCTTAGTTACACCCTGAATTTCTTTTAATTCATCTGCGATTACTTGTGCATGTTCATAGGATATATTGGAGATCATAATATTCGCTGTTCCAAATGTAACAAATTCCTTATCCATTACTGTTAAGCCTTGACGGGTTTCTGTATCCTCAGATAAGTAAGCTGTAATATCATTTTCAACATCAACCCATCTCATAGAAAAGAAGCAAAATACAATGGCTAAAATATACATGAGAAAGAGCAGATTACGTTTGTCAACAATAAACGCTGCAATCTGCTCCATTACAGTTGGTTTTGTTTCACTCATCTAAAAACTCCTTCCTTGATATTATAATACTGATACATGTGAAAAATAATTGACACATGTATATTTTCTTATTATACTAATTTTCATTAAAATAAAAAGGCTCAAATAGATGAGTTTAGACACTTAATTGACATTTAATCATGAAGTGTCTCCTAAAGGAGTTACACATGGAAAAGAAAATAGATTTAAGAATATTAAAAACGTATAAAGCTTTAACAACTACTTTTTTACAATTACTTGAAAAAAAACGCTTTGAAGATATTACAGTTAATGAACTCTGTAATCTAGCCATGGTTAGGCGAGCAACTTTTTATAAGCATTTTGCCGATAAATATGAGTTTTTTATCTTTGTTATTAGAGAGACACAACAACAATTTTATAAAGAAAATACTATTACATTTGGTGATGAAAGATCTAAAGCATTTTACCTCAATCTTCTTCGTAGAACCATTTCATTTATCTCAGAGAATGAAAAACTTATTCAATCAATTTTGCAAAGTAATATGACATCTTCATTATTAGATATCTTATCGGAGCAAATTTCATTAGATCTAAAACTAAAATTCAAAGAAGATGAACGAAATGGTGCGTTACTTATTGCCCATCCAGAAATTCTAGCACATTTTTTTACTGGTGCCTTAATGCAGACTATTAGATGGTGGATTACACAGGAGCATAGAATATCAGAAGAAGAACTCATCGATCAGCTTCTTAAAATCTTAAATGACTTCTAAACAAAGCTTACATTATCTTATTGTCATGATAAATTTTTTAGAACTTTAATAGCGAACAAACGTTTGATATGCTATATGAGATATGCTATAATAGATAAAACTGATGTGAACTGAGGGAATAAGGATGAGTGAGTTAAGTACGAAACAACAAGAAATACTAAGTTTTATTAAAGAAGTAAGTACAGATAGGGGGTATCCACCTTCTGTACGTGAAATTTGCCTTGCAGTAGGACTTAAATCCACTTCTACTGTGCATAGTCATCTCAGTAAACTTGAAGATAAAGGCTATATTAAACGTGATCCAACTAAACCACGTGCTATTGAGGTTATTGATGAAACTAAAAATTGGCTTACTGATCATGTAACACCTGTTCCTGTTATTGGGACTGTTACAGCCGGTGCACCTATTTTAGCAACTGAACATATTGAAGAATACTACCCTCTTCCTAATCATCTTGCAAGAGGTGGCGATGTTTATATGCTACGTGTGAAGGGGGAAAGTATGATTAAGGCAGGGATTCTAAACAAAGATTACATTATTGTACGTCAGCAAGAGCATGCAGATAATGGAGATATTGTTGTTGCTTTACTAGGTGATGAGGTGACTGTTAAACGCTTCTTTAGAGAGAAGAACAGGGTAAGACTCCAGCCTGAAAATGATACCATGGACCCTATCTTTTGTTTAGATGTTAAAGTCATTGGCAAAGTTATTGGTTTATTTAGAGAGATATAATATTTGCAATGGTTTGAAGTGAAATTTACACTGTGTGATTCTAATTTTTTTAGATGAGGATGGTGTATTTTTTTATGGAAAATAAGCGTAAAAAGGTTATTAAAATTAAGACTGTAAATGCTACAAAAATATGGCAGAAGCTTAGGTATAAAAAAGAGGGGCAGTGTGGTTAACTGTCCCTAAAATTTTACTATCCTATTTGATGTTTTTTAAATCCATAATAAGTAAAAGGTATAAGAGCACTAGTAGCTATGACTGCAAATACTGGCATTAGAATATATGGCTGCACTGAAATGTTAAAAATCTCATATAATATAGGCGATGTGACACGCCATACTTCCATCATATTAGAAGGCATTAAATTAAAGAGATTATATAACATAACATTACTTTGGGGAATAGATATAAACATAGGTGCAATTATAAGTGTTACAATAATAGTCGTAACACCAAAAGGTGTCTTCAGCTTAGCAGATAAAAATAAAGTAACCATTGTACAAAAGGGTCTGTGAAAAAATCTCTGTAAATACTTTCTATGATAATTGAATGAGGGCAGAAATGGCATACTTAACCATTTCTGCCATGGCTACACTATAGCCTGTAGAAAATAAGCATGTCAAG
>NZ_JACRSY010000037.1 GCF_014384995.1 Zhenhengia yiwuensis | reverse complement strand
TAATACTTAATAGCAGAAGCAATGCACAAACTTATTGCAGATATATTAACAATAGATCAAGAACATAGGGTAGTAAAAAAGTATGTTAATGGAGCAATAGAGATTAGATAAAAATAATTTTTGGTGGTACCGGCATTAATGTCGGTACCAGAACGGAGGATAAAAATGAGTATTATGTTTAAAAAAGTAATTATGCACACATTAGATGCGTCATTAGATATGCCACTGTTATCTAAAGAGTGCTTAAACTTAACAGATGATACAGAGGCTTATATTACAAGTTATGTAGTAGGTCTATTTGAAAATCATAGCATGGCTAAAGCAGTGTTTGAAGACAGCTCACCATGGCTAGAGGTTATTAAAAGTGGTATTAAAGATTTTTATAGTTTCTCATGTGATATGGCTCACCAATTTTTTGCATACCTACAAACATTTGAAAACATTCCAAGTGGCGACTTGATTGTTACTCAATTTGAACGTGATGCAGTACCATATGTGGCATTTATTAAACTGAACTATAAAGAAGCATACACTCATGCAATGGATCACAGTGTAGAGAGTAATCAAATCATAAAGCATAAGAGTATATTTCCTGAGAGCACTAGCAAAATTCAAGAGGCAGCTATTATCAATATAGAGAAAATGAATATCCTTTTGCTAGATACTCATAAAGAGAAATATGTGCACACATTATTAGGTTGTACGGCGCCTCTTTCTACAAAACAGAAAATCAATGTTGTAGAAAAAGTTATTACAGAAGCCATTGAGGAAAACTTTGAGAATAAAATAGAGGCACTTTCTTTTGCTAAAAGTAATCTAGCTAAAAGCATTGAGAGTACAAGTAGCATCATGATAGAGGATGTATTGCATGATACATTTGGCGATAGGGAAGAAATCATAAACGCTTGTATGGATATACTTGAAGAACAAGGTATAACAGAAGAGGCTATTGAATTACAACAAGCTTATAAAGTAGGTAAAAAATATACCACTCACAAGTTGAAAACAAATACTGGTATTGAAATTAAATTACCTGTTCAAATACTTAATGATCCCGATGCTGTAGAAATCATTACTAATCCGAATGGAACGGTGGAAGTAAGGCTTAAGAATATAGCAACGCTGATTAGCAAGTAGAATCTAAGTTTGCTGAGAGGAGTGTAAAATGAAAAAACTCACCTATTTAAACAGTGAGTTTTTGGTTTATGAATAAATATTTGTTCAACGAGCTATTATTTTTTATCTTTTTGATTAGTATCAGGTTTTCCTCTTTAATATTTTATTCCGATGATAAGAAAATAACATCCAATAGGTATAAATACAAAGTTTTTAGTTATTAGTGAAGCTACAAAAAATAATAGTCCTGATAAAAGATAGAGGCTTTTGGTCAATTTCCTTTTATTGTTCATAATATCATCTCCTAAACATAATTTGTTAAATAAGTATAATTATTATTTTAAAGTCATTAAAATGTATAACTATAAAGTTGAGTATAACAAATAAATTCAATCAATAAAATAATTTTTTGGAGGAGTAAAGAATGGAAAAAGAAAAAGTATGCAAATGTGAAGTTTGTGGTCAAGAAAAGGCATGTGGTTTCATTGGAAACAATGATAATAAACCATTGTATGTATGTGATGAATGTATTAACAAGGAACTTGAAACAGTTTATCAAGAAGAATGTTTGAATTAATAAAATAATTCTTTGAATAAGTGGGAGTGATAAGATGGTCAAAACACCTATAGATAAAAACGGAAAAGGTAATTGTTGTCCCAAATGTGGGAGTAAAAAAGTATCTGTGCATATGCAATATCCGTTATTTGTAGAAGAGGATTTAAACACAGGGAAAGAGATATTGTATCACTTATCGACAGGTGAGCGTTTATATAATCCAACTATTCGTGAATTAGCACTACGGTATAAACTGGCCAAATTAGATGCTCAATGTTGGATCTATAAATGTAGAAAGTGTGATTGGGTAAGTGAAATGTTTACACCATAAAATAATTTTTTAGGAGGTGAAAAAGTGAAGATAAAAGGAACAAAGAAAGAAATTGATTACATAAAGAGATTACTAGAAAGAGCAGACCATGATTGCAAACATTGTATTTATGCAGAGGGATGTGAAACAGATACGTGTGAAACTTGTGCAGATTATATATTTAAAAAAGTTGAATTTGAAGCAATAAAATAGTTTTTTGTTATGTCTAGTGTGACCTTAAGTACTTAAATCACCCTAGACAAATAAATTGATAGGTATGTCAGAATGTATATATATCAGATCCATTAATAGTGTACGTAAAAAAGTTAGATTTATATATGAAATAAAATAAAGCTGTAGAGGTTAAGTCTACAGCCTATATGAAAAATGATAACTCGTTTTTGATTTTTTCCATTTCTTTTTGAATTTTACATTGTGAAGAAGAGGAGATACTGTTGTATGTAGTAATAGCATGAATAGCAACCCCAATCCCCCATCCTAAAAGAGGGTAAATAAACCAAAGAGTAGAGCTAAAGGATAGGTTTATTACTATTAACAATATCATAACAGCAATATAAACTACTAAATGAATAAAAAAAGCTTTCTTTAAAGCAAGACGTTTAGTAGCTAACTGATAAAGCTCTTCGTCAGAAAGATTAATATTAGACATAAAATAAACCTCCAAATGAATTAAAATTTTCAATTCTAGAATAATAAATTGGATAATGATTGTCAAATAAAATTAGTTTTTGGGCAAAAAAAATACACCTTGGCAGATATGTATAATGATACAATGCGGGAACTTGATTTTATTTTATAATCGCCAAGGAGTATTTAATTAGATAGGCTAATCATTTAGGAGTGAAGCCTATCTACTAGTAATTATAAAATAATTAAACACATGATTCAATAAAAAATGTTTTCGTTGAGGTGAGATAGATGGAGTTAGAGGCAAAAGCAGAATGTAAGTGTGGGAATATCGTTGAAGCTTTAAGAATTAAGCGTTACAACGATTATTTTGAAGAATTTGTATCGTTTATACCAGTTATATGTGATAAATGTGGAAAAGAAATAAAGGGAACCACATGGGGAAGTAAGGAATATTGGCTTAATAAAAATTGATTTTGGAGGTGCAAAATGGGATTGTGGGAAGTTGATTTAAAAACTGGTCCAGCTATATATGTATTGGCAGTTAATGAAAACAATGCAATATATAAATCCTATGAGAAGGTAATTGAAAAAACAAAAGTTATACCTAGTAATGAGGGCTTTGAGAAGTGGAAGAAAGGAATAGAAAAAGTATATATGCATTATTTTAGAGAACTAGATGAAAGTAGATTCAATTTGTACTAAATAAAAATTACTTTTGAGTTGGAAGTGAAAAAGCTTTAGGAAGGAGCTAACAAATGAGGTTCAAGGGAAGTAATAAACAAATAGGAAACATCTTTAAAATATTAATCCAGTTGTATGGAGTAGATGCCAAAATATCAGATATTCAAAAATCAATGCAATTGAAAAGCTAGTTATCAGACATTATAAAGAATAAATGAAATAATTGAATAAAGACCTAAGCACTTATGTTAAATTCTAGCAATTTGGCATAAGTGTTTTGGTGCTTATTCAAGCAAATGAAAGTTTGATATTTAGGAGGGGTTAGGATGAAAGATTATTTACAAGAGACAAAGAAATGCTTAGAGGAATATAAAGCAAATAAGGATATGTTAGAGGCTAATATAAAACTATTAAAGAAATTAAAAGAAAATCGTAAAAACAGGGTTGAGGGAGAAACAGGTGTAACCGGTATTAGATATGATGTGGTTCCAGCAAAAAACAATAAGGTAACTTCAAAAGTAGAGGAAATAGCTATTAAAAATGCTCAGCTTGAATTAGATCTTGAGGAAAAGATAGAGGCACTAAGTTATTATGTGAATCGTATTGATATGGGATTAGAGGAGATTAAGCCTGAATGGAAAGATGTATTAGTTTTGAAGTTTATAGAAGGGTATACATGGGCGTATACAGAAAGAAAAGTTGGACTAAGTGAATCAACATGCAAAAGATATGCAAAAGAGGGGATTAAAGCGTTAGCAGATAAGTTAGCAGGCCAAAAGAGTTACATAGACTTACCTTTATTTAGGGATATTTATCTCGGACAAGTAGTAGGAGAATAGAAGTTATTTAGAGTTAGAGCATAAGTTCTGGCTCTATTTTTTTGAACTAAATAGTGACTTAATTAGAAAAAAGTGATAAATTTAGAATAAGAAAAAATAGATAATTTATTTAGCGAACAAAAAGTGAGGGGATAGTAATGCTAACAAATGATTTGATAACTGAGCGATTGATTCTTAAGAGTACAAGGGAGGAGCATGCTCCATTATGTCTTGATATGTGGCTAGACGATGAAATAGGAAAATATTTAGGAGATCCACCGAGAGATAAGGCAGATGAAAAGTATATGAATTTTGCTAAAGGGATTGAGGAAGATGAAACATGGTATCCTTTTGTAGCATTTTTAAAGGATACTAATGAGTTTGTAGGAACAGGTAGTATTGTACCTATGGAAGATAAGATGCATTGGGACTTGGGGTACTGTATCCATAAGAAATACTGGAGACAGGGATATGGAACAGAACTTATTCAAGCATTAATTGATTTTGGCTATGCCAAAGGGGGCCGCAAGTTTACAGCAGACATTGCACAAGAAAACATTGCATCTAATGCAGTAATAAAAAAGTTAGGGTTTACTATAGAAAAGGAAGGTTCTTTCAATAAACAAGGAACTAATATTACATACGACAATTATACATACAAGCTCGATTTAGAATAAGTATTTTTAGCATTTTCGACATGCAAATAGTTATTTCAATAAAAATATCATTTTGATTAGGATAAGGCCTTACCTTGTATTTTTATTTGAGAATAACAATTAACAAAACTACTTTTAATAAAAAAATTATTGAAAAATATAAAGGGAGATTAGTATGAATTATATAGATATATCACACCAAGTAGAAGATGCATTAAGGCAAGAAAAGAAAAGAAGAAAAAAAGATAAGACATTTACTGAGGAAAAGCAAATAGAATTTGTAAAAAGAGAACTGAGAAAAAACGTGACTAATTTAACAGGGTTAAAAAGATTAAAAGCATTAGATATGGAAACAGAGTTATTTAGTCCTACTAATTTGGTTGCAATATTATTGCTGGTTTTGAGTCTATTAATTAGCCCTATAATTGATAGTTTTAAGATACTGGAAGATCTTAATGTCGAGATGATAAAAGGTTTAATATATCCTAGTTTATCTCTTGATGGAATAATATTGTTTATAGTTTGTATACTAGTAGTATTAATGATAGTTTTATTACCGATTATATGTATATTTTTAATAATATACATTATAAGCAGGTATTTTGGAAGAAACAACAAATTGAGATGTATTTTAAATATAGGAATCAATGAATTGATAGAGGAGTATGAGAAGAAGTTAAAAAATAAAAGTAATAAGCAAGTGTAAAGACATCAACAGAGCAGGAGAAATCCTGCTATATTTTTGGGGTGACCTGTTTGTGACCTACTTTGACCTGATTATGACCTGTTTTGACCTGATGTTGACCTGCTACTGACCTGTTTTACATGTTAAGATGTTAATGGGTGAACGAAAGAAATCATCCTAGATATTGAGTTCGTCCTAATCCCCCGAATATTAAAAAGATAGGGCCACCTATCAAATATCCGTTTTAAACGCACCTAGTGATGTAGTGATCTAGGTGTGTTTTTATTTCAAAAAGTCCTTGTTCAAAACGGTGTGTCAGAACCCAATAAAACTGTTTTGTAAAGGAGAATAGAACAAATGATGAAACCACCAATTCCACGTATGGGTGGAAAATCAAAATTAAGAAAAACTATTTTAGAAAGAATACCAGAGCATATTTGTTATGTAGAACCATTCTTTGGAGCTGGATGGGTATACTTTGGTAAAGAACCAAGCAAAGTTGAAGTGATTAATGACATCGATAAAGAGCTTATCAATATGTTTCGTATGATTAAATACCATGCACCTGAAATAGAACGTGTATTAGAGTATGAGTTTTCAGGACGAGATATGTTTGAAGAGTATAAGCATTGCACTGTGGAGTATCTTACAGAAATTCAAAGAGCGGTGCGTTTTTTATACCTTATTTCACAGAGCTTTGCAGGGAAAGGCAGTACATATGGTTATGGAACAAATAAAGGGCCAGCACCACAGATATTCTATCAAGGTGTACTTAGTGACATTAAAGAAAGACTTAGAAATACATATGTTGAGAATAAAAGCTTTGAGGATATTATTAAAAGATATGATAGACCTCATAGCTTTTTCTTTTGTGATCCACCTTATTTTGAAACTGCAGGTTATGGGAATGAGTTTGGAGAGCAAGAACATCTTTTATTAAGAGATACACTATCTCAGATAAAAGGAAAGTTTATGGTTACAATCAATGACCATCCTAAAGTAAGAGAATGGTATAAGGATTTTAACATAGAAGAGGTGCAAGTATCCTATTCAATAGCAAAAGAACAAAAGGCTAGAAAAGAATATGGTGAGTTAATGATTACAAACTATTAAATAAAGGAGGTGATATGTTTGAATACTGTAGAACCTATTAGAGACTTTAATCTTATTTTAGATATTGCAGATTACTTGAGAGAACAAAATGAAAGAGATTATGTACTTTTTATGTTTGGTATTTATTCGGGGCTACGTATATCAGACATATTGCCTTTGAAGGTAAGAGATGTAAAACATGCAGATTATATTTACCTCAGAGAAGAAAAGACAGGCAAGGAAAAAAGATTTCCTATTAACGATGAACTTAAGAAGATATTACATCATTACACAAAAGGGAAGAGAGATTATGAATATTTATTTAGAAAGAGCAAAGGCAAGAATGAGCCCATTACACGTCAAAGAGTATGGCAGATTCTAAACAATGCTGCAAGTTATTTTGGATATAAAGACAAAATAGGATGTCATACGTTACGCAAGACATTTGGGTATTGGCTTTATCAAAATACCAAAGATGCAGCATCTATTATGGATATCTTAAATCATTCAGATATATCTATTACCAAAAGATATATAGGTGTGAATCAAGATAGCAAAGATCAATTAATGAAGGGATTATCTTTTCAAAAGAAGAGATGACCCTTTTAGTCTGTATCTTTTACATATTGAGAGTAAGGTAAAACATTAAAGAAAAAGTAAGAGTTTCTTCCATTAAAGTAGAAAAACAGAAGAAGTTTAACAGAATAATAAGATAAGTAAAATATCACACAAATTAATAAAACATAGATAAAGCTAGTAATATCAAGGAGTTCGCAACTAGATAAAGGAAGTGTCCAACACGTAAGCACGACAAAAATTAAAAGGTACTTACGTCAAGGAGGGGGCTATGCGGGTCTAGCGAGGCCCGAGGCTTCTGTCATTATAAAAATTTTGAAAGTAGGTTAATATGAGGATTTTATAAATGGAAAATGAAGTCCTTGAAAGCATTGTGGCTCTAAGGCTACAGCTTGGGAAATATTTAGTTTTAAATTAACCCTAGGAGGAAGGATATGGCGAAAGAAGTTGGAGTTAAAATTATAGAAGGTAAAACATGTTTATCGACTGGCTTTTTAGCAGATGCCTTTGGGGTAACTAAAAAGACAGTCAATCAGTGGGAGAAGAAGGGATGTCCTAAAATATCTCATGGTTATTGGTATTTGCCAGATGTTTTGAAATGGCGGGATGAAGCCAATAGACAAATGCCAGAAGACGTTGATATAGAAACGATGCCGATTACCTATCAAAAAGTATTCTATGAAACACAACTTAAAAAGGCGCAGACTGAAAATGCTGATTTGAAAAATGCGATTGCAAGAGGAGATTATCTTCTTAAGAGTGATGCTATAGCAGAACTTGAAAGGTATTTTATTATCTTTAAAAGGTCAGCACTTGGTTTGGTTTCAAAAATAGGTGTAGATATAGCACCTTATGTCGATGAGGTAGAAGCAAGAAGGGTGGAAAATAAGATTAGAGAAACAATAAATGATGCATTGGAGCAGTTTGCTGAAAATGGCATATGTAAAGAAACGTAAGAAGGTTAGTATACCTGATTGGATTCTTCAAGCATTAAAAGTTTTAAAACCACCCGAAAAATTAACCGTTTCAGAATGGGCAGATAAGTATCGCATACTAGATGCTCAAACAAGTGCTGAACCAGGTAAATGGAATACCAGTCGAACAGAGTATTTAAAAGGTATTATGAATGCTTTTACAGATGTTGAAGTTGAGAAGATTGTCTTTGTAAAACCTACACAGGTAGGTGGAACAGAATGTCTTAACAACATGATAGGTTATGTGATTGCACAAGATCCTAGTCCGACTATGATTGTTTATCCTACAGAGAAGCTTGCAGAGTTTACAAGTAAGAAAAGAGTTCAGCCTATGGTTGCTCTGTCTCCTGTCTTAGCAGAGAAGTATAGGGAAAATGAAAGTAAATTATTAGAGCTTAATTTTAATGGGATGTATATTGTATTAGTTGGTTCTAACTCAGCATCAGATTTAGCAAGTAGGCCTGTAAGATTTATCTTTTTTGATGAGGTAGACAAATACCCTACAAATGCAGGGAAAGAAGCTGACCCTATCTCTCTTGCTAAAGAACGTACAAGAACATTCCCAAATACAAAGAAAATCTTTTTAACCTCAACACCTACATTAAAAAGAGGCCCTATATGGCAAGAATGGCTTAATGCAGATAGTCAGTATCAATACTTTGTACCGTGCCCTCATTGTGGGGTTTATCAAAAGCTTGTCTTTAAGCAAGTTAAATGGAAAGAAGATACAAAGTCTCCTAAAGAAGCGAGAGAAACAGCTTATTATGAATGTGAATCTTGTAAAGGAACGATTCAAGACAATCATAAGCCACAGATGATTAGAAATGGTGAATGGAGATGTACCAATGGGAGTGGCAAACGTTCAGTAGCCTTTCATCTTAATGCCATTTATTCTCCTTGGGTTAGATTTGGAGATGTGGCGTATGAGTTCGTATCTTCTCATAACTATCCTGAAAAACTTATGAACTTTATTAACTCTTGGCTTGGAGAGCCTTGGGAAGATACAAAAACTAAGATGGATAGTGATATTGTATTTGAGCGTCAATCAGAATATACAGAAGGTATTGTGCCCGATGAAGCTCTTATACTTACTGGAGGGGTAGACGTTCAAAAAGATTGTTTCTATTTCACCATAAGAGCATGGGGGCCATATATGACATCTTGGAATGTACTACATGGCAAGGTAGAAACATGGGAAGAAATAGACTTTATTATGAATCAAAGTTTTAGTAGCCCTAATGGGCAGTCACATTTAGTGAATTTAACTTTAATTGACTCGGGTAATGATACAGAAAATGTTTATCAGTTTTGTGTAGATAACCAAGATTGGGCCATGGCATGTAAAGGTTCATCAAATACGATTGTAGCTAAATATAAACTTGCGAATATTGATAAGATAGATAGTTGCGCTTATGGTATGAGGTTATGCATTGTAGATGGTAGCCAATATAAAAATATGATCTATGCAAGGATGCGTAAGGAAAATGGATTAGGCTCATGGATGGTCTATGATGGTGTTGATATGGACTATGCAAGGCAAGTTACCAGTGAAGAGAAAGTTATTGAAAGAAGAGGTGGACGAGACGTAGAAGTTTGGAAAACCAAAACAAGCCATGCAGACAATCACTATTTAGATTGTGAAGTCTATGCAGCAGCAGCGGCAGATTTATTACATGTAAGGTATATGATGCCACAAGGGAATGAACAGGAGATGGAACAGACAAATCAAGATAGTTGGATAAACAATAATAAGGAGTGGATTTAGATGGACAGACTTAATCAAATCAATATGGCCATTAGTGCAATTGAGCAAGGTGCTCAGGAATATCAGATAGGAAGTAGAAGAATTAAGAAAGCTGAGCTGAGTGTCCTTTATCACGAAAGAAGAAGATTGGAGCAAGAATTACGCGAACAAGAGAATTATGGTGGTGTGACTGTAGCTTGTTTTGATAGAAGATAAGAGATGTACTTGAAATGAGGTGAGAAAATGAACTGGCTTGATAGAGGCATAGCAGCAGTATCGCCTAGATGGGCCTATAATCGTATGGCATGGAGAGATTCCTTAAGGTCTTATGATGCTGGCACTAAAAGTAGGCTAAATGCAAACTGGACAACCGTTAATGGAACAGCAGAGCAGGCAAATCAAGCGCATCGGGATGTATTACGAGCAAGAGCAAGAGACCTAGAAAGAAATTCTGATATTTTAGAAGGTCTTATCAATCCATTTGAAAGAAATGTTATTGGTAAAGGTATTATGGCACAAGCAAAGATTACAGATGCAGATGGCAATGAAGATGAAAAACTCAATGCTGAAATTGAAGAGTTGTGGGAAGAGTGGTGCCATGCAAAAAATTGTGATGTGGCAGGGACACAATGCTTTGATGAGTTTCAAGCTATGGCTGTAAGAAGGAAAAAAGTAGACGGAGGAATTATATTCATCAAATGTTATACAGATGATGGAATAATTCCTTTTTGTTTGCAAGCAAAAGAGGTAGATGAATTAGACACATCTTACTCTTTAAGTAAAACTTCAGAAGGAAATAGGATTATTGGAGGGATTGAAGTCAATCAATACAACAGACCTGTTGCCTATTATTTTAAACAATACTCACCAGATGGCTACTGGACAGGTGGTACAGAGCGCATTGAAGCCAATAGGGTAATCTACTTATATAGTAAGAAGCGACCTACTCAAATTCGTGAAGTAACAGAGCTGGCCAGAACGATGCCAATAGTCAAAGAGGTCAATGAGTTTGTAGAAGCTATATCTGTTAAAGAACGTATTTTAGCTTGCTTATCTGTATTCATTAAAAAGAATACACCAACAGGTACAGTTGGTAGAGGTGGAATGATAGATAAAAAAAGTGGTTATCCTGTTAGGTCTATTAGTCCAGGTATGATTCATGAATTGCAACCAGGTGATGATATAACAACGGTTAACCCGAGTGGTCAATCATCCAATGCGAAAGAATTTATTATGACTCAACAACGTATTGCAGGAGCAGGACAGGGCTTAAGTTATGAAGCATCATCTAGAGATATGTCGCAGGTTAACTATTCAAGTGCAAGACAAGGATTGTTAGAAGACCAAAGAACGTATCAAATGGAACAAAAGTATTTGATAGACCATTTCTGTAGAGAAGTCTATAGAGAATTTATCATCTCAGCAGTCTTAAGTGGGAAGTTACCTATTAAAGACTTTTGGAGCAATACAAAAAAATATCTTAAGCATGACTGGGTTACACCAGGATGGAGTTGGATAGATCCATTAAAAGAAGTAAGAGCCAACCAATTTGCTCTAGAATCTGGGATGGATACTTTGTCCAACATTTGTGGTTCAAGAGGGCTTGATTGGAAGGAAGTCATGAAACAACGTGCTAAAGAAAAAGCTTTTGAAAAAGGATTATTTCCAGAAGAGAAGGAAGGTGAAGAAGTAAATGGAGAAGAAAAGACCGAATAGTGGGGAAACACAGCAAAGAAGTATTCCACTAGCCATTAGACAAGTCAATGAAGAAGAACGCAGGATATCTGTTTCGTTTTCAAGTGAGACACCTGTTAATAGATGGTATGGCCAAGAAATTCTTTGCCATGATGAAGAATGTGTAGATTTTATGCGTTTAAATGAAATGAGTGTATCACTCTTTAATCATGATCGAGATAAGGTTATTGGACGTATTGAAAATGCTATATGTAATGCAACAGAAAAAAGAACCTATTGTGATATTGTCTTTGATGATGATGAAGAGAGTGAAAAGATTTACAAAAAAGTAAGGAGTGGAACATTAAAAGGTGTATCAGTAGGTTATACAGTCTCTTGTTGGGAGGAAGTAAGAGCAGGTGCTACATCTAGTAATGGGCGCTTTATTGGGCCATGTGAAGTTGCAACAAAGTGGCAACCTTATGAAGTATCTATTGTATCTATTCCAGCAGACCCTAGTGTTGGTGTGGGTAGAGAATTAGATGAAACGATGCAACAAAAACAAGTTGAGAATATTGTTCTTTCAAATTTAGAAAGGCAAGTTCAAATAAATAAAAATTACCTATAGGAGGAAGAAAAATGGATAAGAAAGAGTTACTTAAACAAAAAACACAAAGACAGCAGGCATTATTAGATGGAGCTAGGAATGGAAATAGAGCATTGGCAGACACAGAACAAGCAGAATTTGATTCATTACAAAGAGAAATTGATACCTTGAAAAGAGAAATCGAAGAAGAAGAAAGAGCACAAGGTAGTAATGATGGTATTCAAAGAGCATTACAAGCAGAGCGTGAACGTTATGCAGCCATTGCAGAAATTTGCGGTACAGCTAGTCAAAGAGGATTAGAACTTGATATGCAAGATTTTATCAAGAGAGGGTTAAGCGTAGAACAAGTAAATGCTGAGGTGCTAAAAAGATTTATGAATATGAATGAACCTATTTCATCAGGACGTTCAGAAGGTCATTTACATGTACATAAAGATGAGGCAGATAAAATGCGTGCTGCAGCATCAGATGCATTACAGATGCGTGCATTTGGAAATGTAGAAAATCCAGCAGAAGGTGCCAGGGAAATGCGTGGCATGAAATTAAGAGATATTGCTGTTGAATGTTTACAGCGTTCAGGCGTAACACATGCATACCGTTTAGATGATGATGAACTTTTACGAAGAGCCTTAAGTCCAGAAAGTCAATTTGCAAGTATCCTTTCTGATACAGTGAATAAATCTATGGCAAGAGGTAATCAGATTGCTCAAACAACCTTCGAACGTTGGACAAGCATTGGAAGCAATCCAGACTTTAAAGGTGCAACACACTATCAAATTTCTGAAGCTGGAGATCTTACAAGAATGAGTGAGACAGGTGAGTTTACATTTGATGAACTGAAAGACCAAGGTGTTAAAAAATCCATTGCAACATTTGGTAAAAAGTTCGGATTTACACGTCAAGCTATGATTAATGATGATTTAGGCATCCTCACTAAGATTCCGATGCTTTACGTTCAATCAGCTAGACGTGGGATTAATAAGCTTGTTTATCAACAACTTATGAGCAATCCAACTATTTTTGATAACAAGCCTTTATTCCATACTGATCATGGTAACTTAGGAACAGCAGGGGCATTATCTAATAAGACATTAGCAGAGATGAAAACTCTAATGAAACGTCAAAAAGGTATTGCAGGTAAGCAGGCTTTAAATATTTCACCAAAATTCCTTATTGTACCACCAGAGTTGGAAAATGAAGCACTACAACTCTTAACATCTATGGCATTACCAGGCCAACAAAATGCAGGTGTAAATAATATTTGGAGAAATGCCCTTGAACTCGTTGTAGATGCAGAACTTGAAGCAGATGGAAGTAATTTATTGAATTATTTCTTAGCAGCAGACCCAATGTTAGCAGATACTATTGAGGTTACCTATTTAAATGGTGACGATATGCCTAAACTTGAAAGTAGAATGGGCTTTGACTTTTTAGGGATGGAATGGCGAATCTATATGGATTATGGTGTAACCGTTACAGACTTTAAAGGTCTTGCTAAGAATAATGGAGTAGCATTGTCATAAAAGAACTTCTTAAGAAGTCCTTTTGATATATAAATATAGGAGGTGCCTAAATATGGCTAAAGCAACATTTATTCAAGAAGGGAAGATTATTAATTTTACAGCTCAAAAGGAGATTGCTTATAACGATATTGTACCAATTGGAAATTGTGTAGGCGTTGCAGCAGAAAGTATTCGTGTAGGTTCAACCGGAGGGGTAAGGATGACAGGTGTTTATGAAATGCCAGCTGCAGCAGAAACAATGGATGTAGGAGACACACTTTATTGGGACAATGACAATAACTATGTTACGAAAACAAAAGGTGAACTGACTTGTATAGCAGGAATAGCTGTTTCTAAAAAAGCAGGCTCAGGAGCTGGAACTGTATACTGTAGAATTGGTTAGGAGAGATAGAAGATGGTAAAACTAACAAATCCACTTAATAGAGATGGCATCCTTTATGAAAAGGGTGCTCTTTTAACCTTATCCTTAAAGGATGAACGAGAACTTATAGCGAATGGTTTGGCAGAGTCTTATCCCTCATTAAAAACAGATGAGAAGTCAGATGATGAGGAGAATAAAGAAGAGTTGTACAAGGAAGGTTGTCAAGTAGATGGACCTAAAGAAGTAGAGGCAGTCCAACCAGATAAAGAAGATCCAGAACCTAAAGAAGTTAAAAAAACTTCAACACGTATAGGTAGAACAGCTAAAAAGTAGGTGCACGATGAATTTTAAAGAAATGATTCATAAAGATTTACGGCATGTATTTTTTAATACCAATGAATTTGCAGAGCAACATACTCTTAATGGTATCTCAGTAGAAGTTATTATTGATAATGATAGACTGAAGGAACGTTCAAAAAAAGAATATGATGGTCTATACATTGGTGAATTGCTCTTTTTTATTCCAGTAGAAAAGACACCTATCAAACTTAAACAAGACATGCCTCTTGTTTTTGATGGAAAGCAAACCTCTATCTTTTCGTTAAGAGAGGATATGGGAATGTATGAAGTCATTCTTAATCGTAATTCTGGTAGTTAATATGGGAAAAGGTCTTATACAGATTGATACAAGACAGATAGATTTACTATCTGTTGAACTTCAATCATTTCCAAAACAAACACAGACAGCTATGTATCATGCACTCAAAAGAAGCCTTGACCAAACTAAAAATGAGATTGGACGTATTGTACCTAAAGAATATGTTATTAAGCAAAGAGAAGTTAAAGAAACTTTCAATGGAGGTATAAACTATCCTACAAAAGATAATTTGAATGCCTCTCTTATATCTACTGGAAAACGATTAAGTTTTGCTCATTTTCCTTATAAGCCAGCAGATCCATTGTTAGCTAAAATGTTACAAATAAGGTATGGAACACCTCTTAAGGTGAAAATTAAAAAAAGAGGTGGTTATAAAACTATCTCCCCAAAACATGGTGCATTTATAGCTTCTACAGGAGCAAAGAGTGCTGATAAGACGCAATATAACGTATTTAGGCGTCTAGGGAAAGAAAGATTACCCATTGCACCTATGAGAACGTTATCTATTCCTCAAATGATTACTGCTGAAGGAATGGAAGAAAAGATACAAAGTTTTGCACTTGAAAAGTTTGAGCAACGTCTTGAACATGAGATGAATAGGGCTATGGATAGGATACAAGATAAAATGAAAGGTGGCTAAAGATGCATACAGTAAGAGCATTAGAGCTCGTTAAAACTTTTTTAGAAGAACAGGTATCTCCTAATATTAAATTACAAAAGGCATCAGATGAAGATGTACTTCATTATGAATTAGTTCATCCCAATGTTTTTATAGGGTGGGTGCCTCCACAAGGTTATTTACCTGAGAATCTAGACAGCAACATACCTTGTTTAATTGTAGGCTTAGATACGGGTGTAGATACGCCTAAAGAAAGTGAGTTTGATATTAAGATTTCATTTGCAGTGTATTCGCCAGGAGAACATAAGCCAGATAGCACATATACTCCAAATTTTAAGGGCTACATAGATTTATTAAACCTTATGGATTTAACCAAGGCAAAATTATGTCAGCAGATTATCTTAGGTAATAAGCTTAAAATCAGTGATGAGATTAAGTGGGGAATGTACCAAGACCAGCCTTATCCTTATTGGTATGGTTATATGACATTTTCACTACAAGGAAGTGCTTATCCAAGAGTAGAAGTACAAAAACTATTAAATGAATGAAAGGGTGAAAAGCATGTACAAACATGGAGCATTTGCCGAAATTATGGCAACAAAAGATTTTATTCCATCTAAAGATGTTGGGACGCTTCCAGTCTATTTTGGAACGCTACCTATACATCAAAAAATGAACTATGAAGGGCTTGTCAATAAGCCTATTCTTATTAGTAGTTTTAAAGAAGCCCAGACAAAAGTTGGGTATAGTGATCATTGGGAAGACTTTACACTATGTGAAGCCATCTATGCACACTTTAAAAATAATATAAAACCTATTGGGCCTATCATACTTATAAATGTGTTAGATCCTAAAGTTCATTTGCTTAAGGCACGTTCTGCAACAGTTAAGACAGAAACGGTGACATTAACAAATGGTATTGGGTTTATTCCTACATACAAAGGTATTCTAAAAACAGTTGCTATTGACTCTAAAGTATTAGGTGAAGATTTTAAGGTTGAATATACACCAGACGGAGAACGTATCCAATTAACAGACCTAAAAAATGGATTAGGTGCAAGTGTGGAAGTAACTTTTAATGAAGTAGCTCCTGCAACTGTTACACAAGCAGAAGTTATTGGAGGAACAAGCTCAGAAGGGCATAAAACAGGGATTAGTGTATTAGATTTAGTGTATCAAAACCACAATATGATCCCTACATTGTTATGTTCTCCAAAGTGGAGTAAGGTACCAGCAGTAGATACAGCTCTTAAAGCAGCAAGTCAAAAAATTAATGGACATTGGTATGCCTTTGTTAATAGTGATATTGAATCAAGTACATCTAATACTATTGATAAGGCTAAAACAGCGAAAGGAGAAACAGGCTATACAAGTAGCTATGAAGCACCTTGCTGGCCAAAAGCTAAGAATGGTGAAGGTAAGGTTTTCCACTTATCTACATTAGCTACAGTAACTATGCAGTGGGTAGACTATGAAAATGATAATGTACCACATGAAACCCCATCTAATAAACCTATAGATATAATTGGCTTAGTGTTAGAAGATGGTACAACTATTGAGTATGACCAAATACAAGCTAATGAGTTAAATAGTAAGGGTATTAGAACAGCTACCTATTGGGGAGGCAGATGGGTACTCTGGGGAGGACATACTGGTGAGTATGAATATGGAAAAGATATGGACAAACGTAATATCTTTGATTGCAGCGTACGCATGCTTCAATATATTGCAAATACTTTCCAAAGTCGTTATGGCATTTTTATAGATAAGCCTATGAATCGTGCTAAAGTAGATACTATTTTGAATGATATGCAGGAATGGTTAGATGCCTTAATGGCACAAGGGAAAATTTTACATGGGTTAGTAGGATTTGAAGAAACAAGCAATTCCACTTCAGATATGATAGAGGGGGATTTTGTATTTGATGTTGAAACGACTACAACACCACCTGGAAAGAGTCTTACAGCTAAGATTTGTTACACAAGTAAAGGGTTAAATGTATTATTGGGAGGGGAACAATAATGATTATTGCAGGGAATATTATTGCTCACATGTTGCTAGTAGATTCAAAGGAAATAGCAGACCAAGTTTCTTGCCAGTTACCTTCTATTGAAAAGCCAACAAGTGAGATTAAAGGGGCAGGCATACTTGGGAGTATTGATATGCCAATTACAGGCCAAGTTAATAGTATGACATTCTCTATTAACTCCCGTTCTATTAATGCAGGATCAGCAGAACTTGCAAAACCAGGTATTCAAAATATTGAGCTTAGGTTTGTACAAGATGTCATGCAAAACGATGGCTCAATGATTCCAGCAAGTAGTAAAGTATTTATCACAGGCGTAAATAAGAAGTACGATCCTGGTAAAATTGAAAACCAAACAACAATGGATGGAAGCATTGAGTTTGAGGTATTAAGATATAGACAGATTATTGATGGTAAAGAAACTCTACTGATTGATAAGTTAAACAATATCTTTAAAATTAATGGAATTGACTATATGGAAAAAGTAAGAGCTGCTCTTTAAAGAGTAGCTTTTTTATTAAAACTATTAAGAAAAGAGGATTATAAAATGCATAGAGAAATGGTAGAAGTATTAAACACACAAGTATTAACACTTAGAAAACCTATTATGATTAATGGGGTTGAAGTTAAGGAACTTACATACGACTTTGAAAACATGACTGCAAGGGATAAGTTGAACGCAGGGAAACGTATAAAGGCAGATGGTATTCCGGTATCTGTTGAAGAAATTGATACAGATTATCATATGTATTTATTTGCAGCAGCTGTTGTAAAAGCAAATCCAGATATGGATATGTCAGATGTACTTAGAATAAGTGCAAAAGATATCCAAAAGGGAGCTGCACTTGCTCGGGATTTTTTCTACATCGATTCGGAGGAATAATTGATGATAAGTACCTTCGCAAGATTATTGCAAAAGTTACTTTAGTAACTTCTACATCGGCAGAATATTGCTATAGATTAACTTTGCAAGAGCTTTTTGAATTCATAGGGGATTTATCAGAAGCCACTATTGAATTAAGGGAGGCGAATAAAGGAAATGGCAAGTAAAAAAGAATTAAAAGCACTTATAACACTGGCTGGGAAAGTAGACCCAAGTCTTCAAGCTTCTTTGATGAAAACAACTAAGAGTACAAGAAGTTTATCAGAGGGTTTTAAACAATCCACCAGGTATGTAGCCAAATTTAGTGAGCTCGTGAAGGCTAGCTTTTTAGGTGGTGCAATTGCGAGTGGCGTTTCTATACTTACGAGTAAGGTCATGGAACTCGGAAAAGAGAGTATTCAACTGGCTAGTGATTTAGTTGAAGTACAAAACGTAGTGGATACAACTTTTGGACAGAATGCCTCACAAATAGATGCATGGGCTAAAACTACTTTAAATGCATATGGTATTACTGAGTTACAGGCTAAACAATGGTCTGGAAGTATGGGAGCTATGCTAAAAAGTAGTAACATAGCCAGTGAAGATATGCTCATCATGTCTACTAACTTAGCTGGACTTGCTGGAGATTTTGCTTCGTTTTATAACTTAGATCATGATAATGCATGGCAAAAAATCCGGAGTGGTATAGCTGGAGAAAGTGAACCGCTAAAAGAACTGGGTATTAATATGAGTGTTGCAAATCTTGAAGCCTATGCATTAGCTCAAGGCATTAAAAAGTCTTTTAGTGATATGAGTCAGGCAGAGCAGACCTTGCTTAGGTATAATTACCTTATGGAAGTTTCAGCAGATGCGCAGGGTGATTTTGCAAGAACATCCGATTCTTTTTCAAATCAACAAAAATTGCTAACGAATAATATTAAGCAATTATCAGCTACGATTGCATCAAAAGCTTTACCATTTTTAACAAAACTCTATAAAAAAGCTAATGAATTTGTATCCAATATAGATGTAGATAAGGTTTTAGGAGTGTTTAGCAAAGTAGGAGACTTTATACAGCCTTTAATACCTCATATCGAAAGTTTAGGAGATACAATTAAGCAGACGTTTATAGATATTATGCCGAATCTTAGTTCATTTGGTGAAGGTTTTGCAACTCTTATTAGTAAGGGAACACCACCATTATTTAAACTTATAGAAAGTATCGTTAAGTTAGGTGGTGGATTGATAAATTTCTTTTTACCTATCTTAATGAAAATAGGTGAGTCAGTTGGCCCTATACTTATTAAAATAGGTGAGGGACTTTCTCCTCTCTTAGAAAAGGCTGCCACGATGTTTACTGTATTAGGACCTCTTGTAGGAGAAGTTATAGGTGTAATCCTTTCAGCATTTGATGAGTTTATGCCTCTAGTAGATTCTATTTTACAAGCATTAGGTGGTGTCATTGATTTTATTACAGGTGTTTTCAAAGGAGATTGGCAGCTTGCATGGCAAGGCGTTGTCAATATTTTTAGTGGTATGATGAATGGGCTTAAAGAAATTATAGTAGCTCCTATAAATTTCATTAGTAATATAGTGAATGGTTTAATTGGGAAGATTAATGAAATATCCATACCAGAATGGGTGCCTTTAATAGGAGGAAAATCTTTAGATTTACCCATGTTGCCTACCTTTGCAAGAGGTGGTATTGCAACACAGGCCTCTATCTTTGGTGAGGCAGGGCCAGAAATGGCTATTCCTCTTAAACGTACATCAAGATCGTTTGAACTGCTTAATCAAACAGCTCAAATATTAGGGGTTAATCCATCTCAAGAGAATAGCAATTTTAAGATGGGTTCTACATTTGATAACTTTGGTGTGAAGGAACAAACCGTTATTCAAAAGACTGCTAATATAACCATTCAAGTTATAGGTGAAGTTGTTGAGCAAACAACTATGGATATTAAATCAAAGGTAAAAGAAGCTTTGGAAGAATTAGAGTATGAGGAAGGAGTGATTGCTTTTGGATAATTATGAGGTCTATACAACAGTTGATAAAGATACTTTTGATATCATTGCATTAGATTATTATTTAGACGAATTTAAGGCACATTTGATTATTCAAGCCAATCCTCAATATGCCTCAGTCATTACTTTTAAGGGTGGTATTGAGTTGAAAATTCCCATTATAGAAGAGGATAAACCTTCAACATTGCCACCTTGGAAGAGGTGACAACGATGAAGCTTATTTATGAAGGTAAGGAGATTACAGATGATGTAAGTATACGTTTGGCCAAAGTTGTAGATAGAGCGGGTGAAAACCTAGATTCTATAGAACTACAGGTTAATAATCCTGAAAATGAATGGAGCACATGGAGACCAGAAAAAAATCATCAAGTCGTTATAGAACAAGGTGGTTTTTCTTCTGGTGTAATGTATATTCATAGTATTAAACAGTTAAAAGACACTATAAAAATGGTATGCCTACCTATAAAGGAAGAAAGTAAGTAAGGAGAAATATACGAAGTCATGGGAAGATGTAACCCTTATGGAACTTTTACACGAAATAGCCAATAAGCATAGGTTGAAATTAAAGACTTATAATCTCGTTAATCACAAATATAGATTTGTGAGTCAGGTAGAGCAATCTGATTTTCTCTTTTTACATCATAGATGTTTACTTGAGGGATATGTAATGAAAATTACAGATAACTGTCTTGTTGTGTATGATGAACGTTGGATGGAGGAACAGAATCCTATAGTTATACAGCGACAAGAGGTAATTGGCGATTTTGATTATAGAACGTATGCGACAAAAGTATATGGTAGTGCTAAATTAGGAGAATATGTTTTTAATTCACCAGAACATAAAGGCCCTACATTATTAGTAGATGCTATAGCTTCTAGTATTGGGGAGGCAGAAAGGTTTACCAGCAATAGTTTAAGGGCAAGTAATAAATATGAAAATAAGATGCAGTTTAGTATTAAATTTAATCCTGGTATTGCAGCAGGATGTATGATTGAAACGCAAGGATTTGGTCTGGCTGATAATCTCTACTATGCTTATAGCGTGGAACAGAATCCTACAAAAGATCAAACACTGTTAGTGCTAAGAACAGTACCAAGGTGGTGAAGGTATGAATGCTAAAGGTGAAATAGGCCTTATACAAAATGGAAAGGCAAAAGTCTTTATTAAAGAAAAGGGACTATACACAGATTTTTTAGATGTAGCTGCACATGTTGGACAATTGAAAGTTAATGATAAGGTAGTTGTTGCATTTTATAACAATATCCTATCAGATGGAGCAATTATTGGGAAAGTATAAAGGAGGACGCGTATGTATCTTGCTATGTTTGGCCCAAAAGGTTTTACAGTAAGTTCAAATAAAGTGATTACATTTGATGAGTTTTCTTCAAATTCATCACTCGAAACAGAGAAACAAGAAAGTAAAGATAAAAAGCCCAGTACATATATTAAAGGTGCTGGGCTTGATACATTTAGTGTAAAAGTGAGATTAGATCGCGCATTAGGTGTTTATCCTATGGCACAAATAGAAGATTGGATGAGCATTAAAGATAAAGCAGAAGCCTATCCTTTTCTATTAAATGGTAAGCCTTTTTTGAATACAAAGTGGATCCTAAAAAGTGTAGGAATTAGTGAAACGCATATTGATAATACAGGCTATATGATTGCTGCAACCTTAACTTTAAGTTTTGAGGAATTTGTAAGAGCAGGAAGTGCGCAGGCAAGTAAAAAGAATAAGAAGACCACCTCAAAAAGTGGTTCTAAAAGTAAAAAAGCAGCCAATACAGAATCAATTTACAATGCATTAAGTCCTAGCCAGAAAGCCAATATGACACGTACAAGTACTTCACAAGCACCGAGTGTTAAACCGAGCACAGAAAGGATGTAATGATGAGATATACAATTGAGACATTACAAGGTAATGCTCTTGACTGGAATGCTAAAGGCGATAAAAGAATTTTACAAAACATTAGAAACTTACTGACTACATGGCGATACGAGGTAGCGTATGATAGAACGAAGGGGCTTGATCCTTCTATTTTATATTTACCTAAAGAGGATGCTCGTGCTTTATACACTGCTGAAGTTTATAGACTTATTGAGACGTATCAGCCGGGTGCAGAAGTTGTTAGTGTTGATTTTGTGAAAATAGATGAAGAAGGTAATATAGATTTTAGGGTGGTGATTGAACTATGAATTTTGTTAATGTAGATGCACAACAACTTTATGACGATATTCTTGTACGTTTTCAAAAAGCATTAGGAGAGGTTCTTTATCCGGGGGATGAAAGACGAATCTTTTTAGAACAAGAAGTTCAAATCATTGTAGCTATTTATAATGCTATCAATGAAAGTGCCAAACAAAACTTATTAATGTATGCAAGAGGCGCTGTACTTGATGCCATTGGTGAAGAATACGACACTAAAAGATTAGAAGCTCAAAAAGCAGAATGCATAGTAAAGTTTACTTTATCCAGTGCGCAGATGAAAAGTGTTCATATTCCTAAAGGCACTCGGGTGACGCCAGATGGGTTACTCTTCTTTGAAACTGTAACAGATGCAGTTATTATGGCGAGCCAAACGGAAGTAGATATTTTAACTTACGCAACGGTTGCAGGAGAAGCACATAATGGATTTACACCTGGTCAGATTAAAACGTTAGTAGATACCATTCCTTTTATCGGATCAGTATCTAATATCACGCTTTCAAGTGGAGGATCATCTGCTGAATTTGATGATAATGGTGTGGAGGTATGGAGTGGCTATAGAGAACGTATTCGTTTGGCAGCTTCTAAAATTTCTACAGCAGGTCATGAATTAGGGTATATTTATCATGCTAAATCAGCCGATGCCAATATTGAAGATGTTGTGGTAACCTCACCTAATCCAGGAGAAATTGTTATTACGGCCTTAATGAAACATGGAGAACTTCCTAATGAAACCATTTTGCAAAGAATAAATGAAGCCTGTAATAGCAAAAAAGTACGTCCTATGACAGATAAAGTTTCGACTGCAGCACCTTCGGTAGTAGAGTATGCTCTTTCTTTAACTTATTATATAAGTCATGAACAAGCTCAAAGTGAGAAACTTATTAAAGAGAAAGTGAATGAAGTTATAGAAACGTATACTACTTGGCAAGGTAGCAAAATAGGACGTGCTATAAATTCAGATTATCTGAAGCAACTTATCTTAAATGCTGGAGCTTATAAAGTAGATATTGTAGCACCTACTTATCAAGAACTAACAGAAACACAGGTTGCAAAAGTCACAACTCAAACCATTACATATGGAGGGCTTAAATAATGGAACTGGGTAAAGTAAGCGTACACTCCCTGCAAACAGGAAGTATGAAACAGGATCCTACTACTTGTGCTATGAGTGATGTATTAAGTGATATCTTTAATGCTATCGATACAGGAAAGAGTTTAATACGTACACAACTTGATACTTTGCCAGAAGAGATTTTGGATGTTATTGCAGTAGAGAAGAATATCTTTTGGTATGATCCTAATGCAGCTAGCGATATAAAAAGAAACATTATTAGAAATTGTAATAAGGTATTTAGAACACTTGGAACTAATTATGCTATAGAGCAGGTTATAGCAGATTATTTTGGAGATGGTCAAATAGAAGAATGGTATGAGTATGATGGGCAACCTTATCATTTTAGAGTGCTTACAACAAATACGAAAGTAACAGGAGACCTTGCAGAACAATTTCATAAAGCAGTAGAGGCAGTAAAGCGAAAAAGTACACGACTTCATGAAGTATTGCTTTTAATGAGTGCGGATTTAAATATTTATTATGGGTTCGTCATGCATACAGGCGATAAAATCACAATTAGACAGGAGGGATAAAATGGCTTTTGGAAGTATTGTTTTTACAACGAGAGGGAAGGTACTGCAATCAAAGGCACAAGCTGGTACGAAGTTAAACTTTACTAAGCTGGCAATAGGTGATGGTGAACTTGGCAGTCAATCAGTATTAGAACTTACAGACTTGAAAAATAAGAAACTAGATATACCCATATCAGCCTTAAAGGTTTTAACTGGAGGTATTGCAAGTGTAGGTGGAACCTTTACAAATGAAAATATTGATATAGGATTCTACTGGAGAGAGGTAGGACTTTATGCAACAGATCCTGATATAGGAGAAATTTTATATGTCTATGGTAATGCAGGAGCATTAGCGGAATATATTCCGTCTAGTGGAGGCAGTGAAATTTTAGAAAAGTTTGTGGCCATTGAGGCAATTATAGGAAATGCTAACAATGTAAGCGCTACGATTAATCAAAGTTTAGTCTATGCAACGATAGAAGATATTGAAACTCATAATAGTGATCCTAAAGCGCATCCAGAACTATCGCAACAAATCAAGAATTTATCTAGTCCATATGTTATACCTGAAGGTACAGATATTCCTGTGCAGGAGCGAGTGAAGGGTAAAATGTATTTTAAAGTTACAAGTAGGCAAAGTAGTGGTGGAACAATAGAAAGTGTTAGAGTGAGTCCTAATATGGGGATTAAAGTACAAGAATAAGGGAGTGATAAAATGTCAGTATTAAAAAAGGTAAGAGTACAATTATTAAATGAACGAACAGGTGAAGTGATTGAAGAAGTGGATGTCTTAACTTCAGCAGATGCTGTTACATTTGCGGATGGAGAAACCTTTCAACAAAAATTAAATGCGGGTAAGTTGACTGGCCCTAAAGGTGCAACAGGCGCTACAGGTGCAAAAGGGGATAGGGGAGATACAGGCGCAACAGGGCCAAAAGGGCCAGCGGGTGAACCTGGTGTACAAGGAGCGAAAGGTGACCCAGGAAGTAAAATGCATAATGTTACAGGAGCACCAGCTACATCATTAGGTGCAATAGGAGATTGGGCGATGAATACATCTAATGGAGATGTATATGAAAAAACAGCATCTACAACTTGGACTAAAAGAGGGAACTTTAAGGGAGCAACAGGAGCGCAGGGACCAGCAGGAGCACAAGGACCAAAGGGGGATACTGGAGCTACAGGACCACAAGGACCAGCTGGTGCAAAGGGAGCAACAGGTGCACAAGGGCCACAGGGACCTAAAGGCGACCCGGGTGATGCTATAAAAGTGGGAACCTCAACTTCGGATGCTGTATCTCGAAAATTATTTTTTAAAGTAGTAGGGTAGGAGGTGCCATATGGCTAAATTAAAAGGAGAACTTCAAGCAGATAATGGGGATGTGTTATATCCTCACACATCTTCGGACGTAGTTTTTACAAGTGCTGGAAAAACAGTAACAAAAGAACTTGAAGAAGTTAAAAAGTCTATTGAATCGGTAGATGTATCTTGGGATGGTATCACAGGAAAACCACCAACATTCCCGCCGAGTCCTCACACAGACCATAGCGAAATAAACACAGGCCTTATTAAAGGTAAAGCACTTACCACTAGCAATAAGCAGTTGATTAATCATACATCTGACTCAGTGTATGTAGGTAACCCGACTATTGCCTTGAGTTTAGAATCAAAAGATGAGATTAGGGCTAATATTGGTGGTAAAGTTAAAACGCTATTACACAGTGAATCTGTTATCAACGCAGATACTGTAGGTGATAAACATGCTAGTGATTTTCCTCTAAAATCACAAGGTATAGGTGGAAATGCACCTGTATGGAGTGGGTCTAATTTAGACAGTTTACCTATAGGTACATATACAACAGTTGCGAGTGGTGTTCCCGAAGCTGGTATTTATCATATAGTGACTTGTCAACTAAATAATATTGGAGATTGTGGTTGGCAGATAGCGGTATCACAGAATCCAACAAGTAAGAAAGTATATATGAGAGTAAAGGCAGGTGGCGTTTGGAGTAATTGGAAAAGTTTAGGTGAAGGAGGCGGTGATGTGGCAGGTAAAACTTATGTCAAAGCGACTAAAACAGTTGCAAATACAGGAAATCCTAACAGCAATTTAGAGGTGATTAATTATACAAACTCAAAAGGTGGTGTTTGTAAGATTTCACAATTTGGTAGTGCTAAAATGCAAATTATAGTGGATGGCGCTATGGTACTAGATGGTGCTGGAAGTAATTCTTATTATTCAAACCATGAATTTATACAAGGGAATGCGTTAAGTGAGAGTTACGGAGAATTACCGACTTATCCTTTTAAAAACAATGTTAAGGTCGTGGATAGGTCATCAAATTCAGGAACACGCGTCTATACAGCACATTTCTATGTAAATAGCTAAGGAGGAATAAGATGAGCATGAAATATTTCATAACGCTTGATGAAGCATTTAATATTGGAATGTTATTAGAGAGTCCCTATGAACCAGAGGGCGATTATATAGAAGTATCCTATGAGGAATATATTCAAGCAAGGCAGTATGCGAAATTTAATCCAGAAACAAGGGTGTTTACAGAAACGCTTAAGCTTGAACCGATAGTCAGTCCTCATGAAAAAATGACAGAAGGTATTAAAAACTCAGTTGACACAACAAGTGACGATTTACTGACTACTATGGAACTCCATATGGATACAAATGCGAAAGTCGAGACATCACAATCTGATGGATTGCTACTTATGGAGATGTTAGTTACTATAGATGAAAAACTTAATCAGTTATTAAAGCCTAAGCAGGCTTAATAAGATAAAATAAATAAATTTAAAGGAGGTATCATCATGATTGATACAACACAATACCCAGTACAAGTAAGAGCAAATGCAAGATTAGTGGATGCAGGTAGAAAGAAAGTAGAGCAATGTCCATCCCAACAACAAACAGAAATCTGTGTAGTCCTTATTGCTGACCATGATTGGAAGCTAGAACAGATTCCTCAGCAATTTGTAGAAGAAGTAAAAAAAGAACTTGGTATAGTAGAATAAAAGAATGATTGGTTAACTGAATAAAGGCATAGAGAAGGCACTAGAAATAGTGTTATTTTTTGGGCCTTTTTATAGAAAGGATGATAGTAAATGTCTTTATCAAAACAATATCTTAATCAAGCAAGTGGAATAGAGCATCAAAGAGGAAGTAACTGGTGTACAAACCATGCAGTAAGTAGCTTATTAGAAGCACAATTCGCTAGGGTTTATGGCAACATTACCCCTCTTAGTAACAGCTGGGCTATGATGTTATCTAAGAAGGTAGATGGCAGACCAGATGCAACAGGTACACCTATAGAAAAACTTATGGATCAAGTCTGTCAATATGGTATGTGTACGGAGACTTTATATCCTACATGGGAGGATAAGGATTACAATGACAACAAGTTCTTACCTACTACGGATGCTATGTATGAAGAAGCTAAAAAGTTTAAGCCAAAGAAACGTATAGACATTAAAACGACAGATATTGAAGGGATAAAGCATCATATTGTAGAAAATTGCGGGTGTGTTGCAATTGTTAAGTTATATAAAGAGCATACATTCCCTATACAAGGATGTGTCGTTAAGCCAGCTAAAGGTACAGAGCCTGACGGGCTACATGCTATTTGGATATGTGGTTACATCGAGGATACGCCTAAAACAATCAATGGCATGACTTATAAAAACTGGTTTATTATGCAAGAGTCTTATGGTACTACAAGAGGCTACAAAGGCTATTTATTTGTTCCATATGAAGCTTTTACAGAAAAATGGACAGGCCTTTATAGTGTAGATACTTATATTAAGAGCCTACATGCTTTTGAATTAGATTCAAATCTTATCAAGTATGCTCATTTCCATGATAAGAATCGAGTGGACTTCCCATGCACTACGATTGAATTAAAGGTAGGTTCTAAAAATGTACAAGTTAATCAGGTAGAGCAGGTTATGGATTATCCTGCAACAGTAGAACAAGGGACAACTTTAGTGCCTTTTAGGTTCTTATGTGAGGAACTTGGATATACGGTACGGTATTCAAGTTTTGATAAGGTTATTACAGCTTATAGCAAGATGCATAATCAACTGATTACCATGCAGGTAGGCAGTAATGTCATTAAATCCGAGCAAGGTGGCAAAGTTACCCATGTAAAAACACCTGTTCCGGTAAAAGTAGTAAGTGGCTATACGCTTATTCCACTCAGGGCCTTTGCAGAGCTTACAGGCGCTAAAGTGAATTACAATGCAGTGGATAAACGGATAATTGTTATAGGGTAAATAAAGATATAGAGAAGGCACTAGAAATAGTGTTATTTTTTATACGTATTCCTAAAAAGATGTGTTATAATAGGAAAGTAAAATAAAACCGTGCAGGGTGGCACGGGGGTTGTATGTTACCCTCCAGAGGGCTATGAAGTAAAGAAATTTATGACATAGCAGGAAGGGGGTGCTATGATGGATGTACTAAAGATGATAAGTGTGATAGCGTTGGTTATCTACCTTATGAGACGTGACATTTTTGTTGCCAAAGTCAAGTTTAAAGCTGGACTGAAAGGCATAGAATTTGAAATGAGTGCAAAAGAAAAGAACTGTCCACCCGCTAAGAAAGACAGTTCTAATCATGAATAACGTTTAATTTATGATTTCATAGCCCCAAATATAAAACATTCAGGGAGCATCAGTGGTTGCAACACTGGTGCTTTCTTTATACCCATATTATAGCACAATCTTTATAAAAATAAACACTAATTTAAAGCATCTCTACAATAGAGGTGCTTTTTTATTACAAGGAGGAGTCAAAATGAATGTAGATGTAGTACAAACATTAATTAACAGTTTAGGTTTTCCAATTGTGATGGTAGGAGCATGTGGCTTCTTTATTTGGAAAATGTATCAAGCACAATTACAAGATAAAGAAAGACTTTATACAGAACTGAGTAGAGCTATCGCATCTAATGATAAAATGGCTGAGATTATTAGTGAACATACTAATAAACTGGACGCTATTCAAGAAGATGTGAAAGAAATTAAAGGTAAAGTAGGTGCCTAAGATGAAGATATCAGAAGTAGGAGTTAACTTAATCAAATCATTTGAAGGGTGCTCTTTAAAAGCCTATAAATGCCCAGCGGGAGTATGGACTATTGGATGGGGAACTACAGAACCTATTAATGGCGTTAAACCACATGAAGGTATGATTATTACTCAGCAGCAGGCTGATGAGCTCCTTATAAAAAATTTAAAGGACTATGAAAATGCAGTCAACAAGTACGTTACCTATTCAATAAATCAAAATCAGTTTGATGCACTTGTAAGTTTTGCTTATAACTGTGGAAATGGTGCTCTTAAGACAAGTACGCTTCTTAAAAAGCTAAATGCTGGGGATGTACATGGAGCTGCAAATGAATTCTTAAGATGGAATAAAGCAAACGGTAAGGTGTTAAACGGGCTTACACGTAGGCGTGAAGCTGAAAGAAAACTCTTTCTAAAGGAGGAAGAAGAAGTGGTTAAAAATATAAAAATTAACCTTAATGGTGTAGAAAAAAATGTTAATGCAATAGAGAAAGATGGTCATAACTATGTGAAGCTACAAGATCTAAGAGATGGAAAGATTGATATTAGTTATGATGGTGTACCTATCGTTCACGTAAAAGCTTAATTATTAATATAAAACAAAAGGCCTACTAGCAACTAGTAGACCTCCCTGTATGTAAAACGTCCGCAACGTTTATTATATACATAGATTATACTGGTTTGCAAGTTGGCTTTTGTCAAGGAGGCTAACATGTATACGAAAGTATTTACACAAGATAAATGGAAGAAAGCTAATAAGCTAAACAAAGAATTGCTGGAAGATTACCTTATTGAACTAAAATCTAAAAGACGTAGGCCCTCTACGCTAGAACAGTATGAAAGCGATGGTAAAATGATACTTTGTTTCATCCAAGAGCATATGGATAATAGATGTGTTTTAGACTTTAATAAGAAAGATTTTAGACGTATATCTCTATGGCTTACAGAAGAACGTAAAGTATCTAATGCACGTTTTAATCGTGTGTTTGCATTAATCCGTGGCATGATGGAGTATGCAGAAGATGAGGATGATTATGAGTATGATAAGAACTTGGCCAGAAAGATAAAGGGGTTACCTAAAGAACCAGTAAGAGAAATTTACTTCCTTACAGATGAACAGATACATAAAATACGAACATATTTATTAGAGCGTGAAATGTATAGAGAATGTGCTTACCTAGACATTTCCTATGATAGTGCAGCACGTATCGGTGAGGTGCTACAGATTAAAAAAGACGGTCTTTTAGAAAGGCGATACACAAATATTGTAGTAGGTAAAAGGGGAAAGAAGTTTAGATTACTTTATCACTATAATAGCTTAGAAAGCTTAAAGCTTTACCTTAATAGCAGGGAAGATAATATAGAAGCTTTATGGATTGACCAAGATCATAACCATGCAGTAACGGATAATACGCTTTATGATTGGTGTATAAAAATGAGAAGCATCTTGCATCTAATAGAAGGCAAGTATATTCCATTTACACCTCACAGTTTTAGGCACAGTGCTTTAGAAAACTATAAAAATGGTACTCATTATATGTGTGAGAGAATGAATAGGCCAGATGGATTTTCTATAGAAGAGATTCAAATATTAGCCCATCATGATAATATAGATACAACTAAAGGCTACTTGAAGCCAAATGATAATAACATATTGGAAGGTATGTTTGGGGTTAAATTAGAATAGTTGGTTTAGAATATAATAGTTTGAGTGGTACTATTTTGGTACTTATAAGTTTTCTATATAAAAATTCAGCAATAAAATACATACAATACATGCAATAAAAGCTATAAAAATCATTATAAAACACCCTGAAACATTAATATGTTATTGAGTTTGAATAGTCGCGAAAGCTAGTAGCAGTGCGCTGATAAAATAAAAAGGTTCCAATGAGAGCTTGAACTGCTACCCGTCAAGTAGACAACTAAAAAAATAAAAACTTGGGCATGGTATGATAAAGTAGACACAAAGTTAAGATAAAATAGTGAAAGGTGGTCTACTTATGAGAAGAAGTTA
>NZ_JACRSY010000036.1 GCF_014384995.1 Zhenhengia yiwuensis | reverse complement strand
AGAGTACCTCCTTATTTCAAATAGAGTTAGAGTAAAAGACTCCAAAACAATGAATGTCTTGGAGTAATTATCTCATTAATAAGGAAGTATGGAAATATACTCAGTTATTAACCGCTTACAGTTAAAGAACGTAAAAAAGCAAGGATAGAACGAAGCTCATTAGAATATATATTGTTAACTTCTGATTGTGTTAATGTAGGATTTGCTAGCTGTATTTCATTTTTGACTTTTAAGTCCATTAATTGGAGTTCAAATGCTAATTTTTGTTCATCAGAAAGAAGTAAAAAAAGCTTTGCTACATTTTGAGCAGATTTAATTTGATTCTCAAACGAATTCATGAGTAAGCTCCCTTCTATATTTAGAATCTTAACTTATTTTTACGTTTGTAGGCTCTGAGACTGTTGATATTTTGCCTTTTTGGTTGCCGTTAGTTCTAAACGATAGTTTTCTACTTCTTCATCAATCTCTGATGTATCATCCAAGTTAGTAGCAGAAGTTTCATTAGACAAAAATCTCATGTAATTAGAAATAGCATCACGCTGATTTTGGGGAAGTTTTACATAGGTTTCAATCATCTTTATTTCGAAGTCATTTAGTTTGTATTCTTTGGCTAACTGTGAAATTAGGGTATTATCTGTTTCTATAAACATTTCACCTATGCCATTGCGCAACCACTCTTCATTGACGTTGAATTCTCGACAAATATCACTTATTACTCTGTCTGTAAGATTTCTATTACCAGTTTCTATATTGGATATTGTAGAGCGTATAAGTCCTATTTTAGAAGCAAATGCTTCTTGATTTAGACCTAATTCTTGCCTAATTTCTTTTAACCTTTTATTCAATACAATCACCCCTTTCAAGGTCATAAAGTGAACTTTTATTATAAAAAAGTGATTAACATATAATGAATGAATTATGTTAATCACTCTATAATTATACCCGCACCCAATCTTCCTAAAAAAGAAAGGTGATGAAGGGTTATGCACAAAAAATATATAAATTATAAAAATAATAGAGTGTACGCAATATATTATCGAAGTAACAATACGATTTATTATAATTTACAATTTAAAGGTCAGAATAAGTTAATTCTTTTTTTTTAAGTTAAAAGACTTCTTAAGTTAAAAATATAATGGAAAGATTGGGTGATACATTACCCGATACCAAAATATAATATTTTTTGTTCTTATGACTATACAATGTCAGATTGACTGGATTGAACAGGGGGAAATTCAGATTCTAATTTTTCGGGTACATTTGGGCAATCAGAACGCGGAGCATCATTTCTATTTGGAAAAATAGATAGTCGTTTTTTGAAATGTTCAATAAATGCTGTTCTTATTTCAACATCTAGTTCAAAATAGGCATTTAAAAATTCTAAATCCAAATCGCTTCCACCATGCTTATGAACAAGTTTATCAAGGCTAAACATATCAGATTCGGTAAACATAGGTTCATTTCCATTCAATATCCAATCTTCATTCACATTAAATTCTTTGCACATTAACTTAATAAGAGAAAGTTTTTGGTCGGGTCGGGCAAGACAATTTCGTTCAATATTGTTTATGACAGATCGGCTGACTCCAAGTTGTTTACCAAAAGATTCTTGTGATAATTTAAGATGTTTTTTACGTAATTCTTTAATTCTTTGATGCATTTCCATAATATTTCACCTCCTTTATTGAAACTGCAATTTGAGTATACAACTTAAAAATGAATTAATCAAGCCAAAGTAATGAAAAAATAACAACAAAAGACTTGACTAAATCAAAATATAAAATTAAAATGAATTTATCAATTCAGTATTGGATAAAAATTTATAAAGGAGAAAATATATGTCAAAAAGAATGACGGAAATAATGATGAATAAAAAAAATTATCAAGAAGCAGTACAAGTACTGGAATTTTTAGAAGAACTTGAACAGGAAGAGAAAAAAGAATTATTGGTATTTCTACAAGGAATTCGTTTTGCAAAAAGCAATAAATAAGGGCAATTTGTACAGAGGAGGAATAAGGATGGCAAGAGGTAAGTTCAACCCAGATGAATGGACTATACGTGCAATAGGTGTATGGTACGAGAATGGAGTAAGGCATGAAAAGAACTTGGAGGATTTTACAAAAGAGGAACTTCAAGAAATTTCAAGAAGAAAAAACAGAGAAGCTCTTAAAGCAGCAGGGTATATTCCTGTATCAGAAGTAGAAGCAGTTGGAATTTAGAGACCATATAAGAAAGTCAGAGCATGCAAGGAAGTATGCTTAGTGAGGATTAGAAGAATGTACTATAAAGATTACAAAGGAACGCCTATAGAAAAAGGTGATAGGATTAGGTACAAAAAGCATGAAGGTATGGTTGTAGAAGAAAATTGTTTTGAAAGACGAGAAGGGCTTTATGCAACATTAAATAATGGTTTTAAAATACGCATACAAGACGTACATAAGCAAGTTAGAGTTATTCAAAAAAAGAAATTAAAAAAACTAAATAATAGAAAAAACGCTTTGCAAATACCTAGGAAATAAATGCAGAGCGTTTTTTAAAAGATCGTTTAATTGCTTAAAAACAACATACTTTCATTATAGCAATTAGGCGGTAAAAGTCAATAAAAAGGAGCGCCGTAGTGACGGCGTGAGGGGCTTGTAAAGGGTATTATCTTTTCAACGATACAGATAACAGGAAGAAAAAGGAATACCTATGCTAGAAGAAAGTAGAGGGATAAAACAGTGAGAAGTTTTATGAGAGAAAAGAAAATATACTGTGGAAATCAATATATGGAAGTGGATATTTTCCCTTGTACTTTTATGCAACAAGCTAGAAAGGGGAAGAGAGCTAAAAAGAAAAAAATATCTGTACCTAAACAAAGAAATTTGAATGATAAAAATGCAAGAAGGTATTTTATGCAACTTGTAAAAACTAATTTTAGCAAGGAAGATTTACATATTGTATTGACATATAAGGATGAATTCCTACCTAGCACAGTAGAAGAAGCAGAAAAGATTGTGAAAAACTTCTTAAGACGTGTGAAAGATAGAAGACATAAGGAGAAACTAGAACCTTTGAAGTATATTGTTGTAACAGAGAAGGGAGAAGAAAATGGACGCATACATCATCATCTTTTTATGAATGGTGGACTAGATAGAAGTATATTACAAGCACTATGGAGTGCAAGAAGGATAAAAGGAGAAAAAGAACCTAGATATTTAGGAAAACTAGATGCACATTATCTTAAACCTAAAAAAAATGGGTTAGATGATTTAGCAGCTTATTTGAGTAAATCACCAGAAGGGAAAAAACGTTGGATACCATCTAAAAATTTAAAAAAGCCTGTAAGTCGTAATAATGATTTTAAATATAGCAAAAGTGAAGTAGCAAGAATAGCAAAAGCTTTCCCAGATATAACATATTGGGAAAAAAAGTATAGAGGATGGACACTAGCAGGAGAGTGCGACATTAAAGTCATATACAACGAAAATATAGGTTGGTCAATTTATGCAAAGTTGTGTAGAAAGGAATCAGCTACATAAGTAAAGGAGGATGAGAGAATGGATGGGTTAATTATTAAAGAGCCTTATGCAACTTGGATACTAAAAGGCGAAAAGACCATAGAGTTAAGGGGCAGTAATACGAATAAGAGGGGAACAATAGCCATTATTAAAAGTGGGACAAGTAATGTTTATGGAATTGTGGATATTGTGGATAGTTTTGAGATAGAAACAGTAGCCCAGTATAACAAGTTAAGAGAAAGACATTGTGTAGGAGCAGAAAGGAAAGATATAAGGTATAAGAGGGTGTGGGCATGGGTGTTAGAAAAGCCAGTGCTGTTTGAAGAGCCAGTACATTATACCCCGAAAATAGGTCAACAAATTTGGGTTAAGGATGCGTTAAAAGACGAAGGGAAAGAAGAGGAGTTAAACAATGAAAATAATATCAATAATTAATTTAAAAGGTGGAGTAGCTAAGACTATTTCAAGCGTAAATATGGCACATATTTTAGCAACAGTACATAACAAGCGTGTGCTGATTATTGATAATGATAAACAGGGGAATGCTTCAAAAATGTTTGGTATGCATAGCTATGAACATAAAGGGACAGAAGCATTGATGATAGAAAAAGACCTCAATATGGAAGAAGTCATTCGTAAGACTGACTATGAGAACTTAGACATTGTTTGTGCCAATATGAACCTGCTTAAAGCAAATCTTGAAGTAGTTTTAGATCAAAGTAGAGTACAACAAACAAGGTTTAGAAAAGCCTTGAATCAAGTTAAAGATAAATATGACTATTGTATTATAGACAACGCTCCAGACATAAACATATCAACCATAAATGCATTAGTAGCTTCGGAAGATGTGTTAATACCAGTAAAAATTGATGATTTTGCATTTGATGGGCTAAAAGAGATTAAAGAGCAGATAGAAGCAACAAAGGAAGACTTAAATCAGAACTTGAACTTAAAGGGATGTTTTATTACACAGTTTATGAAAAATGAAGTAAATCTTCAAGGAAAAGAATACCTAAACTTACAAGACGAGTACCCAGTGTTCAAAACACATATACGAAGAACAGAGAAGATAGATGAAAGCACATTTGCAAAAATGCCTATCGTGGAATATTCAAGAAGATGTGGAGCAGCAAGGGATTATTTAGAACTAGTAAGTGAGTATTTAGAAAAATAATGTGTTCGAATTGGACACAAAAAGAAGGTGAAGAAATGGCGAAGTTTGATTTAAAGTCTTTGTTGAGCGAGAAGTCACTCGCTAAAGAGGAATCTAAAGAGGGTGAAGTAAAATCTAAAGCTTTTAAAGTAACATCCTTAAGTGTGTATGACCTAGTGCCCTCAGAACACAATTTCTACAGAACAGATGACATAAAGGAGCTTAAAGAAGCAATTGAACTATTTGGGGGTATAAAGCAAAACCTTATAGTCAAGAAACTTGAAGGTGGAAAATACACAGTGATAGCAGGACACAAAAGGCGTCTTGCTTCACTAGCATTAGTAGAGGAGGGGAAAGCACAATTTGAGTATGTGCCATGTGTAGTAGAAGAGGATACAGGAAGCATAGAAGAAAGGCTAATGCTTATTATGACAAATTCAACAGCAAGGCAGTTAACGGATTATGAGAAAATGTGCCAAGCAGAGGAGTTAAAGGAACTATTAACAGCATATAAGAAGCAGGAGAAAATACCTGGAAGGATTAGAGATCTTGTGGCAGAAATTTTAAATACTTCATCAGCACAAGTAGGAAGAATGGAAGCTATTACTAACAATCTTTCAGATGAATTTGTGGAAGAGTTTAAAGAAAGCAAGGTAAATCTATCAACAGCATACGAATTATCTGGACTACCCGAAGAAAAGCAGGAGGTAGCATATCAAAAGTATAAAGAAAATGGCAGTATAACCATGAATGAAGTTAAAGCAATGAAAAAGGATAATCAAAAGGCTGAACAAGAAGAGATAGAAAAACTATTAGAAGGACAAGTTGCATTTTATGAAATAGAAAATAAACATGACATAGTAGAGGAACAGACTAAAGGAGCAGAAGTTAAAAATATAGAGGAACAAGAAGTTAAGTGTAAGGAGAAACAGGATGATAATAAGGTGATAGAGGGAAAAGGATGTGGGTTTTGTAAAGAGGACTATCATACGAGTATTATGACGGAAGAAGGAAGCTATCTCATAGATATTGATTCAAAGAATAAGATAGTGAAGGTACTTAAAAGGGAATGTGAGATTGAGACTATAGCCTTTGTATTCTGTCCAATGTGTGGAAGAAAAATATAAGGAGAAGAAAAAATGGGAAATGTTGATAGAAGTGTAGTTCGACAAATATGTGAACTACAGGAAGAATTATTAGAAAGAAGTAAAGAAGTAAGTGGCATTCAAAGAAAGTTATTAGAGGGAGGAATGGGGCGTTATCCCAACTTGGGCAATATAGTGGAAGGTGCAAGAAGAGATGTACTTATGATAAAAGACCAGATTAAAAAGATTGATAGTTTTGTAGACAAAAATATGTAAGTGATACGTAAATTAAACTAAAGGAGCAAAGTATGAACAAGAGACTAAAGAAAAAAATGGAGTTAAAAGATTGTAGGCTTAATAAAAGACAACTCAGAAGGAAGGTACAAAAACAGGAACAAGAGGTAAGAGCATTAGAGGAGGCTCTTAAAAAGGCGTATAAATCTTATAAAGAACAGGGGGAAGAAATTGAGAAGGTACGGACTGCTAACAAGGCACTGTTTGAATTAAATGAAAAAGTTGGTGAAGAAAATAGATTACTTGAAATAGAACAAGAAGAATTTATGGAGAAGGTTAGTCAGCAGAAGTATTACATATTAGAACTTGAGGAGGGGATGGAAGGTTTAAGGAAACAAGTGTTTGAGATGAGAGAGGAATTAGTAAAATACAACAACATTCCTAGTGTCATTAAAAAAATATGCATGAGATAGGAGCATTAAGAGGTAGTTCATGCAGCAATGATAATTTTAATAGCATGGATTGGCGAGTAAAAGCGATTTTGAAAGGGGGAATTAAATGCTAGAAGGATGTGCAGTATTAGGATTTAAAACTACATATAAGCAATTAGATTTAAAAATGTAGAAGGAAGAACCTATCAAGTATGAAGCGTTATTGTTAGGACTTGCAGTAAATGAATTTAAACGTGGATTCAAGGTGAAACGTACATGTAAAGCAACTAAAAAAGGTACATCAGTAATATATGAAGCAATAAAGAGCCGAGAAGAAGCTGAGAAAGTATGCAAGGCTATTAATGATAAAGATAAGGAACTGTGTGAACGTCTAAAGCAAGAACAGGCAACAGAATACAAGTAAATATTGATGGAGGATGAAGTAAATGAAATTAGATTACAAGAAGCTTACAGAGGATTTAATTAAGGCAAAGGAAGCTGCTAAAAAAGCTGTTATGGGCGAAGATGGTGGAACTGCTAATTTAGATAGTATGACTATTGCATTACCTGGAGCAAGAGAAGAAAAGGTTATCCAAGCTGTAAAAGATGCAGGCCTGTATACAAGAGGAAGAAGAAAATGGATAGGAACAAGATACTTTATTAGTATACCTATAGCAGCACAAGGGAATGACAGATGCAGACAGGTAGATGCTATGTGTGAAGTAATGCAGAAACAAGGCTATGATGTCTTGGCATATCATCAAATAGATTAAGTGAACGTAACTTTTTGGAGGGCGGAGTATGAATAAAGAACAATATAGAGAGATTTCTTCAAGAATGGATAAAGGAGTTGAGGAATTTAAAGAAATATGCAGAAAATTGGTAAAAGTTATATGTAATGCATTTGAAGAAGTAAAAAAGATTATGTTGAAAGTTATAGAACAACTAGATTTTAGTAATCCAAAATTTAAGCATGACTGGAATATGGCAATATATGCAAAGAAAAAAAGGACAAGGAAGAAATATGCGAAGAAATGCCTTAAGTAAGAAAAAATAATTTTGATGACTTTATAAGTGGAGCATCAAGTAATTTACAAAAATTAAGCAATTTTATCAAGTGAAATGGAGGAATAGCGATGAAAGTTATATCTGTAGAGCAGTTTCTATCAACAGATAAAAAGGTGCAAGATGAAATTATGAAATGGTGGGAGCCTGAGATGATGGATTTGTATGTGCCATTGGATGGAGAACCAACAGTTATTTGTAGACAGAGACAACTTGATGCGACTAGAAGATTGAAAAATGAAGTTACTACACCGTTACTTACAGTGGGCCAACTTATAGATTTTATAGAAGAGAAAACAGGCGTTTATATAGGTATTGAATTTAATTCAGAGAGGTGTGGATATGAGTTTGATTTAAGAGAATTTGATGGTAAATATCGAACACCCTATGTAAATTTATTAAATGCATTATGGGATTTAGTGCAGTATATATGTATTCAAATCTAAGTTTTATGAGTTGAAAGGAGAAATGAAAATGAGTAAATGGGGTTATAGTTTAAACGGAGAAGATTATTTTGGTTTATACGATAGTAAAGAAGAAGCTATAAAAGAAGGAGAAACAGAAGCACGAGAGTATGAGAAGGACTCATTCTTTGTGGCAAGAGCAATCACATTTCAGCCATATATATATGCCGAAGATGTTATTGAAGAAATTCAACAAAATGCATATGACAATTGTGGAGAATATGCTGAAACATATCTTGATGATGTTCAAAGAAAACATCGAGATGAACTAGAAGAAAAGCTTAATGAAGTGTTTAGTAATTGGATAAATAAATATGGATACACACCTAATTTCTATAGTGTTGAAGATGTAGAGACATACAGGTTGAATTCATAAAATAATTTTTTGGAGGAGTAAAGAATGGAAAAAGAAAAAGTATGCAAATGTGAAGTTTGTGGTCAAGAAAAGGTATGTGGTTTCATTGGAAACAATGATAATAAACCATTGTATGTATGTGATGAATGTATTAATAAAGAACTTGAGACAGTCTATCAAGAAGAATGTTTGAATTAATAAAATAATTCTTTGGAGGAATAGAGAATGGAAAAAGAAAAAATATGCAAATGTGAAGTTTGTGGTCAAGAAAAAGTATGTGGTTTCATTGGAAAGAATGATGGAAATCCATTATATGTATGTGATGAATGTATTAACCGAGAGCTTGAAGCAGTTTATCAAGAAGAGTGTTTAAATTAATAAAATAGTTCTTTGTGAGGTGAAGTATGGGACATTGTAAAAAGAAATGTTATTGGAACATGGATGGAACTTGTGTAAGCGATAGTCTTGCAGAAATTTTCGAAGATGTAACATTTATGACCAATGATTGTATTGGATTTTTAAGAGAAGATATGGAAGAGCATATGATAGAAATGAAATATGCATTATTAGCATTTTGTCCCGAAGGAGAAAAGGGAGATGAAATAGCTAAATATATTGTAAATATGAGTTATGCAAGTGCATTACAGATGTATTCAGATGTATTTGGAAAAGACTTAATAAAATAGTTTTTTGGTGAGGTGATATATGGATCATTTAATAAAAGCTTTAGATGATGAAATTGAACGTATTAAAAAAACCGTTGATTTATTAGGAAAAGAACATCATTTTACAATAGAGAGAAAGGAATATATTTCAGGGTTAATGGGTGGAATGTTTTTAGCTCAAGGAATATCTGAAAAAGTATTTAATCAATATGGAAAAATTTTAGAGGATATAGTAGGTCAATAAAATTAGTTTTTGAGTAAAAAAATACCCCTTGGCAGAGAAATAAGTAACAGCCATGGGAGATGGATTTTTTATTTTATGATAGCCAAGGGATATTTTATAGATAGGTATGACGATTTAAAAAAGGAGTCCTATCTAATAATTAGTATAAAGTAAATATTTTTACTAATCAATAGAAATGTTTTGACCATATCGCCGACATCAGCGACATGGTTCAGGAGGTGATAAGATGTACGCCATAATAAATAAGACTACAGGGGAGTGGGTATTTGGAACAGACTATAATTATAGTCCACCAAAACAAAGATTATCACGTGAACAAGCAGTGCTTTTTGCTGATGAAGAACAAGCGTTTTTTTCATTCAAAAAAAGAAGATGTAATGAAATGTATGAGGTTGTAGAAGTTGATTTAGTTGTATTGAAAGTAGTCAATAAAAATTGATTTTGGAGGTAAGTGTATGAGAAGCATGTTTGTTATTGAGACTGCGAGTAAAGAAAATAACATAGATAAAAGGTTATTTGAATGGGCTAAGAAGATAGAGAGCCTAGGATATGAAGTAGCGCAAATCTGGGAGGATGATATTAGTTGCTCAGAAGAGTGCCATAAAGGGATTAATTTTTCTATGAAAAACTCAGACATAGAAGGCATATTGCTTGTTACAGATCAAGATAAAGCAATTTGGGTTGAGGTGGATGAAGGGTTTTTAACCAAAGAAGGCTATGTAAAGTTTATACATAAATTAATCCAATAAAATTTGTTTTTAGAGGTAATATGATGGGAAAATCACTTATATGGACAAAAGAAATAGATGAAGATTTAATTAAAAACTATGGAAAGGTAAAACCTAAGGTTTTGGCAGAGCGATATGGATGTACACCAATAGCTATATATAATAGATGCACTAAACTAGGGTTGAAAAGGATAGGGCCTAATATTAATAAAGAAAGTGAATATGAAATAAATATTAGACAGATACAGGAAAGGGAAAAACAATTAGGGAAATTAAAAAGTAAAGTGAAGATAGGAATGAAAATTGAAGGATATAAGATAGTGGCAAAAACGGAAAGGTTTATAGTTATACAAATGGAATCAGGAAGAGAAACACTATATTGGCAAGATGTATTAGATATAGTGAAGGGAGAAAAGAAGATAGAAAGGTTAAGGGATAGGGAAGTAGGATAAAAAGGGAATGAATAAAGTGTACTATTATTAGAAGAAAACGTTCAATAAATATTAAAGCACTTATGCTGAGAATGGCATGAGTGCTTTGATAATTATTAAACTAAAGAGGAGTTGATGCAATGAAAACATATAAAGAGATGGAAGAAATGCTATCAAGTTATCCGATTATTAAAGCTGAGATTGACATTTTAAAAATAGATTTAGAGATTTTAAGAGAAGAAGCTACAAGAGAAAATAAAATATCAATATTAGGGGGGAGGGGCTATGATTCAATTGTGCCTGGAAGAAGTACGGTGCATAATGTTGTTAGTACAGTAGAAAAAGCAGTGGTAGGTGATATTAGCGTTGTAGATAAAGAAATATTTGAAATATTAGATAAGATAAAAGAAAAAGAGAGAGTTATATTAAGGATGGATAAGGTTTTAGATACATTGAGTGAAAAGCAAAGAAGACTAGTAGAACTTAGATATTTTAAGAAATATACTGTGGAAGAGGTTGCTGATTACCTAGATGTCACAGGGTCTACAATTACTAGGCGTAGCAGGAAAGTTTTAGATAGATTTAGGATGATGGCATAAAATGCTTATTTTTTGCTTGTAAAATGCTTGCAAAATGCTATGGAAAATGTTTGCTAATATGGTATATGATATTAATATCAAGATGTGCGATTAAAGGACATCGGATTATATTACATATAGCCATTGTATTAAATTAGTCGTCATGAAGGGGAAAAGCATTATTACTAAGAAGGTAATGATGCTTTTTTATTTTCCATAAAATAGGTGTGTACAGAAATATGATTAACCCAAGAAACTATTTTATGAGGAGAGATTAAAAAATGTTAAAACCGCCAATTCCACGTATGGGTGGAAAGTCGAGATTAAGAAAAACTATTTTAGAAAGAATACCAGAACATACTTGTTATGTAGAGCCATTCTTTGGTGCAGGTTGGGTTTATTTTGGAAAAGAGCCTAGCAAGGTAGAAGTAATCAATGATATTGATAAAGAACTTATCAATATGTTCCGTATGATTAAATACCATGCACCTGAAATAGAGCGTGTACTAGAGTATGAGTTTTCAGGACGAGATATGTTTGAAGAATATAAGCACTGTACTGTTGAGTATCTTACAGAAATTCAAAGGGCAGTGCGTTTTTTATACCTTATTTCACAGAGCTTTGCAGGGAAAGGGAGTACATATGGTTATGGCACAAATAAAGAGCCAGCACCACACATATTCTATCAAGGTGTATTAAGTGACATTAAAGAAAGACTTAGAAATACCTATGTTGAGAATAAAAGCTTTGAGGATATTATTAAAAGATATGATAGACCTCACAGCTTTTTCTTTTGTGATCCACCCTATTTTGAGACTGCAGGCTATGGAAGTGAGTTTGGCCAAAAGGAGCATCTTTTATTAAGAGATACTTTAGCGGATATTAAAGGGAAGTTTATGGTGACAATCAATGACCATCCTCAGGTGAGAAAATGGTACAAGGACTTTAATGTTGAAGAAGTAAAAGTAGCTTACTCAGTATCAAAAGAGCAAAAGGCTAGAAAAGAGTATGGAGAACTGATTATAACAAATTATTAATAGAAAGTATTTTATACAAGAGGTGATTGTGTGGGAAAGGCAGTTAAACCAATAAAGAACATTGACATAGAAATTAACTATATTAATCATCTTTCATATAGAGATGAAAGGATATATTGTTATTGGTTGATTGCTAGAAGTGGGGCTTTTAGAAGTACAGAAGTGCTTGGTTTAACTGTAGGAGATATAAAAAGAGTATTGAAAAAGGGATACTTTGATTTTATAGAACAAAAGACTGGGAAAAAAAGAGATGTTCCTATAGAGCCAGAAATTGAGAAGAGATTAAAAGAGGTCATAAAAGATAAGGAAGATTGGCGAGTTTTAATGCCATCTCAAAAAGGATATAATCAACCACTTACTTATAGGCAGGTACAGAACCTTATTGTTAAGTATGGGCTAGAGTGTGGGATTAGGGATATAGGGACACATACTCCAAGGAAGACATCAGCATATCATTTGTTTATGGAGACAGGTGGAGATATTGAAGAGGTTAAGAAATTACTGGGACATGATAATAGAAGAGATACATATAGGTATATAGATGCAGTTGATGAGAGTAAAAGATTTAGAATGAAAAAGACGAATAACCCATTTAAAAAAAGGCTATTGGGAGTATAAAATAACAGAGTTTTACACTATGAATGAAATTTTGTTAGAGATAAGTTATCTTAAGTTTGATATATCAAGGGTTAGATGGTGATTGTATACATTTCAGACTTGGTATAGTAAAGAATGATATTTACCATATATTGCAAGATACATAGAAAACCTAATAAAGACAAGGGGAGAAGACTAAAAATGAAGCAGAAGCAGTAGAAAAAAGAAAAGAAAAAATAAGTGCACCCATAAGCGTTAGGGGTGCGATTCAATTATTAAGAAAATGGTGCACTCATTGTGAAAAATGACGAACTTAAAAATGCACTAATATGTAAATATGTGGTGTCTATAAATCAAATGAATACATAGACAATATATTTAGTAATGAAAATAGCTAATAAAGCATAAAAAAATGGTCTAAAAGTGTCTATGAAAAGAATAATAGTTTTTGTGTACACTATAAGAAAAATTTGATATACTATTATAAAATAATTAAATTAGGAGTGAAATTATGATAATAGGGTATATGAGAATTTCGACTAATAAAGATACACAGAAACACGATAGGCAGGAATTGGCATTAAAAGGATATGCAAAAGAAAATGGATTTGAAATAGATAAGTTTTATGCAGATACAATAAGTGGAAAAGTAAAAGCAGATAATAGACCTAATTATAATGAGATGAGGAGAATACTAAGAACAGGTGATACACTATTGGTATCTGACTTGGACAGGCTAGGAAGGAATGCTGATGATACAATTAAGGAATTGAAAGAATTAAAGAGTAAAGGAATAAGGGTTATTGCACTTGATATTCCTTATATGAATGACTATAACAAAATATCCGATGATTCGATGTATCAAATGATTATAGATATAGTTATTACTTTAAAAGCACATATGGCTCAACAAGAGAGGGAGAAAATAGTAAATAGGATTAATCAAGGATTAGATGTAGCACGAGAAAAAGGGGTCAAATTAGGAAGACCAAAGGTAGAATTGCCAAGTGATTTTATTAAGCAATACGAAAAATATAAAAGTGGAGCATATGGAGATTTATCTGCTGTAGGATTTGCAAAAATGTTAGGGATAGGAAGAAGTACTCTTTACAAGTATATTGATATTTATAATAAGGAGAATTAAAGTTATGATAAAAATTAGAGAACCAGATAATATAAGGGAAAAGGTACACGAAGATTATAAGCGTGGAATGACATATAAGGAGATAGCTAGTAAATATGATATTTCACAAAACACTATTTCCTCTTGGAGAAAAAGATATAAGTGGAGTAAAGATAAGGTAATATCCAGTAAGCAAAAAGGTAAAGTGGGAGCACCGAAAGGGAATAAAAATAATTTGAAGCATGGACTATATTCGAAATACATGCCAAAAGAAATCCAGAGTATTATGGAAGAAATTAATAATGAAAGTCAGATAGATATATTGTGGCAAGGTATTTTAATTCAATATGCAAGAGTAATACAGTCTCAGAAGATTATGCATGTGAAAAATAAAAAAGACATGACAAAAGAATTACGAAAAGAAAAAGTCATAGATGGTGATAAATACAGTACAGAAGAAAAAGAATATGAAATTCAATTCGCTTGGGATAAACAAGCGAATTTTTTACGTGCACAGAGTACAGCTATGGCTACATTGAATCGTATGTTAAAAGAATATGATGAAATGATTCATAAAAATTGGGAACTTGCTACTGAAGAACAAAAAGCAAGAATTGTTGCTATGAAATCAAAGGTAAAAGGTAATACAAGTAATCAAGAAAAAGATGTTGCAGCAGCTTTAAGGGGGTTAATAGATGCAGTTAACACCTAAACAAATAGAAGTATTTCGATGCTTTGCTAAGGAGAATCCAAAGATTTTGATATGTTCAGGGGCTAAAAGGTCAGGGAAGACCTTTATACTTGACTATGTATTCTTAAGTCACATAGCAAAGTTTGAAGGGAAAGGGTTGTCTTTTATACTTGGTGGTAGTACGCAGGCCAGTATAAGACGTAATGTACTTGATGATCTAGAGAAGATTTTAGGAAAAGAATTAAAGCTTGATAAGACTAATGCCATTGAGATATTTGGAAACAAAATTTATTGCTTTGATGGCGCTAATGCAGACGCATGGAAAAAAGTTAGAGGTTTTACAGCAGCAGGCGCTTTTCTGAATGAGGCAACAGCGCTCCATGATACATTTGTTAAAGAAGTCATTTCAAGATGTTCTTATCCAGGAGCAAGAATAATTATGGATACCAATCCAGAGAACCCCATGCATACAGTAAAAGTTGACTATATAGATAAAACGGGTCAGCGATTAGAGGATGGGCAGTTGAATATAAAAGCGTTTAATTTCACTTTAGATGACAATGTATTCTTAAGTTGTGAATACATAGAAAGTATTAAACTCTCAACGCCATCAGGCATGTTCTATGATAGAGATATTTTAGGCCAATGGGTATCTGGTGAAGGAGTTGTGTACAAAGATTTTAACCAGAATAAACACTTTATTAGAAGATGTGATATCCCAACTAAGGAAATTACATCTTATTTTTGTGGTGTTGACTGGGGATATGAGCATTATGGAAGTATAGTACTTATTGGAGAAGCAAGTGGTACTTATTATCTCATTAAAGAGATAGCTAAACAGCATCAAGAAATAGACTTTTGGGTAGAAGAAGCCTTAAAGATTAAAAAAGACTATGGAAGTATTCCTTTTTATTGTGATAGTGCAAGACCTGAACATGTAAGACGTTTTAAAAGAGAGGGGCTATGGGCTATTAATGCAGACAAGGCTGTACTTAGTGGCATAGAAGTGGTAGCGAAACTCTTTAAACAGGATAAGTTCTATATTGTAGAGGATGTAAAGAGGTTTAAAGAAGAAATATTTATGTATGTATGGAACGAACATAGTGGAGAGCCTGTGAAGCTATGGGATGACGTACTAGATAGTATTAGATATGCCATTTACTCGAAATCAAAAGGAAGCAACTTTAAATTTAAATAAGGAGGGATAATATGGATAGTCAAGATTTATTTATCATAGAAGAATACATAAGAGAGTTCTTGGCAAGTAAACAACGAAAACTAATGTTTCAAGGTCAGCAGTATTATGATAATGAACCAGAAGATACAGAAATGCCACATGCTTTTATGTACAATCTAGTTGATGAAAAAGTCCAGTACTTATTGGGACAAGAGGTTACTATTAGCTGTGATGATGAGCAGTACCTTGAAGAAGTGAAAAATGTTCTTGGGGATAATTATTTATATAAACTCCAATTACTTACTACAGAAGCAGCGAACAAGGGTATAGCATGGTCTCAAGTTTATTTTAATGAAGAAGGGCGAATGAAATTCTTTTTACATAAATCAGAGCAAATTTGTCCAGTATGGGTAGATGATTCCCATACAGCTTTAAAATGGGTTGTTAGGATTTATGAGATTGAAGAGTATAAGGGAAAAAATAAGGAAAAGATTACAAAAGTTGAAGTTTATGATCATCAGGCAACATACTTTTATATTTTGGAAAATGGTAAGTTAATTCTTGATTCAGAAAAGTATTTATCTCTACCAGATAGTCAAGAGTTTGGGCATTTTACTATGGATGGAGAACAGTATTCATTCGGTAAAGTGCCTTTTGTGTATTGCAAAAATAATAATAGAGAAATACCAGACTTAAAATATGTCAAGGAACTTATAGATGCATACGCTTGTAATCGTAAAAGATTAGATGATTTACTAGAGGATTTCAAGAACTTCTTTGTTGTATTAGTGGGTTATGCAGGGAATCCAGAAAATACAAAAACACTTGAAGACATGTTAAAAAGAAGAATGATTGAAATAGAAAGTGATGGGTCAGTAGAATTTAAAACACCTACAATAGATACTACAGCTAATGAAAGTCATAATAACACACTGAAAGATGATATTAACTTGTATGGGCGCAGTGTAGACCGCAACAAAATGTTAGGTGGTAATGCACCTTCAGGGGTTGCATTGAAAACGCTTTATAGTGGACTAGACCTTAAGTGTAATAAATTAGAGGTAGAGCTTAAGAATTACTTTAAGAACTTAATGTATTTCATTAATGAGTACTTAAAATTACTTAGGAAAACTGTTACAGATAAACCTATAACACTTGAATGTAACCGTGATATTACGATGAATGAGACGGACATTGTGAATAACTGTAAGAACTCAGTAGGCGTTGTCTCTAGCAGAAGTATTATCGAAAGACATCCTTATGCTAAGTCTTTGGAAGAAGAACTTGAACGTATAAAACAAGATGAAGCTATTAATCCTGAAAAATACGCTAAGTTACTAAAGGAGCTCGCTGATAATCATGACAAAGAAGAATAAGGATTATTGGAAGAAAAGAATAGATGAAATAGCCCAGCGACAATTTGATTTATCCAATGATAAGATGCAAAAACAGATAGAGCAAATTTATAAGGACGCATCAAAAAAGATACAGAAAGAAGTTGAAGGGCTTTATTATAAGATGCTCGATGAGCAGCTTTCTAGAAGTGAGATATGGACTTATGCAAGATATAAGCAACTTGTAGAAAGGCTCAATATTGAACTTGCAAAGGTGGGGATAAAAGAAGTTGATATTCTTAATTATAACCTAGAAGAAGCACTTAGGAATATTTACAAAGATGTCCCTCTACCTCATGTAAGTTTTGGATTAATAGATGAAGTGGCAGTAAAGCAGATTATAGCAAGACCATGGAGTTCTAAACATTTTATATCTACTGTATGGGATAATAAAAATAAGTTGTCTGGGATACTAAAAAAAGGCATTACAGACACTATTGTCTTAGGGAAATCGAAAGATGACCTTGTAAAAACTGTTAGGAATAAAATGCAAGTAGGTTTTAATGAGGCGGATAGAGTAGTTCGTACAGAGCTTATGCATACACTTAATGCAGGACTTACACAACGCTATAAAGATAGTGGTTATAAAGAACTAGAAATTCTAGTAGCAGAAGATGAAAGAACGTGTGATATTTGTAGTGGTAAAAGTGGAGAAATTATAAGTATTGATAGCTATGATATACCACCTTTTCATCCACGGTGCAGATGTACTTGTATCCCGATTTTAGATATTTAAATGTATTAGAAATGAAAACGAGAAATGGAGGGGAAATCTTGGTAGAAAAAGTGAAAATAGGATGGAAAGAATATGAGATAAAACTTTTAGAGCCTCAACAAACATTAAAGACTGGTAGTGGTGAATGTTATGGGGAAATTTTTTATGATGAAAAAGTAATTCATATCAATAAGGCTTATGATGCTGAACAGCAAGAGGCAACATTGATTCATGAAGTTTTACATGGTATAGAAGATATGTACAGTTTAGAACTTGGAGAAGAAACTGTAACACGCTTAGCAAAAGCAATCTATACATTTCTTAAAGATAATAATCTTGAAATTAAGCACTCTTAATAGGGGGCTTTTTGAATATTCTTTTATGCTAAAATAGCGTAAAGGAGTGATGGAAATGAATTTAAAAGAAAAAGCAAAAGATTTATTTGATGCAACAAAAGAACCAGCGGCTGAAATAGCATGTTCACTATTTTTAGATGGCATTGTAGGTACAGTTGCTCCGGGAGTGGTGAGTAGTATGTTGGCATATAAACAAAAGCGACAAGAGAGAATGTTTGAAGAATTTATGTTACAAATTAAGAATAGGATACTAGTGCTAGAAGAAAGATTGACTAAACTTGAACCAGATGAATTTATAAAATTTAAGGAGTATTATTTTGGTATTATCAGTGACTACGCATTGGATGAGGTTCAGGAAGAAAAGATACAATATATAGCGAATGGATTTATAAACATAGCAGGAATGAAAAATCCTAGTGAAGACTTTATCTTGACTTATTATGACACATTAAAAGAACTTAGAATGGTTGATATAGGTGTATTAAAATTCTACTATGAAAGAAATGCAGTAGATAGGGAAAGAACATATATAGATATACTTAATGAGTTTCAAATAGACTATGACCAATACAAAGCAGTGCGTGAACGATTATTAAGACTTGGGTTATTCACTAGTAAGAGAGCAGAAAAAGAAGATGATTTATATAAAAATATACTCTTACTACAAGATATTATAAGAAAAAGCATGAAAGGTGAAAAAATTAATTCAATAAGCTTTAAAAGATTAGATAGAAGTGATTCAATGATGGTAAGTAAGTTTGGGAGGTCGTTTATACAATTTTTCATGAATGAAATATAGAAAAAAGCGCTCTAAGTGGGAGTGCTTTTTTTATTGCCTTTTAATAGGTTATAGGCGTAAAAGAATAACCTAACATAACAAATCCGTGAGAGCATACTCGTAAAAAGCGTAGGAGGCTATTATGAAGAGAAAGTTTTTAGAAGATTTAGGGCTTGAAAAAGAAGCTATAGACAGTATTATGGCCGAAAACGGCAAAGACGTTGAGAAGGCTAAAGCTGACTATGAAGATGTTAAAGCTCAACTTGAAACAGCTCATGCAACGATCACTGACTTAAAGAAAAATAATGTAGACAATGAGAAGTTGCAGAATAAGGTCACTGAATATGAGACAGAAATTGCAAAACTTAAAGATGAAGCAGCTAAAAAAGACTTTAACTATAGATTGGAAGATGCTTTAAAAAGTTCGAAGGCCAAGAACTTAAAAGCACTTAAAGCACTTCTTGATATGGACAAAGTTAAGCTTGAAGGTGACAAATTTACAGGACTTGAAGAGCAGCTTACAGCACTCAAAGAAAGTGATGCTTACTTATTTGATGAAGAAGAGCAGCAACCACCACAAATAGGTGGATTTAAACCTACTAATACAGGTGGTGCACCTAAAGGTATTACAAAAGAACAATTCCACAAAATGAGTTATTCAGAGAGAGTGGAACTCTATAACGCTCAACCTGAAGTTTATAAACAACTAACACAATAAAAGGAGGGCCTTAATATGGCACAAACAAAATTAACAAATTTAGTAAACCCACAAGTAATGGCAGATATGATTTCAGCAGGATTAGATAAAGCCATTAAGTTTTCACCACTTGCAAAGATTGATAGCGCATTAGTAGGTCAACCAGGTAATACAATTACTGTTCCTAAATATGCGTACATTGGTGATGCAGAAGTGGTAGCAGAAGGTGTAGCAATGGATACCGTAGTATTATCAGCTACTACAACAACTGCTACTGTAAAAAAAGCTGGTAAAGGTGTTGAGATTACAGATGAAGCTGCATTAAGTGGTTATGGTGACCCAGTAGGAGAAGCAGAAAAGCAACTTAAAATTTCTATTGCAGCTAAGATTGATAATGATTGCTATGATGCACTTAATAGTGCTACAGCTAAATATGATGGAAAAGCAGCTATTATCGGATATGAAGGCGTAGTGAAAGCCGTTGATGTATTTGGAGAAGAAGACTATGCACAAAAAGTAATGTTTGTACACCCAAAACAAATTACTCAATTAAGACTTGACCCAGAATTTAGAGACAAAAATAAATATCCTTTAGATGTGGTTATGACAGGTGTTATTGGAGAGATTGCAGGTTGCCAAGTTATCCCATCTAAAAAAGTTAAATTAAACTCTACTTGGTATGAATGTCCTATTGTAAAAGTAACAAATGCAGAAGTGGATGGAGATGTACCAGCATTAACCATTTACAAAAAGCGTGATGTTATTGTAGAAAGCGATAGAGATATCCTTAAGAAAACAACTGTTATCACAGCAGATGAACATTACACAGCTCATTTATCCAATGATAGTAAAGTAGTTGTTGCTCAATTCAAAGCAGAAGCTGATGCGTAAGGAGGGATGAGATGTTGTTAAGAAGGTATCATAATCGAGAAGAAAAGCAACTAGGTCAAGAAGTAACGCAAGAAAAAGAGATTGAAAAGCCTAAAAAACGTAAACATAAAAAAGAACAGCAGGGTGAGGAATAATTCCTTCCCCTTTTTCTTAAGGATGGTGAGAGAATGGATACAATTGAACTATTAAAATTAGAACTTGGTGCTGATGAGACACAGGAGCCATTATTACAAAGGTATATTGATAAGGCTATCAATAAAGTAATGAACTTTACTAAGCGAGATAAAGCTTATGTAGAAAAAGAATTACAAAACCAAGTAATAGATTTAGCCATTATACTCTATAACCGTAAAGGCACAGAGGGGTTGAAATCTCAATCCTATAGTGGTGTTTCTGAAACCTATGTAGAAGATATACCTAATGAAATTAAACGTGACCTATACGCTCACAGACTGCTAAAAAGAGGTGTTTCTAATGATTAATCGGCAGATACAAAGGTGTGAAATATGGGAGGAAATTGAAACTAAGAGTAAATGGGGGAGTAAGGCCCAAGAAAGTCTTATTGGTACATTAAGCATTGCGATTAACCATATTTCAGGCACCAACATTAAAAATGACCTATCATATACAGAAGTTACACATTTGGGACTTACACGTCATAGAGGATTAAAAGTAGGGCAGAGATTAAAGACAGCAGACAATAAGGTTTACCTAGTAGAAAAGCCACCTAATGAACTGGGGAGGCTTGCACAGGTCTATTTGAAAGAGGTTGTGTAATGGGAAGTATAGCAAATAAATTGAGAGCTAAAGCAAATCAATTACCAGATGCCATATGGTTCGGGTTAGATCGTGTAGGTCAAAAGATTGAAAATGATGCCAAGAAAGAATGCCCAGTTGATGATGGAACATTAAGGGCAGATATCACCCATGTGGTTAAACGTAATGAAATGCAAGTAACTATAGGCAATACATTAGAGTATGCCCCCTATAGACATGAGGGGACAGGGATTTATGCAATAGGTGGTAATGGTAGAAAAGAAGTGCCATGGCGTTATAAAGATGCAGAGGGTAAATGGCATTCAACAAAAGGGGTTAAGCCCAAGAGATATCTTCTTAATGCTGTTAGAGCTAACCAAGCTACAATATTAAAAATATTAGGTGAGGGGGCACGCTCACAATGGATGAAGTAATTGCAATACTTATTCAAGATGAAGTCTTAAAGCGGTTAGGCATTAAGATTTATCATGAAAGTGAAAGGCCTTCTATACAAGAATGTCTTGTATATGATTTTTATAATATACAAGACAATGGGATTAAGGCCATAGATACATTAAATATAACATGTATAGCTTTTGATTTAGATAAATCTTTGGCTATCATAGAGCAAGTAAAAAGACTTTTGATTACTATAGGAGATAATCCATTAACAAATAAAATCATTAAGGTTGTCCAAAATGGTGGCGGTTACATAAGCAATAAAATGCCAAGTCAGACTACACATCATCAAAAGGCAACCTTTAATATTACAAGGAGGGTAAATAGATGAAAGCTAAAAAGCTATTAATGCCGTTACAGCTTCAGTTCTTTTCTGGTACCACAATGACAGATAAAGACGATGTAAAGCTTGGTTCTGGTGACTTGTACATCATGGAGTTTACAGGGAAAGTTCCAGAAGACACAGCAATTGAAGTGGATGCAAATAAAATTGGACATATAAAAGGAGGGGCAAGTTTAGAGTACACAAATGAGTGGAAAGTTGTGACAGATGATATGGGAGTTACTATTAAAAACTTCCTAACAAAAGAGAATGTACTTTTCAAATCAGGAATCCTTGCATGGAATGGTAAAGTGTTGAAAGCATTATGTGCAACAGCTAGGGTTACAGAACCTGCTCGAGAGAACGCTTATCGTATTGTAAAAATTGGTGGGAAGAAACACGCAGATGGTAAGTCCTATATTATTCACTTTGTACACACAACAGATAAAGGGAAACACATTAAGCTCACTATTGTGGGTACAAGTAGAAATGGTTTTACGATTGCATTTGACCCAGAGAATGAAACAGTAATTGATGCTGAATTTACAGCGATTAGTCAAGATGCAGACGGAACACTGGTGACATATAAAGAAGAAAAAGAAGTAATTGGAGGCTAGGTTAATTCCTAGCCTGTTTTATTTATAAAAAAGAAAGAGGTATCTATATATGAAATTAGATTTAAGAGTAATCAATGAAAAGGTAATGCCTATTACATTATTAGATGGAACAGCCATCCATGTTAAGAAACCGAGTAGGCTTTTTCTTAATGAAATAGAAGCCTTTAAGCAAAGAGATCATAAGACACTTCGTTTTGAAGATATTGAAGCCCAAACAGAAGAGATAACACTTAAAATATTAAACAACAATACTGAAGGTCGAGTTTTTGATAGTATTTACCTCAATAAAGAAGGGATTGACTATATCATTCAGACACAAATTTTCAAAGCTTATTTTGAATTTATCTTTGAATTAATGACTAACCCAAACTAAATCGCCCCATTCTTGTATCAAAAAAGTATAAGCAAGATGGGGTAGATATGAGTTCATTATTCAATGATGATGAAGCTATTGCGTGGGAGTGTATTAAGATAGCACAATTTACCAATATGAGCTACCTAGAAGTTAAAGCACTTCCGTTCGATGAATTTATAATGTTAAAACGATTAGCACAAATAGAAGGACATACAAAATCAGAGCAAGGAATGGAAATTCTAAAGGATAATATTCGCTATATGTGTACTTCTCCTGATGTTGATAAGTTAAGAGAAAAATACGGAAAGGAGGAAGAGCATGTCTAGTTTAGATTTAGGAACATTACTGACACATGTAAAAGTAGATGGAGCACGTGAAGCCCAGAAAGATTTAAATAATGTGGCAGATAGTACAGAAAGAGTAGAAAAAAAATCAGGCTCTGTTAAAGCAACGATTCAAAGCTTGGGAAATGGATTTCTAGACGCTGTTAAAAATATCAACCTATTTGGTATGAGTGTTGGTGATATCGCAAGTGGTATGGGCGATGCCTCCATTCAAAGTGGATTGCTAGGTGGTGCTATGGCGGCGTTAGTTAGTACAGGTGTACAGCTGGCAATACAAGCTTTTATGCAGCTTATTTCGGTTATGAAAGAACTTATTGTTCAAACTTTTGAGGTTGGTGTAGCCTTTCAGGCTCAAATGAGTAAAGTAGCAGCAATAAGTGGAGCAACTAATAAAGAGTTTGAAGAACTTGTAAAAGGTGCACGTAAGTTTGGGGCTGAGACTGTATTTAGTGCTACAGAAGCAGCGCAAGCATTAGAATATACCTCTTTGGCTGGATGGAATGTTCAAGAAAGTATGGATGGCTTACCTGGTATTTTAAATTTAGCGGCAGCAGCGAGTATGGATTTAGGGAAAGCATCGGATATTGTAACAGATTACCTTACAGCTTTTGGTCTGGAAGTTAAAGAAAGCACACGCTTAGCAGATGTTATGGCTTATGCTATGAGTAATAGCAATACAAATGTGGAACAGTTAGGAGAGGCCTATAAGAATAGTGCATCAACAGCACGTGCTTTTGGGTTAAGTGTTGAAGAGGCTACGGCATGGTTAAGTAAAATGGCTGATGCTGGTGTAAAAGGTGGAGAAGCTGGTACAGCATTAAATTCCGTGTTAGCACGTTTATATGGTCAGAATAAGATTGCCACAGATGCCATGACAGCATATGGATTAAGTATGTATGAGGCTAATGGAAAAGCAAAATCCTTTACTCAAGTCATGGGAGAGATGCAAGATGCCATGACACGAATGACAGAAGCTGAAAAGAATAGCTTTTTAAGGGATGTGGCAGGAACGAACCAATTAGCTGCATTTACGACTATGTTGGCGGCAAGTGCAGATGAAGTCACTCATTTTACAAGTGAATTAGAAAATGCAACGGGCACATCTGAACGCATGGCTAAAACAATTACGGACAATATAGATGGGTTACAAAAGGCTATTGGGAGTAAATTTGAATCCATACAACTAAGTCTATTTAGTGTTTTTGAGCCTTTGATAAGTGGAATTCTTAAGCTTTTCAACTCTGTAGCAAATTGGTGGGATAAGTTGGTGGGAGGAATTAGTGGTTACATGTCTAAATGGGTTGGGCAAATTACCCCATTTATAGATGTTGTTGTAGCTATTTTTGATACCCTTGTAGATTTGGTCTGGCCATTAATAGAACCTCTCTTTTTACTTATTGAGGCTATGTTTGGTAAGAATCTTGAAAGTTTAAAGACTATGGGGAATGCGTGTATAGCAGTTATAGGAGAGATAAAAAATGCTCTGATGCCATTTGTAGAATTCTTTAATAACACAATGATGGTTGCTGTTGATTTGTTTACTGGTAATTGGGAAAGTGCGATGGAGCGTATGGAATTACTTAGTGTACTTGCTATACAAGGGGTTGTTAACGCTATATTGCTCATTCCTAATGCTTTTATTGCAGTCATAAATGCAGTTGTAGATGGTATGAACGATAGACTTGGTACAAGTATAAAAAAACTAGACTACATTCGTGCAGATATTGTTTCTTTCTATAAAGAAGCAAAGAAAGGTTCAGAAGAATTAGCAGAGGGAGCAGATCAAGCATTAACTGATGTTGCTGATAGTGTATCAAGCAGTTTTGTAGATATGGAAAAATCAGCTACAGATTCTATAGAAAAAATAAGTGATGCCTATTCTAATTATTTTAATAAACAAATGTCAGAGTATGAAAAACAACTTAGAGAGCAGTTTAATGGAGGTACTCTAGCTGAAGAAAAGAAAATTCAAAGAAAACTTGCTTTACATGAAGAAATGCTTAAAAGACAACTTGAAGAAGATGAGAAATATGAGAAACGAAGAGCTGAACTAGAGGCTAAATATAGAAAAGTTACCGTAACAAATGGTAATAGCACAAGTATTTCTTATGTGCCAAGAAATGCGAACGGTACTTCATATTTCAGTGGTGGACTTACCCGTATGAATGAGGTAGGCCCTGAATTAATGTTCGTGGAAAGAGGGGCTAAAATTGTGAACAACCACGAAACAAGGGAAATGTTTAACAATATAGCAGATAATAGTGGAGTAGAAAATAGACTAGATACCCTCATTAGTGCTATTCAGAAAGTAGAGAGAGTTATTAAGATGCTGCCAAGTGAACAGCAAATGCTTGCTCGTGGTGGACTAGTGTAAAGAAAGGAGGGATAGAATGGCAACATTAAATACACATTGGAGAGGATTTTGGAACTACAACAATGGGGCTTATAGCTTATCAGCTGTAGACTCAACAAGTCTAGATTTTGGTATATCCTATGGATATGTAAATAGCATGACTACAAATGATATTTATATAACATTTAGAGATAATGCAAGTGTAGAAAGTTTTTTGATGAGTCTACCAAGACCTTCTATACCTTACATGATTATGTGGCTGTATATAGCAAATAGCTATATAGATGTCAATGCTATGACACCTAATCATTTACCAACTCGAGGGAGAAGACTCTTTGAACTCAAAAACCAAAACCCTTTTGAATTTCATATAACATCAGAACTCGTTGAAGAAGTAAAAGAAAAAGGTGTTATTTTAACAGGAGAGCATAACGGGAGCAATAGTAGCTATAAGATGCTTTTCAATCCTACGTATACAGTATTATCTGAATATCCTCCTGCGACACTTTCAAACTTACTACAACAGGGGAACTACTGGGAGAAGGCTATTACAGTAAGTTGGCTATCAACAAACCAAGGCAAGTATGAGGCTGAACTATGGCAAAATAATAATAAAGTAGGAAGTACTCTTACAGGAACAACATCTAAAAGCTTAGTCATTCCTGCGAACACTTTTTCGAGCAAAGAAAATGCACTAGTAAAAGTTAGAGTAGCTAATCCACAAGGAGCATGGACAAATTGGTCTACATTGAATTTATCTTTAAGAGACATTCAAGCTACAATATCAGATTTAAATATTAATGCTGAAAACATCGACTACGATATACCTATAACTTGGACATCAGAAAATCAAAGCAAGTGGAAAATCGAAGTTATACAAGCTGGTGTAGTTAAAAATACATTTAGCGGTGATAGCCAGAAGGCGTATACGATACCTGCTAAGAGTATAGCGTTTTACGGTTCTGCTGTATTTAAGTTGTCAGTTGCTTATACAGGTTATGGCAACGTTGACAGGTGGGTTACTAAAGAGGTTACTAAAACTCTAACCAGGATTACAGCAACTTCCTCAAATCTGATTGTTGCAGGAGAGTTTTGGGAGAGAGAAATATCTCTAAGTTGGCAAAGTACCAACCAACATAAGTACGAGGTAACAATCCTCAAAGGCAACACTTTAGTAAAAACTTATACTGGTACAACAGCGACAAGTTTAAAAATACCTGCTAGTACCCTTAGTGCTGGTGAACATACGTTTAGGGTTAGAACAGCTTATACGGGCAGTGCTGGTGATGCTTGGAGTGCATATACCACTAAAAACATAACATTAAAAGATGTAGTAGCTACTATCTCTAACTTACTTGTATCTGGAGACCTGTGGGAAGCACCTATTAACTTATCATGGCAAAGTACAGACCAACAGCAATTTAAGATTGAGGTATTGAAAGAGAATGTAGTTGTTAGAACATATACAGGGACTACAGCAAAGCATTATACTATTCCAGCAGGACATCTTTCAAAAGGCGAACATGTATTTAGAGTTTGGGTAGGTTATGCGAATAGATTTGTAAATAATCAAACTAGAAGCTTAACATTAAAGGATATTGAAGCAACCATCTCAAACTTACTTGTAGAAGGTGACTACTGGGAAAATCCTATTAAGGTAAGTTGGCAATCTAGCAATCAACAGCAATTTAAAGTAGAAGTTCTAAAATCTAATCAAGTGGTAAAAACATACACAGGAACTACAGCGACTAGCTATACTATTCCTGCAGAGCAACTGACCGAAGGACAGCAAGTTATTAAAGTTACGGTTGCCTATTCTAATAGATATGTTAACAGCGCAAGTAAAACAGTAACCTTAAAAAATATAGTAGCAACCTTAGATAATATTAATTTGAGTGGTAGTAATATAGACTTGGCTTTATCTCTTTCATGGAGTTCATCGAATCAACAGAAATATGAGGTTGAAATTTATAAAGGTGATGCCAAAGTAAAAAATTACAGCGGAACTACAGCTGTAAGCGTATCTATCCCTAACAACTCACTCACTACTGGTCTTCATAGATTTAGAGTAAGAGTAGCATTTAAAGATAGATGGACCAACTGGGAAGAAATCACCTCAACGCTCACCGAAACATTACCAAGTATTGGGGTACTTGAACCCGACGGTGTTATTACTGAACGTGATAACCCTACTCGAGTATGGTGGACATCTCAAAATCAAAGTAAATGGAAGCTGGTTATAGACGAAAGTACAACTTATACAGGTACGACTGAAAAAGAAAAAATCTTAATAGCAGGTGCACTTCAAACAGGTAAGCATAGTATGGTACTTACTGTAACATACCGTACGAGCGCAGGCGTAGAAAAACATGTAACAAAAAAAGCTGAATGGATCGTACAAGGTAGGCCACCTACCCCAACTATTACAAGTAGTAGTACTTTTACGACAAGTAGACCTACTATCACATGGGACACACAAGACCAACAAAGCTATATCCTTGAACTACTAAAAGGTAGTGAGATTATCCATAGTACCGATTGGAATAATGGGTTGTATGTAAGTCACAAAATTAATGACTACTTGGCTAATGGTAGCTACACTGTAAGAGTTAAGGTAATGAATCAATACAGCTTAGAGAGTGAGTGGGGCACGAAACAAATCACTATCAATGCTACAGAAAACACGGTTATCAAGCTATCAAGTATAAGCGTACAAAATACCGTAGAATTAAGATGGGATAACCCAAACAATAAATTTACGAAGTTTTATATTATACGAAACAATGAGGTTATCGCAAAGACTACTAACACATACTATACTGATTACACACCTCACAAAGATTGCATTTATGTTATCAGAGGTATAAATGCATCGGATGTCTACAAAGACAGTAATAGAAGCTATGAGTATGTAGAAATTAATAGGTCCGTATTAGCTACTGTAGATAAGTTAGACGACCAACTCAACTGTGCTTTCTTCACATCAAGTGATAGGTTCAATGCTAACTTAGGGTTAGAATGTACACTTATTGAAGTTAGTGGTAGACCTTATCCTATAGCAGTATTCGGCGAACATCAAAGTAAAAATATCAGTCTAAACTTGCTACAATGCGATAGCTTGGATAAACTGATTGAAATGTTCCACCGCAGGGAAGTATTTTGCTATAGAGATCATTCAGAAAAAGTATTTTTCGTCATACCATCTCTACCATACAATCGTAACAGTATCTTGAGTGACCATGAGGGTACTATTAGTGCAACGGTAGTAGATTATAAGGAGTGTGTAGACTATGAATAATTTAACTAAATCTGAATTAGATGCACTCCTTTGTAAGTATGGAGCGAGAGAAGAATATTACAAATTGGAACTGCTCGATTATTATGGGAGTAAAAAATGTGACCTACATCTTAAAAATGGTACGATTAACGTATATAACGATAAGGTGATTAAGCGTTATGCAACACTTGAATTTACAGAAGATGATAGAGTAGATTATCTAAATGATAAGCTACGAGTTTGTATGGGGATAAGAATTAATAAAGCACTTAAGTGGTATAGCTTAGGTGTTTTTTTAATGCTTACTCCAATTGTAGAAGATGGTATATGCTATGCGAATTGCTACGATGAAGTCATAAGTGTACAGCAGGATAAGCTAGATAGCCCTAAACTATTTCTAAAAGGCACGAACTATGGTGAGGTGCTTAGATACTTTTTAATTAGTTGTGGTATTACCAAAATCAATATTCAAGCTACTGACTTAGTGCTTACTGCTGATGTGGTATGCGATTACACAAAAAATAAGGCTGAATGGTTTAACTATTTCGCAGAACAAATCAACTATACAAGCCTTATGACGGATGCTAACGGTTGGTTCGTGAGTAAGAAATACGTAGAACCTAGTCCATTGAATGTTACGAACACTTATAAAGACAATGAAATGTCTATTATCTTGGGTACACCTCGTAAAAAGATGGACTACTATAACATACCTAATGTGATAACTCGTATAGTAAGCCACCCACAATTAGGAATGCTTAGCAGCACTTATACCAACACAGACCCTACAAGTATCTTTTCGATACAGCGTAGACATGGTAAAAAAATTGTAGACGTTGATACCGTGGACAACATTGCAAATCAGACAGAGTTAGATAATCTCGTAAGAAAATTAGCTTTTAACGCGGTGCAGGTAGAGCAAGAGGTGACGTTTGAAACACTTAATATGCCTACGCATACCGTTAACGATATATTAGATTTAAGGCACAAAGACTTAAGAGGTATATTTGTAGAGCAAAGCTACAGCATCACATTAAAAGCAGGAGCAAAAATGCAACATGTATGTAAAAGGTTGGTGAGATTGGAATGAAACCAAGGTATGCAACAGTATTAGATGTAGCACCAGGTAAAGGCGTGAAAATAAAAATAGATGGGCCAGATGAGCAAGAAGTTGATATTTATTACAATAGCCTAGCACAAGTTAATAGAGGTGACAGGGTTTACATTGACTATAGCAGTGGTTCGATTATCATAATAGGAAAACTTTTATATTAGGAAGGAGGGCTGCTAGAATATGAAGCCTAAGAATTATGAAGTGTTGATGGACATTTATATGGGGGTACTTAATGCACCGGCTATACAGTTCACGACAGAAGATTTTGGAATGTGTCAAATAACATTCAGTTTACTAGAAGATAGAATAACACCTTATAATCTATCAAACTGCATTGTAAGAATGGTTATAAATGGACAACAGCAAGATTGTACGATATCTGATGCGAATAATGGTAAAGCAGAAATTGTATTGTTACAAAGTATGTTTACAGAAGTAGGGCATGTATTCGCAGAACTACAAATCTATGATGCTACAAATCAAACTATGAGACTTACTACCCCAACGTTTAAATATACTGTTCGCAAGAGCTTAATGGATGACAATACCGTTCAAGCTGATGCAAACTATAGTATTTTACAAAACATGATACTAGAGGTTTCGAGTGCAGATGAAGTAGCTAAGCAAGCTAAGAAAACAGCTGAAAGCGCAATGACTACAGCTAATAAAGCTGAAAGTAAAGCCAATCAAATTATGTCCAATGGGGATTACGCTAAAGAACAAGGTGATTATGCTAAAGCAGAAGGTGACAGACTACAAGGTATGTTAACCTTGGGTGGTGCTCCTCAGACAAAATTTGATTTTATTAAGAACAGTAGTATTGGAATTGTAGATACTGTTAGTAAAACTGATGGGCAAATAAAGATTTCAGACACATTTGATTATAGTGATAGCTTTGTTTTTGGATTTAAATATATAGCAAACAGTTATGCAATTAATGGTGCAAATAGATTTTTATTTAATTTAAAAAATGACAATTTAATTGTATCGTGTATACAATTAGGAGACGCCTCTGGGATAATTGGTGGGTTTTCTTTAGATATTAGAAGAAATGACAACACGATTGTCTTTCAAGGTCGAGCGCTGTTTAAAGTTGAAAAAAATGTACCACATCAAGTATTGTTTGCTTTAAAAGATAATGTACCATCATTCTTTTTTGATGGAGAGCTTATTACTTTTAGTGGTGATGGCTTATATAAAGTTGAGTCAAATTTTCCTAATGGCATCTTTATTGGAGGAAATGCAAGACCTTTTGATGGAAAACTGATTTATAATTTTTATAATTATTCAATACCAGCACCGCAAGAAATTGAACATAGTTTTTCAGTCCTCAATAACTCACCATCTATCAAAGAACTTCGTACTACGGATTCTACAGGTAAAACAAGTATTTTAAAACTTGCAAGCGATGAAGACCATGTAGAAATGTCAACAGGTCGCACTTTACGTGAAGAGTATATGGGTGTGCTTAAAACAATGGGGAAAGATTTTACGA
>NZ_JACRSY010000035.1 GCF_014384995.1 Zhenhengia yiwuensis | reverse complement strand
AGGAAGACCACTTTTACGACACTCCATAATACGTGATGTCCAAAGATTTATTTTTTCTTGACTGGTCTTTCTCAATAAGAGTACCTCCTTATTTCAAATAGAGTTAGAGTAAAAGACTCCAAAACAATGAATGTCTTGGAGTAATTATCTCATTAATAAGGAAGTATGGAAATATACTCAGTTATTAACCGCTTACTATTAACCGCTTACTTTAAAAGTTTTTAAACTTCATTTTGAAAAAAATAAAAAAGACACTCCATCCTCCAAGAAGTAGCGTCTTTTCTAAATAGTTATTCATTCCAATAGCTCTAAAATAAAGCAAACATCTCACTTTAGAAATGCTTAGTAGTTAACAGATCCTAAGTATTTTTTATATAGTTATAGTATAACATTCTTAGTAGAATTTTACCCCCACTATATCAAATATTTATTCATTTATTTTTGTTCCTTGATGAAAAATCATCTTCCATTTTAGGTCTTGTTTTCTCCATATAGAGCTTCGTAAAGAATATTTCTTGGTTTCCATACTATATTTAACAAGCATATAAGTTGCTAAAATACATTCTTTACTAATCCATTTTATTTTAAAATCTAATATCCTCCAATTATGCACTTCTAAATTTATTTGAGTATCTATTACTTTATCTTTATCATAAATATATATATTGCCTGAACTACAGAATTCTACAAATTCTCCATCTAATAATTCTTCTAGTTGCTGCTTTGAACATCGTACTTCAGGATTAAGTAGTCTTTCTTCTAATGTGAGTATAAGTTCTTCTACTTCTATACCATCATTCATATTAATCCCTCTCTTCTATCACTTATTTTTAGTACCATTCGCCGTGCTAATTGCATATGCGCCCTTTTTGTACTGTTGCAAACATATCACTACCATATAACACTACTCTAAGTCCTATTTCAATCAAAAGATTAACGATTTTATTGATTTAATCCTCCACTACTAACTTTGCATTAGGCTCATACCTCTTTATTTTTCTGTGATTATTTTAGTGGGGGTTGCATCTGCTACAAATATCATACTATCGTAAAGTACAGCAGGTGGTTGAAACATTCGGTAACTTGGAGGAAGAAGACGCATAAACCAAGAATAACCTTCTCCAAGAGTACCCATATAGGTGTATTGCGAAATCAGTTCATATAGCTCTGAATTCTCAGGTATATCTGCAAAATCTAACCAACAAATATCTAATCCAGCCATTTTTGCTGTTTTAGCCAATGGATTATGGGAGTAAAATACTTGATTTGTACGCTTTGTAGAGGAGTTGGTTGGCATATTACAACGAGTTCTATAAAAATCTGTGCCTATTACATAGTAATCATTGTCTATTTCACTTGAAAGCAACTTGCCCATAGAATCAAAGCTACCCCATTTAGCTACATGACTGTTATGCCCCGTAACAAAGATACGTTCGCAACCCCTCTGTTGCTCTTGCTGTAAGATCCATTGGACATTCTCAGCCATGAATCTATCTCTTAATGTACTGCCCTCTGTGTCTGTTATGACTTGAAGTTCACAATATTGCAATAGCATATCTGCAAAATGTATTGCTTGAGCAGAATCTTTCTTACTCTTAAGTTCATTTTTAATTTGTGTTATGATTTCTATTCGAGTCGGGTAATCAAATTCACTATTCCAGTCTTCACCATCCATAAGTTGTTGTAAAATCTTAGTATCTATTCCCTGTTCCTTGCAGGCTTCATTTAAGAATTGAAAATTATATGCATATCTTTGCATATCAAAACCATAGAAACGCAAATCTAAATCATCCGAGACATTGTCATTGTACTGTCGCATATACGAAATAAGCTCAGCCATCTCATCTGTGCGGTATATGTCAAAACCAATAGCTGCCGCTGCCTCTTGAGCAGTTCCTTGGCCACCATGTATGTATCGATTTACTTGCTCACAGCCACCATAGTCGCCCTCAAGCACAAGTGCTCTTACGCCATAATTTTCCACCATCTGCTTGAACACATCAAGCTTAAGCTGTTGGAATTCTACATTCCCGTGTGTAGCCTCTCCCAAAGCTATTATTTTTGCATTTTCTGGTACGGTGATATCTTCCACCGATTGTGCATATTTGACAAACTCTTCTGGATTTGCATTTTCTCCTGTACTAAAGCCACCGAAGTGCATAAATATGAGTACTATCAAAACTATTACTCCTAATAGTCCAAACACTATACACCATATCTTAGAGTGTTTTGTTCTTTTTTTCATAAATGATATTTCCTCTTATATTTGATATAAATTTCCCTATGTCACGCCTATCCTGTTTATTGCACTTCGTGTAATAGTTCTTCAGCAGAAATTTCGAATAATTTGGCAAGTGCAATTAAATTAGAGGTGCTTGGGTCAGATGTTCCATTCTCCCATTTGGATACTGCTTGCCTGCTTACACCTATTGCCTCGGCAACAAACTCTTGAGTCATATTACAGTCTGATCGATGCTGTTTTAAAACTTCACCAAGAGATTTTCTGATGCTTGACTTTTCTTTTCTAACATCTCCTGATTTGATATATTTAATTAGTGCTTTCATGATAAGTAGACCTACACCGATAAAACATATTATCACTGTCAGTCCAATAAGAAGTATTCCGCCAAAAATGGCTACTCCTAAAAAATCAAGTTTCATACTATCAACTCCTTTCTTGGGTTTACTATACCAATATTTTTTGGTTAACACCACCAACTATCACGCTATTTTCAGTTGCACTTCGGTTGCAAATGTAAAATAGCACTATTTTATGATTAAAAGGACATAAAGAATATATAAATAATTTCCACTCAACAAATATCTGTTTTAAACTTTTCCCTAATTATATCACAACTTTCAATCTTATCTTTCTCCCCCATAAATTTTGTCGCAAATAAAAAGAAGAAGCATCCTTATTGGACACTTCCTCTGAATATGAACTTGCATTTAAAAATATTTTCGCTGTATGATATGGTCTATGCTCCAACCTTTTTTACATCTCACTACTACTAACCACTTTTATTCCTTACACTCATTAAACCTAAAAAAGGGGCACATTTATTTGTGGTAAGGTTCACCGTATCTTCACTTATACTAAAACTATCAGAAAAGTTAAAGTGGATAGCTTTAATACTTTTTTCTTCCACTTCTATTTTTGATATTAATTTAGTCACAATCTTTCTCTGAGTATCTTTTGGCATCAATTTGAGTACCTTACCTACTGACCTTAAAATTTCTGAAACTTCTTCTAGATTGATTGTTTCTTTTTCCAACCCTTCTATCTGTCTAACTATCTTTTGTAATTTTTCTTGTTTTTCACTAATTTGCACGTTAACTTCCTGTATCTTACTGCGTATTGCTTGCTTGTATAATTCATCTCCCTCTAGTAATTCGTCTATTAGCTTACCTTGTTTCTTTTTTAACCCATTTATCTCTTGTTGAGTATTTTTTTCAATTTGTCTTTTATTTTTTATTTGATAACTTGTATTACTCAACCCATCTAAAATTTTACCACTAAACTTAGGGTCATTGACAATTCTTTCAAATACATCATAAAACTGTTCCTCAATCTGCTCTTTAGGTACAAGATTAGGTTTACAACCAGCTTTTTTATTAATGTACTGACCACATTCATAATACCAATACACTTTCCCTTTCACTTTTTTAGGTTGAACTGACATACCATACCCACATTTCGGACAACGTAATAATCCACTAATTATATGGTCCCCTTTAAACTGCTTCACATGATGGCGAGGATTTGTTGCTATCATCTCCTGTACTTTATTATACACTTTCATCGGTATAATAGCTTCATGTATCCCATCAGCCTCTATTACATTATCACTATACTGTCTTTTTCTAGAACCATTTTCATCCTCATATGACCAATTGTTCAATTTCCCCCACCTAATTTTACCTGCATAGGTTATATTGGTTAGTATCAGTTTTATACTGTTCCCACTGAATAACATTCCTTTTTTGGTCTTGTACCCCTCTTCATTCAATTCTTTAGCTATTGTTTTGTAGCCTGCCCCCTTCAAGTAACTATTAAATATACGAACAATTAATTCTGCTTGCTGTGGTTGAATAACTAATTTTTTATCTACTAATTCATAGCCTAATGGAACCATTCCTCCATTCCATTCACCTTTACGAGCTTTTTCACGCATCCCCCCCTTAACTTGAGTAATAATACTTTCTCTTTCCATCTCTGCAAAAACACCACTTATTGTTACCATTGCTGTACTAAATCCTCCTACTGTACTGATAGAATCCTTTACACCAATAATAGCTCCATTATGTTTTTTTACCATCTCAATAATATTAGCCGTATCTGCAGCATTTCTACTTAATCGGCTCATCTTCCACACCACAATACCCTGCACTTCTTTATTTCGTATAGTTCTTAGAGCCTCTATCAGCCCTGGTCGATTTTTAATATCTTTAGCAGAGATACCCCTATCAGAGTATACTCCTACAACTTCATAACCTCTAATCTCACAATACGCTCGACATTCCCTCTCTTGATTTTCCAAGCTATAGCCTTCCTCTGCTTGTTCTGTAGTTGATACTCTAGTATACACAACAACCTTTTTTATATCTTTTTCTTCCACCATATTGCTTCCTCCTTACGCTGTTTAGTGTGGGTATTATAGCGTACTTATGTACAAAAGTGTCGAGTTTTTTAATCTATTTCTCGTATTTTCTGTAATAATACTTCTTTCCCATATGTATCTGTTAGTTGCTGAATGCCTTTTAATAGTTCTTGAGCAAATTCAGTTAGTACTCTGTCCTGAATATCCTCTTCACTTACTAATATGTCTTCTAAGCTATTTAGCATGATATATTAGTACCCCCTTACTTAAATTTCAGAATTAATTTCTGATACTCCCTATCAGCAACCTCTTATTTCATTACCTAATTTTATTTTTCATTACAGTTACCTCATTTTTACAAACAGTAAAAAACATAAAAAAAAGCAGTTTAAGTTTTTAAATCTCGTATACTTATACGAACCAAAAACCTTAACTGCTATTTTTAACGATTTATGTGTTTTAGTATTTTTTACATACCGTTATATATTTTTATATACTTACTAACCGATTGCCTACTACAGTTACACAATCTAGCTAACTCTAACTGATTGATTTGCTTCATCTTATACTTTGGATAATGCTTTATAAAGCTACTAGGTAATCTGTCTATAGTAACCTTTGGTCTACCTATTGACTTACCTTTTGCCCTAGCATGAGCCATACCACTTTTAACACGTTGACTTATCATATTCCTTTCCATCTCTGCAAAAACTCCCATCATTTTGAGCATACCTTCTGTCATAGGGTCAAGCTGACCTCTTGTACAATCAACAACAAATGCTCCAATAATTAATTTAATCTGCTTGCGTTGTGCTAATTCTATAATTTCACATAATTGTCTTGTGCTTCTTGTAATACGAGAAACCTCTGTAGTTACAATAGTATCACCTCGTTCTATCTTAGTTAAGAGCTTATTAAGTTCAACTCTATCAGCCTTTGTACCACTCTCATACTCCCAGTACATGTTTTCCTCACTTAGTACTCCAAGCTGTTTAAGTTCTCTCTTCTGTCTATTTATATCCTGTCTATTTTCGTCTGTACTACATCTTGCATATCCATATACTTCCATAAATACAAACTCCTTTTTATTAAAATAACTACTATTTTGTAAACAAAAGGGTAGTTATTATTTCTTCAACATATTCTTACTTCTTTTACCTTTGAAACCTTTATTTTTGACCCGTACTAGAATGACAACGAAATCAAATGATTGTTTTAACCTACTTGATTAATAAAAATCCACTAGACAGACTATAAAAGCTTCTAGTGGATTTATACGATTTTTTACAAACGTAAAAGCCTTTGGTTAAGCCTTTAGCCCCTTAGCCTTATAGTAATACCCCCTACTCTTTAAGCTTTAACGTAGCTTAAATTTGAACGCCCTATAAAAAAGTAATATTTTTATTCTATTCATTAAGAATTTTGATTTCTAGAATATCAAAAATCGAAATAATCCTTGTTTCATTACCCCATATACCTAGCTTAGGCAACACTACATTACCTAAATCTTTTCCGTCACTTGTATTTTCTTGGAAGGCTACAACCTTCTCTTTTTCATGTACCCACTTCATTAACACATCTTCTCTTAAACTTGTATGTAAGATTTCATAAGAAGTCCCTATTTTGTACTTAATTAAAACCTCTCTTGACTTGAGTAAATTCACAAGATAGCTAACTACCCCATCTACCACAAACATTGGTAAAATAATAATATTTTTATCCTTTATATCGAGTTCCACCATTCTTATTTTTAAACCTTTAGTGGAAGTATCTAGTCTAACTGCTTGAAACAAACCTCTTTCAACCTCTACCTCTGTAACCTGAAGTTGCTGTGCCCATTTTTTGTTATCAAATGACTCCTCTAAATAAGTTTCTATATCTTCTAGGATACATTCATTTTTAGTAGCAAAAAATGATTCGGAATAATTTCCCCAAGAACCCTCATGAAGTATCCTAATATAGCATAACCCAGTATTGAGCAAGTAACTTGCTACTAACTCTTTGGTATGTGTTCGAAATGAGTCTGTTTGTAAATCCAAACCTAATCTCACTAATTGTTTGTACTCCATAAGTGCAACTTCATCATAGAGATTCCCTGATTGAACCCACTTCATATCACCAATCCACTTCATAGTAAAATAAGGAAGTAGGGTAATAAACTTTCCTGATTGCTGTACTGCTTTACATAAATAATTAAGAAATCCATTGTTACAATAATAACCTTCTGTAAGTTTACATTGTCTATATTCTAGGAATATCTTCTTATTAAAATTTTCAACCATATGTGATGTCTCCTTTCGTTGTTTAATTAATATATTCTTCCGTTTAAAAATTTCTCTGTAATTTTTTAAAAAATTCCTAAATAATTAAAAGGTATGAGCCTCCTATTAAGAAACTCATACCTCTAATTTTCTTATTTTTTAGCATCTCTTTCTCTTGCTTCCACCACTTTTGCTGTTCTACTATATGCTATCGTTAATAAATTTACTCCTAGATTATTTTGACCATACCCTTTACGTATTATTTCATAGTATTGCTGACTTGGAAGATTTACTTCTTTACGCAAATCTTCATTCATGACATAGACCATCACATCATCTATATATTCATCTTCAAAGGTATGTACTTGCATGTATTCTTTTCTATAAAAAACTGGATACCCCTCATATCTATCTAGAGCTTGCTCATCAGACTCTTGAACCTCCCACACAACTACCTTTGTTGCCCCATACCTATCTTCTACTTCTGTAGGTTCTATAGTAGCATATGCATTATTGGGTGCGCCTCGAAATATGAGTTTATATCCTTCAATAAAACCATACTTAATCACTTTTGCAGTTGGACATCTTCTTGCCATCTGTTCAAGATTCATATTTGAACCATAGGCTGCATACAGTCTTCTTTTTTTCATTATCATTTCCTCCATTTTAATTTAATTAAGATAATCTATCTCTCCATGCAATATTTCCTGTCAAATTTTTCAATAAATGTAATCTTGCTGTCTTAAATTCATCACCAATCATCCCAAGTTTTAAAAGCCATACCCTAAAAGCATACTTGTCATTTGCAGTAGTCGGAACTGTTACCTTCCTAGACGCACTTGTTGCATTAAGTGCACTTGCTGTAAGAAGTAAAGAGAATTGAATATAAGCTTTAATTTCACCTGCATGTAGTGTGCTATTAAAACATCTATACTCTATAGATTGTTGTCTGCCACTTAACAAAGGATGTAAATTTAAAATATGATAGCGTGATTCATTATATCTTCTTTGCCAGTCACTATCACACGTTTGTGAATACCATATCTCTGCCATATCAAAAAAGCTTACTGGTTTCTTTTGATGCAATTTATCAATAAATTTTTCATCTAGCTTTTTGCAATACCTACCTCTTATCTGCTTTACCCCAAGAGCCTTATAGATTAGATTTTGTTTGCTATATACTGTATTACAAAGAAATCTTAGGTGTTTTGCATCAAATGCATCTGCTGAAACATGAATGTGTATCCCACAGCTACTATTTACAAATCCCCCTACTCTACGAATAGTCCTAATAAGCTCTTGCAAAGTAGGTATATTCTCATACCCCAATATAGGTGATACAACTTCTACAGAGTAACTCCCATCAGCACTTACTCGTGTGTTACCTTGAATTTGCTGTGTAAGAATAGATGCATCACGCATGACTTTCCAAGTTCTATGTTGAGGGTCTTTTATCTCATACGTATCATAATTATCAAGTGTGCGGTTAACATTCTCTAAGCCTGTTCCAAAAAACTGAGCTATTGTTTTAGCAACCGTAAACCTTGTAGCTCCTGTACATTCAATTTCAATTCCGAACCTCAAGTCATGATAATCCATTTTTTCACTTCCCTTCTTTTACATTTGAGAAGTTTAAAAAATGGTCTTAGAATTTATCTGGTGTTGTGTATTCTTACTCTCTTCTTCAAGGTTGTCAACTCCAATTTCTCTGAGAGTTTATCAGTCTAGTTTATATGCTTTTTATAAGACACTATTCACAGGTTTATTTACATTATGAGTAAGCTATTTTTATGCCTTTCAAAAAAATTTGCTCTAAAATCCTTCTTTTTTTAGATGAATTTAGTGCTCTTACTTTATTAGACTTACTTTTTATCACGTTAGAAAATATAGGTGCCAGAAATATTGTGTTATCTCTTTTCATAACCACGCCAACCTAAGACAAAGCTTATTCTAACAAAACGCATTCTTAGCGACTAAAATTAGAATAAAACCCTTTTTAACCCCTAAAAAATATAAAAAAGTTAGGATAAAATAACTTGACAGATATTATCCTAACTTTTTATCCTGATTAATTTATTTATACCAATTCCAAAAGAAATAGTAGTATAACCTAGATATTATCCCCTTATATGTACAGATTCCTTAGCACTTGTTATAATAATTAGTCTTTGTTTATTATTTTATTGTGTTATCTTTTTTATGCATTGCATACTGTCTGTCGTTTAACTCTAGGATTTTATTTTTTATGAATATCTTCTTGTCTATTTAATATAAGGTGAAATTTATTTTAGGTTTTATCTCTATTAAGGGAGAATTTGCACATTAAAAATGTGCAATAGGTTAATAGTTACAAACTCATTCCTAGTGTCGAGATTAGGAAGTGTGAGATTCGCCTCACAATATGACCCCTCAACTTGTCTCCATATAGGTTGACATTGATTCATATCTGATATTTGTAACCAGCTACATATAGCATCACCATTGAGTGTTGTCACAAACTTAATATCTCCACCTGAACTATCTAAACAACTAATACGAATAACTCTGCGTTTAAGAACCCCAAGTAACGCTTTTTTATAACCCCTAAGGACATATGCAGGATATATCGCATTATTTTTACTATTACTATAAAAAATGCCTTTACCTAGATGATACCCATCAGCATCAGTTCGAATTGTTATCACTTTATGTTTAGACTCTGTCAGTTCAGATAGGGTCGTTTTGTAACGGTCATCGAAATAGCCTTTATTTAATTTAGCGATGTCCTTAGAATTAATAAAGGGTTTTAACCCCTCAATAATCGCTACCTGTTTCGTAACATAGTAGCTATCAAGGCCATTAACGCCCTCACTCTGTACATAACATACAGAACTATAAAGCAGATAACTCACTATCAGGTTATTCAGATGCAAGTTATAAAAGTCATGACTTAAAGGTAAACCAAAACTTTTTAATATCTCCTGTTGAACCTGAGCCATTTCAATATTCATAGGTGAGTTACTTAACCCTGCTATTTGACTCAATGGCCTAGAACAATGACACCCTGATGGTTTTAGAAAATCAATCAAAATCCCATTCTTATGAGCAATGTGATACAAGTTGAGATGAGCAGGAACGTCTAGACATTGTTCGATCGTTGTCTCCCGATTTAACCAACTGTATGCTCGTTTGACTTTTTCACTTATTGGAAACATCTATATCACTCCTAACTAATTATTTTTTACTTGAAATAATATAATTAAATGTCCATTTTACAATGCGTCATTTATATTTATAGTTCTACCCCCTATATAAATAGGAAAAGACAGCTATTACAGCTGTCTTAACTGGTTACTTATCTAATAACTCTATTTTTGAAATGTCCAATACATTGATTCGTACATAGGATGGTTTCATATTATAAATTAATTTAACCACACTAAATATAAAACATTAGACAGCTTTTAATAATTTATATCTCTAAAATTACCTTTTTATTTAAATAACTTTTTATTAATTTTCGTTTTAATGTATTTAGTGGATGACCCAAAGGAATTATATTTTGCATAGAAATCTACAGGAATTGTTTTATCAGCTTGTCCTAGTTTATTTTTTAGTAAGACGAGTTCCATATTCCATACATCTGATTTTTTTGCTTTTTCAAATGAAAACTCATTATTTTCTATATCCGCAAAGTGTATACCGATAATCATGTCACTTCCATACTCTATGCTACCACTTTCTTTTAGTGCTTGTATGCACATCTTTTTCTCGTAGTGCATACGACTAATACTAGAAATCAGTATAATTGGTAAGTCAGAACCAATAGCTAATTGTTTCAATTCTCTCATCGCAAAGTCTGCTTGTGCTTTTTCCATCAAACCTTGTCCCACACGAATGTTTTGTAAATAGTCTAATATTATAACTGGTTTAATTTGCACATCTGAGTAATGTTCTATTTCTTTTCTTAAATACTCTATGTGGTCGTCTACATAAGTAGTACTTTTATCATTAGATAAATCTGCACCTTTAGATTCCATTAGGATATCCTTTGTATCAATTAACCTTAAATTTTTTGTTATATATTTATATTCTTCAATGAGATGATAAAATTTATCATCCATTGGTACCCTTCCACAAATATAATTTCTTATATCCTGTACAGTATAAGCACCTTGTTTATCAAACAATTCAAAACTTACTAAACTTATTCCTTTTAAAAAGAGTTGTTCTATACTGTCGTCATTTGTATAAAAAATTACTTGTTCTCCTTTCTCACTTAAGTTTATTGCTATTTTTAAAGCCAACGTTGACTTCCCACATGTGGTTCTTGATGCAATAGTTGTAATTCCTCCTACTTTTATCCCCCCACCAAGTATTTCATCAAGCTCCGTAATACCTGTTGGAAGGTTTCTATCTTCTCTTCGTATATCTTCTAGAAAATCTTCTATTTTATGACCAACATTTAATAATTTCAGCTCATTTATTTTTTGCTTTGTTTGCTCACTACAATGAATTTCTTTATTCTCCTCTAGTTCTTCTAATCTGTTATTCATCTTTAATGCCTCCTTTTATGAGTTACCCCAAAAGTTATCTTTGGGGTAACTTTATTATTTTTTAATTATTTTCAGTTTTGCCCTTTAAAACGCCTGTAAATCCCGCTAATAAATTAGTTTGTGATTGATTTTCAAAATAATTATTAGCCTGAAAAACTAATACTTCTAATGCTTTCGTTGCCTTTTCCTTATCTGCAAGGTACACTTCACCGAAATCTTTGAACTTATCTAAGAATTCAGTTCCATCTAATATCCCTTGATTATAGTTATGTACATAAACTAACTTGTCTTTAATAGCTAACGTTTGTCCTAACATAACACCCATTTTCTTCCCTGCATCATCATTGTCAGCAAGTATAATAAACTTACTTGTACAATGAGGATTCTTTTCTAAATATCTAATCAAACATGACGCATTCTCAGCTCCATTAATAGAAATTGCTCCAAAACCACATTGCTCTACAAGTATTGCATCAATTCCAGATTCTACCACAAACACAGTTTCTTTTTGTTCTTTCAGCGCTTTAGTATTGAATACTTCAACATTAACCCCCTTTGGATTCCAGAACTTATACTGTCCTACTTTGATAGGTTTTCTAATCCAAAACTTACCTTCGCAATGCAAGCATATATACTTATTTGTCTTGTATTCCCAAACTCTGATATCATACTTTTGGATAGACTTTGCCATTAACCCTTTTGCTATCAAAAACTTAACAGCATCAGGGTCATGTATAGCATCTTTGTATATATTGCTCATCAGTTTATAAAATGCTTTAGGTTTATTCAACGCTTTGGAGTCATTCAATTTCTCACTCAGCAACTCAATAACACGGTCACGCAACTGGTAAAATCCGCAATTTTCCATACTCCATAAATCTTTTAGTATGTCAAATCCATCTTTACATTTTCCTTCACTACAAACAAAACAAAACATCTTCTTTGTATTCTTGTAATAGTGCATTGATGGATGCGTATCATTATGATATGCACATCTTAAATTTGAATTTAAGTCAATACCTGCTAATATCATTACTTCCTCAAACTTTTGAAGAAGTAATTGTTTAATGTCATTTCTCAAAAACTTTAAAGCTTCTGCATCTTTCTTTTGTATTAATTGTTTTTCTTGCATAAGCCAATATTCTATTTCTTCTCTTTTAATAGGTATATATCCTATTAACTGCCCTTTCTCTAATTTTTCCACTGCCTCTATTAATTTCAGAACCCAGTTTACTTCTTTATTCATTCGAATTTTCCTCCTTATTGTTCTATCTTTTCACAAGTAATGATTACATGCCTATCTAGAGTTTTAAGAGTTGGAATAGTTCTAGTAATTTCAAGTGATTCATAACGTAGGTAGCACTCTGTACAATTACTATATAAGTCGTATGCTCTTTCAAAAGCTCTTTTCAACTTACGATTTTTACTACTCACAGGCCTACTTTCTTCCCTAACAAACTCTCGAAGTTCAGGTATCCGACAGATGAGAACTTCACCTCTTATTCCTCTTTTAGGTGCATATGCTGTAATCCTCTTTCCTTTCTGAACCATTGTTGCCGTCAATACTGCCAACTCAACTGCAATTAAAATCGCCATTTGATTTTTATCAGAGAACATCTTTGGTAAGACTAGGGTCGTATGATAGTATTTTTGAGCTGACATATTTTCTTTAGCAATAAGCACATTCACTAGTCTGTGAAAATATGGTGTTTTAATACTTATCTTATTTTTTTCTACTTTTATAATTTCTAATAGTCTGTATACCCCCTTACCAGCTATGAAACCTAATACTGGCTCAAAACTCTTTAATTTAGCACCCATCTCATATGACTTTGCATCACTTGCAATACCCATATATTTACAAAGCCTTTGCAAATCTACTACAACTTCCTCTTGATTTTCAATATCCTCTCTACAGAACAAGAACAAGTACGAATATAAAACATACAGTAAAGTATTATGTTTTAAAGGTTTATTAATAACCCAATTTACACTTATCTTAAGTATGTCTTTATCTAGTAAACGAGTTCCTTCCTTATATAAGGCGTTATCTACCAGCTTGTACTTCTCACCTTCCTTTAAATTTAATAGAACTGCTTCACTATCTTCTGTTGATAATGTTGGACGTAGTGCATCTCTATAGTTCTTCTTTGAGATGACTACAAACTTTTCTTTATGCATTTTTATAGCCTCCTACTAATATTTAATCTTTGTAACTTATTAAGTTACACTCATATACTAAATATGCATACTCAAGTGCTTTTTTTATTTTTCCAAACAGTTTACCCTTAAGTTATACACAGCTTTTTTTTGTACATCCTGCCAAAATTGCCTAATATCCTATACTTTTTTTAGATATCCACAAATTTTAGCTTTACAAAAATTTTTTTAAATTTGTATTTTTTATTTTTAAATATCTAATCCACACCTCCTTAAACATCATTTCCTTAATACTTCAACTTCCCTACATATCAATATATTTTTCACTCCTTCTATTTTTAGAAAAAATATGTATAATCTTTAAATATTTTATTTTTATTTTACTTGAGACTTTTAAATTAGCACTATTTCTATCATGACAATTTATGCAAAAGTAACAATCTAATCCTATAAACATATATTTTTATATTAAAACTCTAGTATTTCGTTGAATTTACAAAGTTTACATCTTCTTTTATAGAGATTTATGTCGGACAGTTTTTTAATATATGTATAAAAAAAAATAGGTCTATTTTTAGAACCTATCTTTTTAAAAATTTTTATAAATACATAGTACTTGTTTTTTCTTTTTCAATTGCCCTTGTTCGTCTAACCTTGCATAATTAGACATATATTTAGTATTCAGCTTTTTACACTCAAACCCCAAATCTCGATATAATCTATCAATTGTTTCATCATAACTATGACAAACCATAAACTTCCCTTTAATGTCACAGAGTAACTCTATTAAATCAATATGGTCACCTAGTGTAAATGGATATAAGTAGTAACTATCTACCCCAAAGTATGGTGGGTCGACTAAAAATAATGCTTCTTCATTTTGACTATAGCGTTTTATGACTTTTCGAAAATCTTGATTAATAATTTCAACTCCCTCAAATCTTTTTGCAACCATCCAAAAACGTCTACATTCTTTATGATAAAGCTTCGCAAAACTTCGTCCATTATCCGAGTGTACTCTGAAACCCGTTCTTTGTCCCATATAACTTGCTCTACACAAAAAGAAAAATCTTGCTGCTTGCTCTATCTTGTCCACAGGTACTGGAGCATTTTTAAATTGATAGTATAATTCTTCAGAATAAGGGAGTGAATTGCATCGTTCAAACAGTCTCATGGGGTCATCTCGTAAGACCATAAAGAAATTAGTGATATCGCTATCAATATCATTATATATCTCTTTATCCACTCGCTCCTTTTTTAAGAGAATACTTGATGTATTGCCAAAAGGCTCAATATATGTAGTATGTTGAGGCATGAGTTCTATAATACGATGTGCTACCTTATTCTTAGCTCCTATTCCAGTAATCACAGAGCGAGTAGCATCTGCCTGGAAATTGCTATCAAGTGCCCTATTTAATAATTGGTCAAGTAGTTCCGTTGTTGAATCGACCCCATATAATCGTTTCACTTCTTCCAATTTACTTTTTGAAAGTCTTGCCGATATTTTCTCAGTTTGTTCTTTTATTTTCTTTGCCATCTCTTACCCTATCCCATTTTAAATCTTATTTCTTAGAATCTTAATTATATCAACCACTTAATACTCTTTGCAATCCCTTTACTGTCGGACACTTTTAAATACTACTCTACTCTTTTTTATCTGTTATTCTATACGATACCCTATCTACTTATAACCGTTCTTTCCCCTATACCTCAATACTTCCAGTCTTCTTATCACTCATGTAAACTTTATCCTCTATGTTCTTATCCTTAGTTCTTATTTATTGTTCTTGTAGTACTTCCTTCTATAGTAACCCTATCTCTATAAAATAGTATTCCCTATTATAATAGGAAAGGATTTTCCCTTTTTATAGGGAAAAAGAGATACCAACGAAGTTGGTATCTCCCCTATATAATCATAAATTATCATTGTATTTTCATAAACCCTTTATTTTCAAGCCCTTTAAGCACTTTTAAATTCCACTTTCTAATTATTTATACCACTTCCTATATGTATTTTATTTACCCAATTCAAAAGTAAACCTTAAGATATGTTTTTAAATTACAGGAATACTATACAAAATTCTAGTATTATCTATATCTACAATCCATACAACTTCACCGTTTATATAAATTGGTTGACAATCTGAAAGTTCGCCATCTGGTAATGTTTTAATAGCTTGCACAATTTTTCCATTACCATCAACGATAGCATATTTTACTTCACTTCCTATAGATATACCATCTTTTTGAATCTCTTCCCATAGTACCATATATTCATCATTATGTAGCTTAACTAAGTGAGGTGGATATGCCGTTTTATTTGTTTCTGCATAATTTGTGAGTTTGATGTGCTTAACTGCTTTTTTATTTAAATTATTTTTAGGAACAATTGCTAAGACAACATCTCTTGTATCTATTTGTGTACCTTCTAAGCCAAAAGATGTATAATTTGTAATCAAGTCATGATTAACTGTATTAAATGCTACCATATAATTATCTGTAGTAACTTCCAATCCACCTACTGAAACACCTGTTGCATTCGCACCTACTAAGCCTGGGATATCAAATAAATCTACCTTTTCATAAGTTTGTCCATCTCCCCTATGTAATACAATTGAACGAGGATATGCATCACCATGGTCAATTAAAATATGTTTATCACCATCAACACGTACAAATTGATTAAAAGAGTGACTCACATGGTTACTTTGAAAATCGGTTACTTTTTCTTTTAATGTCATTGTTTCTTTATCTATTACAAGTGTTAACTGAGATTGATGATTAAGTCCATCTCTAGATTTAAAACGTTCTCTTGAAGTATGAATGATAAGGTCATCTTCTGTTTCAGCCATGCGCAAGCTCCCTGCATCAAAAGGTACTGTTGTGCGTATGTCTTCACCTGTTAAAGAAAGTGTATCTACCTTGTTAAAGTTTTTATCATATTTTACAACACGTATTACTTCTTTCGTTAGTGATTCACTAACATTTGTATCACCACTCACAATATAATTTGCATCTATACCTTGATAAAATCCACCATATATACTCAACTCAAGTGGTAACGTCTTTGTGCTTTGTAATTTTCCTTCAGGTGTATAGTTATGAATTAAAACCCCATTTTCACCTTCTACAACAGCTTGTAAAAGACCTTCTTCTGTTTTTGCAAGACTATGAAAATTGGTATGTGCCCATCTGCTATTTGTGTTTTTATACACAACTGAAACATAAGGTAAATCTGTGCTAATTACTTGTCTTGTTTCATTTTCTGTTAAAATATCTAACTTGCCTTTTTCAGGTCTTGCAATAACTTCAAATCCTATTAGGTGTGCTAAATCTTCTAGTGCATAATATATTGTTCCATCCATAGTGTATGTCTTAAATGTATAGATGCTATTGCCTACTTTAAGCTTTGATGTATTAGGGGTCACGTGCATATTATCACCTGAAAAAGTGAACTCTTTGTGTTCTCCACTGTAAGGGTGTCCTATTTTTAATTCAGTAATTTTTTCTACTGGATTCCATATGACATCAAACGCATCAATTGTCCCCGAAAATTCTTGTGCTAACGAACGAACTGTTGTATACATTTTTCCATTTACTATGAAAGCATCCATCGTGACGTTACGCTCATTAATTTCTATTTCCGTGTCAAAGTAAAGCGGTCTTACTGTCTGCGCCATTAATGTTGTTGGTAGTATCAAACTTGATAAAAGCATTGTCATTAAATATTGTCTTTTCATAAAATTCTCCTTAATTTTATATTGCTATATACATATTGACTATTTTTACATCTCATTCTCTTTCAGCTTTTTCTCCAAGATTATGTAGCCAGAACCCTAAACCCAAGATGAGTAAAAGAAGTCTTATACAAACTAACTGACTATGTTAGCTGGTTTAATAATACTAGATTCATCACTAGGATATTTAACACCTTATCAGTACATGAAAAATCACCTTAAATAAATTGTCCAATTAAATGTTAACAATCCATCTTGCACATTAATATACATAACACCTTGTACACTTTCCCCTATCCAGCTTCTTTAAATATTAGAAATGCATCTCTTAGTAGAGATGCATTTCTAATAACCACATTCAATCCTAATTTAATTAGCCTATCTATTTCTATTTTTCTAACATATTTCTCATTGCTTATTTGATAGGATCTCGCCATTCATTAACCTTATGTATACTTAGTTTTTAGGAGTTACCTTTATTTTAGACAACTTGATATCACTCTGACTATATGCTCTATTATAAAGGTCTACAAAACAATTGTAATCATCTATGATACTATCTATTGAAAAATTTCCAGATAAAGTTCCCATTTGATGCTCTGAGCTGAATCTGACTGCTCTATCTAAATTTCTGTCTATTTCACGTGCATACTTATTAAGCCATACCCCCATTCTTCCGTTCTCTTTCTTTATTTGACGTATTTTACCATCTGTACCTCTATTTTCTTTTATATGTACCATTACCCTTCCAGTTCCTCTTTTTCCTTTATATTCTCCTGTAGTATTCTCTACTTGAGGTAGCTGGTTAGTTGTACCATACTTCTCTGTAATGAGATAACATGCTAAACTGTTCATTCCCTCTCCAGTCTCTAAGTACTTCCTATCTGCTATATGTGTTGACATACCCGCTTGTGTACATCTACAATCAAGCAACTCATTCTTCATTAATTTATCTACTTGTTCTTTTATTGCTTTGTCTTCTGTAGGTGTCATAATAACCATATTTTCATTTTTTATCTCATGATAAGTACCATTAGAAAGATTCATGACAAATTGAGTCTCTAACCCCAATGCTCCACAAAAGTCTTTCATATGTACAAAATATGACCCTTGTACTTTTACTGGTATATTACTTAATCTTTTATAACTAGGTAAGCTACTTATAGCTATTCCTTCTATAAGTTCATTTTTATCATATGCATAACCTATTTTATTCTTTAAATCAAACTCTATGACAATTGGATTTACATCTGATTTGACAGATTCAAATCTCAATATATCATTTTGAAAGTAAGTATAATACCCCAATAAACTTGCTAGATTTCTTGCATGAAAATATTCACCCATACCACCTAATATATCCGAGGTTTTAATATAAGGTACTGTACTAACAACATCTTCAATTGCTACTCTTGTCCCATATATCTGTGGTTCATCTATATTTTTTGCCATCAAACTATTACTACATAACATCATAGTAAGTAAAACTATCCCTAATCTTTTCATCTTTTCTCCCTCTTATCTTGATTAATCACCTGTGCATAATTCTATAATTTATATATTATAAAACTATGAGCCTCCTATTCTATTTATATTTTTTCTGAAGTGCTTCTAATTGTTTGTTTGACAGAATACCACCATCTTTATGATACTCTACAAGATTCCATCCTAACTTGCCATTTTGAGAAACTTGTTTAACGACTGCATAGCCTGTTCCTTTTACTTCCCCATATTGCTTTTGTTCACTAGTCCAATTGCTATAAGGTTTCGTCCAATCATCCTTCCAACTCTCTAAACGTGTTAAATCAACTTCATATAAGTCAAATGTTATACAATAAGTCGTGTTATTTAATTGATACATATTCTTGATATTTGTTCCATATCTTGATGGATTCATTCCTTCTATAATAGGAAAGTAATACTTATCTTTTGCTTTATAATAATGAAAAAAATCCTTTCCCTGTGTTCTAGTAATATCTGGTTTTACCCCAAATAGACTATATACATATGTATCTACAGTACTCATAGGAAATCCATCATAATACCATTCATTAATCATTGTACTCTTTATCTTCTCTCCATTTGCTAAATTTACAAATCCATGCCATTGATTGATTTGTCCTACTTTAATTAACTCATGGTCATTATACTTTGCAATATTAAAGTCTATAAGTGCGTAAGGAAAGTTTGATAAAAATCTTCCTATTTGTTCTTTTTCTTCTTTAGATTTAGTAGAGTAAACATCTTTAATAGAAGCATTCGCCTTATTTGCCTTATTATCTAGTTCCTTATAGAACTTCATAAATTGCTCATTGCCATTTGAAGTATCAATACTAAATGCAGGTGAACCTGCTTCACCATAACAAATGAGTGTTCCTGCTGTGTACTTCTTCATTAGATTATTATAAGTATTTTCAGTGATTGTTTTAGTTTTACCACCTTGTATCTGAGTGAATGATTTGCGTTCCTTTAAAGAATCATCAACTGTTGATTCCCATAAACCTTTTACTTCTTCAATCTTTACTAATTTTCCATTTTTTACTGTGTAGATTGCTATATCGTCTATACTTACATTATCATAAGGAGACTTTCCATGACCATGAGATAATTGTGTTCTATGTACCAAGTAATCTTTGCCTTCTATTTTAGTCATATAGATGTCTCGACTATCCCTACGTTTTCCTATATTATTATATGCTGATGAGATAGGATAAGCCTTGCCTGACTTATACCCCCATATGGATTCTACATATCCACCTATACTGTTTTCATCATTTTGTGAACGTATCATATAGAGTTCTGGAATGCCATCTCCTTCAAAATCTTGAAGATTTGCATAGACTAAACCATTCCCTCTTACCTCTCCTAAATCTTTATAGATACCATGTGTCTTAATAACATCTGTTAAAACATTATAATATCCCTTAGCTAGAGCTGTATCTACTGTATTTGCATATAATAGATTACTCATGCCACTTACTCCTATAATTAATGCTCCTACACCTATAGATTTAACCACATTTAATAATTTGTTATTCACTAGAACCACCTCTTGATATAATGCTAAACCTTTTTCTTTCACTTCATTATCAGCCATTACCTGCTGTCATCACATGACTTCCAAATGCCACCAAAAAGGTTAGTGCCAATCCTAAAAAACAAAGTGCACTATGTACTCCAAATAGACGTAATATTTCCCATACAAGATAACCATATAGCCCTGATACTGTTACCATCATAATTGTTCCTATAAGTGGTAAGCTCCATGCTATTAATATTCCAAGAAATGCTATGACCCCTACCCACAAGGAATTATTAATTCCTCCTATAATACAACTTGCTACCACTGTCTCCCAAAACATTACTGCACCAAATCGCTTACTCACTTCATATGCGTGTAATCCATCTCTAATTTGACTCCACATCATGAATCCTCCTTTAATTCTTTACATCTATCACAATTGACTATTATGAGCTGAATAGCCTACTTATCTACTTAATCTTTTTAACTTTCAACTTAATAAGTCCATCCTCATACTTATTAAAATCTATTAAGGTACTTTTCGTTTCTTTTCCATCTATAACCATTACAAAATTCTCATCTTCTAAGGTAACCTCTAATTGAGAGTTACTCTCCTTTAGGTAAGGAATATAAGTATCTATGCTTGAATAACCTGTTTCCTTTCCTGTTACTAAATCTTTTACATAAAAATAAATTCCATCTTTGTATTGTCCATTTAATTCAAAGGCAATACCTATGCTATTAGGATTTTTTGCAAATATATTTATTTGAGGTATGTACTCTATTTCACTTGCTCCGTAAAGTATGGGTTCATATGTGTCTTCACTTATTCCTTGCGTCACTTTAATTTCAACATAATCATCTTTCTTTAATTCCAACTCCTCAATCGAGTTAAAATAGATTCCTTCTACATCCTCGTCATAATTTCTTAAATAAAGTCTGAATACATCGCCTTCTTTATATTTAGGTACATTAAACTTTAAGATACTGCCACCCCATTCTGTTACATTATCCTTACTGGTAGTTAGCGTCCCAAATGAATTCCCCTTACTATCAGTAAGTTCAAATGTTGCACTTACCATATCAAAATTTGCTCTTGTCGTTCCATTAACTTGCACATGGAAAATTGAATCATATTGCTTAGCATTTTGTAGATTTTCTACCTTTACCCTTTCAGAAGGTCTAATAAGTCTGCTTACAATTGCACTTGTTTCTGCTCTTGTGATTTTATTATTAGGTTTAATAGTGTTATCTTGGTATCCACTGATTACCCCTGCATTAACCATTCTGTACATTTCATTCCCATACTTACTACTCCTGTTCATATCTTTAATATTTTCTACTGAATTAATAGGTTCTAACATAGTCTCTGGGATTGCACCATCTAAGATGTAAATAAGTTCTGCTCTTGTAGCAGGTCTATTCATACTCTCATTTGTAAAATCACCTTGTTTAATAAGATTATTTTCAATTGCATATTGTTCTACCCCTGAATACCACTTATCACCACTATACTTATTTAATACATCTTGTGAACCTGTATGATAAATTGCATGTACTCGTGATGCTATTGCTATACTTTGTGCTACTGTAATGGAACCATTAGGGTTAAACTTATCTTCGGATTCTCCTGACATTAGTCCTAACTCATAAACGGATTGAACACTGCTAGAGAACCAGTCTTTTAAAGCTACATCGCTAAATGTATTATTTTTATATTCACTTACTGTAGTGAAATGATTAGATATAACATTAGTTTCCTTTGCATATGTAGAAGATGCTCCAACTAGAACTACTGAAACTGCTAATGCCCCTGACATAAGTACTTGTTTTATTTTTGTTTTACACATTTTCATTCCCTCTCAATCTGTATCATAATTTTTTACTTTACATTTAAATTTTAATATTCACAAGCGTCATGTGATTCATATTAGTTCTACTACTCGTTTTCTATTTTATAGTAATATATTTTCTTTTTCAATAGTTCAAGGTAATTATATTTCTCTTTTCATCTATGTGTACTTACTACTCTGTACAATTATAGAAGAGGTGATATATATGACATTCGGCGAAAGATTACGCTCTCTTCGTGAGGAAAATGATGTTACTCAAGCTGATATTGCAACCCTTCTTAATATTAGTGCTCGTATGGTAAGTTTCTATGAAAATGATAAGCACTTTCTTCGTGATGCTGACTCTCTTATTAAACTCGCTAAATACTTTAATGTAACCACTGACTACTTACTTGGTCTATCTAATACAAAAGACCCTTATAAAAACTCTCAAATCATCACTACTTATAATTCTCTTCCTACTGCTGGACAAGCTTCTATGGATGAATTTTTGTCTTTTCTCGCATCTAAATATAAATGTAAATAATGTATTATATAGATAAGAGCTACTCACTCTCTTGTTGAAAGTTAGTAGCTCTTTATTTGTGCTTTTTTATTATATAAAGCAATATATTTTCTTTTTTATCTCTAATTGGTTTAATAATTTTTAATAAAATACATATGTGTTTTATTAACCTATTCAAATAACTATCACTCTAATTCTATTTGATATATAATGAATAATAATATTCTATTAATTAGAGGTGATTATGAACTTTAAAATTTATGCTATAGGGGATAAACTTGATAAATTTTATCTCGAAGCAATAAAAGAGTATACCAAACGACTTAGTCGATATTGTAAGACCTCTTTTATTTACTTAAAATCTCCCGAACAGCTCAACAAGAAACTTACTAATAAATCTTATATTATTTTTATTACTCCTCAAGGTCTTCATTTAAACTCTGAAGAATTTGCTCAAAAACTAAATGCTTGGGGAGTCTCTGGTACTTCTGATGTTTCTATCATTATAGGCTGTGATAACTTAGACTCAGATGAGCAAATTGCCATTAGTTCCATGAATATGGATTTAGGTCTCACTACTACTGTTACTTTCGAACAGATTTATCGTGCCTACCGTATTCTAAATAATCAGCCCTATCATAAATAATAAGAGCTTGACTCTCTACAGAGAGTCAAGCTCTTATTTATCCACTAATACATTATCAACTTTTCCCCTATCAAGATACAATATAAACTGTATACGCTTTGATGTATCCTCTAAAATAGTTTTAGTGTATGGTATCTTATGGTTCACCATTAATAATTCTATAACCTCTATAAATCTGCTCTAATAGCATTACTCTAAAGAGCTGGTGAGGGAAGGTCATCTTAGAGAAAGATAAGCTTCCGTTTGCTCTTTTTAATACCTTATCAGCTAATCCTAATGATCCACCGATCACAAATACAAGGTGGCTGTTACCTTGTATTCCGCAGTTTGAAATCATTTGGGCGAAGGCTTCTGAGGTAACCATTTTTCCGCCTAAGTCTAAAGTGATTACATAAGCAGTGTCTTTAATTTGAGCAAGGATTTTATCCCCCTCTTTATCTTTAATTTGAAGTTCTTCTTTTTCTGAAGCATTATCAGGTGTTTTTTCATCAGCTAACTCAATAATATTAAGCTTGCAGTATCTGCTTAGGCGTTTGCTGTATTCCTCTATAGCTTGCACTAAGTATTTTTCTTTTAGTTTTCCTACGCATACAATATCTATCTTCATGTCATTCTCCTTATGAGTCCATTTAGTAGCCTTATTATATCATGTCTTTAGCTTGCTATCATGGGTGTTTTCTTATAAGGGTAAACCTTTTTGTTTTTAACCATATAGATGCCATCATACTGCTCCTCATGTTCTCTAAAGAGAACATGACTTATGTGAATGACGGTCACATCCTCCAATTCTAAGAGACTTTGTTCTATTTCACGTGCCTTGTCGTAATCTAAAGCAGAAAAAGCTTCATCTAATAAAATCAAATCTGCATGTTCTAAAAGCCCCCTTGCTATAGCAATACGACTTTTCTCTCCTCCTGATACATTCTTACCATCCTCATAAATCATATAATCTAGGCCTCCCTCATGAGTCTTTACAAACTCTTTAAGCCCAGCCTTTGTCAGCGCTGCCCATATTTCCTCCTCGCTATAATCTTTATAAAGGGTCAGGTTGTTTCTTAGTGTATCTTCAAACAAAAATACTTTCTGCTCCACATTTGTAATCTTCCTAAAGTAAGCCTCTTTCTTAATCCCCTTAAGAGGCTTATGATCAATCCAAATGGTCCCTTTTATAGGGTTGAAATATTTTCTTAATAGCTTTAGCAAAGTAGATTTGCCTCCACCACTTGGCCCAATAATAAGATACTTGCCGCCTTTCTTAAAGGTTACATCTACCTCATCTAAAATCGCTTCTTGACCTTCATAGGCAAAAGTTACCCGCTCAAAGTAGATGGCTTCTTTTAAACTTGCTTCCTCCTCATGTTCTTCATACTCTACAGTATTTTTTAGTGTCTCTTCAATCTTTTCTATAATCCCTTTAGTACTAAGTAAGCCCGGCATGGCTTCACTAATCATATTAATAGGCCACAGAATACGGTACATTCCTTCTACGGCAAGTAGCACACTTCCTACTGTACCACGCCCTGTTAGTGCAAAATAACCTGCTATCCCTATAACAATCAAGACCATCAAGTCCGAAGAAAGATTTTGAGCGCCATATACATAGGTAAGCATCCTATCAATAAGATACCCCTTATGCTGCAACGTCTCACTTTGTTTTCTAAAATTATCTTTGATGCGGCTGTATAGATTGTTATTTTTAATAATATGAAAAGCAGATAGTACTTCTTTAATATAGCCTGTATAAGTTTCAAACAGATCACTTCTAAGTTTAGTCTGCTTATTAATAGGTTTATTGGATAATACAGTAATGGTTGTATTAACTGTCACCAAGCCTAATCCTATAAGTGCAAACCAAGGATTAACTGTCCAAATCATCCATAATCCTGCTACAAAAACTGTTCCAAAATCAATAATCATATAAAGTGAATCAATAAGTTTCATCTCTATTGTATTAAAATCATTCGTTAAAGTAGATAAATACTTAGCATTGTTCTGTGCATGAAATTCATTGATATTCTTACCATATATACCTTCTAAATAATAATATTTCATACTTTCGTTGGCTTTTTTCTTAAATAAGTTTTTTGAAAGTGTCGCTGCAATAGCAAGTGGCACTAGCATTAATGCATAGCTTAATAATTCTAAACTATAGGTCTTAAACATATGCATCTGTTTACTCAAAGCCAAATCCAATAAATTCATAAGCCTAATCATCATATAGCCTTCTAGCATACCTAATGTCCCTGTAAGTATTACAGTTATAAGTAAGTAAGGCCATGTTTTCATTAATTTTTTTAGCATACACCCACCCCCTCAAAATAGGTTTTCGCTTCATGAACTTTAACATGCCCACCTTGAAGCTCTAATACATAATCATACCTTTCACTCACACCTTCATAATATCTATGGCTAATGGCAATAACAGTTTGAGGAAGTGATAAAAATACCTTTTCAATTTCCCTTCCAAGCTTCTCATTCAGGCTTGCCGTACCTTCATCTACAAATAAAAGTTCTGCTTCCTTGGCAATGGCACGTGCAATAGCAATTCGCTGCCTTTGCCCTCCTGATAAGTTTTTACCATTTTCTAAAATAGCTGTCTGAAGCCCTGCTTCTTTTTCTCCAATAAAATCTTCTAAACCAGCTCCTGTAATAGCCTTTTCCATAATCTCGTCATTTAATGGCTTGTAAAGACTAATATTATTCTCTATAGTATCTTCAAATAAGAAGATATCCTGGTCGATAACGGCAACTTTATCATTGAAATCCTTACTGCTAATGCTCTTATAATCTACCCCATCTACCTGTATAGTCCCCTCATAGTCATCATAGATCATCTCTAACATCTTTAGTAAAGTAGACTTACCACTCCCACTTGCTCCTTTAATCAAGTACTTCTTGCCTTTCTCTATTTTTAGAGAAATATTTTTTAGAAGTGGCTGATCCTGTTCATAACCAAAGCTTACATTTCTCAGCATCATATGTTGATTAAAACAAAATGGCTGCTGCCCTTCTACCTCTATCTGCTCTTCAATCTGTGTAAGCTTATCATAAATCTTGCTTGAAGAACGGATTACATTTAAAAGCGGAAAGGTATCCATAGTTCTAAAGACTACTTGATTACTAAGTTGGAATAAAAAGACTGCACTCCCAAGGGCCATGCCTTCTGCAATACATAAACCTAAATGCCATACTACTCCTACCATAACAAGGTAGCTTGCAAAAAGTAGTACATTTTGCTGAACTTCTGAAAAGTTATTAAAAACAAATTTCCTATGTTCTACACGAGAAACTTCCTGCTTATTTTTATCTAGGAATTTATCTTCAATATTACCTAGTTTAATGATTTCAAGACCATTAAAAGTATTACTCATATTTAAAGTAAACTTTTCGTTTTCTGTAGAGACTTCTTCTTGAAGCTGCTCTGTACGCTTTAAGAAAAGCTTGCAAATAAAGTAAACTATTAGTGAAACAGCAAAAATCCATAATGCTAACATTCTATCCATAACAAGTAAAATGACTAATCCGAAAACATATAAACCAAGTCCTGAAATAAAATTTAAAAGGCTTCTAAAAAACTTTTCTTCAATTAAATTAATATCATTTGTTAAACGTGATACATAGTTCTCTTTTGAAATCTTACCAAACTGTCTCGGTGACATTTTAAGTATAGTCTTAAAAGCCTCCATACGAATATCTAAAAGCACATTACGCATATATCCAATACGTAAGAAACGTGATGTAAAGTACAAAGCACTCATAGTTCCTAGAATCAGAATGCCCAGTACAATACGATTAATAAATAATGTAAGACTCCCCTTCTCTAAGGCATCAAAAATCATAGAGGATAAACTCATATAGAGTAAATCACTTACAATAAATAAACAACTTGCTAAAATATAGACCATAAAAGCCCATTTTCTCTTTAATAATAACGCTTTCATAATTCCCTCCTTACGACCTAATTGGAGTTCCTCTGCAAATAGCGTTTTGGCGCGCACAAAAAAAGCCATAGGTAGTCCTTCCCTATAGCTTTAAATCATTTAACCGCATAGGAAAGCACGAATATGAGCTTATTCTACTATCTGCATGAAAAACACACCCCTTGAGGCTGTCTATATAGACTTCCCCTAGGCTTCCAATTATCTTATCTTGTTTGAAATGTGTTTTTTCACTAGCAATACTTTCAAAGTATTATTTAGCAGTATAGTATTCTACTCATGTTCGTACTTTCCTCCTATTTTTTATTTGATAGAATTGTATCACAATTTTACATTCTTGTAAACTATTAGATTTATACTCATTTTTAATAGCCTCTAACTTTTTTTATTTTTAACCTATTTTTAACGTAATACACCTCTACATTTTACATACTTCTTTTACAATGTATCTATCATCAGGTATGGGAGCTACTCTGATGAATTTCTTCAACTTATATCCTCTCTAGATTATATGTGAGAAAAACTACCAGTAAACGTGATCACCTTTACTGGTAGTTCTTTTTTATGCGCTTCTTCATTTAGATAAAAAAAGAGCTATTGCCCTTGCAATAGCTCTTTTTTTATCTAAATTAGTTTTCAGTTTCTTCTTGTTTTGCAGCTTCAGAAATAATAAGCGCTAACTCATCTAATTGTTTCTGATCTACAACGTTTGGTGCTTCTGTCATGAGGCAGCTTGCATCTTTTACTTTAGGGAATGCAATAACGTCACGGATATTATCACGTTTTGCCATAAGCATTACAAGTCTATCAAGACCGAATGCTAAACCGCCATGTGGTGGTACACCATATTTGAATGCATTGAGTAAGAATCCAAAACGTTCGTAAGCTTCTTCTTGTGTAAAGCCAAGAAGGTTGAACATTTTTTCTTGAACATCTTGTTGATAAATACGGATACTACCACCACCAAGTTCATAACCGTTAAGGCAAAGGTCATAAGCTTTTGCACGTACTTTACCTGGCTGTGTTTCCATAAGAGCAATATCTTCATCCATTGGCATTGTGAATGGGTGGTGCATTGCAACGTATCTGCCAGCTTCTTCATCATACTCAAGAAGTGGAAACTCTGTAACCCATACAAATCTGAATTCATCTTTATTAACAAGCTCAAGACGTTTTGCAACTTCTTGACGAAGTGCTCCAAGTGCTGCGTAAACAACAGATGGTTTATCTGCTACAACTAAGATAAGATCGTTGTCTGTTACGTCCATACGCTCTTTGATTGCAGCAATTGTTTCTTCATTTAAGAACTTCGTGAATGAAGATTTTTCTTCACCATCTGGTCTAACTTGAAGCCAAGCTACACCTTTAGCACCAAAGTCTTGACCTACTTTTACTAAGCTATCGATTTGTTTACGACCGATATCTCCCATACCTTTTGCATTGATTGCACGTACTGATCCACCATTTGCTAAAGCATTTTCAAATACAGCAAAACCACTACCTGCTACAACATCTGAAAGATCAGTAAGTTCTACACCATAACGCATATCTGGTTTATCACTACCAAAGCGGTCCATAGCTTCCTGATAGGTTAATCTTTGAATAGGAAGCTGAACATCTACATCAAGAACTTCTTTAAATACTGTTTGGATAAGTTTTTCGTTAATACCGATTACATCATCTACATCTACGAAGCTAAGCTCCATATCGATTTGAGTGAACTCTGGCTGACGGTCAGCACGAAGGTCCTCATCACGGAAACATTTTACGATTTGGAAGTAACAGTCATAGCCTGATACCATAAGAAGCTGTTTGAAAATCTGTGGTGATTGTGGAAGCGCATAGAAGTTACCTGGATGTACACGAGATGGTACAAGGTAGTCACGCGCACCTTCTGGAGTAGATTTTGTAAGCATTGGTGTTTCGATTTCAAGGAAGTTATTTGCTTCTAAGAAACGTCTTACAGCACCTGTTGTTTTGCTACGAAGCATAATAGTGTTTTGCATATCTGGACGACGAAGGTCAAGGTAACGGTATTTTAAACGTAACTCTTCTCTTACATCGCTGTTTTCTACGATTTCAAAAGGTGTTGTTTCTGCTTCTGATAAAATACGAAGTTCTTTTACTTCGATTTCAATATCACCTGTTTTCATTGTTTTATTAGCATCTTCACCACGTGAACGAACAGTACCTACTGCTGCAATAACATATTCACTTCTAAGTGTTTCTGCTTTTTCAAATAAAGCTTTATCTGTTTCTTCGCCAAAAGCTAATTGAAGAAGGCCACTTCTATCTCTTAATGTGATGAAAAGTAATTGACCTAAGTTTCTTCTTCTTTGTACCCAACCTGTTACTGTAACAGTTTCCCCTACATTTGCAGCGCTAAGTTCTGTACAGTAATGTGTTCTTTTTAAACCTTGCATTGATTCTGACATTGTATATCCCTCCTGTAGATTATTTATTTAATTCTTGTTTCATAACAGTTACAAGCTCGTCAAAAGCTACTTCTTTTTCTTCACCTGTCTGCATGTTTTTAAGATTAATCACTTTGTTTTCGAGCTCACTCTCACCAATAATTGCTGAGTATTTAGCCCCAATTTTATTGGCATATTTCATTTGTGCTTTAACACTTCTTTGAAGATGATCACTTTCTGCACTAACGCCTTCTTTTCTTAACTCATTTACAAGTTTATAAGCCCATACAGTAGCGCCTTCACCTCTGTAACCTAAAAATAAATCTCTTGTTGCTGGTGGAAGTGTGTTACCATTTTCTGCTTCTTTGGCAAGAATAAGACGCTCCATACCTGCACCAAACCCAACAGCTGGAGTTGGTTTGCCACCAATTTCTTCTACTAAGCAGTTGTATCTACCACCACCACATACAGTACCTTGTGCACCAATTTCATTTGATACAAATTCGAATACTGTTTTTGTATAGTAGTCAAGTCCACGTACAATCTTAGGATCTACTACAAATGGAATTTCCATAGCGGTTAAAAGTTCTTGTACTTTTTCAAAGTGAGCTTTACACTCATCCCCTAATGTATCAAGTACAGTTGGCGCATCTTTAAACATTTCTTGGCATGCTTCATTTTTACAGTCAAGTACACGAAGTGGATTTTTCTCACGACGTTCATTACAAAGTGGGCAAAGACCATCTTTTTTACTTTCAAGAAAAGCCTTAAGTGTTTCATTATATTTTTTACGACACTCTGTATCCCCTAATGAGTTAATATGAAGTTCTACTTTATTTAGGCCGATACGTCTTAAAAGTTCATAGCCAATACTGATAATTTCAGCATCTGCTGTAGGTGAATCTGTACCAAACATTTCTACACCAAATTGGTGGAACTGTCTTTGTCTCCCTGCTTGTGGTCTTTCATATCTGAAGGTTGGAGACATATAGTAAAGCTTAATAGGCTGTACGTCTGCTCCCATATTGTGTTCAAGGTAACTACGTACTACTGGCGCTGTACTTTCTGGTTTAAGGGTAATAGCATTATCCCCTTTATCCACAAAAGAGTACATTTCTTTTTGAACAATATCTGTAGTCTCTCCTACACCTCTTTGAAATAAATTTGTAAACTCAAAGATTGGTGTACGAATTTGGCTAAATCCAAAGTCATTACATAAGTTTCTAATGGTCTCTTCCATATCGAGCCATTTTCTCATTTCTTCACCAAAGATATCTTTGGTACCTTTTAATGCACGAATCTCCATAAGCATCTCCTTTTCTAAAATTGTACACATTTTTTATTTTATTTCTTTAAATTATACACAATTACTCAAATATTACACACAAGTATGTGAATTGTCTATACGATTAGCAATAAAAAACGCCCCTAGCATAATGCCAGGGACGATATGTCGCGTTGCCACCCTGATTCAAAGTTTAAAACCTAAACTTTGCACCTTAAGAGCCTATAACGTAGCCACCCGTTGTATCCTACTTAGGGTTCAGATACACACTCCGAGATGTCTTCAGATCTAGTGAAGGCTTTCAGCCAAGGCCTTCTCTCTGCGGGGATAGATCGTACTCCTTCTCATCTTCGCTTTATTTTATCAATTATTTGTTATTTTATAGCTGCTTTTGTATTTTGTCAAGGATGCATTTTGGAATAAATTCAAGTCTATTGCAATTTAATTAACCTATGCTATAATACCTCTATCGCTCGTACTTTACAAAAACATTAATTTTTTACAGAAAGAGGGATTTTATGATTCGACGTGCTATGTTAACTGACCTTGAAAGTTTATTAATGATAAAAGACCTTGTTATTACAGATATGGCTAAGTACAATATCTTTCAGTGGGATCATTCATATCCTACTGCTGTGCATTTCGAGCAAGATATAGAGAACGGGACTTTATATGTAATTGAAGAAAATAATATGATTTGTGGCTTTGCTTGCATCGATCAAAAGCAGGCTCCTGAATATAAAAACTTAGATTGGCATAGTTCAGAGGATGCTTATGTAATCCATCGCCTTGCCATTCACCCTGAATGTGGTGGACGTGGCTATGCTTCTCAAATACTTAACTTCGCAGAAGAACTTGCATTAAAAGAAGGTGTCCGTGACCTTCGCATTGATACTTTCTACCAAAACCACCGTGCACAGGCTTTATTTAGAAAAGCTGGCTTCGAATATATTGGAGATGTAATCTTCCCAAGAAAAAATGAACCATTCTGTTGCTTCCATAAAACAATTTAATGATAAATAAGGGGTAGCACTGACAGCCTATTGATATGCTCCCCTTAAGGTAGACAGTTTAAATAATAAAACTGTTATCTTAAGGAGGAGCATTTTTCATGGGAAGAAAATCAAAAATTTCATATGAAATAAAAATAGATGTTGTTAAAA
>NZ_JACRSY010000034.1 GCF_014384995.1 Zhenhengia yiwuensis | reverse complement strand
TTTTAACAACATCTATTTTTATTTCATATGAAATTTTTGATTTTCTTCCCATGAAAAATGCTCCTCCTTAAGATAACAGTTTTATTATTTAAACTGTCTACCTTAAGGGGAGCATATCATACCCTACACCTTTTTTATATTACAAAAGTTATCTTTCAGAATGGCTAAATGGCTCACCTGAAGCTTTAGGGGCTTGTGAAGACTTAGAAAATACGACTAAAGCAATAAGTGTCATAACGTATGGGAATATTTTAAGGCATACAGGTGGAATAGCTTGAAGCTGTGGCAGTACATCAGATACATTAGAAATAGTCCAAGCTGTACCAAAAAATAAGGTTGCTGCCAAGATAGCGAGAGGGCGCCATTGACCAAAAATAAGTGCAGCAAGTGCTAAGAAGCCAAATCCTCCAACTGTACCGTTGAATTCACCTGCAAAGGTAACTAAGTAAATGGCACCACCAAGGCTACCAAGTGCCCCAGAGATAATAACACCAATATAGCGCATCTTATATACATTAATCCCTGCTGCATCTGATGCATGAGGATTTTCGCCACAAGAACGAAGACGAAGGCCAAAACGTGTTTTGTAAAGGAGATAGCAAGTAAATAAAATAATGATTAAGGCCACCCATGTGGTGATATAAGTATTTTTAAAGAATAGATCGCCTATAATTGGAATTTGAGAGAGTACAGGCATATCAAATTTAGTAAAACCTTGTACACGGATTGTACCACTTCCTGTAATGTTACGTGCTAAGAAAAGTGTAAGTGAACCAGCCATCATATTAATAGCAGTACCGCTAATAACTTGGTTAGCAGATAGGTTAATACTTGCAAAAGCATGGAGGAGTGAGAAAATACCACCTACTATAAGTGATACAAGTAATCCAAGCCAAACGGCTAAGTTGCTTCCAGGGAAGAATTTCTCTACGCTGACAATGGTAAGCGCGCAGGAGAAAGAACCAATAATCATAAAACCATCTAAACCGATATTAACAACGCCACTGCGTTCACAGTAGAGAGCTCCAAGAGCCGTAATTAATAGAGGAATGGTTAAGGCAATGGCGTAAGGAAAGATTTGAACAAGCGTTTCCCACATAATCTACTCATCCTCCTTCTGAGTTTCTAATTGATTATTTGTTTTAACATCTAAGCGCTTTTCATGACGTTTTTTAATGATGCGGTCAAGCCAGCTTTCTATAAGGACGCTAGTTGCTGCAAAGTAGATAATGGTTGCTATGATTGTATCTGCAATTTCAGGTGGGATTTTAGTAGCTGCTGTCATAAAGCCACGACCTGAATAAAGAAGACCAAAGAAGAGGGCTGCAAGAAGTGAGCCAATAGGGGTATTAGCCCCTAGAAGAGCAACAGCAATACCATCAAAACCTTGAGATGGGATGACACCTAACTGGATACAGTTAGCATTACCAGCATATTGAACTACGCCAGCAAGACCAGCAAGGCCACCAGCAATCATCATAGAAAGAATAATATTTTTATTAACAGAAATCCCTGCATATTCAGCAGCATAACGGTTAAACCCTACAGATTTAAGTTGGTAGCCAAATGTAGTTTTGTTAAGAATAAATGCAATGATGATAACAGCTAGAATCGCAATAAAAATACCTAGGTTAATATAGGAGCCTTGGAATAAGTTGGAGATCCAGTTTGCATGAAGGGTAGCATTTGGGGTAAGAAGCTTGGACTCAGTTTCCATAGTTCCTGTGAAACGTGCTTTAACAGCATAGTAAACAACCCAGTTAGCAATCCAGTTCATCATAATAGAAGAAACAACTTCATGTACATTGAACTTAGCTTTTAAAAGTCCAGGGACAATCCCCCATACAGCACCACCAAGCATACCTGTAATGACCATAATAGGTACAAGGATAAATGCTGGTAGAGTAGGGAAAGTAAGACCTATAGCTGTTGCACAAAAACCACCAAAGAGCATTTGTCCAGGGGCACCAATATTAAAGAGGCCTGTTCTAAAGGCAAAGGCTACAGAAAGACCTGTTAGAATAAGAGGTGTAGCGGTTGCAATAGTATTACCTACGCGTTCTACACTTTTAAGACCACCTTGTACAAGGTAGATAAAACCAGAAATAGGGTTATGGCCTGTAACCATCATAAATAATGTTCCAACAAGAAGGCCTAGAAAGATAGAAATGAGAGAAACGATAAGCTTCTTATATCTATGCATGTTTTACATCTCCTTTCACACCAGCCATCATAAGACCAATTTCATTTTCGTTTGTATCCTGAGCATCTACTGTGCCAATGCGTTCACCATTATTAATAACAACAATACGGTCAGATACATTAAGAATCTCATCAAGCTCTAAGGAAACAAGGAGTACGGCTTTACCTTTATCGCGTTGATCAATAAGACGTTTATGAATATATTCAATAGAACCAACATCAAGGCCTCGGGTAGGCTGAACAGCAATAAGTAAGTCAGGATTAAGTTCAATCTCACGCCCAATAATAGCTTTTTGCTGATTACCACCAGATAAAGAGCGAGCAAGTGTACTGCAACCTTGTCCGGCACGTACGTCAAAGGCATCTACAATTTTCTGAGCATATTTGCTGATGGCATCATAATTAAGTAAGCCATTTTTAGCAAAAGGTGCTTTATTAAAGCGTTCTAGAATCATATTTTCTTCAACAGTATAGTCTAGGACAAGACCGCGCTTTTGACGGTCTTCAGGAATATGAGCTATACCACTTTCAATGCGTTTATGAATAGGAAGATGTGTAATATCTCGCTTACGAATAAAGATCTTGCCACTTTCTGATTTACGTAGTCCAGTAATGGCTTCGACAAGTTCAGTCTGACCATTCCCTTCAACACCAGCAATTCCTACAATTTCACCAGCTCGTACTTCTACAGAGAAGTTTTTAAGACCAAGTACCTTTTTATTATTTAAAACAGATAAATTTTCTACTTTTAAGATGGTTTCACCAGGTGTAGCATCAACTTTATCGACCTTAAAGGAGACGTTACGCCCTACCATCATCTTAGCCATTTCAGCTTCACTTGTTTCTTTTACATTAACTGTACCTATGTATTTACCACGACGAATAACGGTGCAGCGGTCTGCTACAGCTTTAATCTCTTTTAGTTTATGGGTAATAATAATGATCGATTTACCTTCTTTAATAAGACCACGCATAATCTCCATTAAATCTTCAATCTCTTGAGGAGTTAAAACAGCAGTAGGTTCATCAAAGATCAGAATATCAGCGTTACGATAAAGCATTTTCATAATTTCTACTCTTTGCTGCATACCAACAGAGATATCTTCAATCTTTGCGTAAGGATCAATATTAAGGCCATACTTTTCTGAAAGCTGTGCAACTCTTTTAGCAGCCTTTTCAATATCGAGGATAAGTCCTCCGCATTTTTTAGGTTCAATTCCAAGAATGATGTTTTCGGTCGTCGTAAAGTTATGTACTAATTTAAAGTGTTGGTGCACCATGCCTATACCAAGAGCTGTTGCAACGTTAGGATTAGTAATTTTGACTTCTTTACCATTTAGTTTAATAGAACCTCTATCTGGCTGATACATACCAAAAAGCATACTCATAAGCGTAGATTTTCCCGCACCGTTTTCACCAAGTAGTGCATGGATTTCTCCTTGTGCAAGTTGGAGTGTAATATTGTCATTTGCAACGATTCCAGGAAATTCTTTGCGTATACCTAGCATTTCAATAACATAATCCATAGTTTACCTCCTTTGGTAGTATTCAAAAAAAAGGCGGTAAAACCGCCTTTTCATTTACTATTTAATAAGACCTTCACCGTTATCAGCAACTGTGATTTTACCATCTTTCATTTGTTGTACAACGTCGGCAACAGTTTTAATTGTTTCATCACTTAAGTTTGGATTTTCTACAGGAATACCAACACCATCAGTTGTAATATCAAATGTTAATGTTTGACCACCTGGGAACTCGCCATTAAGTTCAGCTTGAATCATATCATATGAAGCGTTATCGATACGTTTAACAGCTGATGTTAAAATACAAGATTTAGTATTGTCAGCGTCATAGAAACCTTCGGCATATTGGTCTGTATCTACACCAATAATCCAAGCTTCTTTACCTTGTTTGTTACGTTCTACACCTTCTTTGATTGCACCAACACCAACACCACCAGCAGCACAGAAGATAGCTTTTACACCTTTATCAAACATTTGAGCTGCAAGTTGTTGACCAGCGGGTACATTATCAAATGAGCCTTGGTATACAACGTTTGATTCTTCAATTGTCATATTTGTACCAAGGTTAGTGTTTGCATAAGCTACACCTTGTTGGAAGCCCCAGTTGAATTTTTGTACAGCAGGAATTTCCATACCACCGATGAAGCCTAATGCACCTTCTTTAAGTTCTAAAGCAGTAGCAACACCCGCAACAAAACCTGATTGATGTTCTGCAAAGTAAATTGCAACAGTATTATCTTTTACATCATAAGCATTATCACCGCTATGTGGTGCACCATCAAGAATAACGAATTTTGCATCTTCATATTTTGTTTGTGATTTGTAGATAGCAGTTTCAAATTTGTAACCAGGAGTTACAATGAATTTATAGCCTGTATCATAGAGATTACCAATTTCTTTTAAGTAGTCAGCTTCAGTTTGACCAGCTGGTTTAAGGTAATTTGTTTGGATACCAAGTTCTTCACCAGCACGTAGGATACCCTCCCATGTGCCTTGATTGAATGATTTGTCATCAATTGTACCAGCATCTGTAACCATACCGACTTTTAAATCGCTAGCACTTGGTTTAGCTGCTTCTTCTGTTGATGTTTCCTTTTCTTCTGGAGCTTCTTTCTCTTCAGTAGGGTTACTTTCCTCTGTGGTAGGAGTACCATTTTCAGCAGGAGTAGCTGAACAACCAGCCAGTGAGAATGTAGCCATTACGCCACATAACAGTAAAGCTAAAAATTTCTTTTTCATGATTTCACCTCAACACCCTTTTTAATAGATTATATGTAGAATAAACAAGCGTTAGAAGATAAAGTTATGTAAAAGTATATTGTTTGTTCAAATGAATAATATATTATTAAATTAATTAATTTTGAATTTTGGATTTTATTTATGTAAAATTGTAATTTTAATTACAAAATATGGGAATGACTTTGAATTTTAAATTTATTTATGATACTATACTGTATAAAGTGAGTAAGGGAACAAAGGAGAAAAAAATGGATATTATTAAGATCTTACAAGAAGAACTACAAATTAAGCGTAGCCAAGTTGAAAATACAATAGGGCTTATAGAAGAAGGGAATACTATACCATTTATTGCAAGATATCGTAAGGAAGTAACGGGGGGACTTAATGATGAAGTGCTTCGTAAATTCCATGAGCGTTATACGTATCTTCAAAATTTAGAAGCAAGAAAAGAGCAAGTTATTCGACTTATTGAGGAGCAAGGTAAACTTACTGAGGAACTTAAAAAGCAAATAGAAACAGCTACTACAGCAACAGAAGTGGAAGACTTATACCTTCCTTATAAAGCTAAGAAACGTACCCGAGCAACTATTGCTAAAGAAAAAGGATTAGAGCCTTTAGCACAGCTTATTAAAGCGCAGGAAACGGCAAATATAGAAGAGGTAGCAGCTGAGTATATTAACGAAGAAAAAGGTGTGAGTACAGGACAAGAGGCACTTCAAGGTGCAAGTGATATTTTAGCAGAAGGCATTAGTGAAGAAGCCAACTTTAGAAGTGCTATTCGTAAAGTAACTTTTAATGAAGGTATGATTGTCACTAAAGTGAAAGATGCTGAAAAAGATGAAAAAGAAGTTTTTAAAATGTACTATGACTACACTGAAAAAATTAAGTCTATGCCAGGCCATAGAATACTTGCTATGAATCGTGGGGAAAGTGAAAAGATTATTACTGTAAAAGTAGAAGCGCCTATAGAGAAAATCTTGCTCTATTTAAATAAGCAAATAATTAAAGAGGATAGCCCTGTAAGAGAGTATTTAACGGCTACTCTAGAAGATAGTTATAAACGACTTATTGCGCCAGCTATTGAAAGAGATATTCGTAATGAGCTTTCACTTAAGGCAGAAGATGGTGCCCTTGAAGTATTTAACAAGAATCTCTATCAACTTTTAATGGGGGCACCTATTAAGGGGCATACTGTAATGGGAATTGACCCAGCTTTCCGTACGGGTTGTAAAATTGCAGTTATCGATGCCACAGGTAAGAAATTAGATAATACAGTTATTTACCCAACAGCGCCTCAAAATAAAACAGAAGAAGCTAAGAAAGTACTGAAAGCACTAATTGAGAAATATGATATCGATCTTCTTTCTATTGGAAATGGAACAGCTTCTAGGGAAACAGAAAAATTTGTAGCAGATATGCTTAGAGAAATTCCAAAAACTATTCATTATGTCATTGTAAATGAAGCAGGTGCTTCTGTGTACTCTGCTTCGAAGCTTGCTACAGAAGAATTCCCTAATGATGATGTAGGTGTAAGAAGTGCAGTATCCATTGCAAGACGTCTTCAAGATCCACTTGCTGAACTTGTAAAAATTGATCCTAAGTCTATTGGGGTAGGTCAGTATCAACATGATATGAACCAAAAGCGTCTTGAAGAGAATTTAAGTGGTGTAGTAGAGAAATCTGTTAATGAGGTTGGGGTGGATCTTAATACAGCATCTTCTTCTTTACTTCAATATGTAGCAGGTATTAAGAAAACAGTTGCTAATAATATTATTGCCTATAGAGAAGCAAATGGCAGATTCCTCACACGTAAAGAACTTCTTAAAGTAAAAGGTTTAGGACCAAAGGTATTTGAACAATGTGCCGGTTTCTTACGTGTACCAGAAAGTAAAGAGTTCTTGGATGGTACTGCCGTTCACCCAGAGTCCTATAAAATTGCAGGTCAGGTACTTGAAGCATTAGGGTATACGCCAGCAGATTTAAATCAAGGAGGGCTCAAAGGACTTAGCAAAAAGGCAGGGGATCTAGGTCAATTAGCAAGTAAGCTAGGCATAGGTGAGATGACACTTGAAGATATTATTAAAGAACTTGAAAAACCAGGCCGTGACCCACGTGAGGACATGCCAAAGCCAATTCTGCATAGTGATGTCTTAGATTTAGAAGACTTAAAAGAAGGTATGAAGCTTAAAGGAACTGTTAGAAATATTGTAGACTTTGGTGCATTTGTAGATATTGGTGTTCACCAAGATGGACTTGTTCATGTATCTCAAATGTCTGAGAAATTTGTTAAACATCCGCTAGAAGTTGTAAAAGTAGGAGATATTGTAGATGTAACTGTTATGAGTGTTAATGTACAGACTAGAAAAATAAGCTTGACTATGAAATAGTATAAGGCAAACTTGTTAATTAAAAAGAAAAAAGAGTGCTACTAAAAACTAAATGAGTTTAGTGGCACTCTTTTTATATTTTATTTCTTAGGGTTATTATAAATCAAGTTCAAGACGGCGGTTGCGTGTACGCATACCGAGTGCAGTATAGAATTCTAAGGCATCCTTATTAAATTCCCATACAGTGAGTTGAATAGACTCAGCTCCATGTCCTTTAGCATAGTTTGCAATAGTATCAAAAAGAAGTTTGCCTGCACCTTGTCTTTTATAAGTCGATTTAATACAAAAATCATTGACATAAGCAGCGTACGTTGGTACTAAGATAGATAAAGAAGGTGAAGACATGAGCTTAAGAGAGCTATAGCCTATTACTTCGTGAGAGGAAGAATCTTCGACTACAAATATTTTAAGCTGATCCTGCATAAGCATGGCATGATAATGCTCTTTTGTAAGAGGTGTATCGACTTTGGCATAAACATCAGGTCTATAGTTACAATGTAAGTTATGAACTTCTATAATAAGATTATTAATAGCAGAGTAATCCTCATATGTAGCTTCTCTTATTTGAAATGGCATTATTATTCCTCCCCTTTGTAAAAAAATGGTACAAAATAATTCTAACAGTAATAAAAAATTCTGTCAATTAAAAAAGGATAAGCATTTTTGTTTAGACTAGGTTATTGACTTTCATAGAAGAGATTCGTATAAACAGTGTATAGCCAACATAATTATAAAAGGATAAAAGAGGTAAAGTAGAATGAAAATATATAATAAACTTGTAAGAGACCGCATTCCAGAAATGATAGAAGCAGATCATAAAAATTGTGTTACAAGAAAAGTAGAAGGACATGAACTAAGAAACTTATTAGAAGAAAAGATGATAGAGGAATTTAATGAGTACTTAGAAGATCGAAACTTAGAGGAACTTGCTGATATGCTTGAAGTTCTTATAGGACTTGCAAAGTACCATGGTTATACAGAAGAAGAGCTTATGCATATAAGAATGAAGAAATATCAAGAACGTGGTGGTTTTGAAGAGGGCGTGTTTTTAGAATCCGTAACTATAAAAAAAGAATCTTGATAAGGCAAAGGTCGATGTAGAGTAATAATAAAGTTCCATTCAATTTAATTTCATCCTTATATGCTTAGGTCAATTAAAAATGTAAATACTCCTATTAAGGGAGAGAATGATGAAATTCTTTAAGAAATTTTTAGCAATGCTTTTATAGCATTTGAAAGAATTGGTGGTATTAGGGTTTATTGCAAAAGAGCACACAAAATAAAATGGTACAGGGAACCCTCTTGCAATCCCATACAAATTGGATTATAATGGGGGCATAAAAATTAAATAAAAAAGTTACTTAATTCTTCAGGGCAGGGTGAAATTCCCGACCGGCGGTGATAGTCCGCGACTACATGCTTTTTAAGTATGTACTGATTTGGTGAAATTCCAAAACCGACAGTAAAGTCTGGATGGTAGAAGAGTTGCATGAGCATAGATTTATTGAAATTTTGATAAAGTATGCAATGATTATACAAAAAAACGGCAACCCTAAGAATAATTGGGTTGCTTTTTTATTGTTTAGGAGGATGCTTTATGCAAAATGAAAACAAATTATTATCTACACAAAATCTTATTAAAATAGCCTTTTTAAGTGCTATTGCAGCGATTTTAATGCAATGGGGAATTAAACTTCCAGCTATTTTCCCAAGCTTTTTAGAGATTGACTTTAGTGAAATGCCAGCTTTAATAGCTATTTTAACAGTGCATCCACTTGCAGGTATTGTGGTTGTCATTCTTAAAAATGTATTAAAAGCATTATTATTTGGATCAAGTTCAGGATATGTAGGTGAACTTGCTAACTTACTTATTTCAATTGGTTACATATTACCACTTACTTTCATGATAAGAAAAGGTAAAGATATGAAGACTGTAACAATTGGAATTATAGCAGGTATTGGTGGTTTAGCATTAATGGGAGCTGTAGTTAATTACTTTATCACTATTCCACTTTATGCAAAAATCTTTATGCCAATGGAAACTATTATTGAAATGGGGCATGCTATTATCCCAGCGGTTAATGATAAATTCACATTAATTTTATTATCTATTACACCATTTAATATTGTAAAAGGAATAATTGTAGCTATTGCTAGTGTAGCTTTTCTTAAAGCTATACAGCCAGCACTTAAATACTTAATGCCTAAGAAAAAGGCAGCATAATAAAGATAGAGTAGTAAAATAAAAAAAGACTAGTAGAGTTGCCGCTACTAGTCTTTTTTTTATAGCCAAGGCTGTGTAACGACTTTGAAATAGCCTTGTTCATGAAGGCAGTTTGGACAGAATTTAGGGGCAGTAGTTCCTAAATGTACATAGCCACAGTGTTCACATTTATAATAAACTTTCTCAGATTTTTTAAAGAGTGTTTCTTTCGCAAGTTCATTTGCAAAATGGTTGAAACGCTCTTCATGGAGTTTTTCAATCTCAGCAATCAGGGTGAAGTTATTGGCAATATCAATAAAGCCTTCACGTTTTGCTACATCAGCAAAATGAGGATAGACATTAGTATATTCATCATGCTCACCTGATGCAGCATCTTTGAGATTAAAAAGTGTATCTTTAATACCCGTAGGATATTCTGCATTAACAGGAATAGAAGCCTGACCTAGCCTATTACTTAAGTGTTTAAAGAAAATATTGGCATGTGCCAGTTCATTATGTGCTGTTTCATTAAATACATTATGAATTTCTATAAGACCTTCCTTATGTGCTACTTTAGCATAGAGGGAATAACGTGTACGTGCTTGTGACTCACCCGCAAAGGCACGCATAAGATTAAGACAAGTTTCAGATGAAGCAAAATCAGACATTTAGGGCTCACTCCTTTTATGACAATATTCTCAGTATGCGTGATTAAGGGAAAATTATGCATAAAGTGAAAGGACTTTTGTCATACTTTAAAGACAAAGGACAGGGAAAGAGTTGAAACTTGAAACAAACAGTATTACAATAATTCTGAATGACTAAGAGAAAGGAAACACCTATGGAATTTATCAGTTTATCAGAACAAGAAACTTTTAATAAAGGTTATGAAATAGCAAGTAAGGCAAAAAAAGGCGATATTTATTGTCTTATTGGAGATTTAGGTGTAGGCAAAACGGTTTTCTCAAAAGGTTTTGCAAAAGGGCTAGGTATTGATGAACATATTACAAGTCCTACATTTACAATAGTACAGGAATATGATGGCAATATGCCACTTTACCATTTTGATATGTATCGTATTGAAGATCCAGATGAATTAGAAATGATTGGTTATGAAGACTACTTCTTTGGCGAAGGGGTATGCCTTGTAGAATGGGCGAATAACGTACCAGAGGCTATTCCAAGTGCGGCAAAATGGATTACAATAGAAAAAGATTTAGAGCAAGGCTTTGATTATAGAAAAATTACGATGAAATAGGTGAGACAATGAATATATTAGCAATAGATGCATCAGGTCTTTCAGGCAGTGTTGCCTATATAAGCGATTATAAATTAGTAGGTGAATATTATATTTGTCATAAGCTGACACACTCTCAAACAATTATGCCAATGCTTGAGCATTTAAGAAGTATGATAGGGTTAGATTTAGAACAGGTAGATGCAGTAGCTGTGACAAGTGGACCAGGCTCTTTTACAGGTATTCGTATTGGAGTAGCTACAGCTAAAGCTATGGCCCTTGCTCTTGGTGTACCAATCATTGGTATTCCAACTTTAGATGTTATGGCAAACAATATGACTTTTACAGATAAGCTTATTTGTCCAATTATGGATGCAAGAAGAAATCAAGTTTACACAAGTCTTTATAGATGGAAAGAGAATACATTGCAAAGGGTAGAAGAGCATTTAGCTATTTCTATTGATGAGCTTCTAGAAAAGGTTGCTGGAGAAGAAGTAATCTTCTTAGGTGATGGTGTAGATGTAATGCGTAGTAAGATTACAGAGCAGATGGGAAATAAGGCTCATTTTGCTCCAAGCTTCCTTCATATGCAAAGAGCAAGTGTACTTGCGCATCTTGCATGTCAGGCTTATGAACGTGGTGAAATGGAAAATGCAGATGACTTTGTGCCAATGTATCTTAGAAAGAGCCAAGCAGAAAGAGAACTTGAGGAGAGAGAAAAAGGTGCAAATTAGAATTGCTACACTAGAAGACTTAGAAGGTATTCATCAAGTGGAAAGTGTATCATTTAATGATCCTTGGTCTAAACAATCTTTTAGTGATGAACTAAACAATCCAATGACTACTTATCTAGTAGCCGAACAAGATAAAGATATACTAGGCTTTGTAGGAATGTGGGAAGTGGTAGGAGAAGGTCAGATTACCAATGTTGCTGTGCATACAAAGGCACGTAAAAGAGGTATAGGGAAAGCACTTATAGAAGCTCTTGTTGATTATAGTAAATCAAGAAAATTAGAAGTACTTCTTTTAGAAGTCAGAGAAAGTAATGAGCCAGCAAAATCACTTTATAGTTTAAATGGATTTAAAGAGATTGGAAAACGCAAAAATTATTATACTAAACCCACAGAAGATGCTCTTCTTATGGCATTAGCATTAGAAGAATAAAAAGGAAAAAAGCTAGCACAAAGTCACTCCCCCCTTAGTATGGTGGCCTCGCGCTAGCTTTTTTTATGTGGCAATATACTTAGTACAAAGGATACATCAGATAGAAGCAAATCCTTATGCACTTATGTAAAGAAATGCTATCTTTGCAAAAGCGCTGCCACTACGACTCATGCAAAGTGGTATAAGTCAACTTGCATAAAAATTAGAGGGGGGAGCTAACCTTAATACAAAGTGACTTATAATAAAGGAAGAAAAACTGCCTAGGATTTGTTTTGCCTCCTTATAATATATATACGGACAAGTCGTTAAAATGCGTCATAAAATAATAAAAAACTTAAAAATAAAAAGGTGAGTAGCTAAAGACTACTCACCTAATATACTTTCTAAGCCTTCGAAAAGTTTATCACTTGAAGCTGCTTTCACCTGTAATTCATAAGGGTTAGAAAGGTGGGCTGCTAAAAGTTCATCTAAAGACTCAAATGTAGATGCCCCATACTTATCAATAAAAGAACTCATAGCATTCTCATCTTCTAAAGATTCTAGCTCATCTAAGATTGTCTCTAAAGAGGTTTCTTCAGTAGCTTTATAAGAAGAGGCCGTACCTATAAGTTTTCCAAGGCTCATAGTTGGCAAAGGTTCATCTAAAATTATACTTAACTGACTTATTTTCTTTTTCTTTGATTTCATAATAGGTCCTCTGATGTCTACATGTTTTGAACCTATCATATATCAAAGTTTATTTAAAGACAATAGTTACTTAGTTTGTTTAGATTCATAGTTTTTATACAGAAGAAAAGCAATGAGTGCAAAAAGTAAAGGACCACCACCTGATAAAAGAGTATCTAGCCAGTTACCTTTTGCGAGCCCTGGTTCGATAATAGAAAATAAGTTCGCAAATCCAATAACTACTGTAACAATAATAGAAGCAATGAGGGCTAAGGTATAGGATTTATAAATTTCAAAAGGTTTTTGAATGCTGTCTTTTTTCTTAAAGAATGGGAAGGCAGCAGATAAAAACATATAAGGAATAGTCATAGCTACATTAGTCATTATCACTAATTTATTAAAGAAAGCAGAGGCATTATCACCACCAAAGGCGACAATTAAAATGAGGATAATAACAATAACTGCTTGTACATACATAGCATAGACTGGCATATTATTTTTAAGTTCACTGAATTTCTTAGGCCAAAGTGCCTTAGGTGTACCTTCAATAAGCTGTTTTAGTGGTGAATAGATTAAAGTGAAGAAGGCACCTGTTAAGGCAAGAAACATAGAAAGACCTACTAGTCTTGCGACCCACATACCTATGGTAAGAGCTGCTTGAGGGTTAGCTCCTAAGGAACCAGCAAGCACGACTCCCAAGTTTTCCATTACAATATAAGTTACATTGGCTGTATTTACACCCGGTAAAGAGAGAATTTCTTGCCAGTTAATAAAAGTACCCATCATAAAAATACCTAAGGCATATCCAATAGAGATAACAATAGCTGAAATAGTAACACCTAGAGGAAATGTTTTTTCGGCATTCTTGGTCTGGTCTACAAGACCACCTACAGCTTCGATACCACCATAAGCAAAGATAGCATAAGTAAGGAAAGAAACAGTAGAAAGACCAGATTGATAAGCTGGATTAGGGGATACAGCAAAATCATGTAATCCATTAAGAATAGGTTGTGCAAACTGTCCACCATTTAAAATAAGTACAATAAAGCCGCCTAATAGAAGAACCACATTTAAAAGCATAACAGCAAGTCCACCTACAGAAGTAACTTGCTTGATTTTATCAAGCCCTTGTGTAGAGATAAAGGTAACAAGGATAATCCAAAGCACAGCAAGAATACCTAACCACATAGTAGGTTTCAGACCAAAATAAGTAAGGTTGTGAGTAAGATCTGCTCCAAAGATAGCATTAGAAAGAGGTACCCAGATAGTAGAAGATACATTAACTTGCCAAACAAGGTAGGAAGCATACCACATAAAAGTTCCAATGAAGGCGTATTTAGGACCAACAGAACGTTCCATCCAAGAATAAATACCACCTTTTTCCTGCTTATAAGCTGCACCATATTCAGCCATCATAAAAGCATAAGGCAGGAAGAAGAAAAGTGCCCCAATAAGATACCAAGGAATAGCAGCATAGCCCATAAGAAAGAATGCTCTTGGCATATTGGCAAACCCATATACGGATGTAAAAATCATTAATACTAGTGAAAATAAAGTCAGTTGTTTCTTTGAATCAGTTGACATCTTAGTCCTCCTTAGCAATTAATAAACTATTATTAGAGTGCACTAAAATGCAAAAAATATGTTAAAAACCTCAGATTATGTATATAATAGAAACGACAAAGACTAAATGAAGCTAAGCGGAGGAAAATGAAATGAGAGTACTTAATACCAAGAAGAGTATTTTAGAATATATTGCCGAAGCACAGAAATTAGGTAAAGAAGGCATAGATCCAGATCGTATGGTAGAAATTTATAAAGAAATTTATGATGCCATAGAAGCTATGAGTTCTAATGTTAAGGCAAATACTATTGTATTTCTTAAAAATGAGCTTAAAAAAGGGATTGGTAAATATCAGCCTGTAGACCCAGATAAAAAAGAAGACTATTTTATGGAATTCTTTAAAGAGGCTTATCCAGAAGGAAAACGTAGAAAAGAATATACTTATACACTTGTAGATCCTAGTAAGATTACAGTAGATCAAATTTTACACACGCTTAAATATATCAATGGCTACTGTAAAGATAACCGTATCTCACAAGATCAGAAAAAGTCTATCATTCCAATGATAGAAAGAATAGCAAGAACCGATAGCTTAAAACATATTAACCAAGTACGTAGTATGGAGTACTTAAGGAAGGCAGTACGTGTACGTATTGAGAAGTCTCCTAAAGGACACATTGTTACAAGATGCTAACACGTCATAGAAAAGAATTGATCTATTAAAGGGGTATGTATAAAATAGCATTAAATTAATATCGGTATAAAGTAAGGAGTTTAAGTTATGAATATTTATGAAGCAGCGAAAAAAGCAAGAGAAGCCTCTATTATATTACAGGCAGTAGAATCAGATGCTAAAAGAAAAGCATTAGAAAGTATTAAAGAAGCTTTAGCGGCTCATCAAGAAGCAATCTTTAAAGCTAACCAAGTAGACATTGAAGTGAGTGAGGCCCAAAATGTGTCGATGCCAGTACTTAAAAGGTTGCGTTTTGATAAAGCTAAGTTACAAGATGTATTAGATGGTATTGAAAGTTTAGTACATATGGAAGAGCCTGTAGGCAAGGTACAAATGCAAACAGAGCTTGATGAAGGACTTATTCTAACACGTGTATCTTGTCCGATTGGCGTAATTGGTGTTATTTTTGAATCAAGACCAGATGCACTTGTGCAAATTTCAAGCCTTTGCTTAAAGAGTGGTAACGCTGTACTTTTAAAAGGGGGGAGTGAAGCTAAAGAGACAAATAAAGTTTTATTTGAAATTATTAAGAAGGCTTCAGAAGAAGCAGGTATGCCAGAAGGATGGATTACACTTATGGAGACAAGAGAAGAAGTAAGTGAAATCCTTAAAATGAATAAAGAAATTGACCTACTTATCCCAAGGGGTTCAAATGAGTTTGTACAATATATTATGAGAAACTCTGATATTCCAGTTATGGGTCATGCTGATGGTATTTGCCATACTTATGTAGATGAACATGCAGATCTTGATTTAGCTGTAAAGGTAGTAACAGATTCTAAAACACAGTATGTATCTGTATGTAATGCTTTAGAAACTTTACTTGTTCATGAAAAGGTAGCAAATGACTTCCTTCCACGACTTAAAGAATCTCTTGAAAGCAAAGGTGCTACTATTAAAGGATGCGCTAAAACACGTGCTATCATTGAGTGTGAAGAAGCTACAGAAGAAGATTGGCAAACAGAATACCTAGATTATATTTTATCTATTAAAATTGTAAGTAGCTTAGAAGAAGCGATCTGTCATATCAACACTTATGGTTCAGGTCATACAGACTGTATTGTATCAACAGATGAAGAAGCTGTACAAAAGTTTATGATGCTTGTAGATTCAGGAAATGTATTCTGCAATGTCTCTACACGTTTTAGTGATGGATTCAGATATGGATTTGGGGCAGAAGTTGGTGTAAGTACTTCTAAAATCCACGCAAGAGGCTCAGTAGGTATTGAAGGACTTCTTATTTATAAATACAAGCTTTTAGGTCATGGTCATATTGTAGGAGATTATGCATCTGGAGTAAGAAAATTTACACATAAAAAATTAGTTTAAAACTATAAAAAGAAGCAGCTACAAACGAAATGTTTGAGATGCTTCTTTTTATTTCCCTAAGGAAGAGGATAAATAACTTCGCAATTTGCTCTACTGGCTATTTCCATAAGTGAATGAGGAAGGACTTTGTCAGTAATGAGATAATCAATATTCTGATAAGCACTTAAATAAAATTTATAATTCGTATAAATCTTGCTGTTATCACAGAGCATAAGAGAAAGCTTGGCATTTTCAAGCATCTGCTTTTTAACTAAGGCCTGCTGCATACTTGGTTCATAGAACCCTTTTTCATCTAAACCGCTGCAAGAAAGGATACATAAGTCTAAATTAAATTGTTTGATATACTCTAGAGCAGACTCACCTACGATACCACTTGAACCTTCACGGCTATAGCCACCAGTAATAAAGAGCTCGGCTGTTGTATTTTGCATAAGTGCATAAGCTGTTTCGATACCATTTGTAACAATTGTAAGATTTTTGTAGTGAGCTAACATAGGACAGAGCTGCAGCACTGTAGAACTAGAATCTAGAAAAAGAGACATGCCATCTGTTAGAAAGTCTTTGGCTAAATGACAGATAGTAAGTTTTTGTGGTATATGCTCCTTATTGCGGAGTTTAAAATGCTTTTCTTTACTATTCGTCATAAGAAGCCTAACAAAACCTTTTTCTCGTTGTACAAGTCCCATTTCTTCAAGTGTAATTAAATCACGCCTAATTGTAGAATGACTATAGGCAAGTAGATTCGATAAGTCTGCTATGGCTATAGCTTTTTTTTGTTTTAAAATCTCCAAAATATGTTCTTGTCGTGTATTCAATGACCAAATCCCCTTATTACGTTCATAAAAGATGAATTATTTTTCACTATTTTAAGCGTTTTATTAAAAAAAATCAATACAGCGTTCAGCTCTTTAAATTCTAAGATGAGGCTATAAAATAAGGGGGAAGGAGAGTGAATAACTTGCAAATTACAAATCAAAAAATGCTCAGGAAACTTTTTTGGATAAGTTGGATTGCCTATTTCATTTCTTATATAGGAAGATTGAATTATGCAGCTTCTATGATAGAGATTGGACAGAGTGAAGGCTATACAACTATCCAGCTAGGTGCTGTAGTAACAGCTTTATTTATTACCTATGGTATTGGTCAGCTTATAAGTGGTATAATAGGGGATTATTGTTCACCGAGAATTTTAGTAGGTATGGGACTTATAGGGTGTAGTCTTTGTAATGCACTTATGTTTGTATCTAATAGTTATTGGCAGCTTATTATAATATGGGGATTAAATGGCTTTGCTTTATCGCTTATATGGCCACCTATGGTGAAACTTTTTTCAAAGCATATGTCAAAAGATTATTTACATAAAAGCTGCTTTAATATACAAACTTCAGTAGCGCTAGGAACATTTGCTACTTATGTACTGTGTTCAAGCTTACTTATAGTATGGAACTGGCGTACTATTTTCATAGTAACAGCTCTTTTCTTAATGGGAGCCGCAGGAGCTTGGAACAAAGTCATTAGAGAGATAGAGATCTATGCTGATCAGAATGGTGAGGTAGAAGAAGTACCCGATATACGAGAAGAGAAGAAAGAGATAGAGAAAATAAATGAGAAAGCATCTTTCTTGAAGCTTTCTGTAAAATCAGGCTTAATGATTATTTTAATAGCGGTTCTTATTATGGGATTCTTGAAAGATGGAATTATGACTTGGGTACCGCAGTATATAACAGATACTTTTGGAGCAAACAGTTATTTTTCCATATTTCTTACAGCATTCTTACCACTTGTTAATTTATCTGGGATTTATATTATTAAATATATTAACAGCAAGAATAATGGAGATGACCTTAAAACAACAGCTTTATTTTATGGTGTAAGTACAGTGAGTTTATTGCTACTTGTACTTGTAGGTAGAAATAGTATGTACTTATCCGTATTTTTCTTTGCTGTTGTTACTTCATGTATGTTAGGAATCAATACTATTTTAGTCAGTATCTTACCAACTTACTTTATTAAATATAATAAAACTTCCTTTGTTGCAGGTCTTACTAACTGTGTAACTTATTTAGGAAGTGCTTTATGTGGGTATGGGCTTGGTGCATTAGTAGAAGGTTTTGGATGGAATGTAACAAGTATTGTGCTAGTAGGTATTTGTATATTAGGTATTGTGGCAGCAATACTTGCAAGACCGCTATGGCAGAAATTTAAGCAATAAAGGAGAACAAAATGAAAATTAAATACTTAGGAACGGCAGCTTACGAAGGTTTCCCAGGATTATTTTGTGAATGTGAGGCTTGTCAAAAAGCAAATGCAGAGGGTGGAAAGAATATTCGTTTACGTGCAAGTATGACGATTAACGAAGATACACTAATAGATTTTGGACCAGACATCTATATGCAGAAACTTAGATACAACTTGAATCTAGCTAATATAAGACACTTTATTATGACACATTCTCACTCAGATCACTTTAACCCGTTTGATTTGATGGCACGGAGTGAAGGTAACTACTCACATTTTCAGGGCGAGAATAAAGGTTCTAAAGTCAATGTATATGGAAATGAAAAAGTAAAAGAGTTTTTTGACTTTGCTGTAAAAGTTGAATTTGGTGGTCATCAAGACTTTATGAATTATATAGAAGTTGTACCTTTTAAAACTTATGAGGTAGGAAAACTTAAAGTGACACCACTTCTTGCACAACATCAGCCAGATGAAAAGTCGCTTATTTATCTTATTGAAGAAGAGAGAAGAACTTTATTATATGCTAATGATACAGGGATTTTTCCAGAAGCTACATATGAATATCTTCAAAATGTAAAATTAGATGTAGTAAGCTTAGATTGCACACATGGTGCACGTTATGCAGGAGGTTCGGGGCATCTTGGTCTTGAAACATGTGTGCAAACAAAAGAACGTTTACTTAATATGGGTAGTGCGTGCGAAGAGACAACTTTTATTATCACGCATTTCTCACATAATGGTGGTTTATGCCATGAAGATTTAGAAAAGGTTGCTATACCACATGGTTTTGTCGTAGCATACGATGGAATGGAAATGAAAATTTAATAAGTGTTAAGGGCTATTGTTCAAATCTAAAAAGATTGAGCAATAGCCTTTTTTTTGATAGATAAGAGGCTAGTATCGTATAAAAACTACAGAATTGGCAATAATTCACAAATAAACATTTAAATTGTGTAAAAAAAGTTAATCGTCACTCAAATTAAAATATGTTATAATTTATTATGAGGTAAAGGAGCGTTGTACTAGTGAAAAAATATAAGGTCAAACCCTATCAAAGTTATTATCATTATAAACGTCAGAAGATGATGAATAAAAGAATTCTTTGCGCTGTTGTATTACTGGGCCTAGTTTTTGCTGTACTTATTAGGACACATAAAATAGAAATTCAAGATATGAATAAACTATTTAACAGTTCTAAAGTAGCCGTATTAGAAGAAAGTACACCTGTTTATTTAGAGCAAGATTCAGTTCAATATGATGTACATATGACGCCAACTAGTGTTAAAGGAGTTTACTTACCTGCCACTTATATGTCACAGTTAGATACATTAATTGAACTTGCAAAAGAGACAGAAGTTAATGCAATTGTTATAGATATTAAAGATGATAATGGATACCTCACTTTTAAATCAGATAATCCTGCTTTAGTGGGGGCTGTCAAAGATAAACCTCTTATCTCGGATATTGAAAAAGTTATGAATAAGCTTTATAAGGCTGGGATCTATCCTATTGCGCGTATTGTAAGCTTTAAGGATAATGTAAGGACAAAATCTAATCCTGAAAAGGCTGTAAGATGGCAAGATGGTACACCTTTTGCTACCAGTAAGGGGGAGAGGTGGCTTAATCCTTATGATAAGGATAACTGGGATTATCTCTTGGAAATTAGTAAGGAAGCTATTAATTTAGGCTTTAAAGAAATACAATTTGATTATATTAGATTCCATGAATCTATGGAGGGGAAAAACTTAGATTTTCCGGATAATAAGTCAAAAATTGATATTATAACAGAATTTACTCAGTACATGTATGAGCATCTACATTCATATGGTGTAGTAGTATCAGCAGATGTGTTTGGAACAATTATTACAAGTAAAGTAGATGCAAAAATTGTTGGACAGGATTATGCTGAGTTATCTAAGCATTTAGACTATATTTGTCCAATGATTTATCCATCCCATTATGGAGAAGGTTCTTTTGGCATTACTTATCCTGATCTGTATCCATATGAACTTATACTAGAAGTAATGCAGTATTCAAATGCCGTTATAAGAGATATACCTAGAAGTGAGAGAAGAGCTAAGGTAAGGCCTTGGCTACAGGACTTCACAGCATCTTGGCTTGGCACTTATCAGCAATATGAGGCAGAACAAGTTAGAGCACAGATTTTAGCAACCTATGATGCACTTGGTAAAGAGTGGTTACTATGGAATGGGGCAGGAAAGTACCATAGTGATGCTTTAGAAGAAGAATAGGGGGTGAGGGTATATGGATGAGAAAAAAATTATTTTAATGTCAAAGCTAGCAATAGAAGAGAAAACATATTTAAAGAACGATGAAAAGATTACAAGTTACTATCCGGAAGACTACGTCTATATGAATAATTTTAAAACACGGTGTTTAGTAGTGCTTTTAGTAGGTATAGGATGTATAGGACATATTTTTATGCGTATCCGGTTAGGTTTAACATTTCCCACTACAGTACAGGAAGTTTTTTCGGATTATATTATACCTTATGGAGGAACAGTAATATTAGTAGCATGGATTTATACTATTTTATCAACATGCGTTTATAAAAAGCGTTACACACAGGCCAATAAACGTATAAGTAACTACAGAAAAACATTAAGAGAATTAGAAGAGTATGAAGTAGATAAAAGCAAGGGGGGGAATGGCGTATGCAACTAGATGAAAGAATATTGATTATAAGAGATAAAGTGCTGCAGTTCTATAAAATATATGAGAAGATTTGGATAGGAATGGCCAAGTTTCTAAGTATGCTTCTAGTGATGGTAGCCATTACTAGGACCATTGGCTACGCTCCCACACTTACAAGGTCGTACATAATAGCTGCTTTAGCACTAGTAAGTACCATGCTCCCTGCACAATATATAATGTTGGAGATACTAGGAGTTAGTGTTATTCACTTACTACACTTTAATTGGATTATAGGGGGAGTAGTACTTGTTATTTTTATCAGTTTATATATTTTATTCATTAGGCTATATCCAAAGGAAAGCTTGCTCATTGTTTTAACCATGCTAGCTATGAAGGTTGAATTATTATGTATGCTCCCTATTGTAGCAGGTTTGTTTGGAGGACTTGGCGCAATCCTTGCGATATTAATTGGGATAGTAGGACATTTTTCTTTTACATCTTTAGAGATGATGCTCCAAAGTTTATTAAAAACTGAAGATCTAGTTGTATGGATTCAAGAAAATTTAAATCTTTATATAACCCAGATTTTTTATAATAAAGAATTATTAGCAATGTTAAGTATATGCCTAATAGTATTTTGTGTTGTATACATTATTAGAAAACAGGTCATAGACTATGCACCTTATTTAGCAGTAGTTATTGGTGGAGTTATGAATATATTAGGTTTTATACTAGCGGAGCTTTTCCTAGATATTTCAATGAATACATTTTTATTAGTATTTATGACTATAATAAGTGTAGTGATTGCACTGGGTATTCAATTTGTATCAAGACCAGCAGATTATTCAAGAAGTGAGTCTATACGGTTTGAAGATGAGGATAATTATTATATGGTGAAGGTTATACCGAAAATGCAGGTAAGGAAAAGTGTAACGAAAGTACAGAAGGTATATATTCCGCCTAATAGAACTGAAGAAATAAATATGGAAGAATAAAGAGACACTTGTTGTCTCTTTTCTTCTATCCTAGCAAAAAGGCAACTATAATTTTTTTATACAAGTAACGGCTGTAATTTGAATATAATCATGATATAATAAAAACAAAATATGTAAAAAGGGGTTGCACTACTTGGATGTTATAGGAGAAGCGTTAGACAAGATTGGCTATCTTAGTATTCCTCGCATTGGTATAAGGGATATTATTGATATATTAGTCGTGGCATTTTTCTTTTACAAAGTGTTAATGTGGATTAAGGATACAAGAACATGGGCACTTTTGAAAGGTGTTGTGATTATTATTGTCATTGCAGTAGTTGCCTTTGTTTTTCAACTGCATACAGTATTATGGATTATTTCAAATGCTATTACACTAGGAGCAATAGCAGTCCTTGTTCTATTCCAACCAGAACTTCGAAGAGCCTTAGAGCAGATTGGTAGGGGAAACTTTTTAGGATCTATCTTATCAACAGAAGAAGTCAATAGACAAGGTTTATCTGAAGAAACCGTAGATGCTATCGTAAAGGCTTGTATGCAGATGGCAAAGGTAAAAACAGGAGCATTAATTGTTATTGAGCAAGAAACAAAATTAGGAGATGTAGAAAGAACGGGTATACCTATTGATGCAGTTGCTTCTAGTCAATTGCTTATTAATATATTTGAGAAGAATACACCACTTCATGATGGAGCAGTTATTATCAGTAACAATAGAGTTACAGCAGCAACTTGCTTCTTACCACTTAGTGATAGTTTAGAAATCAGTAAGGACTTAGGGACAAGACACCGTGCGGCTATTGGTGTATCAGAAGTTACAGATGCAAGAGTAGTTGTTGTATCTGAAGAGACAGGCAATATTTCTTATGTAAAGAATGGTAAAATTAAAAGAGGTCTAGGAGCAGACGAACTTAGACGTATTTTAAGTACACATAAAAAACGTAAGAAACATGATATTAAAATGGTCCTATGGAAAGGAAAACAAAAAAATGAATAGATTTTTTTCAAATAATGTAGCATGGAAAATCATTTCTCTTTTGTTAGCAACCTTACTATGGTTCTTTGTGATAAACTATCAAAATCCTGAGCTCACACAAGAAATTAAGCATAATGTTACCATTCGTGGTATTAATGAATTAGAAGCTAAAGGTTATGTATTGGAAAATGAAGAGCAACTAAGGAATATGCAAGTAAGAATTTTACTTAAAGGCCCGAGGTTAGAAATGGAAAGGTTAAAAAGTGATAATGTCCAGATCGATGTTAGGCTAGACCTTACACAATACGCTAATTTATTGACTGAGGAGGATGCAGTTTCAATAGAAAAGCCTATTCAAATTACAGCGCATACCAATATTGAAGGGATTATAGTAGAAGATATACGTCCTAAAACAGTAGGAGTAGTTTTTGAAAGAGAAGAGCAGGCTACAAGAAATATTCATTACACTATTCAAAATGAAAGTAATAGTGAGTATGCTGCACTTGACCCAATTTTAAAACCTACCACAGTAGAAATTAGTGGACCAAAGAGTAGTGTAGAGAAAGTAGAAACTGCACAAATTAATATTAATGTAGATAATTTCTCAGAAGATGTACTAAGCTATACAGTACCTATTATACTTTTAGATGAGCAAGGAGAAGAAGTAATAGGGGTTAAGAAGGTTCCTGAATATGTAGAGGTTACTTTACCAATTGGTAAGAAGAAACGTGTTCCATTAGAGCCTCAATTTAAAGGAACATTACCACCAGGTTACATTAAAGCGAATACACTTGTAAGTCCACAAGAGATTACTATTGTAGGTAAGGCTGCTATTGTGGATACTATTCAATCTATCAAACTTGAGAAAATTGCATTAGATAATGTTATTCAAAGTAATAATTTTAGGACAGATTTCATTTTGCCAGAGGGTATTGAATATATTGATAATATTGAGCCTAAAGCTACTGTAACCTTAGAAATTCAGAAAGAAACAGATTATAACTATCAGGTTCCAGTAAGTGAATTAAATCTACAAGTTATAGGATTACCAGAAGGTTATACTTATGAAGTAATAGATGAAACTGTAAGTATTGTATTGGCAAGTACAGCAGAAAAATTACTTGCATTTAAACCAAGTCAAATACAAGTAACGGCAGATTTTTCTTCAATGCAAGATATTATAGCAGGGGAATACCGTATACCATTACAAATTGTAGTACCCGATGAATTTAAGGTAGTCAATGTACCTGTATATATGAATATTCTCGTCAATGCACCAGTTGACGAGGTGCCAGTAGAACCTGAAGTGCCTGTAGAAGGTGAGGAAGATACAATGGTAGATACACAAGACCAACCTATAGTTGAAGAATAAAAATATAAAGGCTACCATTTTATGGTAGCCTTTTGTGAAGTAAGACCTGCATTAAATTCTTATGTATGTCGTACACTGATAATATATCAAAGAAAGCGAGACGAATTTTATGGGAAAATTATTTGGGACAGATGGCGTACGTGGTGTCGCTAATAGTGAGTTAACTGGTCAATTAGCTTTCCATTTAGGGCAAGCTGGAGCATATGTACTTACTAAGGAAACAAAGAAGCAACCTAAAATTTTAGTAGCAAGAGATACAAGAATATCAGGAACCATGTTAGAATCTGCATTAGTTGCAGGCATTTGTTCAGTAGGTGCTAAGGCTATTTGTATAGGTGTTATTCCAACACCAGCAGTAGCTTATCTTACTAAGGAATTAGGAATGGATGCAGGTGTTATGATTTCTGCTTCTCATAATCCTTTAGAGTTTAATGGTATTAAGTTTTTTAATGCGGAAGGATACAAATTGAGAGATGAATTAGAAGAGGAAATAGAAAATCTCATTGTATCTAGGCCGGATAGTATTCCGCTCCCTATAGGTGAAGAAATAGGAACATGGCAAAACGATCATAGTGTAATAGAAAGTTATATTAATTTTGTATGTGATACCATTCCAGGAGACCTAAAAGGTATTAAAGTACTTGTGGACTGTGCAAATGGGGCAGCATCTGAGGTGGCACCTCTTGCATTAAGACAGTTAGGTGCTGAGGTAGAGGTTATTCATAATAAGCCAAATGGTGTTAATATTAATAAACTATGTGGTTCTACACATATGGAAGACTTAAGTAGACAGGTAGTAGGAAGAGGTATGGAAGTTGGGATTGCCTTTGATGGTGATGCAGATAGATGCTTAGCAGTAGATGAAGCTGGGCAGCTGATTGATGGGGACCAAATTATGAGTATTATTGGTTCAGATATGAAAAGAGATGGCAGACTCAAAAAAGATACTATTGTAGCTACGGTTATGAGCAACATAGGTTTGAGTATTATGAGTAAGAAAGAAGATATCCATCTTGTGCATACGCGTGTAGGAGATAGATATGTATTAGAGAATATGGTTAAGCATGGTTATAACTTAGGTGGTGAGCAGTCAGGTCATGTTATTTTCTTAGATTATAATACAACGGGTGATGGGCTTATTACCGCTATTCAGCTACTTTATGTTATGAAGAAAACAGGAAAGAAATTAGGTGAACTAAAACAAATTATGGATGTATACCCACAGGTTTTAGTCAATGCACATGTTAAAAATGAAAATAAACATGCTTATTTAGAGGATTTAGAGATTCAAGAAGAAATTAATAAGCTGGAAGCTCAGTTTAAAGATGAAGGACGGATCTTAATTAGACCATCTGGAACAGAGCCTTTAGTACGTGTGATGATAGAAGGAAAAGATAAAAAAGTTATGGAAGCGGCGGCTAAAGAGCTTGCAAAACTTATTGAGAAGAGATTAAGCTGATTGATGCAAAAAGACCTACTGATAAGAGGTCTTTTTTTATACAAATTTATTGAATTTCTATTTATTAATATTCTAATAATATGTTAATATTAAAGAAGATAGTTTGTATAAGTCGGTGAGTATATGAGAAAAAAGATAGTACATATCATAATAGGTATATTATTATTAGGAATAGGGATAAGTTTAATAAAAGAATACCGTATAAAAGAAGCTATGCAACTCACACAAGAAGATATATTAGAGGACCATTTTTATGATCAATATGAATGGATTAGTGATAGATTTGTAAGAAATAGCTTTACGAATGAAGAACAGGGGGTGCAAGATGAAGAAAGTATTTTTGCAAGCCTTAATTTGTTATATATGGAATATTTATTAAACGATAATAATCGCATTGGTTTTGAAAAGGTTGTACGTTTTATGCAGGAAAATCTATTAACTGAAGAAGGATTAGTAGGTTTTGGGGCTCATAAAGATTTGGATTTAGGTACGATGGAAGTGATAGAGAAGACTTCTCTAGCAGATAATCTTAAATTTTATAAGTTACTTACTAAGGCTTATTTGGCATGGGGAGAACCTTATTATAGTGATTTAGCAGAGAAAATAGCAGAGAAAATTCAGCCGTATAATATAAAGAATGGTAAATTTGATTTACGTCATGAAGGTGAAGCAGAACATGGAGAGATTGAGCTTTATGAGTTAGATTTAAAAGGACTTGCTTTATTGGCAGAGGATCAGATGCTTCAGAAAGATATTTATAAACAAAGTAAAAAGATACTAAAAAATGCTTATATACATAATGAACTTCCTCTTTATTACAGTAGCTATGATTATATAAATAAAGTTTATATAGAAACAGAAAGAATAGATACATTAGAGAGCTTACTTATTGTGAAAGAGCTAGCAGAGAATAATGGATTAAAAAAAGATACAGTTAAATGGCTTAAGAATCAGCTTAAATCAGGTGGTATTTATGAGCAATATAATACGCATACAGGTATTGTAACAAGCCATGAAGAGCGTATTTCTATTTATGCTGTTGTAGCACAAATAGGTAAGGTGGAAGGAGATATTGAGCTGTATACATTAGCTATGGAAAAAATGTTAAAATTTCAAGTAAAAGATTCTAAAAGTGAGTTTTACGGTAGCTTTATAAATAAAGAAACAGGTAAGGCAGATTGTTATGAAAACTTACAAGCTTTGCTTGCTTTTTAAAGTGATAAAAAATAAGCGATAGGGACACTATCGCTTTTGGAAATAGATATTTAGGGTTTTAATATTTATACAATTAATGTTGGGGTTTTGAGATAATGTTCAATGGGGAGGAATCAACAATTATCTCAAGCATAGTTTAAACCGATTGAACCGAAGTTATACAACAAAATAAATAAATTAAAAATAAAAGAGGCTGTAAATATTACCTATATACTTAATGGGGGGAAGGGGTATATAATAAGATTAGAGATAATGCTTGAAATAACAGCCGTATGAAGCGGTAGGGGGTGCCGGAAGTGCAAGGTGAAGTGAAGTGCAATTGTTGTGGACAGCCTATTAAAAAGATAGATGGGCGAAACTATGAGGATTATTTACATGTAAAAAAGACATGGAGTTACTTTTCCTCAAAGGACCTTACAAAGCATTCATTTAACATATGTGAAGCATGTTATGATAAATGGATTAAGGATTTTGCCATACCAGTTGATGAGGCACCAGTAATTGAAATCTTTAATTGTGAAGATGAATAAATTTAAAGACGTATGAGATAGACTATTTCATACGTCTTTTTTTATAAAATGCTCAAATATAGGCACAAAGTTGTAACACTTGTCATAAAAGGATATAATACTATTATAAGTACAGAAAGGATGTATAGAATGTTAGATATTTGTTTATTAGGAACAGGAGGCATGCTTCCATTGCCGGAAAGATTTTTGACAGCAATGCTTGCAAGGTATAATGGAAGAAAGCTACTTATAGATTGTGGTGAAGGTACTCAAGTTACCATGAAACTTTTAGGATGGGGATACAAAACACTAGATGTACTTTGTTTTACTCACTATCATGGAGATCATGTTACGGGACTTCCAGGCTTACTTTTAACTTTAGGAAATGCAGGAAGGCAGGAACCTTTAACTATTATAGGACCACCGGGATTGAAGAAAATTGTAGATGGATTAACTGTTGTATGTCGTGATATCACTTTTGATCTTAATCTTATTGAGCTTCCTTATGAAAAACAAGAGTTAGTAGTAGGCGAATTCCATATTTCCGTACTACCTGTTCCGCATAAAGTACCGTGTTTTGCTTATACCATAGAAGGCAAGAGACAACCTAAGTTTGTAGTAGATAAAGCAAAAGAGAATAAAGTTCCACAAAAATACTGGAAAATGCTTCAGTTAGGGAATGAAGTTGCTGAAGATGGTAAAGTTTATACACCGGATATGGTATTAGGTGAAGCTAGAAAAGGAATTAAGGTATCATACTGCACAGATTGTAGACCTATAGATGCTTTAACAACTTTTGTACAAGATGCAGACCTTTTCATATGTGAAGGTATGTATATTGAAGACGAATTAGAACAAGTGAAAAAGTATAAGCATATGTTAGCGAGTGAAGCCGCACGTGTAGCAAAAGCTGGAAATGTAAAAGAATTATGGCTTACGCACTTCAGCCCAGCAGTGCCAAATTCTAAAATAGATATTACGAATATAAAAGAAATCTTTGCAAATACCATAGCAGGTAAAGATCGCATGACAAAGACTATAGGTTTTGAAGAGTAAGAGTTATTGAAGATATTATGGTAATGCAATATGATCAGGGGGTTACGCCAGAAGTTATAGAACAGACGTTAAAGGCATTGGAGATGCTTTATGGTGAAGAGGCATTAGGGTGTAACACTTATCGTAGCTAGTTAGAGTTGATAGAAGAAATTAGGATTAATAAAGAAGCAGATGTATACCTAGTAGGAAATACAATAGACGCTCTTACATTTCCCACCTTAGAGAAAGCGTCTATAGAAGTTACACATGAAATGACTAAAGAAATAGAAAAAAGGCAATATACATTAATTAAGCAAGATGGACTATGGAAGGTTCATAGCTATAAGGAACTTGCTAAAAGTGAAAGATAAGAAAGCGTTGGAGGAGTAAAGATGAAAGAAACAAAAATACTCGCTATTGAGACATCTTGCGATGAGACAGCAGCGGCTGTTGTTGTAAATGGTAGAGATGTACGTTCAAATATTATAGCAACACAAATTGACTTGCATACTAAGTACGGTGGTGTTGTACCTGAAATTGCGTCAAGGATGCATGTGGAGAAAATCAACTATGTTATTAATGAGGCACTTGAGAAAGCAGAAATGACTTTAGATGATATTGATGCTATTGGTGTAACATATGGGCCAGGGTTAGTAGGTGCATTATTAGTAGGTGTTGTAGCAGCAAAAGCACTTGCATTTACTAAGAATATTCCTTTAGTTGGTGTCCATCATATAGAAGGACACATTGCAGCTAACTATATTCAGCATCCTGAACTTGAGCCTCCATTTTTATGTCTTGTAGTATCAGGTGGACATACACACCTGGTTAAAGTTAAAGACTATAATGAATATGAAATTATGGGTAAAACAAGAGATGATGCAGCAGGAGAAGCTTATGATAAGGTAGCAAGAGCCATAGGTCTTGCTTATCCGGGTGGACCAAAGATTGATGCTCTAAGTAAGGAAGGTAATAAAGAGGCTATTAAATTCCCTAAAGCTATGATTAGTGATGGATATGATTTCAGCTTTAGTGGACTTAAATCAGCAGTACTTAATTATGTTAATAGTGCCAAAATGAAAGATGAGCCTATTAATGTAGCAGACATTGCAGCAAGTTTTCAGCATACAGTAGTAGAAGTACTTGTTACGAAAACAATGGCACTTGCAAAAGCAGAAGGAATTACTAAAATTGCTTTAGCAGGTGGAGTTGCAGCTAATAGTGGTTTATGCGAAGGAATGAGTGAAGCATGTAAAAAACATGGATTCACACTTTACCATCCAAGTAAGATTTTATGTACAGATAATGCAGCCATGATTGGTTCAGCTGCATATTATGAATATTTAAGGGGATCAAGAGCAGACATGACATTAAATGCTGTACCTAATTTGGCAATTGGGCAAAAAGCATACTAAGGGGGAACATAATGCAAAAGATTATAAGGTTTTTAGCCTCGGGGATTATTGCAGGTATTGCTGCTGTTACAGTTATAGACTTAGAAGAAAAGCAGATTATTCCGCCAGACCTTGGAAGTACATTAGAAGGATTATTTAAGTTTCTCTATGAATATAAAGAACTTATTGTGTTTGCAGTAGTTTTTGGTCTTATGTTTATAACATTTGGTGCACTTATAGCAAAAATATTAGCACCAAAAGTAGAGAGAGCACTTATTAAACATTCTATGCAAGAAACACTTATGTATATTATTGGACTCGCTATAGGTTTAGGAATGGCAAACCTGCTTGGAGCACCTCTATTAAGTGGAAAATCAGGAATCATCAACGTACTATGGGGAATTTTCTTATATCTTGGGTTAGGCTATATAGGGGTATATATTGTTCATATAAAGAAAGAAGAGATGAAGGGATGGTTTACAAAGAAAGATTCAAATACTTTAGTAAGCGCACCTAAGATTCTTGATACAAGTGTTATTATAGATGGACGTATTTTAGATATTATCAAAACGCATTTTTTAGAGGGGAAGATTATTATTCCAACTTTTGTACTAGATGAACTACGCCATATTGCAGATTCCTCAGATAAACTAAAACGTAATAGAGGACGAAGAGGATTAGATATTCTTAATGAGATTCAAAACCTAAAGAATGCCCCTATAGAAGTTATGGAGATAGATTATAAAAATATTAAAGAAGTAGATGTGAAGCTTTTAAAATTGGCAGATCAGATTCAGGGTGTAGTGGTAACGAATGATTTTAATCTTAATAAAGTAGCGCAGTTACAAAAAGTAGTTGTACTTAATATTAATGATTTGGGGAATGCTGTGAAACCTGTAGTACTTCCTAATGAAGAAATGGTTGTTACGATTGTAAAGGAAGGTAAAGAGCAGGAACAAGGTATTGCTTATTTAAATGATGGGACAATGATTGTTATAGAAGGTGGCAAAAAAGCTGTAGGTGAAACTAAGACGGTACTTGTTACAAGTGTGCTTCAAACTTCTGCAGGGCGCATGATTTTTGCTAAAATCATTAAGTAGGTAAAAGGAGTTAAGGAATGAAATATATATCAGCTATTGTTGTTGCGGGTGGTAGTGGTTCACGGATGGGAACGAGTACTAAAAAGCAATATTTAAAAATTAAAGATAAAGAGATTCTTGTCTATACAGTAGAATGTTTTCAAAATATGCCAGAGATACAAGAGATTGTTGTTGTAACAGGTAAGGAAGATATAACTTATGTAGAAAAACTTTTAAAAGATACTTATAAGCTTAATAAAGTAAGTTATATTGTAGCAGGTGGAAAAGAAAGACAAGACTCTGTCTATAACGGTATACAGGCAGCTGATGAAAAGTCAGACTACCTTGTTATCCATGATGGAGCGAGACCACTGATTACCAAAGAGGTTGTGAGGGCAGGGCTAGATATGGCTTATGCTCACAGAGCAAGTATTATTGCTGTACCTGTAAAAGACACTATTAAGCTTGTAAGTAAAGACGGTAAGGTGGAAGATACACCAGATAGAAGTTCTTTATGGTCTGTTCAGACACCACAGATTTTTGAGAAAGAACTCATTATCCATGCACATGAATATGCCAAAGAGCATGGATTAAGTGTAACAGATGATAGTATGCTTGTAGAAGCGATTGGTGTACCTGTATATATTGTAGAAGGTGAGTATACCAATATTAAAATAACAACCCCAGAAGACCTTATTATCGCTGAGAAAATGCTTTAATAAAGATGTTGTCATACGTCAATATAAGGGGAAGCACCTAAAGAAAAGAAAAAAACGAAAAAAGTTTTAAAAACATGTTGACGTATGACAAATGTCATGTTATATTAATTAAGCAGTCGGGGCGCAGCAAATGCCACGGGGCAAGCAAGAGTAATAAGAACTGAAAAAAAGTAAAAAATAACTCTTGACAAATACTAGAACAGTTGATAAAATGTTCTAGTGTCGAGTCGAAAAAGACTGACAAGCTAAATAATATGGAGAGGTGTCCGAGTGGTTTAAGGAGCTGGTCTTGAAAACCAGTGACTCCGAAAGGGGCCGTGGGTTCGAATCCCACCTTCTCCGTTTTATCCCATTAATATGGAAACCACTATGGAGAAGTACCCAAGTGGTTGAAGGGGCTCCCCTGGAAAGGGAGTAGGTCGTTAATAGCGGCGCGAGGGTTCAAATCCCTCCTTCTCCGCCATTTTAATAGGATGATTGAACTTTGAAAATAAAATAGTAACCATTAAACCAGTCGATTCATAAAGTCACATTATGTGACAAGTCAGTACTACTTAACAGTACAAAATGTCAAGAGACAAACTTTTTTATTGAGAGTTTGATCCTGGCTCAGGATGAACGCTGGCGGCGTGCTTAACACATGCAAGTCGAACGGACGGATTGGAGCTTGCTCCATGAAGTTAGTGGCGGACGGGTGAGTAACGCGTGGGTAACCTGCCCTATGCAGGGGGATAACGTTTGGAAACGAACGCTAATACCGCATAACCTAGTTGGTTCGCATGAACCGACTAGCAAAGATTTTATCGGCATAGGATGGACCCGCGTTGGATTAGCTAGTTGGTGAGATAACAGCCCACCAAGGCAACGATCCATAGCCGGCCTGAGAGGGTGAACGGCCACACTGGGA
>NZ_JACRSY010000033.1 GCF_014384995.1 Zhenhengia yiwuensis | reverse complement strand
ATTTTTTCTCGCTCAGCTATGGTAAAATGTGTGTAATGGCTCATAAGATTAATCCTTTCAATAGTAGTCTTCGCAAACACTATTTTACTAGGATTTTCTCTTATGAGTCATATTTTTTTAGGTGTTGCACTTAGATTGTAAATTCAAGCTAGAAAACCTCTTCACTCTCATTTTTAATTTGAATCTGACACATCTTCATAGCTTCTAACGCATTATTATGAGTCTTTGGTGTAACCCCTGCACAGCAAGCTGCATCAACTTGAATAACTGCTTCTGGTATATAAGTCTTTAGCAAGATTGCATTAGATAAAACACAGATATCTGTACAAAGTCCTACAAGTTCTATCTCTGTCTGATTTGGCTTATTTATTACTTCTCTAAGCGTTTTTGCAAGCTCTTCTCCTCCAAATATTCCCTTCTCAAAAATAATCGGATGGCTTGCACCTTTTTGTATTTTTTCTGCTAACGCACCTATTTGTAACTGTAATTCCCATCCCTTTGTTCCCTTAATACAATGTGCTACTGGTAAATTTTTTCCTTCTTGTGTTTGGAGATAGTCTTGTGTATGTGTATCTTTAGTAAAGTAAATAGGGTTATTCTCTTTTTGATAAGCTTTTATCTTGTCTATAACATTTGGTACAATGCTAACTGCTTCTTGCGTGCCCAGTGTCCCATCTATAAAATCATTTTGCATATCTACAACTACTAATATCTTTTCCATTTTATTTCCTCCCAAAAATTTTATCTATTATAACTTTCTTTTTATTCTATAGCACCTTAATTAGTAAAAACAAGTACTTTCTACTTTAACTGAGCTCTTGTAGCTTCCTTATATTAAAAAGTATACATGATAAAATATATTTATCCTGTATACTTTTAACTTTTTATTTATTCATTTAAAAATGTATGCAACTCCTCTCTGCCAGCTTCCTCATCCCATTGTAATACCCATCCTTTACCCGGCAGTGAGCCCCCATAACTTGTATTGGGATTTGGAAATTCTAACTGTCTTACATCATCCGTCCCTATTTGAAGAGCTGTAAAAGCAAGCTTTACCATATCCATAACATTCATATTGGTTTTAATATAAGGTAAAACTTCTTTTAAAAGTGCACTGTAAGAGGTAAATGGCATACGTGTTATTTTCTTAAAGACTTGTTCGACCACATCACGCTGCCTTTCTTCCCTAGCATAAATGGAATCTGTTTTACGCATTCTAACATAGGCTAGTGTCTGATAACCATTTAAATTATAAATGCCCGGGCTTTCTATAGGCCTAAAACTATCTTCTTTGTTATCATAGAACTTCCTATAATTTTCTTCCGCTACACGATTAAACTCTCTTAAATCTACCTGTTCTAGATTGGCTTCTACACCCCCTAAACGGTCTACTAATACAATAAAAGATTTAAAGTCTATAACAATATAACGGTCTACTTCAAGCTGAAAATTACTTTCTACTGTTTGTAAGAGTAATGGCGCCTCTCCATAGGCATAAGCATGTGTAAGCTTTTCATACCCAATACCAGGAATGTTGACATAGGCATCTCTTGCAAAAGAGGTTAATTTCACATTGTCATGTATAGTATCCAAAGTTAGAAGCATCATAGCATCAGACCTTGTAGCTATATCTGTACTTGCCGAATCTACTCCAACTAAAAGTACATGACTAATACCAGGTATAGTAGGATAAGTGGCTGGTTCCTGCTCTACTATATCTTGATTAGGCACAGTAATACTATCTAAAGTCCTATATAAATAAATACCCATTACCAATACTATTGCTATAAGAATACCAACAATACTCCATATTATTTTTGTTGATTTACGCATAAGTCACCTCTATGAATGATTATGTTGTTAGTATAACCTCCCATTTGTTCTTATATGAATTTTTAAATACTTATATCTTTGTTATTTCTGAAGAAATATTAAGAAATACGATAACCTAATTTAAGAAATGGCCTGTATACTTATTAATAGATAGTAAATTATAGGAGGTTTTAATATGAATAGAAATAATTTCTTTACTTTTTTATTGGGGCTTATTCCTGGTGCTGGGCAAATGTATCTAGGAAGTATGAAAAAAGGCATATGCATCATGACTGGATTTGGAATCGTCTGGACCATTTGTAACCTTTTACCTATTTACCTTATTAATTTTATTCTTCCAGTTATCTGGTTCTATGCCTTTTTTGATACTTTAATTTTAGGTCGCCTTAATGAAGATGAACGTAGACTCGATGAGGAAGAATTCTTACATAAATTAAAAAGCTTCTTAAATCAAGACTGGCATACTTTCTTTACTAAACACCGTATAGTTCTTGGAACTGTAGTTATTCTACTTGGCGTTTATACACTTTTTGACCGTTTAGTCCTTCCTATTTTATATCGTTTTGGAGATTATTTAGGTTGGTTTCATAGTTTCTTCTATAACATACCAAGTCTTATCCTAGGTATTTTACTACTCATTGCTGGTTTTTATCTTATTATGCACTTTAAATCAAACGAGGAATAAATTCAACAGAATTTATTCCTCGTTTTTTATTTTTTATTTCTATTATTCTTTTTAAAGGTATACATTTTCTCATCCACCTCTTTTTAAATCTGTTCAGCAGATCAGTTATTCCTTTTATTGATACAGATAACATCACAAAAGACATGATCAAAAGAATTTATATAAGGCGTATTCCTCTATAGGGAACACGCCTTGTACTGTCTCATTACATTTCTAAGTATTTCAGTAACATTGTACCAATACCTACGTTGTAACCTGCAATGGCCATAGAAGCAACCATAGGTTTATTCATGACATAAGCTAATGGAAGTTTCTTATCTAGAATTTCAAATCCTTCATAAAGATATGAAAGTTGTTCTTTTTCATATCCAACAAATACTTTAATAAATGGTACTGCTTCTAATGTTTTAACAAGTGTTGGATTATTTAAGTCTTTTTCTTCTTTTACAACAAGGATTACATTTGGCTTAAGTTCAAGATACTGTTCTTTGGCTTCAATCATTTCATTAAGAAGATGTTCTGTAGGTTCTGCGCCTGCATCTAAGAATGCTACAATATTATTACGTTCTCCTATTACTTTTGAAAGCTCACATACATCTCCGTTAGTATCTCTAAATGTAGTTTCATTAACTACTGTTTCTTTTTGGTGTGCTGCATTTATTTCTGCAAGGGCTACTTCTACTGTCACATCTTCATTTTCTTTAATGTCCATATAGTAAAGGTTAGCATGTACTGTACCACTTGCTTCTCTATTAACAGTTACGATGCGGTATTGTCCAGCTTCTACTGGATAAGTTACTTTACCATCTTGCCACTGGCCTGTTCCTAAGTAAAGTGTATGATATACACCATTTACATAGCGACCTACTGTGTAGTTTTTCATATATTCCCATACAGTATCGTCTTGTCCATGAAGTGTTAAGTTACTATTTTTAATAACTTCTTCTTGCACTGCACCTACTTCAATTTCTACCCAATTACCATCTTTGTAGTAACTCATATTACCATTTTCTTTATTTAAACGTGCTGGAATACCAAATGTACGGCATAATGCTACGAATAAAATTTTCTTAGCACTTACATGTCCCCATTTAAGTTTCATAACACCTACTGGTTGTGCACATAAATAAACGTTTTGCATACTTGTTGCAGTCACAATTGTTTCATCAACATAATCATAAAGGCTTCTTGGATTATTTCTATAGGCTACTTTACTTGCCTCATCAAACATATCCTCTAACTGAGCTCTATAAGGCGTGATTTTCTCTGTAGCAATTCGAGGTGCAAGAATGCCTTTTACAAAAATTTCTTCTTCAAAATCATCTTTAAATTGCATCGCATGTTCTAAGTGTGCTTTTAAAGTTTCACAGCTTGTATCTGACATATCTTTTTTATTCATTGTATCAAGCATTTTTACTTTATACTCTAAAAGATCTTTTGTCTCTTCATCATTAAAGAATGCTTGGATTTCTTCGTAATTTCCACGAGCTGCCTCTAAGTGTCTTGCTACACCTTCTTCAAATGGTGCAAAGTCCTTTGCCCATTCATTTGCTTTTTCTCCTAAGAAGAATGTCTCTACAAAAGCATTTCTTGTACGAAGGGCATGCCCATGACGCTCTTCATGAAGGGCTTTCATTTCCTCAGTTACGGCATTTTCATCTGGAGATGCACCTTTTGGTGGTACAAGGGTTACACTTTCTACTGTCCCTGATGTACGTGCTCTGTCTTTAAGTGTAATCGTTAGACTGTCTGCTAAACGTACATCAATTTGATCAAAGGTTGCAATACCGTCTTTATGTACATAAACGACTAAATCACCAAAACCAGTTGTAAATTTCACTTGCCCATTAGCATCTGTTACAAGTTCTGTAAGCGCTGAAAACTCAGAGTAGTTAATCACTTCAAATCTTACTTTTGCATTTTCTACTGGCTTATTCTCTTCCTCTACTACATGAATCGTAATTTCTTTTGTCGATGCATAACGATCAAGTGTATTAACTTCCGTTGCACTATCTGTCTGACGTGTAATAAGTTCATTCTCTACAGTTGTAGCAAATACTTTACTTTGGATAAGCATACCACGGGATGCTGAAAGCTGGAACCAACCTGAGTCAAGTGTTGCTTCTGGTTCACATGCACCTAGGAAGTGCCACTCACCATCTGTCCATACTTCTACCCATGCATGGTTATCATCACAGTGTGCCCATCTTGGTGTGTATGCTTGTCTTGCTGGAATACCCACACTTCTAAATGCAGCCACGCCAAGTACAGATTCTTCACCACATCTACCATATGCATTACGGATTGTTGTAAGTGGACAAGTTGTTCTTGAATCTGTTGTTTGATAAGTTGCCTTTTCAAAACACCAGTAGTTGATAATAAGGGCTGCTTCTTTCATGCTTTTTCCTTCAATTCTTGGATAGAGCTCTTCAAAGAAATCATCCTTATAGTATTCAATATTTTCATTACTCATACGATATTGAAGAACATAGTTTAAGAATAATCCCCCTGTAAGTTTATCTCCCCAAGGTACAATTTGACGTACTTTTAAAGCTTGTCTTACAAATTTAAGGAAAAGTTCACCATCATGGTTAGCAAGATCTTGTTCAGGCATAAAAGCATAAAGATACTTTAAGCAAATCGCCTCATCTTCTGTACATGTATCAAGTATGGCAAAAAGCTCTGTCTCTCTATTTTTAGCATTTTCTCGAACGACTGCAAAGCGTTCTTCTATGATTTGTTTGTGTTTATTACTTACTAGCATAGTTCTCCTACCTTTCTAGTTTTCCTTTATCAATCCTACTTAGTTATAGTACCATAGTACAACTTAAAATTAAATAAAACAATCTCTATAAATTGTTTATCTTTTCTTTCATTTTTGCGAAAGCACTTTTATACAACTTGTACATATTGTATATTTTTAAAGATTTAAAATCATATTTTTTATAACTTGCATATAACCTTTTAAAAGAACTTTCTAAGATATGTATTTTGTTGAAACTACCCTTTGGCAATCTCTATGCTATACTTACATCATTTGATGCAGCATGCAAAATTTATTTCTTAACTAATTCTACAAGTATATTACCATTTTCTACTCTTTTTTTCTTAAACCCAACCTTTGCAAAAGCTTTATGTGCAGTTTCACGCTCTGCTGGAATATCATCTTGAAGCCGCTCCAAACCGTATATATCAAAAGCTACTTGTACTAATAAATTTAGTGCCTCTTCACAGTACCCTTTCCCCCTATGCTGAGCTTCTATAATAATACCTACCATATGTGCCTCATAATGCTTATCATATCTAAAAGAGACTTCTCCTATAAACTGATGATCTTCCCTTTTCACAATATAGGCATAAAACCTATCTGGTCCTTGATTAATCCAAAAATCAAACCAACTCTTCCAGTCTTGCTTTCTAAAATAAATACATCCCGTTTCATTATCATAATCTATAAATTGTAAATGAAATCCTTTATTATAAGCCATAGTATCTGGTTGCAGTAAAATCTTCTGTCTATAATCTAACTCCTCTAATCTCGGTATATGTAAATATAGTCTATTCATACGCTCCATATTACTCCCTCTATTTAATCCCATTATTTATCCCACTTATTCTATCACTCTTTTCAATCTATCTACTAACTCAAACAGAAATTATAGGACTTCTTACATCTCTGAGTATTTTTATCATAATCAAAAGGATATCTTACTGCCTGTACAATTGCAATTTTAAATTTATTTTTCATGTCCATCTCTTTCTCATTTATACTTCTATTTATAAAGATTATATTATTCTAAGCTACTTTTCCATTTTCCAACTCCATGCTTTTCCAATTATTAAATATATAGGTTTTACTTGGAAACACTAAACTCAAATTCTATCTCTAAAAAAGTTTTTAAGTAATTTATTATTCTCCTTACTTATACTCACTTAATATTCATCCTCTCTCAAGCTCATACTTTAGAAAAAGCTCTTCCTTATAATAAAGCTACTTATGATTTGAGACTATTAGAAAGATAGCTTTGGGATGAAGATAAAAATTCCTATAAAATTTATTACAATCCTATTTTCTATCCTTCTCTCCTTTATTATGATAAAATCTATAACAGTTATAACTATACTACATAAGGGAGAAACGACTATGAAATATGATGTTATACTATTTGATGCTGATGAAACTTTATTTGATTTTAAAAAATCCGAAAGAGAAGCGTTTAAAAATGCTATGCTTGAATTTGGTATAGATTATGATGAAAGTTATCATTTACAAATATACCAAGAAATTAATACAGCAATTTGGAAAGAGTTCGAAGAAGGTCTTATCACACAAACCAAACTAAAAATTGAACGTTTTGAAAGGCTAGCTACACGCTTAGAGGTTACATTTGATGCACAAGCATTCTCTACATCTTATATGAAACACCTAGCAGATGCCTCTTTCTTATATGAAGGAGCTTTAGAGTTTATAGACAGCCTCTCTAAAGTATGTACATTAAGTATTATTACAAATGGACTTACCGATGTACAAACGAAACGTATTGGTCAATCTATTATTGCTCCATACTTTAAAGATATTGTCATTTCTGAAGCAGTTAAGGTTTCCAAGCCAAATCCTAAAATTTTTGAACTTGCTTTAAATAATATTAATCATCAGGATAAAACTACTGTACTGATGGTGGGAGATAGTCTTACTTCTGATATACAAGGCGGAATTAACTTTGGTATAGATACTTGTTGGTATAATTCTGACAGACTTGCTAATACTAAGAATATCTCACCAACTTATGAAGTTGCAAATTTCGAGCAGCTTAAAGCTATAATATTTGCAGAGTAAATAAAAAGGATAGAACCCTATACGTTCTATCCTTTTTATTTATTTTCTTATTCTCTAGGAAGCTCTACACTTAAATCTTCATTTATTTGCTCTTGCTTTACTAAACCTACTATATAGCCTGCAATTATTCCCACTAAAGCTGGCACAATCCATCCTAATCCTTGGCCATAGAAAGGTAATTTATTAAGTAATTGCGTTACAAAATTTAATTTAAATCCTAATGAATCTAATGCATAGATAATACTTACTAAGCCTGTAAAGAGCATAGTTAGACCATAAACATATCTATTGCCTTTAAATAATTTATCAAACATAGCAAGCACAATCAGCATGATTGCTATTGGATAAATCATATCTAATACAGGTATAGAAATGGAAAGAATCATATTAAGCCCCATATTAGCAAGAATCATACTTGAAAGGGATAAGATTCTAACCCAGTTTTTATAGGTCATTTTAGGTACTAAAGTGGAAAAATATTGGCTACATGAAGTAATAAGACCTACACTTGTTGTTAAACAAGCAAGTGTAAAGATAACAGCTAAAAGTACAGCGCCTGGTTTACCAAATAAGTAAGACATAACATGTGTTAGAGTCTGTGCCCCATTTTCTGTCATTCCAAATCTTCCACCACTTGATGCTCCTAAGTGTGCTAAAAGTACATAAATAACAACTAGTAATCCACCTGCAATAAGACCTGCTTTAATAGAAGTTCTTACAACAGTCTTTTCATCCTCTACACCTTTCGACTTAATGGCTAAGGCAATAACAATTCCAAAGTTTAAAGCTGCGATGGTATCCATTGTTAAATAACCTTCTAAAAATCCTTTTACAAAAGGTGACTCAGCATATTCTGCTACTGCACTGCCATATTCTCCAATTGGTCTGAATAATGAAGCGATAACAATCACAAAAATCATAGTTAATAATGTTGGAGTTAAAATTTTCCCCATACGATCAACAAGTTTAGTTGGCGATAGAGAAAGCCAATAGGCTACTGAGAAAAAGGCACAAGTAAAGATGAATCTTGCTCCAACTACAGACATACTCTCTGGAAGGTATGGTGCTACTGCCATTTCAAACGGAAGACTCCCAGCTCTTGGTATACCTAAACATGGCCCAATAGATAAATAAATAAGCACTGTAAATATAGTAGCAAAGACAGGATTTACCCTTCTTGCTAAATTTTCAAGCCCTCCTGATTTTGCTACAGCAATAACGCCTAAAATTGGAAATCCTACTGCTGTAATGAGAAAGGCCACCATAGCAATCCATACTTTATTCCCTGCTGATTGGCCTAAGAAAGGTGGAAAAATCAGATTTCCTGCTCCAAAGAATAATGAAAAAAGCATAAGCCCTACGAATAATAAATCTTTTTTTGATAACTGTTTCATTTTACATTCTCCTCCTTATCACAACATCATTAAATTGATTTTTAGACAATAAAAAAACCGCCCCTTGTCTACAACAAGGGACGGGATTAACCGCGTTACCACCCTAATTCTATAAACTTTATTTATTATTAATAAAGGTTTATAGCTCTCATTTCGTATCTACCAATACGCTTTTCCTATAACGTGGAAAGACTCCGGCAATACCTACTTAAAAACTGTTCAGCATTGCTTCTTAGAGATGATATTCGGCTATAATTTGAACATTGGCTTTCAGCATACACCAACTCTCTGGGGAACAAATTTATAACTTACTTTTTCTCTTCATCGAATTTATATGATGTGTTTTGTTCGTTGTTTATGATTCTACACAAAAATTATATATATGTCAACAATTAATTTTAATTTATATATAAACTTCTTTTGCCTGACTTTTTTATTTAATTTATTTTTATCTAATCCCTCTTCTCAAGTTCAATACTTATTTCTTCTTTATATCCACCATAGCTATTTACTTTTATTTTTGCTATACCTTCTCTACTTTCTATCTTTGTTCTAATCCAGAAAGCAATGCTTCCGCCTGTTAAAGCAAGCTGCTTAGGTCCTATTACTTCTATATCCCCAAATGTTTCTATCTGAATACCTTCACTTAAGTACGGTAAGGTATTGCCAACCTGGTCTATAGCACGTACAACAACACGTGTTGCATCTAGTTCATCTGCATAGAGTTTATAATCATCTATTTCTACTTGTATTCCTGAATATACAGGGTTCGCAGCAAACTTTTTACTTACTACTACTTCATCTCCTACATAACCAATAAACTCTGCATCTGTCCAATGTGCTCCCCACTCACCATTATTCATGCTTAATACAAAGGGTGGTTGTTTAAGGTATTGCATCTTAGGATCTGTATTATGGAATTGTCTTGAAAAGACACCTTTACTCACTCCACCTAATTTAACCTCTATCTTATTACAGTTAGTAAACACATGAATTGGGAATACAACCCCTTTATTTTTCTCCCCTCTTGCCCAGTAGGTAAGTGGTTCTATAACATAGCCATGTTTTGGATCTCTTTGACTTTTGTAAACTGCTGCTGCAAACTTTGGAATTCTAAACATATCCATTACGCCATGGTAACAAATTCTATCTCCACTCCCAAAGTCAAAGTGTGTATTATAATCAAACGCACACCAACCTATTGCACCAAGCACTTCATCTTTTTGTCTTGCCATACTTTGTACACGTCCATGTCTTAGCGCATGCTCTACTAATCTTTCTTCTTGATCAAACTTTTTAGTTGGGTAAATGTGACCACAGAATTCTGTTACCATATATGGTACAGGCTTTTCTGAACCTGTACAACGCTCCCTTGTTCTTAAGATATTCTCTGAACCATCATGGATAAAGTCATTCATTGTATAAATATCTTCTAAGAACTCACTTCTTTCCATGCATCTTACTCCTGATGTGGGCCTTGTATCATCTAGACTTCTTGCTAGTTCATTGGTTGCAGTATATAATTCATGATCATCCCCAGATTCATTAATACGTACCCCCCATGTAATAATAGAAGGATGGTTGTAGTCTCTTTCTATCATAGCTTTTACATCTTCCATTACCTTACTACGCCAATCTTCCCTCTGGCTAATATGCTGCCAGCCTGGTATCTCTTCTAAAACCAATAGCCCTACTTCATCACATGCATCTAAGAAATAAGGTGACTGTGGATAGTGTGAAGTCCTTACTGCATTAAGCCCAAGCTCATACTTAAGAATGTATGCATCTTTTTCTTGAACTCTCTTTGGCATAGCATATCCTACATAAGGATAGCTTTGATGTCTATTAAGCCCTAATAAAGTAAGTGATTTGCCATTTAAAGCAAGCTTATTCTCTTCTATATGTAGTTCTCTAAACCCTACTTTTAGACTTGCTTCATCATTCCCCATCTCACCTTGCATCCTAACTTTACAGTCATATCTATGTGGATTTTCTATATCCCATAATGTCATATTTTCCATTACAAATGGCGTGAAATTATATCTATGTATCCCTTTTTTTACATCTAACTGCATCTCTACCTCATGGTCATTAATCTGTACCATAAGCTTTACACTTTGAGCCTCTTCTTTGCTATCAATTTCAATAATTGGTAAGCATTGTACTTTCCCCTGTTTACCATTATGTTCTAAAATACTGTATTTAAAATAGACATGGTTCATATAAGTTTGGCTAAGTGTATAATGCCACACATCTCTATAAATTCCACCAAAGGTTAAGTAATCTACCACATATCCAAAAGGTGGAATATCTGCTCGCTCTGTAGAATCTACCTCTACCAGAATCTTATTATATGCTCCCCTTTGTACAAAATCTGTGATCTCTACATGATGTGGAATATAACCACCCTTATACTCTCCTATAAAAACATCATTTACAAAGATTTTAAAAGCCGTCATAACACCATCAAAAACTAAAAACTCTCTATCATTTCCATGTTCTATCCACAGCTCTTTCTCATAAAAGCTGATGAATTGATACATTTTTTCATCAAAATAATTATACGGTACTTCTTTATTAGCATGAGGCAAATTAACTTTTACCCCTTCTTCTTGCTTATCTCTGCGATAAAACCATCCCTTATTGATACATGTTTTTTTGTTTGACGCAATCATATTGTTCCCCTTTCTTAGTGAAATTTGTTTTGTGCTTTATTTAGATTTCCTATTTTGCTAATACAATTTTTTCACAAATCAATATACTATATCTAAGGAAAAACATATATATATTGTATCCATTATCATATAATGTTAGAATATCCTATTAAATTATTAGAATTTCAGCTGTTTAATATACTTAACAGGACTTATCCCTTGAACGCTTTTAAACACCCTGTAAAAGTTGGATAGAGATGTAAATCCACAACGCATTGCAATTTCTGGAATAGGTAACTGCGTACTTTCCATTAATTCAGTTGCCATAGAGACTTTTAACCTATTCATATAATCTATAAAACTTATACCATATGCCTTCTTGAATACTGCTGAAAAATAGTTAGGATGCATATATACCACTTTGGCTACATCTTCTAATGCAAGATTTAGATGAAAATTATTCTTCATATATTTCACAGCATTTTCTATCTCTGTATGGTGACCTCTTTTCTTAGTGTTTTTTCGTCTATTTATATCTTGTCGCATGATATACACTAAAAATACTAGCAGTAGGTTTCTAATACATTCCCTATACCCTTTATTTTTATTGATATATTCTTCGTACATGAGTTGCAAAATCGTAAAACTTTTTTCACCTTCTTTACCATGTAAATCTATTACAGTAAATGTACTTAAGTAATCATTTATTAATTTCCATTGCTCTTCCTCTATTTCATTCTCTAGAAACAAATTTTGATAGAATTTAAATGTTTTAAGACGTGGGGGATCTTCTTTGTCAGCAATCCAAGCATGTGGTACTAATCCATTAAATGCCACAATAGACCCTGCTTGAACCTTAATACATCTTCCTTCTGCAAAATAGTATCCTCTTCCTGATAATACAATAGAAATTTCAAACAAATTATGATAATGGTAAAATAATTTTTCCTCATCCCCACCATACCCTGGATATATATCATATTTTCTAATCTCATTTAATATAAGCTGTGCTGAGCTCTTATTGCTTTTCTTAAATTCGATCTCCCCTTGCGCATTATGCCTAACCTCTAGTATGTCCTCTTCTCCTATTTGCTCATAAGCAATAAGAGGTTTTTTCATTAAAGTTTCTTCTGCTAAAAAGTAAAATGCCTTTTCTAGTAATGGTAAATCTATAAAAAATAAATACTGTTTCATTCTATAAATTCCTCAACTCTTTATTCTGTTTTCAGGAAATAAGTTAATCTATATGATTCTGTCTAATCATTTGTACCTAATATCCTGCATACTTTTATAGTAACTTCTTTAATTCTAGCCACTTCACTTCTAAAACGCATGCTAATTAATAAAAAAGAGAAATAGGCACTTAAAGAATCTCCCAATATTACAAAAATCTATACCAGACACATTGAATATCTTCTTAGATAAATATGCTTTCTAAGAAAAAGGTTCAATCTCTTCTAGGAGATTGAACCTTTTCATTCATATTCTTATTTAAAACTAATATGATAAATTTTAGTTTTTGTTACATCTCCATTTTCTGGGAGTACTTCTATTTGAGTTATACCGTTTCTATCTACTGCTGGAATCACTGTTACTTTAGCATGTTTTGTAGCATTTACTCTAACTTCTGGTACATGATTACCTTGCACCACGTATACACAATTTAATGCTTCATCAAAGTTATCAAGTACATTGCATCCATCTACTAAAACTTCTACTATTTCATAGTCTTCATATGCAATAGCTTCTTTGCCATAAGCTTCAAGCTCCGTTATAGCGATACCTTGCTTCTCTGCTTTTCTAGTCATATTAAGACGAATTGCATAAGTATGGACTGGTTCAAATGTAAAGGTATGCATACTTCCAGCTTCTACACCTACTGTATCTCCTTGGATTCCCACAACTGGCTTCCAATTTCCTTTCTCTGCTAATTCACCATCTGTTACATGCCCGAAACGATTTGGCGCAGCTGGCTCTCTATCTGGCACATAGTATTCAATTGTAAAGTTCTCTGGTGCACCTACTCCATGATCTTCAAAGAATCCTACTTTTACAGTATCCATATAACGTTTTGTAATATTACCACCTTCAGCAAAGAGAATACCTACCCACTCTTTATCTCTAGGTGCATGCTGCCAGTTACTCCATCTATTATGCTGCATCTCATCAAAAGCAATGACTGTATCATTAACATGTGAAATATTATCTTTTGAACCTTCTACATCATTTGTAAAGGATGCTAAAGCTGCTGGGAACTGAGAGCCTGTCCATTGTTTTGCGTAATTTTTACTTTCTTTAATTTCTTCTGCTACTTCAGTAATTCTCACACTTGCAGTAACTGGCATCCTAACATCTTCTAGCATTCCTGTAACTTCTACTATACCTACAGCACTGTAATTTACACGAGTCTCGTTCCATCTTACATAGCTTTCTGCTTTTGTATGGTCACTATAGTAAACCATTACTTTTTCAGGTAATTCTGCTGGAATACCTTTTACCGCTGCCACACTTACACTTTCTATAGCCAGAATGCCTTTTACTACAACAATAGCTTTAACTAAAAGTGCATATCCCTTTACTTTTCCTTCTACCTCAAACTGACCATAAGTATTGTAGTCTCTTTCTGAAAGTTCGCTCCATTCTACTTCTACCATACGAGGAAAACCTACGTTAAAGTATGCTTTCACCATCTTTGGTAAGTTTGGACTGTTACCGACTGTACAGCCTATTTGAACTTCTTCATAAGCTACTACTTCTTTAACAACTTCATTCGGTACAATCGTTAAAGTTACTTCATCAGATGTAAGACTTACGCCTCCATAAATGACTTCTACAGCAACTTTTAAAGTACCTGCTGTATAGGCATAAATCTCACTTTGTACAAACTCAATATATGCTTTATCTTCTGTTGTTACATGATAATGAACTTCTGCTTTTGAAAGGTCTATTGCTATGCCATCTTCCTTGACTCCTTCTAAAATAAAGCCTACTTTTTCATCTTCTTTAATAAGTGTATGTTCTACTTTAAAGTTTACTTCTTTAAGCTGTGGCATAGCTTCGTCTATATGAACAATATATTTCTGTTTTATATGCTCATCTGCTTCTACTTCAACTATTACTACGCCTGTATAACTACTTGGTGGCACAATGCATATCTTTGCATTATCTTTAGCAACTGCAGTAATATGTGTAATTTGCTCGCCATATGGTACTTTCATTTCATAAATAAATGTATTTGGATTAAAGCCTGCTACTTCCTTATTATTAATCATAAGACTTGTAAGCTCTGCTACGCTTGCCTTTTCACCTTGTCTGATATCTACTACTACCACTTCAACACTTACTGTTGCTTCTACTCCATTTACAGTCCCCTGAACTGTTACTACACCCATTTGATTAAACTGCTGCTTACTAAGTTCATTCCATGTTATAGCTTGATTTACTTTAGTTCCATTCGCCAGTACAGCTATCACGTTTTCAGGAAGTGTAGGCATCACACCTACTTCTGTTTTTATAGGGTAAACCTCATAACCTAATACTTCTCGTGATGTTTTTCTAGTATCTTCTACTGTGTAAGCTTTTACATATGCTCCTTCTAGACCCTTAGAAGATGCTTTCAGTGTAAAACTTCCACCTTCTTCTGTTGCTTGAACAATAACAACGGCTTTTCCATTAAAGACTTTACGTTTCCATGTACCATCGGCCTGTGCCTTATAGCGTTCATGGCTTACAGGATTTCCATTATCGACTCCTACAATTTGCCCTTGTCCTATTATTTCAAATTTTACTTCATTATCTGCCGTTGGGACAAAGTTACCCCTTTCATCTTGAATATCTACTGTAATATAACAAAGATCCTTGCCATCAGCATGAATGACACTTCTATCTGCTTGTAAAGCTACTTGAGCTGCTTTATCTGCTGTTACCATAGTTTCTTCAGCTATTACTATGCCTTCTGCACTTTTAGCAACTGCTTGGATCTTAGTTCCCGGTCTATACTCATAATCTAATCGCCATTCTAAATACAGGCGATCACTTGTTTCAGATTGTTGTTGATAAGCAAAACCATAATCTGTTACTTTCTGAGCAAAAATTTTTTCACCTTGACTTACTCCATCTATAAAAAGTTCAATACGTGGTGCATTAGAATATACTCTAAGTGGAATCTTGCCATCTTCTCCTGTTACATGACTTCTAAGAGTATCATCTTCCCAATTCCAATGCGGTAAAATATGTACCATTGGCGCTTCGCTTACGCACTTCCATACACTTTGGTAAAGGTAATAATCATCTTTAGGGAAGCCCGCTGTATCTACAATACCAAAATAAGAACTTTTAGGTGATAGCTCATGACCTGGTCCTCCTGTATTATGCCAAGGTGTAGGCTCACCAATATAGTCAAAGCCTGTCCAAATAAACTGACCTGCTATATATTTTCTATCTCGATCTGGAATCCATGAGTTTGTCGCTGTTTTTCCCCAACCTACATGGTCATTGTCATAAGAAGATTGTTGATAATCTGAATGATCCCCTGAATCATGACTTCCTAACCAATCTGGATGACTATATACACCTCTTGATTTAGTTGCTGAAGAAGTCTCCGAACCATAAATTACCCAGTCAGGATGCTTTGCATGTATGCTATCATAGTTTTCTTCTGCATAGTTAAAGCCTACAGTATCCTGCACAGCAGCGATATCTTCGTGACCACCTTCACCTGTACCAAATCTAAATTTATCAGCACCTTGTGTAATGCCTCTTGTTGGATCTACTTCATAAACCCACTTTTTCATGTTTTTAATGGTTTCTAAAGAACGTTCATCTCCACTTGCTTCACTTACTTCATTTCCTACGGACCATTTAATAATACATGGGAAGTTACGTCCTCGTTTTACCATACGTTTAAGGTCAAACTCTGCCCAAGTTACAGTATTAACACCATCTGGATGAGAAGTGGACCCTTGTGAGAAGAAACGTCCTAAGTCATATTGTTTCTTTCCACCATACCAAGTATCAAAAGCTTCATCAATAACAAGAAGTCCTTTTTCATCACAGATACGTAAAAGCTCATCTGCAGCTGGGTTATGAGTCACACGTATTGCATTAGCACCCATATCCTGCATAATCTCCATCTGACGCTCAATAGCACGCGTATTCGCAACAGCTCCAAGCGCTCCTTGATCATGATGCATACATACACCTTTAAGTTTCATCCACTCACCATTTAAGAAGAAACCTTCCTCGGCATCAAATTTAATCCATCTAAAACCACATCTTGTTTTATAAGTATCTACAACTTCTCCTTCTACAACAACTTCCGTAAGCATTGTATAAAGGTTAGGCTCTGCTGTAGACCAAAGTTTCGGCTCAGATACAACCATTTGTTGGTCTACCTTATCTATTTGGCTAGCAGCTATAGTATATACTTCACTTTCTACCGTCTGTGCTACTACCTCATTTGTTTTATAGTCTAAAAGTGTAGAACGTACTACAACTTGTTTATCTGATTCTGAAGTATTTTTTACTTCTGTCTGAATATGCATAGTCACTTTGCCTGTTGCATACTCCTCTTCAATATACGGTGTCGTAACGAAAGTTCCGTATTCTACTACATGTACTGACTCTGTTACAATCAGCTCTACATCACGGTAAATTCCACTTCCTGAGTACCATCTACTACTTGGCTGTTCATTTACTACTTTAACAGCAATAACGTTTTCTGTTACCCCATCTGCAATGATATAATCTGTTAAATCATATGTAAAAGGCATATAACCATTAGGATATTTCCCAACTTGCTTTTCATTCACATAGACTGTGCTATCCATATAAACACCGCCAAAATGAATAGCAATTCTTTTATCTTTCATTTCTTGTGGTAAAACTAATTTCTTACGATACCAACCTGTACCACCATCTAAGTAGCCGGCTTCTGAACCTACTAAAGAATGTTCGATATTAAAGTCAAACTCAATACTCCAATCATGTGGTAAATTTAACTTTCTCCATTCAGAATCATTGTAATTGATTTTATAGGCATCACTTATATCTGCCCTTGGATGATTAACATCTCCCGCCCAGCAAAATGTCCAATCTTTGTTCATTTCTATCTTTCTGTCACTTTGTGTCCCTCGAATTGTCATATAGTTTCTCCATTTCTCACATAAATTACTTGATATTTTTAAAATTTTACTACCTAGATTATACTATTTTTATTATTATTTACAAAGTACTAAAATACCTTTATTTTATTTTAATATCTAAAATTTATTTTCAATATCATAAATTAAGAGGTCCCATCATCCCAAGTTATGAATAATATACTTATAAGACCTATATTATTCATAATCTGGAGAATAGACATATGCAAAAAATATCCTTTTCAAATTCAAGAATTTTATCATCCAGACAATTTCCTTATGCTATTAGAGCTATAGCACAAAATCTATACGTACCTTGGGCTATAGCTATTAGCAGTGAAGGTAACTTGTATTTCACAGAACGCTCTGGCTCAATTAGAGTCATAGAATATGGCACCCTTCGCTCTGAGCCCCTCATCACTTTACCTCCGCCATTTATAAGTACCGGAGAAGGAGGTCTAATGGGTATTGCTTTAGACCCTAACTTTGCTCAAAATCATTATCTCTACGTTATGCACTCTTATACTCAGAATAATCAAATCTACAACCGTGTTATAAGATTGCTTGAAATCAGTAATAGAGCTTCTATTGACCGTATTATTCTGGACCAAATACCTGGCGGAAGGGTCCACAACGGTGGAAGAATAAAAATAGGTCCAGATCAAAAACTTTATGTGACAACTGGTGATGCAGGTAATGCCATGCTAGCCCAAGACCTTCAAAGCACAGCAGGAAAAATACTGCGTATAGCATTAGATGGTAGCATTCCTATTGATAATCCTTTTCCATTCTCTCCTGTCTATAGTCTAGGACATCGTAATCCTCAAGGTCTAACTTGGAATTTTCAAAATACCTTATACGCCTGCGAACATGGTCCTTCTGCTCATGACGAAATCAATATTATCTATCCTGGTGCTAATTATGGTTGGCCTCTAGTACAAGGTGATGAAATTGCGCCAAATGTTATAGTTCAAAAACCTTTAATTCATAGTGGGCAAAATACCTGGGCTCCTTCCGGCCTGGTATTTATCAAACATGGTCCATGGCAAGGTAAGCTACTTGTAGCTTGTTTGCGTGGCGAGCAGCTTCTTGCTCTCTTATTAAACCCAGATGGTACTCTTGTAACACGTATGGAAGTATGGCTTAAAAACGAGTACGGGCGTTTACGCGAAATAATAGAAAGCCCTGATGGCTCCCTTTATTTAACAACTAGTAATCGTGATGGCAGAGGTAGCCCTAACATAGCTGATGACCAAATATTACAGCTCATTCCTAGATCAGTTTAAAGTCTTCTATAAAAAATACCTTAAAATCATTGGTATGATTTTAAGGTATTTTTTATGTTCTATATGGAATATTTAGGCCTCTACAACCTCTTCAGGTGTAGTTTTCTTAAAGGTATACATCCAGTTTGATTTCAAATAATAAATGAGGAATATAATAGAACTTAACGACCATGTAAGCGGATAAGCCCAGAAGATAACTTGTATATCATGTATAAAATGAGTCGCTATTGTAACATAAATAACACGAATCACACACCAACAAGCCAACATAACCATCATTGGAATAATAGACTTTCCTGCTCCTCTTAATATACCTGCCATACAATGTGAAAAGGCCAGTAAGAAGAAGAATAACGCAATGGTTCTAGCTTGAAGTGTACCATACTGAATAACCTCTGGATCACCATTAAATAATGCGATGAGCTTTGGTGCTATAATAAAGAAAATAATCCCTATAGTCTCTGCAAGTAATGTAGAAACAGCTATCCCAAAGTAAGTACCTTTTTTAGCACGCTCATACCGACCAGCTCCTAAGTTTTGTCCTATAAATATAGTCATGGACATAGCAAAACTTGTAATAGGTATAAATACAAAGCCCTCTATCTTAGAATAAGCCCCACATCCCGCTACAGCAACTGCATCAAAGGAATTGATGTTAGATTGCACAACAATATTAGCAAGTGCAATGACAGAGTTTTGAATACCAGATGGAATACCCATCTTTAAAATCTGTTTAAGCATATCTATATGCAAAGCAACTTTCTTAAGACTTACTTTATATACATCCTTTGTACATATTAAATGACGGAATGCTAAAAAAGCACTTACAGCTTGAGCTATAACTGTAGCAATAGCTGCCCCGCCTATACCCATATTAAAAACTACAACAAATAATAAGTCTAAAACAACATTTGTAATAGATGAAATAATAAGGAAGTAAAGTGGACGTTTACTATCCCCTACTGCCTGGAATATACCACTAGCTGTGTTATACATAACAATAGTTAGTATACCTCCAAAGTAAATTCTTACATATAGAACTGCATTAGGAAATACAGATTCTGGCGTTCCCATCAACTTTAAAATCTCAGGAGCAAACACTGAGCCAAGAACAGTTAATGTAAGGCCGGCTATTAATCCAAAACAAATAGTTGTATGAATAGCCCTTTGTACTTCCTTTATATCCCCCGCACCAAAATAGCGTGAAATGACTACACCAGCACCTGAGAATATACCACCAACCAGACCTACAAGCAAAAATATAAGCGATCCAGTTGAACTGATCGCAGCAAGTGCTTCTTTACCTAAAAAATTACCAACGATTAAGGAGTCTACAGTATTGTATAACTGCTGAAATAAATTCCCCCAAAAAATCGGAAAGGCAAATTTAATAATTTTCTTATAAATAGATCCTTCAGTCATTAACATTACATTTGATTGCATCTTCTAATCCCCCCTGTAGCTCTAAGCTTTTATAATAAAATTCAACAAATGCAAAATATTATACACTACCACAAACTATTATATTGCATATATTAATTTTTACAAGTGCTTATGGTCCTATAAATTCTCTCTATATCTTGCTTTTATAACAGATACATGCTATAAATAGAGCAAACTTTATGTTTATTTCATTAAAGGAGCGTTAGTAATATGACACAAATAAATGCAACACTTCGCAAAACAATAGGAATCATTGGTGCAATGGATGAAGAGGTAGAAATCCTAAAATCAATGATGGAAGTAACTGAAACAGTTACAAAAGCAGGCATGACTTTCTATAAAGGTATACTCCATGGCCAAGAAATCGTTCTTGCACGCTCAGGTATCGGTAAAGTAAATGCAGCTGTATGCGCACAGCTTATGATTACTCTTTTCGATATTAACTACCTCATTAACTCTGGTGTAGCTGGTACACTTCATGCAGACATCAACCAAGGAGATATCGTCATCTCTACTGATGCTGTGCAACACGACGTTGACACAACAGTGTTTGGTGACCCATTAGGTGCTATTCCACGCCTCGGCGTAACTTTCTTCGAAGCCAACCCATCACTTATTGATTTAGCTGAAAATGCTGCTAAGAGTTTAAACTTTGAAGGTGTATCTATCTTTAAAGGACGTGTTGCAAGCGGTGACCAATTCATTGCTGGTGGCTCAGTAAAAGACCGTATTCAATCAAACTTCGCACCTTCTGCAGTGGAAATGGAAGGTGCTGCTATTGCTCATGTAGCTTACTTAAACAGCGTACCATACGTTATTATTCGTGCTATTTCTGATAAGGCAGACGGTAGTGCTGACCTATCTTATGAAGAATTTTTACCATTAGCAGCTAAACATGCAAGTTTATTATTAGAACAAATGGTGAAGCTTTCAGTAGAACTATAATAAAAAATAGAGGATTAAATGAAGTATACTTCATTTAATCCTCTATTTTTTTATTCTATTCATACTGTCTCCTAAAATAAAACTTTTCCTGTGATCATTTATTTTCTAAGCTTGCCCACTGATACCTTGCAAACCATCTTTGTACCTTAGCTGTATAATGTACTAAATCATTTTGGAAAATACCTTTATCCAGCCTACTTTCATCAAACAACTCACTTTGAGATACATCAATCATTTTCATATAGTCATCTTCTTGAATTAATTCATTAAACAACCTAGTTATACTTTCCACACCTTCGGGATTATTGTACACATCACTAAGTGGACGATAGAGGTAAATAGGAAAACTTTGCCCTATTGCCTTACGAAAGCCATCAAATAATATCTTATAATTTTGTCTTGCTTCTTCAACCGCTATTCCTCCTGTATCCACTTCAGTCTCCCATTGATTCCAATGGAATCCTATTACACGTGGGGTGTATCCCTGATTTTTTATACTTCGCATAGCCAACGGTAAAATCTTCATGGCCAGTGGATAAAGTGAGATATCTACCTGCCCCAGAACACCGTTCCTCATAATATGTGGCCTATTAGGATACCACATATTATTATCCCCTTTTTCATACTTAGCAATGCCTTGACCTCCAATAGACATTTGAATAATATACAAATCCGGCAACTCCATCCCTTCATCTATACAAGCTTGCCAACTTCTTGCAAACTCTGTGGCTAAACAACAGGTATGGTCTTGTACTTCCCCTAAATTCATCCCGTAAGATGTAAATCCACTCCATACTACTTGTGAAAGACCATAAGCTTGATTCTTCTCACGGTCTAATCCCCATACATTTCTAAGCGGTTCCATAATCATTTCATGAGTAGCAAGCCTTGTTCCATGCCCATGTGCATTAGATTGTCCGCATACAATAAGAACAGGGACATCCTTTTTCATTTCCCATTTCATCGTCTTATTCTCCTTTTATTCAAAACAGCCTCTATCTAAAAATCCTACACTAACTAGTATTGTCAAGATATTGCAGGACCTTTATTACTTATTATTTACTTTACTTTTTAATTTCTTTAGGAATTCGTCTTTGAGTGCATTCTTATCTTCAAGCTCTTTAATTTTATAATTAAGATATTCAATATGCTCTATGGTTAGCTTAGCCCCATTCTTATTAACAACATCCTCACTCTCTAAAAGTTCCGTAAGCCACTGCATAGTAGAATTTTTTCTCATTTCATTATACGTATTATCTTGTTTGAAATACATAGTTACTATCTCCTTATTCGATCAACTTATAAATATACTTACCTCTATAATCTGCTCAAACTTTTTCTAGGCATTTTCATTAGGTTCCATCACTTTTTATGTTTATACTTCTTTTGATAAAATCTCTTACTTTAGAAATTATTATAGGATAGATTCCAGCAAACTAAAGATACAATATTGCACAAAACTAACACCATATTGCCTCTTTACTTATTGACGCCTATCTTTAGTTTACCTGTATTATATAAAAACATAAAAATAGCCATTCCACAAATGATTACATAACCTAAACCGCTATAAAAATCAGGGATCTGACCAAATAAGAAGAAACCTAATATTGCTGAGAAAATAATCTGCGAATAATCATAGATTGAAATTTCTTTAGCAGGTGCATAACAATAAGCTGCTGTAATAGCAAATTGCCCACCTGCCGCTGCAAGCCCTGCTAATAGTAGATAAATAACCTGAGTTAACGACATGGCATGATATTGAAAAATGAGGAAAGGTAAAGTGGCTACACACGAAAAGCTTGAAAAGAAGAATACAATAAACGGTCCCTTTTCTCCTTTTTGTCCTAAGATTCTTACGAATGTATAAGCTGCACCTGCTGCCATACCTCCTGCAAATCCAGCTAAAGCAGGTATAAGCTCTACATTATGAAAGCTAGGTTTAATAATAAACAAGCTACCTACAAATGCCCCTGCTACAGAAATAGCCTGCACCCAATCAATCTTCTCCTTTAATAAGAGATAACTAAATAAGATTGCAAAAAATGGTGACATCTTATTGAGCATAGATGCATCTGCTAAAACCAGCTTGTCTATAGCATAAAAATTACATAGAATACCTAATGTCCCAAATATAGAGCGTAAAATTAATGGTTTTAAATTCTCTTTTTTATAAGAAAATCCTATCTTACTTCTCTTTAAAACAATAGCTGCAAAAATAAGTGCCACTAAATTACGGAAGAAACTCTTTTGAATGGAAGGTAAATCACCTGCCAATCTTACAAAAGCATTCATAAAAGCAAAACTAAATGCGGATAACACAATGTATAATATTCCTTTATATTTCTGATTCATTTTTATACCTCCAATAATATAGTATTATACCATATATCTTTAATTATTTTGATTATCAAATATTTATTTTCATGAAGTTCCATGCTATAATAAGTCCCACCAAATGACTACAAGGAGTATCCTAATGAAAAAAATCAAAATAGCTTTAATTGGAGTTTTAATTTTTATTTTATTTAGTGGTGTAACAATCATAGGCTTTGGTGCCAATTACTTATACAATTTAGCCTTAAATCCTACTACACCAAAGGATTTAATATTTAGTTCAGATGATGAAGCGCCTAAAGATTCCGTAAAGCAAAATGAAACAAGCGGTGCTGTAACTATAGATGATAAAACATGGTTACTTGAACATAGTGGTTATCAAGATTTATACATAACCTCCCAAGATGGCTTGAATCTTCACAATTATGTTATTAACAGACCTGATTCAAATAAATGGATTATTGCAGTACACGGCTATACATCAGAAGGTCTATCCATGGCTTCCTATGCCAGAACTTTCTATGAGATGGGCTACAATGTTATTATTCCAGATTTAAGAGCCCACGGAAAAAGCCAAGGTGACTATATTGGTATGGGCTGGGATGAACGCCTTGATATAATCGATTTAATTCATTATATTATAGAAAACGATCATAATAGCCAAATTGCTCTCTTTGGTGTTTCTATGGGTGCTGCAACAGTTATGAATGTTTCAGGCGAAGAGCTTCCAAGTAATGTTAAAGCCATTATCGAAGACTGTGGTTATACTTCTGTTTGGGACCAATTCTCTTATCAACTTAATGAATTATTTGGACTTCCAGCCTTTCCAATGATGCATAGTGCCAGCCTAGTTACTAGACTTCGTGCTGGTTATTGGTTAGGTGAAGCCTCTGTTATCGATCAAGTTAAAAAGTCTAAAACACCAACTCTATTTATCCATGGTGATGAAGATGATTTTGTTCCATACTCTATGCTTGAAGAACTCTATGAAGCTTCAACTGCCCCAAAAGAAAAGTTAGTTATCAAGGGTGCTGGCCATGCTAAGTCAAGAGAAGTTAATCCAGACTTGTACTGGTCCACTATTACTCAATTTTTGAATAAGTACATGAATGACTGAACAAAAATGCACCTCAGTATTTAACTGGAGTGCATTTTATTGATTAATAAAATTACAGTAATTAAAATAAATAAATTCCCTACGAAAGAAGGATTGTACATGAGTAATAAGTTTAGCAAGCAATATACCATTAATATTTATGATATAGATTCAAATTATAAATGTAAATATTCATCTCTTATGAATTATTTATGGGATGTGGTCGTCTCACAAAGTGATGCTTTAGGTGAAACGCATAATGGTTTTGTCAATAATTGTGTTTGGGTCTTACTTAAATATGATTTAAATATTTTAGAATACCCAAAGTTTCGTGATACAATTACCGTTGAAACCGATATTGTAGGCATTAAGAAACTCTATGGCTATAGAAGCTTTACAATAAGAAATTCAAAAGGTCATGTCATTGTTTCTGGCCTTTCTACCGCCATACTTATTGATTTTGATAAAAGACGCCCTGTAAAAATGTCACCTGAACAAATTAAAATCTATGGCATAGAAAAAGAATTAGAAGAAGCCTTTCCGCTAGATGATTTTATAAAACTTGAAAATCCTACGTATTCGAAGAATTATACCATAAGATACAGTGATATTGATGCAAATAAACACGTAAATAATGTCAAATATATTGAAATGGCAGTAGATACTTTACCTAGAGATCTTTTAAATAACTATGAAATTTCAACTCTGAAAATTCTATTTAAACAGGAGGCGATGGATGGAAGTTCCTTACATCTTTTCAGTGATGTTATGAATCACGATGCAAGTGACCTTATTACTCTTCATACTATATTTGATAAAAACCATGATAAACCTATTACGAAATTAGAATTCAAATGGAAGAAGTCGCTACCATAAAGTAATGCATAAAAATAAACAGCCCATTAGGCTCTTTATTACTGCTATTAATTTTGTTTACGAACTAAAGTATACTCATCACCTATTTTATAATAGGGACAATGGTTGCTTTGATGATAGTTCATTTTTGCCAAATCATCCTCATCCATGATAAAGTCAATACTACACACATATTGTTGACTTCCTTCATCATATTCTAAATGCATACAACTCTCACACATTTTATTCTTCCTTTGCCTCTACTTTCTTATTTAGTATAACTTTATTCCTTTTGATTTTCTATGGCTAAACTTACCTCATTTATTAAAGCTTCTTCCTTATTTTCTTGCTTTTCTTTAAGTAAATCCCTAATTTCTCTTAATAATAATTCTTCAGCAGATACTTTAGGTTCTTCCTTAATCTCTTCTTTTATTTCCTCTTCCTTTTGTTGCTTCATTTTATTAGCCATTCTTGTGATGAACTTAATTGTAATAAAGATTGAAAAAGCTATAATTAAAAAATCAAATACATTTTGCAAAAATGAACCATAGTTTATTATAATAGGTTCTAAGCCCTCTCTTGGTGGATCCACAACCCATTTCCAGTTAGTAAAACTTACTCTTCCAGTTAATAAACTAAATACTGGCATAATCATGTCATTAACTAATGATGTTACAATTTTTCCAAATGCACCCCCAATGACAACCCCTATTACCATATCCACTACATTTCCTTTCATTGCAAATGCTTTGAATTCCTTTAATATATTCATTCTATCACCTTTCTTTTATATTCTCTTTATTACTTATAACATACTTTCATCTTTAATCAAATATCTTTAATTGAAGTATCAATATTCATTTAATATTGAACCCGATTTTCTTTACCAATGTTGAATAATAAAAAACTTCAAATTATAATAGTCAATATCTATCGACCATTATAGGAGCTCCATATGCATAAAACAGACTTTGAAAAACAACGTATATTATTCCAAGAAAAATTTATCAAATGCCAACCTGCACTTTCAGCTATAGGGGATGAAACTAGACAGCTTATTATTAAAACTTTAATTGAGCACTGTGGCGAAGGTGGCATTCGTGTTGGTGAAATACAAAAGAGTACAAATATCTCTCGTACAACAGTTTCACATCATCTAAAAATTTTAATGAATGCTGGCATTATTAATGTCCATCAATGTGGCACAATGAACTTTTACTTTCTTGACCCCAAAAGTAGTAGCTTAAAACTCGTCGCTGAATTTTGGAAAGAAGCAGAGCAAATAGCTCAACTATGCCCTATAACAAAAAAGGAGGCAACTTAAGCATGAATCTTTATCAAATTTATTTCAGCCCTACAGGCGGCACAAAAAAAGTTGCAGATATTATGAGTAAAACATGGAATTGTCCTAAGATAGAAATCGATTTATCTAACCCAGATATAGATTTTTCCCAGTTTACCTTCTCTACTGATGATCTTTGTATTGTATCTGTTCCTTGCTTTGGTGGACGTGTTCCAGCTGTATCTTTATCTCGCATTAATGAGATGACAGGCGGAAATGCACAGACCATTATAGTAGTAACTTATGGTAATCGTGCCTATGAAGATACCTTAATTGAACTTAAAAATACTTTAAAAGCCAGAAGCTTCCACTGTATTGCTGCAATTGCTGCTGTTACAGAACACTCTATTATGCATCAATTTGGTGAAGGACGACCAAATGCTGATGATGAGAGCGAACTCATTAGATTTACAGATAGAATTAGAAAAAAGCTTGAGCAAAACTGTAATTTAAAAGAAATTCAAATCCCTGGTAATACTTCATATAGAGTCTATAAAGGACTTCCTTTAAAACCGAAAGCAAATAAAAAATGTAGCAAATGTGGATTATGTGCTACAAACTGTCCTACTCAAGCTATTTCTAAAGCTAATCCCTCATCCATCAATAAATCTAAATGTATTTCCTGTATGCGCTGTACTTCTCTTTGCCCACAGCACGCTCGTAATCTTAATAAATTAGCCTTATTGATTGCATCAAAGAAGATGCAAAAAGTATGTGCTACTCCTAAGTCAAATGAACTTTTCCTTTAGATAGCTAGGTGTAGTGGTTGATACGCTCTCCTCTTCTAATCTACTATCATAGTCTTATCAATACATATTTTTTGTAGCAATAAAAAAGAGAGCCTAAGCTCTCTTTTTATTTATATTCTTATATAAGTATTAAATTCTACTCTATTTATTTTATTCTTGGTGTTTTTTACTTATTTTATTTAATACAATAAGCGTACCTAGTAATAATACAATTGAGCTACCAAGTGTAATCCATACATTTGCTGTGACGCCCGCAATAAGATAACCTATGAAACAACATCCTGCTACCACTAAAGTATATGGAATCTGTGAAGATACGTGGTCAATGTGATTACATCCTGCTCCAGTAGATGAAAGAATAGTTGTATCTGAAATCGGTGAACAGTGATCTCCAAATACTGCTCCAGCAAGTGTTGCTGCAAGTGTTGCTGTGATAAGTTCTGGTGCTACTGCTGCACAAATCATTGTTACAATTGGAATAAGGATTCCAAATGTTCCCCAAGATGTTCCCATTGCGAAAGCAAGTCCACCTGCTACAAGGAATACAATAGCTGGTATAATTGCTGGTGGCATATTAGATGCTGCTACTAAACCACCTACAAATTCTCCTGTATTTAAAAGTTCTCTACATACACCACTTATTGTCCATGCTAGTGTTAGAATAATGAAGGCACCTACCATTGATTTTACACCAATCCCTATACCATCCATAAATTCTTTAAATGTAATAACTTTACGTGGTACAAAAAGAAGGAATGCTACAATAAGTGCGCCGAATCCTGCAAGTGCAAGAGCACTACCTGCATCTGTATTCCCAAAGCCTTCTGCTATGGTCATACCACCTTCAAAGTATCCACCTACATAAAGCATAGAAAATACTGCAAAGATAATAAGAGCAAGAATAGGAATAATTAAATCATATACTTTCCCTTTAGAAGAAATTTTCACTCTAGAAAGCTCATCTTCTTCGCCTTCTGAAGCTGCCATCCCTTTATGCTCCTTACCTTCTCTGGCTGCTTTTTCAAATTTGGCCATTGGGCCAAACTCAATATTTGTTACACAAAGTACAATAACCATGATTAAAGTTAAAATAGCATAAAGGTTGTATGGGATAGTTGCCATGAAAGTTTCCATCCCATTAAGAGGTACCCCATTTACATCTAATCCACTCATTTGTGAAACAACTGAAGCTGCCCATGATGAAATCGGTGCTATAATACAAATTGGTGCTGCTGTAGCATCAATAATATAAGCAAGTTTAGCTCTTGAAATTTGATGTTTATCTGCTACCGGTCTCATAACTGTACCAATTGTTAAACAGTTAAAATAGTCATCTATAAAGATCAGGCCACCTAATAATGCTGTACCAAATTGTGCGCCTCTTTTTGATTTAATTTTATTTCCTGCCCAATCTCCATAAGCTTTGGAACCACCTGCCATTGTAATAACAGCAACAAGTGCCCCTAAGAATCCTAAGAATAAAATGATTGATGCATTAGCCCCTAATTTCTCAGCCATTAATGTAAAAGTTACATCTACAGCCTTAACTATGCCACCACCAGTATTAAAAGCATAAATAAGTGTTCCTGATAAAATTCCTACGATTAATGAGGAAATAACCTCTTTTGTCATTAATGCTAACGCGATCGCTATAATTGGTGGTAGAATCGATAATACCCCAATATCAATTGCCTCCATATTTATCTCCCTTCAATTTCTTGTAATGTATTTAATTCAAATAAAAAAGTCTTGAGCAAATCACTCAAGACTTTTTTATCTCCGATTAGTAAGTACCCAAATACTGGTTATTACTCTCATTTAACAAATAGACTTTCGTGATAGCTCCCCACAAATTAAATTTGTGACAGTGTTATGTATCTTCTACATAACCCCAACGTCATAGTATTAAAGCATTAACTATACGCTTCGGCGACTTCTCCTTTTTGTTTGCTTCAACGTGCTTAACTCCACAAACATACTCTTAGATATCGCAACCTCTATCTACTTTTTATTTAATTGTTATTTCTTTTCATACTATATACTATAAAGTTAATCTTGTAAAGTATAATTTTTACATAAACTCGTATAATATGACATTTTTTTGCTAATACTATCTTCTATTTAAGCTTATTTACCTTTATTTTTTATGTATGTTTCAATACTTTCAGCAACCACCTTTGAATGTGCTACTGCTTCTACAACAGTTCTTGCCCCAAGAACAACATCACCTGATGCAAATACACCTTCCCTTGTTGTGTGCCCTGTTTCATCTGCTTTTAATAAACCTATTGTATTTGTCTCTAACCCTCTAGTATTCATAACAATATTATTTTTAGGAGACTGACTTACAGCTACTATGATTGAATCACATTCATATAACTTTTCTGTTCCTTCAAGATAAGTTAATGTTTCCACTCCATTTTCATCAATTTCACTCTTTGTATCTATATAAATAATGCCTTCATCTATTAATTCAACCGGCTGCTTAAGATACTCAAATTGTACACCATCTTTAATGGCTCCATCTCTTTCAGCCTTTGTACAAGTCATTGTTTCAGGTACACTTCTATAAATGATATGAACTTCATCTGCACCATTTCTCTTTGCTGTTCTTGCTGCATCCATAGCAACATCTCCTGCACCTATTACACAAACTTTACGCCCAAGATCATAGACATGAGGTGCTTTTAAATAGTCAATTGCATAATGAACATGCCCTAGTGTCTCTCCTTTAATATCTAGCGTTCTAGGATTCCATACACCTGTCCCTATGAAAATAGCTTCATAGCCATCATTAAAAAGTTTCTCTAAGGTTACAACAGGCCCTATTACAATATTTGGACGTATCTTAACACCTAATTCTTTAAGCTTTTTCTCATATTTATCTATCAAACTATTTGATAACCTATATTCAGGAATGCCGTATCTAAGTACGCCACCTATTTTTTCATGTGCCTCAAATATTGTAACTTTATACCCTTTAAGCGCTAATATAAAGGCTATTGTAATACCTGCTGGCCCTCCACCTATAATTGCAACTCTTTCCTTTTCTTCCTTCGGAACTTCAAATTGAACATGGTCTAAGTAATAATTTGAAACATACTCTTCTATACTGCAAAATTCTACAGGATCATCTTTAATCCCTCTTATACAGTTTCCTACACATTGACTCTCATGTGGACATACAATTGCACAGACAACAGACAGTGGATTATTCTCAAATAATATTTTCCCTGCTTCTATAAGCTTTTGCTCTTTAAATAATTGAATAACTTCTGGAACTGAAGTTGAAATTGGGCAATGGCTCTTACATTTAGGCTTTTTACATAAATAACATCTTTCTGATTCTAATAATAACTTTTCCATCTCTGACTTTTACCTTCTTTTTATTCAAATCTACTTTTCACTTACATAACTATTATTTTTACTAATAAATAATAGTTATCCTATAATTACCATTTTATTATACCATGGGTTATTTATTTTTCAAACTTTGTCTTACAATAAGACAAAAAAATATCCTAGAACCTAATTATTAATGATTAGGTTCTAGGATATTTCACTTTTATAGTATTATTCACTTACTTTAATTTCTGTCCATATACCATCATACATTTTCTTCACATCAAGTGAGAATGGTACATATAATTCACTTAAATCCATCATTTCCTTTGTCATATAAGCATTAGGATTATTTCTCACATGTTCTGGTTGCTCAAGTCTTGCTTCTTTATTCGGTGTAGTGTATCCAATTTCATCAGCTATTCTTAATGCACTTTCTTTATCACTAACGAAATTAATAAACTTCTCAGCTCCCTCAACATTTTTGGCATTAGCAGGGATACATAAGCTATCAATCCAGAAGTTTACTCCTTCTTTTGGTATCGTATACACCAGGTTTGGATATTCATCTTGAAGATTGAGTCCTTCTCCAGACCAAATCATATTGAGTGCAGTCTCTCCTGTAGCTATCATGGATGTTCCATTGTCAACGCCATAGATAGGATCTACTAATTTTCTTTGTTCTAATAATAATTGTTTAGCTTCTTCAAGCTCTTCAGGATTCTCTGAGTTCAGTGAATAACCTAGCTTCTTTAAAGCTGCTCCAATGGTATCTCTATAGGTATCAAACATGAAAACCTTATTTTTGTACTTCTCATCCCATAAAATATCCCAACTGTCTACTTCTTCTGTTACCACATTCTTATCATAAATAATACCTATTGTCCCAAACATATAGGGCACTGAATATTTATTACCTGGATCTATCTCTAAGTTTAAATACTCTTCATCCATCTGAGCTATATTAGGTATATTCTCCTTGTTAAGCTCCTGAAGAAGCCCTCCATCAATCATTTTTGGCATTAAGGCATCTGAAACTAAAATGACATCGTATTGAGCATTACTCTCCGCAATTTTTAGATACATTGTATCCATATCATCAAAAGTACTCATTTTTACCTTTATGCCATATTCCTCTTCAAATTGTTTTAAGGTTTCTTTATCTATATTTTCCCCGTAATTAAAGAAGGTAATGGATTCTGAACTCTGGCCACTACATCCTACCAAGGATATACCTGCTACGAGCACAGAACCTGCTAAACTTAGTAATTTCATTAATTTACTCATATTGATTATTTATCCTTTCATTATGTTTCCTATATTAAAGTAGGTCTTTCTTATAGTACTTTATAGTCTAACTTGATTATTATAATATATCTTGCTTAATACGAAAAGGATAATTTTTATCACTTAGTTGTTTTTCTCTTTATTTTCCAGTATGATAGTTCTTTTCATACAAAAAATCCTAGAGCATCTCTCGATTTATGCCCTAGGACTCAATTGTACTTTTCAGATTTTAGTAAGGTGAATAAGGATATGAAGGGGCATAGTATGGATATGGCGGAGCATAATATGGATATGGTAATAATGTTAATGCTAACAAATTAGCAAGTAAATAATTTCTGCGGTTAAATCTTCTATATCTTGTAGGATTCCCATATTGCCTCTGGGCACTATATTCATTCCCACTTCCTCCAACCATTACGTCCTCACCAACAAGAACATTAACCTTATCTGGCTCTACACTTTCAATAATACCGTCAACTTCACTTCCATCTTTCATTTTTAATATAACATGATAAGACATCATTTGTTTACATTGATTATATAGACTCTGTACATTTGTACTATTATTTACTTCTAATCTCAATTTTTACCAGCTCCTTTCTATACTATAATATTAATTTATAAAAAAAATGTTCTATTTCAAAACAAAAACCTTTAATTATCCTATTACAACTTAGCGACTAAATCACATGATTCATTACTTGATCTTTGCATCAGCATTGCCATATCCTTAGGAAGGGGTGCTGTTATCCTCTTATACTCTCCAGTAATTGGATGGTAAAAAGCACATGATACGGCATGTAATGCCTGTCTTGTTAACATATGATTACTTTCATTGTATAAAAAATCTCCAAGAAGAGGGTGCCCAATAGAAGCCATATGAACACGTATCTGATGGGTACGTCCCGTCTCTAATTGTAATGCAACAACTGATACTGCCTTTCCTTCTACTTGAAGCTCTTCAAGCTTACAATAGTGCGTTACTGCATGCTTGCCTTCTTTTTCATCTATTTTCCGTTTAATAATCGTTCCTTCCTCTCGCCCAATAGGTAGATCAATCGTTCCTTCTTCTTTTGTAATCCCCTCTACAAAAGCTACGTAGGTCCTGCTTAATCCTCGCTCTTTCATTCTCTTTGATAAGATACTTGCACTTATCAAGTTCTTTGTAAGAATCGTTACCCCTGTTGTATCTCGGTCTAATCGATTAATGCATCGAAATATATAAGGTTTATTCTGTTGCTGATAATAGTGTACAACACCATTGGCCAAGGTATTATTATAATTATTAACAGAGGGATGAATAGGCGTATCATAGGGTTTATTTACTACCAAGATATCTTCATCTTCATATAAAATATCTAACTGCAATTCCTTTGGAACAATATTTTCAGAAGATCTCTGCTCTGTTAAACATATCTCTAAGATATCTCCTGTGTTTAAGATTTCATTTACACCTGCCCAAGTACCATTTTTCTGAATCCCTGTTTTTGTTTTCTTTAATTCTATAATAACTGCTCTTGAATATTCCTTCTCCTTTAAAAACATACTAATACATTTACCATTATGTTGCTCTTCTATCTTATATTGTATCCTTCTTGTCATCTGTTTTCCCTACTCTTTTCATTCTAGTTGAAGTATAATCATTTAATGCTTTTATTATAGCATAAGCTTGAAATAACCTACCTCAAATACCTCACTCGTTAGCCCTAACGTAATTCTTTGCCTAGTCATTAAACAGCGTTCTTTATTCTTCTACATCCAAACTCACGTTTAAAAGGTAAGCGATTAATTAGAAGGTGTCCAAAAATAAAAATCGTACAATTAGAGTTGGAGCATTTCACTCTAGTTGTACGATTTATTATTTGCAGTTATTTTGAATCTCTGGTGCCCAAGGCATTAGTTCCTCTAGTTCTTC
>NZ_JACRSY010000032.1 GCF_014384995.1 Zhenhengia yiwuensis | reverse complement strand
CTTTTGAAAAACACCAAGCTTATTTGCAGGTAGCATAAAAAACTACCACTAGATCTGAATCTAATGGTAGTAAAAAGTTTTTATTTTTTTAGTTGTCTACTTGACGGGTAGCAGTTCAATTAACTTAGAAGTTGGTTGTGTAGCTACCTTTTTACAAATGTTTATTTTTTATAGTTCACCACGAACTTTTCGAGGCTTTCTATTGTTTCAGGGCTTAATATATGTTCAATCTTACAAGCATCGGTTTCAGCGATATCAGGGCTTAGACCAAGTACACTGGTTAAAAAACTTTTAATAAGTGTATGTCTATAAATGATATCTTTAGCGGTTTGGCGACCTAAATCTGTCAGTCTAATATCACCATAGGACTGTTGCGTTACCATTCCTGCTTCTTTGAGGTTATTAATGGCTTTATTAACACTTGGCCTAGAAACACCAAGCTTTTTTGCTATGTCAATCGAACGCACAACGCCGTGAAGTTGTTCGAGTTCAAGTACAGTTTCTAGGTAATCTTCACCTGATTGTCCTAAGAGCATGTAACCCCTCCTTCGCATTTTATATCTTTTTTATAATTATAACAAATTTTTGGTTGAAATAAAAATAAAAGAATAAATTGTGAAAAAATATTGACATTGAAAATCAATAGCGCTACAATAATGTTAGCTAAGGTTAACAATGTTTGTTATTGTTAACATACCAAATAAAAAGTAATTAATCAAGTCTTTATAGATAGAAAGTCTTAGGGAGGGATAGTATGAGTAATCTTAAAAAAGTACCATGTGGACAGAGTGCTATCGTAAGAAAAATTGATGTACAAGGAAGTCTTAAGAGACGTATTATGGATATGGGAATTACAAAAGGTGTAGAAGTAACTGTTAAGAAGGTAGCACCATTAGGAGATCCTATTGAAATCAGTGTAAGGGGTTATTCACTTAGCCTTAGAAAAGTAGATGCAGAAAGTATTTTAGTTGATCAGATTTAAGACAATTTTTTTGACAGAGAAGTTAGCCTTCGCTAACAAATAGAAAAGGAGTCACATTTATGGGATATAGCGTAGCATTAGTTGGAAATCCTAACTGTGGAAAGACAACAGCGTTTAATGCACTTACAGGGAGTAAGGCCTATGTTGGGAACTGGCCAGGTGTAACTGTTGAAAAGAAAGAAGGTAAGTTAAGGGGGGTTAAAGAAGATATTACTTTAGTAGATTTACCGGGTATTTATTCTTTATCACCTTATACACCAGAAGAAGTTGTAGCAAGAAACTACATTATTAAAGAGCAACCAGATTTAATCATTAACATTATTGATGCTTCTAATATAGAACGTAACTTATATCTTACGCATCAACTTGTGGAGTTAGGTAGACCAACAATCATCGCACTTAATATGATGGATATTGTTGAAAAACGTGGTGAGAAAATTAATATCAAGAGGTTAGAAGAACTTTTTGGTGTTAAGGTTGTGCCAATTTCAGCAACTAAAAATCAGGGTCTTGATGAACTTATTAATTTAGCGCTTGAAGTAGGAACAAAAAAGGTTAAAATTGCTTCTAAAGCTATTCCTTTTGACATGATTATCGAACAAAGCATTAATGAAGTTATGATATTGCTTGATGGTAAGCAAATCGATGAAGTTTATAATAAACGTTGGTTAGCGATAAAAGTGCTAGAGCAGGATAAAAAAGTTGTAGAGGAATTCCACTTATCTAAAGAAGAATCTCCAATAGTAGAAGAAGCCGCTAGATTACTTGAAAATGCTTATGATGATGATGTAGAGAGTATTATCATTAATGGGCGTTATGAATATATTACTAAACATATTAGTAGTATCGTAACAAATAGACCAGATCATAAAATCACACTTTCAGATAAAATTGATAAGGTTATTACAAATAGAATTTTAGCCATTCCAATTTTCTTTGGAATCATGTGGTTTGTATACTTCTTATCTATCCAGACAGTAGGTGATATGACTATTGGCTTCATGGAAGGACTATTTGGAACGATAGGTGACCAGGTTGGTTTATGGCTTGAAGGTATGAGTGTATCTCCATGGATTCATGGACTTGTAGTAGATGGTATTATAGGTGGGGTAGGCGCTGTACTTGGTTTCGTACCACAGCTTATGATTCTATTCTTACTTATTGGTATACTAGAAGACTGTGGTTATATGTCACGTGTTGCCTTTATTATGGATAAGATCTTTAGAAAGTTTGGTTTATCAGGCAAATCATTCATTCCTATGGTTATTGGAACAGGTTGTTCAGTACCAGGGATTATGGCATCTAGAACAATTGAAAGTGAAAGAGACCGTAAAATGACTATTATGCTTACGCCATTTATTCCTTGTGGTGCTAAGTTACCAGTGTTTGCACTTATGGTAGGTGCTTTCTTCCCAGAACACGTATGGGTAGGACCTTCTATGTATGTACTTGGTATTTTAATGGTTATTTTATCAGGACTTATTCTTAAGAATACATTATTTAAAGGTGAAGCAGCACCTTATATTTTAGAACTTCCAGAGTATCATATACCTAACTTTAAAGGTGTTATGATGCAAATGTGGGATAGATCAAAGGCCTTTATTATAAAGGCAGGTACAGTAATCTTTGTAGCTTCAGGGCTTATTTGGTTCTTACAATCTTTTAACTTCAGTCTTCAGATGGTAGATACGAATGAAAGTATGTTAGCATCTATAGGACATGTAATTGCACCAATCTTTGCACCACTTGGATTTGGTACATGGCAAGCATCTGTGGCCACAGTAACAGGATTTTTAGCGAAAGAAGCAGTTGTTGCAACCTTTGGTATTTTACTTGGCGTGGGGGAAGTAGCTGAGACAGATCCAACACTTCTTACAAGTATTGGTCAGTTCTTCACACCAGTAAGCGCCTATGCATTTATGGCATTTACACTTTTAGCAGCGCCTTGTTTTGCGGCTATTGGTGCGATGAAAAGAGAGTTTGGTAACTGGAAATGGACACTTATTGCAATTGGTTACCAAACAGGTCTTGCATGGATTGTAGCTTTCCTTATTTACCAAGTTGGTAGTTTATTATTCAAATAGTATAGAGGATGGTGATTAGATGGCAGATTTTATAATTGTAGCAGTGATTATATTGCTAATGATAGGAGCAGGTTATAAAGTATATAAAGACCGTAAAGATAGTCCTTGTGGATGTGGATGCTCTGGGTGTACACAAAAGAGCTGCTCATCTAAGCGTAACGATAAAAAATAGAGTAGAGTAATATTGAAAGAGTAGCATACAAATTATAATTTGTATGCTACTCTTTTTTGTAATGAAATTTAGGATTTTATAGGTAAAATAAGTCGTTATGGAATGGCAGGAGAAGATAAGTTCAAGGTGAAGTATACGAAGTATATACCTTGAGGTGGTATAATGTGCGGACTGACATGGGGACTTGTACATATTCTAACTAAAGACCTTGCAACGGGGTTAGGTTGTTTGGTTATGTCTCTACTATATGGGGGAGTGTATTGATTACTTAAAAAGAATATAAGATATGCTTATATAATTAGTTCACTTATATTTACGTTATAGATAAAAAGCCTCACAAATACTGAGTTATTTGTGAGGCTTTTATTCTTAGGGGGGGATTTACTTTGATACGGGTGGAAGTTTGAAATCAATGTCTTTATAGCAGAACCACCAGTCATAACATGTGTATTCACCTTCGCATTTCTCAGCGGTAGGGATGTCAGTTGGTGGTGAAATAATGCCTTTATTTCCGATCAATTCATTATTTGGCCAGTTTGCAGGAAGGGCTACTTTGTTAGCATCACCTACTTGTAGTGCCACAAGTGCACGTATAATTTCATTAATATTACGACCTATTTCGAGAGGGTAGTATAGAATAAGTCTTATAGTTCCAGTAGGATCTACGAAAAATACAGCTCTAACGGTAGCAGTTTTTCTTGTAGGTTGAATCATTCCAAGTTTACTAGCAGTCATGCCTAGTGAGTCTGCAATAATAGGAAATGGGATAGGTTGTTTAAGATTCTGCTCAATCCACTGTACCCATTTCATATGTGGTTGTACTTGATCCACAGATAAACCAAGTAAGTCTGTATTAAGTGCTTGAAAGGTGTCATAGTTTTTAGCAAAAGATACGAACTCAGTTGTACATACAGGAGTAAAATCACCTGGATGACTAAAAAGAATAAGCCATTTTCCTTTATAATCATCAGGGAGCTTTTTGGGACCGTAAGTCGTTTGTACGGTTATTTCTGGGAACTTATCTCCAATGAGTGGTAGTGTTCCCATTATTTCTGCCACACTGCATCACCTCCTACACGACTATTTTATTCCAGACTTGAGTTGTACTATGAGAGAACAAGTTAAAAAAGGACGAGTTAATTTAAATAATAGCGTTCGATATATCTAAACACGTTGGAGAGGTCTACTTGATCAGCTAGTTCTTTTAGGTAAGGTACTTTTTTATAAGCATCTAAGGGAATAGGTTCGTCTAAATTAGGATTTAATCTAAAATAGTTTTGTTTCAGAAGTTCATAACTATAGCGATTTTCTATAGGAGTAGTGGCACCTAATAATACACTTAAAAGAGGTGTTTTGGTAGAGGTAGTAGGATTAATGGACCATTGAGCAATTCCCCAATTTTTAGTGCGCTTTAAAATACGCTCAGGATAAAAGCCTGTTCCAATAGAGAGAAGCCTAAAGTCACTAAGCTTATACTTATTAGGAAAGACAGAGCGTACATAAATAACAGGTGCAGCAGTAGGTGAATTCATAAAGACGCCACCATCAATGAAATTATTGACGGAAGGAAAGTATGTAGGAGCAGCACTACTGCATAGAGCAGTATCAATAACTTTTTCAGATATAGTAGGATTATTAATAAGGTTAGAAAAGAAGACACCTTCAAAGCCACGTGTCGTATACCCTTTTACATTAAAAGAGGGGACAAAGACATATTTGGGAAGACTAGCTAGGCTCAAATTCTGAGGGAATACTGTAGAGAGCAGATGAGAAAGGTGTACATTTCTATATTTGGGAACAAATAAATTAGGTCTACGTGGAGAAAAGATGTACTTAGTATTTTGATAGTTATAGAGATTATCTAATTCTTCAGATGTCTTATTATAAGCTAAGCCTAGAGCTATAATAGAACCTGTAGATGTACCTGAGAACATATCTGTTTTCTTAAGAAGCTCGGGGTATTGGTCAGTAATACGTTTTAAAATTCTAGTAGAAAGTGCGCCTCGAATACCACCCCCATCAAAAGCAATAATACGAAAGACAGGCATAGGTCTTCCTCCTATTAAACACTCGTTATAGTTATATTATGACAAATAGTGTAAAGCTAGACCACTATTTTACATTGAAGGGAGGATGTATGTTGACATAACTGTATTTATGACTTATAATTTTTAAAACATAGATAAATTGATAAGAGAAAGTAGCTGGGCGACTTGAACTAACCCAAATACTTTCTTTTTTTGTGCTAAAAAGGAGGTTTATATGTTCAGCGTTTTTAAAGATAAGCAATTTATCAAGAAGTTATGGATTCTTGCTTTACCGATTACTATTCAAAGTTTCATTACCTCATCACTTAATTTAATTGATAATTTAATGGTAGGTAGGTTAGGTGAAGAAGCTATAGCGGCGGTAGGACTTGCAAATCAGTATATCTTTATATTTAACTTATGTATCACGGGTGTAAACGCAGGTGCTAGCGTATTTATGGCACAGTTCTGGGGGAAGAAGGATTTACCTAATATTAAAAAGATCCTTGGCTTAGATATAGTAGTTGGTTTGGCAGTAGCTCTCTTATTTGGATTTGGGGCTATTGTGACACCAGAAGCTATTATGTCTATTCTTTCGAAAGATCAAAATGTTATAGCTCTTGGGACAAGTTATTTATTAGTAGTGGGAATCAGTTGCTTATTTTCAAGTTTTACACAAGCGTATTCGTCAGCGCTTAGAAGTACAGAGCAGGTTAAGGTACCTATGTATGCAAGTTTAATTGGGGTAGGTATAAATGCTTTTTTAAACTGGATACTAATTTTTGGAATGTTTGGAATGCCAAGTCTTGGTGTAGTAGGTGCTGCCCTTGCTACCACTATCGCTAGACTTATCGAGATGATTTATATTGTAAGCTATGTATATATAAGTAAAAACAAAATTGCAGGAAAGCTTAAAGACCTTTTAAGTTTTGATAAGCACCTTGTTAAAATATACTTTAAAACATCATGGCCAGTCATTGTGAACGAGATTGTATGGTCAGTAGGTATTACGGCTTATTCCGTAGCCTATGCTCAAATTGGAACAAATGCAGTTGCTACTATGCAAATCGCGACAACGCTCAATAATGTCTTCACTGTACTTTTAGTAGGTATGGCAATAGCTACTTCTATTATGGTTGGGAATCATATAGGTGCTGGTCAGGAGGATGAAGCAAGAAGTTGTGCTAAAAATATTGGTATTTTAACACCTATTATGAGTATAGTAGTAGGTGCAGTAATCTTTATTACAGCACCAATCGTATTAAAGCTCTTTAATGTCACACCTGAAACTTATAGTGATACAATAGATATTTTACGTATTATGGCATTGTTCTTACCTATTAGAACATTTAATATGGTTATGATTGTAGGTGTATTTAGAGGAGGCGGAGATACGACTTATTCTATGCTTGTGCAGGCAGGAACAGTATGGCTTTACTCAGTGCCTCTTGCCTTTATAGGAGCAGTAGTATGGCAGCTTCCTATTCAGCTTGTATATATTTTAATCTGCTCCGAGGAGTGTATTAAAATATGGTTTGAACTAAGACGTCTTAAAAATGGAAAATGGATTAAAAATATCATACATGACACGACTCTCTCATAAAATATTATGATATTAAATCATAGGGAGACGCAGCTATATGAAATTCTATCTCGATAGCATCTTAAAGGGATTTAAGCCAGTAAATAGTGAAGTCGTGTTAAAAGGAGTCTCAAGACAGACCCCTAACTTTGTAATTGTAGATATTGACCAGGATGGTATGCCTGAAATTCTATTTACTTATCAAGTCAATGGAGAAAAGTATATTGGTATCCTCAAAAGGGAGAATATGCAATGGTATTTATATGATGTAAGCCTAGAAAAAGATCAAAAAGCTTTAGGGCTTGGTAATCTTGTTAATGTACTCAATGGTGTAAATTTAACTTCGGAAGATGTAGGGAAAGCAGTTACAATGCAGGACTTAGTAGGGAATAATGACCAAGCTTTTGTAAGTTATGTTAACGATATACTGAACCATGGTATGGTTATGCAGCAAATAGCAGGAGAGGAAACTGTAGCGCAGGCTAATGAGCCTATGGTGCAGCAAGTTATTCAGCCAGCTCTACCACCTAGTACACCCCTTGAAGAAGAACCTTTAGTATCAGTAGGTGGTTTTATCCCTTCCAATACACTAAATACACCAGTGAGTGGGACTCAAACCAATGTAGGTGGCGTAGCTAATATGCCTAATAATATGAATGCAGGTAGTATGACGGGAGAGCAGATCATCCAGCAGACAGGGCCTTTACCACCGCCTGAAAATATCAATACGCCACAGGCACAAGCGGCGCTTAATCAGAATGTAACTACGCCAATTATGAGTATTAATGAAGCAGGACTAAGCACCAATAATAATATGCAAGGCAATGTGGGAGGGCAGATTATGCAGCAAACAGGACCCTTACCACCACCTGGAAATGTTAATACGCCACAGACACAAGCAGCGTTTGGTCAGAATGTAACTATGCCAACGATGGGCATTAATGAAGCAGGACTAAATGCAAATAATATGCAGGGCGTTATAACAGGAGAGCAGATCATTCAGCAGACAGGGCCTTTACCACCGCCTGAAAATATTAATACACCGCAGGCACAAGCGGCGCTTAATCAGAATGTAACTACGCCAATTATGAGTATTAATGAAGCAGGACTAAATGCAAATAATATGCAAGGTGTTATGACAGGAGAGCAGATTATCCAGCAGACAGGGCCCTTACCATCACCTGGAAATGTTAATACGCCACAAGCGCAGGCGGCCCTTAATCAAAATTCTATTACACCGATTATGAGTACTATGGGCATTGGTGAACAGATGGATGAGACTGCATTTGAGGAAGAAGTAGCAGGGGGAGAGATGCCAGAAGTTAAGGTATACAATATTAGTAACGATATGGGAGAGCTTGGCCTTAATATAGCATCTGATAAGGAAGTTATTAACTTTGCTCAAGCAGATGTAACAGGAGATGGCATACCTGACAATATTTATTTAGTTGGAAATAGGCCAAGGCCAGAAATGCCAGGTTATTTTGAAGATGTAGGTTTGAGGGTAGTAAGTGATGGAAGGGTTTATGAAATAGATTTCCCTTATGGCAATGGCTATGGTCCTGTGCTGTTTGTAGGGGATCTCACTCATGATGGCATAGCAGATATTTTAGTTAATATTTTTGCTAGTGGAGGTGGGGGATTCTTAACAAGTTATGCCTATACTTTTGTTAATGATCAGCCAAGTCTATTAGTAGATTCTAAAACTTTTAATGACCTTCAAAGAGGTACAGTTATTTATCAAGATAATTATAGAGTGAGAATTGAGACACTAAGACCACCTAGAGTTTATACAATAGATATTAGTGATAGAGGACCTGAGTACTTAAATCAAATTTATAATCTAGATGGTACTTTAATAAGGCCTACTGAAGGCACCCTGTTAGGTCTTATTACTTTGCATACTGTAGACTTTGATGTAAATGGGGAATATAATCTTTCTGCAGTTCAAAGAGCTATAGGTCTTAGTAACTTAGATACTTTAGGACTTTTAGAAACTTATTTCGCATGGAGGCCAGCTATCAGTAGGTTTCAGCCGTTTGCTCAGTATTTCTCCATACTTGGGCAGCCACCGAGATAGAATAGAAAGCGTAAGCCATAGTATGCTTACGCTTTTTTTATTACAGTATAATTATACCAAGGGAGTATACAGTCTAAGAGCATACCTCTATGAACTTTTTAAAAAGTGGAAGCATACTATCAGAAAGGGCAAGCATAATTTCTGGATGCCACTGAACACCTACAGCAAAGGGATGCCCTTGAAGTTCAATACCTTCTATAACTAAATCTTTAGCCCAGGCTGTTGCAACAACATCTTGACCTAATTTATGAAGGGTTTGATGATGAAATGAATTAGTAGGGAAGGAGTCTCCAAGGAGTGTGTTAAGAAGGCAGTTTTTATCTGTTGTGACGGTATGAGATACATCATAGCGAGAAGCTTTTTGTTGATGTTGAAGAGATTGATGGGGGTATTCATTCATATCCTGATAGACATTACCTCCTTGTGCAATGTTAAGTGCCTGCATACCTCTACAGATAGCTAGAATAGGCATTGGCTGTTTTAGGGCAAGTTTAGTAAGATTAAGATGATGAATATCCACCAAAGAATTGGTTTCACCTAAGCCTTTAGTAGGTTGTTCACCATATAAGATAGGATTGAAATCATCCCCACCAGCAAGAAGTAATCCTTGGCATAAGCGTAATTGGGCTTCAGTTTCTTCTATGTGAATAGTAGGGGGGAGTAAGATAGGTACACCTCCAGCTTTAAAGATAGCATCTTCATAATCTTTATTGTTGTTCGTACTATAACGGCCGCTATAAGGGCCTGAGCGATAAAGTAAATTGGTCGTAATTCCGATAATAGGCTTATTCATACTCAAACTCCTCTAAGAAAAATAGTAGTAGTATATCATATGCCCTAAAATCAAAATAAAGCATAAAAAGAAGGAGAGAAAAGTGAGTACTTTTCTCTCCTTCTTAACTAGAGGAAATTTATAAAGGAACCTATTTACCGAAGTAAGCTTTTCTGTAAAGCTCTTGAAGTTCAGCTACTTTTGGTAAACGAGGGTTAGCAGTAGTACATTGGTCTTCGAATGCTTTGTATGATAAGTCTTCGATAGCACCAAGATATGTTTTTTCATCAATACCGCAGTCTTTAACTGTCATTGGAACGTTAAGTTCTTTGATTAAGTCTCTAATAGCTTTTACTAAAGATTTAACACCTTCAGCTGGAGTAGCAGCTGGAAGACCTAACATTTTAGCAATTTCAGCATATTTTTCTTGTGCCACGTATTTTCCGTATTTAGGGAAACTCATGAATTTAGTTGGTGTTGTTTCACCGTTGTATTCAATTACGTGTGGAAGAAGGATAGCATTTGCACGACCATGAGGAATGTGGAACTCAGCACCTAATTTGTGTGCAAGTGAGTGGTTGATTCCAAGGAATGCATTTGTAAATGCCATACCTGCGATACATGAAGCATTGTGCATTTTTTCTCTTGCTTCTGGATCTTTAGCACCGAATTTGTATGAACGTGGTAAGTATTCAAACACAAGTTGGATAGCTTTCATAGCAAGTGCATCTGTGTAATCTGAAGCAAGTACAGATACATAAGCTTCGATAGCATGTGTTAATACATCAAGACCTGTATCAGCTGTTACTGATGCTGGAACTGTCATAACGAACTCTGGATCAATGATTGCAACGTCTGGAGTTAGCTCGTAGTCAGCAAGAGGGTATTTCATATTCTTAGATTTATCTGAGATAACTGCGAATGATGTTACTTCAGAACCTGTACCTGATGTTGTTGGGATAGCTACGAATTTAGAGCATTTACCCATTGTTGGGAATTTGTAAACACGTTTTCTGATATCAAGGAATTTTTGAGCCATTCCTTCGAAGTCAGCTTCTGGGTGTTCATAGAATAACCACATAGCTTTACCAGCATCCATTGCAGAACCACCACCAAGTGCGATGATTACGTCTGGTTTAAATGAGTTCATCATTTCAGCACCTTTTTTTACTGTTGTAAGGTCTGGATCTGGCTCAACATCGCTAAATACTTCAATAGCTACTTTGTTTGGATTTTTGTTTAATTGGTATACTAATTTATCTACATAACCTAATTGAACCATCATTGGGTCTGTTACGATTAATGCACGAGAGATTCCTGGCATTTTTGCAAGGTATTGTACTGATCCTTGTTCGAAGTAGATTTTTTCTGGAATTTTGAACCATTGCATATTTGTACGTCTCATAGCTACTCTTTTCTTATTAATTAAGTTCATTGCTGTTACGTTAGATGTAGTGGAGTTACGTCCATATGAACCACATCCAAGTGTAAGAGATGGCATGTTTGTATTGTAAATATCACCGATTGCACCGTGTGTTGAAGGTGAGTTAACAATGATACGTCCTGTTTTAAGTCTATCTGAGAATGCTTTAATGATAGCATCATCTGTTGAATGGATAACTGATGAGTGACCAAGACCACCAAGTTCAACCATTTGAGCAGCTTTATCAATACCGTCTGCAGCATCTTTAGCTTTAATTACTGCAAGTACTGGAGAAAGTTTTTCTCTTGAAAGTGGATACTCAGCGCCTACACCTTCGATTTCACAGCAAAGGATTTTTGTATCTTTTGGAATTGTAATACCAGCAAGTGCTGCGATTTCATATGGGTATTTACCTACGATATCTGGGTTAACCATTTGTTTTTCAGGATTGATAACAACTGGTTCGATTTTTTTGATTTCTTCTTTAGTTGCGAAGTAGCAGCCATGTTTTTTCATGTAAGCTACAGCTTTATCATAAATAGGAGCTTCAATGATAGCAGCTTGTTCAGAAGCACAAATCATACCATTATCAAATGATTTTGAAAGAATAAGGTCTGTAAGAGATCTTTCAAGGTTAGCTGTTTTTTCAATGAAAGCAGGTACGTTACCAGCACCAACCCCAAGAGCTGGTTTACCAGCTGAATAAGCAGCTTTAACCATTCCAGGACCACCTGTTGCAAGAATTGTAGCTACACCTGGGTGATTCATAAGAGCTGAAGTTGCTTCGATTGATGGATATTCAACCCATTGAATACAGTTTTCAGGAGCACCAGCTGCAATAGCAGCATCTCTTACGATTCTAGCAGCTTCTGATGAACATTTTTGAGCTGATGGGTGGAAACCGAAGATGATTGGATTTCTTGTTTTCATAGAGATGATAGATTTGAACATTGTTGTTGAAGTTGGATTTGTAACAGGTGTAACCCCTGCGATAACACCAAGAGGTTCAGCAACTTCCATGTAACCTTCATCTTCATTTTCATTAATAATACCAACTGTTTTATCATATTTTATACTGTGATAAACATATTCTGTAGCGAAAATGTTTTTTGTAACTTTATCTTCAAAGATACCACGTCCAGTTTCTTCAACTGCCATTCTAGCAAGTTTCATTTGAGCTGATAAACCAGCAAGAGCCATTGCTTTTGTGATTTCGTCAATTTGTTCTTGGGTAAGCTCCATAAATTGTTCTAATGCTACTTGAGCTTTTTTTACTAATTCATTTACCATTACATTTGCATCGATAACTGGTGTTTTTTGTTCTTTTTTGTTTTCTGCCATGATAAGTTCCTCCCTGAAATTGGATCATATAATAAATGTGTTTATTTTTTAGAGTAAGCCTAATTATAACTGTGGTTAAAATAATTAGGCAAAGATGGTTATAAATTTAACAACCATTGTGAAAAATATAACTTGATTTATTATAAATCAAGTGGTTGATTAGAATTTGATGCTGTTTACATTTATAATAATAACATGGGATATGATATATGTCAATAAAATTTGTTAAAAAAATAACGTAAAAATTATAAGGCTTATTTTCAAATAACAGAAGAATTATGTAAGAGTGTATTATATCTACTTTATAAAAGCAGTATAATAGAAAGGAAACTTAAGATAATTCAAAGGAGTTATAACATGACAGAAAAAGAGAAAATGTTACAAGGATTAGGATATGATGCTTCAGATGCTGAACTGACAGCAGATAGAAAACGTGCTAGAATGCTTTGCCATAAATTTAATAATCTTGAACCTGATCAGAGAGAGGAAGCTACAGCGCTATTAAAAGAGCTGCTTCAGACAGAAGGGGACCTTTATATGGAGCCGAGTTTCCGCTGTGATTACGGGTATAATATTAAGGTAGGAAAAAATTTCTATGCTAACTTTAACTGTACGATATTAGATGTTAATACAGTGACTATTGGAGATAATGTAATGTTTGCACCAAACGTACAGATTTATACGGCAACACATCCTGTAGAAGCAGCACCTCGTGTTGCAGGTGTTGAGATGGGATATCCTATTACTATTGGAGATAATACTTGGATTGGTGGGGGAAGCATTATATGCCCAGGTGTTAATATAGGCAGAAATGTAGTAATAGGTGCAGGCAGCGTCGTAACAAAAGATATTCCCGATAACGCTGTTGCAGTAGGTAATCCATGCCGCGTGATACGTATCATTGAGCAAGATGTATAAAAAGGCAAAAAAATAACCTAGACTTCGGGGGAGGAAATCTAGGTTGAGGGGGGATTTAGCGATGTACCTCACACTTGGTACAATGATAGTATAGACAGATATAAAAGGAAGTATACACATTAAATAAAAAATATTTTATCTTATTACTGGTTGCATTTTCAAAATGGATGCCTTATAATATAACAAACTTTATAATGTTACAAAAATGATGACGAAAGAAAAGCTTTATGTATTGTTTTTAAGAGAGCTAGTGGTTGGTGTGAACTAGTAAACAAACTGAAGTGTTCCGCTTTCTGAGTTGCTGGTGATGAATCAGAAGGGGATTGCCCTTTATAGCAATGAGAGGTCAGTATAAGCTGATGAATAAAGGTGGTACCACGAGTCTACAATCGTCCTTTTATCCATATGGGTAAAAGGGCGTTTTTTATTTTATATAACTAGTTAATTTTATTAAAGAGGTGAAATCATGTTAGATATTAAAAGACTACGTAGTAATTTTGAAGAAGTAAAAGAAGCTTTAGGTAAAAGAAGTGGTAACTATGATTTAGAGGGGTTCTTAGAACTTGATACTAAAAGACGTGAGCTTCTTGCAGAAGTAGAAGTACTTAAAAACAAGCAAAACGTTGTATCAAAACAAGTACCAATGATGAAAAAAGAAGGTAAAGATGTAACAGCTGTTCTTGCTGAAATGAAAGAGCTTTCAGAAGAAATTAAAGGTATTGACCAACAAGTCAAAGAAGTGGATGATAAACTTCAAACTATCCTTCTTACACTTCCTAATACTCCAAACCCACAAGTACCAGTTGGTGCAAGCGATGAAGAAAATGTGGAACTTAGAAGAGTAGGGGATGTAAGAGAGTTTGATTTTGAAATTAAACCGCACTGGGATCTTGGTGAAAGCTTAGATATCCTTGACTTTGAAAAAGGTGCTAAAGTAACAGGGGCTCGTTTTACATTCTACAAAGGCTTAGGTGCTAGACTTGAGCGTGCTATCATGAACTTCATGCTTGATATGCATGTAGACAAACATGGTTACACAGAAGTATTCCCTCCATTCATGGTAAATAGAGCAAGTATGACAGGTACAGGTCAGCTTCCAAAGTTTGAAGAAGATGCTTTCAAAGTGCAAGGTACAGATTACTTCTTAGTACCAACAGCAGAAGTTCCTGTAACAAATATGTACAGAGACCAAATTCTAGATGGTAAAGACCTTACAATCAAACACTGTGCGTACACAGCATGCTTTAGAGCAGAAGCTGGTTCAGCAGGACGTGACACAAGAGGGATTATCCGTCAACACCAATTCAACAAAGTAGAAATGGTTAAATTCGCTAGACCAGAAAATTCTTATGAAGAACTTGAAACACTTACAAATGATGCAGAAGGTATCCTTCAAGCTTTAGGCCTTCCATACAGAGTTGTAAGACTTTGCACAGGAGACTTAGGATTTAGTTCAGCTATGACATACGATATTGAAGTTTGGATGCCAAGCTATGGGCGTTATGTAGAAATTTCAAGCTGCTCAAACTTTGAAGATTTCCAAGCTAGACGTGCAAATATTAAGTTTAAAGATAATATTAAAGATAAAGCACAATTCATCCATACATTAAATGGTAGTGGTCTTGCTGTAGGTCGTACGACAGCAGCTATCCTTGAAAACTTCCAACAAGCAGATGGATCAGTTATCATTCCGGAAGTACTTCGTCCATACATGGGTGGTGTAGAAAGAATTACAAAATAAACATTATAAAGTATTAAAGAGGTTGCTTAGCAACCTCTTTTTGTATGGCATTTTTAGTCTATATAAAGTTACGAAGAAATCCCCATAACATATAAAGTATGATTAGGGTGATAAATAAAAGCCTACAGAATAATCTCGTATTAATAAGATGCATAAGATAGAGTAGCCAAGAGGTGTAGTGCTTATGAAAAAAGCTGTTAGCAATAATAGCTATACTGTCTTCTATAACGAGTACAAAAGTAAAAGGATAGGCAAAAAGAGTAAGTATAGGGTTATAGCCAAGTGCTTCATAAAAATTAAAAGTAATAAAGTTAAGGAGGGAGCGAGTGCCTCCGCACATAGGACAAAGGATATGATAGGTGCTATACCAGTAACAAATAGATTCAGATTTTAGGGGAGTCTTTGTAAGCAGATAAAGTGATAGAAGTACTAGAATATAGAGCATAAGTCTTCCTATATGTAACAGGTTTTGGACAGGTTTAATGGTCATAGTATACTCCTTAGTAAGGTTAAAAAGTTTGACTAGTCAAAAAATATTTGAAAATACTTTATACTTATAATACAATAAAATCAGGTAAAGGGGGAGTAGAAATGGATCAAGATCAAGAACAAAGACAAAATCAGACAGAATATAAATCGGTACCAACTCAGTATACATCAAATAGTGGTCAGAATAGCTACCATCATGAAGTGGAAAGCACGCAAGGACAGGGGTATGGTATTGCCAGCCTATGTCTAGGGATTGTAGGTCTTTTATTATCTTGCTGCCTTCCTGTTATTGGTTTTATACTACCTGTTTTAGCTATTGTATTTGGTGTCATAGGCATTAAGTATCCTAGTGGTAAAGGTATGGCTATAGCTGGACTTGTATTAGGATGTATAGGAGTAATTCCTGCTCTATTTATGGTATTTGCTCTTATTGCTTATTAGATATGAAGTTAAAGAAAATAACAAAGTTAAAGCTTATGGTAGCTAGCGTGACACTTATTGGGGCACCGATTATAATGATGGTAGTAAGTGTACTAAGTCATAATCAAACCACTTGTATATTTGATGCTTTGGGGTTTAAATGCTTAGGATGCAATATATTAGGAGCACTCCATAAGTTAAAACAAGGTCAATTTGTCGAAGCGTTTTATCAAAATCCTTTGATTTACATATGGCTAGGCTTAGGAGGGTGTATCCTCATTAGTGAATTATATACTTTAGTTAAGAGGATTATTGATCGAACGTATAAGCATGATAGCTTATTAGAATGGCTATTGAAGAAGATGTTTAAAGGGATATTATTATAAGGAGGAGAATAAAAATGTTTTGTCCAAAATGTGGAACAGAAGTAAGAGATGAGGATCAATTTTGTAGTAAGTGTGGTGCAAGTATATATGGAGCAGAACCTGATCAGCAATACACAAGTTATAATGCACAGCCTCAATATGCACCAGTAGATAATCGTAAATCTAAATTAGTAGCAGGCCTTCTACAACTTTTCTTAGGAGGATTTGGAGTAGGAAGGTTTTACTTAGGCTATACTTCTATAGGTGTTGCACAACTTCTTGTAAGTTGTCTTACTTGTGGTATAGGTGCAATCTGGCCATTTATTGATGCTATTTTAATTCTATCAGGTCAAGTGCCTGCAGATGCTGATGGTAACACACTGAAAGATTGAGATGAGATTAAATAAAAAGGGAGTTTCCTAAAACTAGATAGTCAGTTTTAGGAAACTCCCTTTCGTTATATAAGAGAATGACTTTTTCTTTTTATTTATAAAGGCCTGGATGGATAGGCCCATATTGGAGAAGTAGGGTGCTAAGTTTATCTATAAGATAAGTAGCTTCTTCTAAGGTTAAGTTACTGTCTGGAGATGTACTACTTGGGCGTGTAACCTCTACAGCACCGGTACCTATGTTAAGTGTATCTGTGATAGAGTTTAAGATTTTTAAGCTTTCTGCATAAGAGATAGGTTGGTTAATTCTATAAACAGGGCTAGTTGGAAGTGCATAAGGTACAAATGTATATTGGAGGTTGTCAGGAAGCATACGTTCTAACATCATAAGAAAAGTATGACCTGTAGTAGAGTCCATATAACTTTTTGTCGTAGGTTTTAACCAACCATTGATAAGAGCAGTTTCCACATAAGGTTGCCCCCAAGAAGAGTAGGAGGTATTTTGAAGTATCAGGTCTCCATTTTCATCTTTTATAGCTTTAAAATTACTACTACCATATTCAAAAAGTTTATTGATATCTTCAAAGTGACCTGGATTATTAGACTTCATAACAACAGCTATTAGGTCCAAACCATCATATTTGGCTTTAGCTACAAGTGTACGTCCAGCTGGTGTATGATAACCCGTTTTTGCAGCTATGACATGTTCATTATAAAAAGGAGAGTCTTTTTTAAAGAAAGCTGCAGTATGTTTTAGAGGTAAGACTGTACCTTTATTAAGAACATGAAAATCATAAAGAGGAGTTCCTGCAATTTGGCTGACTATAGGATTATTAAAAGCTGCTGTTGTAATGAGAGATAGGTCATAAGGTGTTGTATAGTGATTAGGGTCATGGTAGCCATGAGGATTCACGAAATGAGAAGAAGTAGCACCTAAACTTTGAGCCTTTTCATTCATTTTACGAGCAAAACTTTCAATACTGCCTGCATTGTAGAGGGCCATATCATGAGAAACAAAATTATCTGAGCCCATCATAATAGCATGAATACCATCTTTATATCCGTATTGATCACCAACTGAAAGTCCAATATGGCTACTATCTGAAGGAACCTTTTGAATACTATCTTGTGATTTTGTAATAACTACATTTTCATCCATGGATTCAACAAGCAAAAGAGAAGTAAGAACTTTAGTGGTACTAGCAGGATAGAAACGTGAATGGCTATTTTTACTATATAAAATAGTTTTAGTTTGGGGCTCAATTAATATAGCCCCTTCAGCAATTAAATCAGGTGAAGGTGAAGCAAAAATCGAGGTAGAAAAGATAATATAGAATATAAATGTATAAAGTAATTTTCGTTTCATTTAATAAGAACTTCCTTATAAGTTTTTAGTGCAAGGTATAAGTGTCTTAATAATACCAATAGCATCTTCATCTACAACTTGGTATTCAATCTCCAGACCATTACGTATACCTTTGATAATGCCAGCAGCTTTGAGCTTGGCTAGATGCTGAGAAATGGTAGATTGAGGCATGCACATGCAGTGCTGGATATTAGTAACATTACATTTCCCTTTATAATAAAGATTAGCTACAATACAAAGTCTCGCGGGATGTGCTAAGGCTTTGAGAAGTTCAGCCTTTTGCTCTAATAGAGAATCGTCCATGATAAAACCTCCTTCATATTATTATAATATATCAATATTTATTACCAAAATCTAGTTTTATTTATACTTAAAAACGGCTTAGTGGATATAAAAAATATTTCTTTAAAAATGAATAGAAAATTTAAAATGGACCATACTTTAAAGGAAAACATGAAGTGTAGAATTGAAAGGAGTTAATTATGTACGAATCATTAGAGAGTTTTCCTTTAAGAAAGATTAACTTTGTAAAAACGAGGACGACTATTTTAAAAGCAGTAAGCCATTTACTTAAGGAAAAGGATTTTTCCTCTATCACTGTAGATGAAATTTGTAGCCGTGCTCAAATTTCAAGAGGAACTTTCTTCAATTACTTTTCTACTAAAGACCATGTATTCCATTACTTCTTGAGGATTTTTACAATCCGTATCGCGCTCCGTATGAAACAATGGCCAGAGGATTTATCTTTTGAAGAAAAGATTAGAGAAATTTATAAGTGGTTCAATGAAGAGACACAATACAGCCGTTTTGTAGATAGTTATATAAGCTTTTTACTCGGTGTAGGAGAAGAAAATAATGAAATGAAGCTTATTGATGCTGAATTTGTTTACTTCTTTAATGGTATTGAAGAAGAAGAGTATGCTTATTATAATAATTTAACTCTTCATAATCTCTTTGAAAAGATCTGTGAGACAGCTCAAGGGAATAATGAAGTTGCATTAAAAGATGATGCTAAAGAACTTGCTAACTTATTTACAGGTGTACTGATAGCAAGTTATGTAACAGATCAAATGAATGGTAGTATCGACCACCTTGCTGTATTTGATAAGATTTGGAAATGAGAAGAATAAAATTTAACATAAAAAAGGCATGGACTAATTAATCAATCTATGCCTTTTTTATGTTTTTATTTATGGAGCCATAAAACTATTTGGTCTCTTATGATACCTATAATAAAACCTATGGAGAATGCTATGAGGATATGGATGAGTTGAAAGAGTACAAATTCAGGAGTAAGTACAAAAGTCATACAAAATAGAGCCCATATAACACTAGTACAAGTAGTACCTTCTTTGCCTTTTGATAGACCGAAACCTATGATACTTACATAAATGAGTAGTTGCCATAATAAAATTACCATTACGAACCTCCTTTGAACGAGATAATAATCTGATTTATTTTTAAAGAGTGTATCCTAATTGGAGATTTGTAATTCAATAGGAGTTAAAAAATGTAATTTTAAATTGTTCAAGGGTGGTGTGTTAATAAAAAAATGCTTAACTAATTGAGTATCAAAACTCTGTCAATTCATATTGAAGTGGCTACTAAAAAGTGCTACAATAATTAGGTAACTAAATAAGCACGCGTAGTTCAGCTGGATAGAGCGTCTGACTTCGGATCAGAATGTCGTGGGTTCGAATCCTACCGCGTGTGTTATAAGAAAGAGGTAAGCTTTGACTATCAATAGATAGAGTGCTTACCTCTTTTTTAAATCTAGTGTGTAATAGAGTGAAAATGTGTAGTAAGTGTGTAGTAGAAAATAAAAAAATAAATCCTAGCTAAATAATGCATTTAGTTTTTGGACTTCATCAGTCATTTTTTCGGGGATTACATGAGTATAAATATTCATTGTAGTCGCAATATCACTATGGCCCATTAATGCTTGAACCGTTTTAATAGGAACATCACTTTCGAATAGTCTTGTAGCATAGGTGTGTCTCATAGAATGAAATTTTTTATGAGGTATTCCTGCTTTAACAAGGGCTCTTGCATATGATCTAGTTAAGTTGCGAGTATCAATATAGTTACCTAATTCGGTACAAAATACTAGGTTGTTATCTTGATAGAGTTCTCCATGTTTAAGTTTTTCTTTATTTTGTTGAGCTCTATGAGTTTTAAGGGCATCTTTAACCTTAGTTGGAATAGGAATAGTTCTAATACTACTTTTAGTTTTTGGGGGGTGTTCTAATATGGACCATGTGCGTGAACCATCTTTTCCAACTTTAGAGATTTGAGAGATTGCACGAGTAATATTAATCATATTATTATCTAGGTCTATATCCTCCCATTTTAGAGCCATGAGTTCGCCAAGTCTTAAACCACTTCCAAGAGCAAGTATAAACAAGGCTTTATTTCTATGTTTCTCTAATGAAGATAAAAAGATTTGTTGTTCTTCGGGTGTAAAGAATGTTATTTCTTTCTCCTTATCGCATTCTTCACTTTCTGTTTTAGGAATAGTAACAAGGGAGCAGTAATTTCGCGTAATATATCCTTGCTTGATGGCATCATTTAAACAAGTCCGTAGATGCTTATTTAGAGTTTTAACTACATTAGAAGTACGCCCTTGTTCTATAAGTGAATTATAATAGGCCTGTATATCTGCTGTGCGAATATCTGTGAGCTTTTTCTTGCCTAGGGTGCTATTCTTTATATAATTCCTATAAATGCCCTCATAGCGTTCAAATGATGTATCTTTGAGGTCGTTAATTCTAAATTCAAATAGCCAAATATGGAACCACTGCTGCAGAGTTATTTTGTCATCTGATGAAATTAACCCTGCATTTTTTTGTGTCCTATATTCGGCCATCTTATCAATGACTACTTGCTTACTGGAACTAGAAAATAGCTTTCTAATAGGTTTACCTTTATCGTCATAGCCTATCACATATGCTCCTCTGTAATAGGGTTTACTGTTTCTTTGCTCAGTCCATATTGTACCTTCTCCATTAGCTTTAGAACGTTTTTTCTTTTTTTTCTTTTCTTCAGACATGTATTATTGCTCCTTTATAGATTTTATAATAAAAAATTTTTATTAAAATTCGTAGAAAGATTTGTTTGTAGAGTAAATAATTTGACAAGTGAAGCATATAATATTATTATATAAGTAAGTTAACTCGTGAAGGATGTAGGCTGGGTTCTCGAATGAGAGTAGGTCCATGTGACTAAGAATTCCTTTGCCCCTGGGGTTGGCTTATTTTTTTTGCCTATTTTTCAAGTTACCTATTATATTGATAGGATCTTTTTTTATTTCTTCTACGATTAATTCAATGGTTTGCATGGAGTAGCTATAAGTAGGGTTAGAAGTAACCTTATATGTATAACATAACTTAGGATTAGTTTTTATCTCATAATAGTTACAGAATAACTTAAAGTGATGCATGTTAAAGACTAAAGAAATACCGAGTTTCTTCAATCGTTTATTAATTTCTTTAATGCAATTTTTAGCAGTATATTTATGAGTATCATTAGGATCTTTTAATTCTTTAATAATAGTTGCAGGGGTAGCTGCATTCTTATCAATATAAACATGTGATGTTGCTTTGTTTTTATCTTTGGTAAGGTAATGATAATGTTCAACTCTAATAGCAAAACCTTGATTATTTTCAGAGATCATTTCGGTTATAGTTGAATTAGTATTAATGAGTTTATCAGCAAGTTCAATAGGGTACTTTGCCCTGATTTCATTGACATCAAGTGATTTCATACTTACGGAAAGGGTTAAAAAATTCTGTGGAATAAGTTCAGTCATGTCCACATTATGAAATTCAGACATCTTTTCATTAAAGTTAAAAACACAAGACTGAAAGAGTGGGATATAAACCATCTCATATTCTTCGGTAATAAAGTGGGTACTAGTATTTCTAAGGTCTATAATTTTTTCAAGGTTTAGACGTAAAGGCGCTTTGTTGTTAGTAAAAATTTGTTCAATACATTTTTCTAAAGTTATAGTTCTATTAGGGTTGTCTTTGTAATAAATACTAGGGTATCCAAATTTATTTATCATATGAGCTTTAAGCATCAATTCCCAAGCGTTACATATAAAAAAACTAAAGCCTTCTATTCTGTAATGAATAGTGGGCTTATTATATATCTCTATAGCCATAATGAAGGCTTCTTTAGATTTTTCTATTAATTTTTCAACTATATCTTTCACAACCATTATTCCTTTCGTACTTGGTTTTTCTTTGATAGGTTTATATTTTTTTGTTTATTACACTCTTTTACATAGTTGTAGGCACTATGGATATAAACACAGTACCTACAGATTGATTTGATATACGTTATGCCCGAAGTGACGAATGACTGTACAAATCTGTACTTTCTTACACTTGGAGGACGGCAGAAAATTCTGCTTTCCGAATTTAACCACAGGAAAATTCCATTCGCAAAACTAACTGACCTACTGAATGTCAGTTAGTTTTGGCAAAAGTGTCGAAAGGTGAAGGGAAAATTCCCGTGACCTATACGACTAGAAGTAAAACTTCCTAGCGTGTCATATTGTATAGGAGTGGTAGCTGAACGAAAAATTCCGTTGGGCTAGTTCGTCAAATTGACAGTTTAGGTGGGGAGCATTCTGCTATACACCTGCAGGTGTTGACCTTACTGATGGCTTTTAATCTGCTGTGGAATCTTCTTGTTAAATCATATCTTGATGTTTTTTTAATACGATTTTGTCTAATGAAGATAATTGCTTAGAACTTGAAATTCTAGCATTGATTAGTTCGTAAAGGGATAAAGTAATATCAAGTTATAACGGGATCTTCAGAAGACGGTTTAATATAATCTTTTGAAGTTTGAGTTGATTTATTGGCAACCAGTTTATCTAGATAGTTTTCAAAAATAGAATCTAAAATGCTATTAATTAGTTCTTTTTCTTTGGTGTAGGTGCTAAAAAGTTTTTTAGTCATATCTTCATCAGGAAGTAATAAAGATTCAAAACATACATTTTCGAGGTGGGTAGAAAGTGCACGAATCATTCCAATATACATAGAGCAAAGCTTTAAATGTTCAAGATCTTCATATCTAGTAGGGTAGCTTCGTAATAATAAACAAATAGAATCAATAATATCTAAAACTAGATTACTTTCTTCAGAGCTGCAACTTTTAAAGAACTCTGTTAAAAATGCGATATCCTCAGCGATTATTTGGTTGTGTAAAGAATTATTGCCTAATAAATCATCTAATGTTAAGTCTATTACATTTCCTATTTTTTCGAGTATTTCAAGTGAAGGGTTGTTTCGCTCACCACTTTCAATTTTGCTTACCATACTAAAGCTTACGCCTGCTTGTTTAGCCAACTCCTTTTGAGTTAGTCCTTTGGCTTTTCTTAAAGCTTTTATACGAGTTGGAATATTTAGAGGCTTTATTTCATTTAATAATTCATTCATATACTCACTCCCTATTAATTATAATCTTAATATACCACTATAAGTGGGAAAATGATAGTAGGAAAATGAAAAAATAGTTGACTAAACACACTATCAGTGGTATAAAAATATTACAACCACTGGTGGTGGTAAAAAGTGAGGTGATAGAATGAACTTAAAACTTAAATTAAGACGAATTGAATTAGGTATTAAACAGAAGGACCTAGCTGAGAAGGTTGGAGTAACACAACAACACATAGGTAACTTGGAAAGTGGAAGATGCACTAACCCAAGTAGAGAGTTAATGATTAAGATTGCAAAAGCACTTAATACAGATGTACAAACATTATTCTTTAGTGAAGATTAAGGCTAACCTAATTTAGTTACCCTGCGTCAAATCTGACGCACCCCTGCCTCGAATTTGAGGCACCTTTGTACACTATGTTGAACCTATCTAAAAACTTACTCCCCAATTCGGGGGAATCAAAAGGTGCTCCTATCAAGATACCTATATCTACGCACCGAGGACAAGCGTACCCACAGGTACAGTTGTAACTACGCAAAATTACGTTATTAAAGGAGTTGATTAAATGCCATTTGCAATTAAGGGCAATGCTGGACAGATTAAAGTACAACTTCAAATTATGATGAAGTTGTTGAAAGGAGAGGACATTTAATGAGTGATAAAGTAAAAGATCTTACTGAAAAGGTTGCAGAGCAGAAGAAAAATATTGAAAGAAGAACTTTAAGTGTTAAAGAACTGGCCCAAGTTATGGGAATTGGCGAAAATAAGGCTAGACAGCTTTGCAAGTCTAAAGGTTCCCTTGTATAAAAGTAGGAAACAGAACACTAATTCCTATAAGTAGGTTTGAGGAATGGCTAAACAATAGTGTTGGCCAAGAGTTTTAAAAGTAGGTGATGGTTTGGATACAGGATGGATTAGTGTCTATAGAACCTTACAAGAGCATTGGTTGTGGCAAGAGAAACCTTTTGATAAAGCAAGAGCATGGATTGATTTGTTGCTCTTAGTTAATCATAAGGAAAATAAGATTATGTTTGATGGTACACTCACCACTGTATCAAGAGGTAGCAAGATTACATCATTAAGGCAATTGTCAGATAGATGGGGATGGAGTACGAAGAAAACCAAGAAGTTTTTAAGTGACTTAGAAAGTGATGGCATGATTACATACTTAAGTGATAAAAAGAAAACAGTTATAACCATTGTAAAATATGATATTTATCAGATACAAGGAAACAGTGAGGAAACAGTAAAGAAACATAAAGGAAACAGTCAGGAAACAACAAAGAAAACAAACAATAATGTTAATAATGATAATAATGTTAATAAAAATATATATAGTCATTTAGAAACAGATAAATCAGAGATTAGAAAGCTATATCCAGGTAATAAAAATAAATCTGTAGCAGATAAGAAACTGCCAAAGCTGATAGAGAAGTATGGTAAGGAGCAACTTATAAGATGCATTGAAAGATATAACCAGTATGTACAAGATACACGAGCTAATGGATTTGCAACATTACAGTATAAGAATGAGGGTACATTTTGGAATGGTGGTTATATAGATTACCTAGATGAAAATGTAAGTCAAGAAACAGTAAGTCAAAGTAAGGAAGAGGTGGAATATGATAACACAAGATTTACACCAGAGCAGTTGGAAGCATACTACAGAACAGACCCAGAAGATGAAGACCTTCCATTCTGATAGATTAGATGATGAAGGGAATCCTTTATATCCTTATGAAAATGCACCAATAGATACACCTTTTAATGTTCGAATAAGGAAAGAGTGTAGAATATATGAAATAAAAAATGATAATAACATGATTTATGAACATGTCCAGTTACAGGTTGATTATGATAAAAGCACCAGTAGAACAGGAATACCAGAAGCTCATAGATATGTTAGGATGAAGGATTTTAGGCCAGAAATTTACATGGATAAGGTGTTAGCTAGAAATGCTAAAGAAAAGGTTACACGTTTTGTTGAGAATTTTGGAAAGTTTGTTGACAAAGGGGTAGGGCTGTATATTTATAGCCCTAGTTCGGGAGCAGGAAAAACGCTTCTGGCTTCAATACTTGCAAATGCATTAATAAGGCAGTACAACGAATCACCAAAATTTATTAAAGCTACCACGTTTTTTGAAGAATACAAAAGGGCAATGAGGCAGTCTAGTAAAGAAAATCCTATAGTTGATGATAAATTACGTGTACTTACTAATGCCAAAGTATTAATTATTGATGACTTAGGAACTGAAAAAGTGACGGATTATATTAGTACTTTAATGTATGAGGTAATTAGTAAGAGAACTGATATGAGAAAGGTAACGATAATAACCAGTAAAAAGAAAATGGAAGACTTGAAATATGATGCGTCTACAATAAACCAAATAAGCTCATCAGTGCGTTTGATTGAGTTACCTAATGAGAATGTAGGGCTAAAGGTTTCAAATGAAGCTAACAAGGATTTAGACTTATTATTGGAGGGGGTAGAGTAGGTGAGGGTATGCAGAGTATGGGGCATATGATTGAGGAATAAGAAAAGAACTGTAGTTAATACATAAATTTATCAAGTAACTACAAAGGGAGTGAAGATGTGTATTGCATAGTGCAAGAGATACAAAATAAAAAGTCTAATCCATATGGAGCACATAAGGAAATAGAAGTCTATAGTTGGAGTTTTAATGGTGAAGTTATTTATAGTTATCGTTTTTCAGATGATAGATATGAAAGGCCCATTAAAACAGCCTATAAAATAACACTTAGAGAAAGTTACAGGGTAGATGGTAAGATTAAGGCTAAACAGTGGAGCTTAGGAACTATTGGTTATTACGATATGTTTAATTATGGTTACTATGAGTATGTAGAAGGAAAATTGCAGGCTATATCAGATGAAACAGGTATACCGTGGGATAAACTGTATGATATTGTGGAAACTAAGCTAGAGCCACTATATGAGCGTATAAGGGCAGAGTACACGCAGACGGAAGAATATAAGGTAAGTCAAAAACATAGTGAAATAACCCGAAAATACGCAGAAGCTAGAGCACAATTTGAAAATACTTATGGTAGTAATACATATGATCGTTGCTATGATGTTTTTGGTACATTGAGAAATGCAGAATACTTGGAAGTATTAAAGAAAAATCATAGTTACTATGAACAATTTAAGAGTAACTACAATTCATATAGTTACCAAGATTATTTTAAAGGTAACTACAACAGTAGTTATCAAGAGAATAGTGGTAGTAACTACAATGAAGAGGATAAAGTTAAGTTAAGAAAATGCTTTAAGATATTAGCAAAATACTTTCACCCAGATAGTGCAACAGGTGATACAGAGTTAATGCAATTTATTAATGATAAGTTGAAAAAAGAATGGAATTTATAAAGGAGTAAGTTACATATGAAACAAATAAATGATGGATACGACTTTGAAATGATAGTTGAGGAAAGCAGTAAGCCTAATACCTTGTACAAAGTAACCATGAGAATGGAACAACTAAAGAAAACATGGGAAGAAAATGGGGCATTTTTACAAGATATTCTTGCAGGATATGCAGTGCTTATACATGAAGTGTCCATAAGGGACAACTGCTACGTAGACCCAACTACACACCTAAAAATAATGGTTGATTTAGAGAAGATGAAGCGACATGACCCAACCGTACAATGGTTACTGGATAACAATATTATTCAGCAGGCACCACAACCATTTAAATTGTATTTTCCTAATGGGCTTAACTAAAGGTAGTGTAGTTCGTATATAGGCTATGAGGGAATGAACCTTATATAAATTAATTAATGAAAATGAGTAGATACATATGAGTACAAATGAAGCAAATGAGTTGTTAAAAGCATTTGAGAAAGCAGTAGAAGGAAAAACTATAGAAGAAATACATGAGATTATCCAAGAGGCTATTGAAAGGATTAAAAAATAATCCAGGTATAGACATGGAAAAGATAACAGAAATATTTTATCTTATTGAAAGACACCTTGTAGAGAGAAAAAGGAGTAGATGAATATGAGTTTATGTGAAGTAGTAGAAAAAGATTCAGTAATAGCAGAGCTAGTGGACCTAGGGAAAAGAAAAGACTTAGAAATTATAATAAAGCCATTCAAGAGCAGAGCAAGAGGTCTTATGGTCGGAAAAACCATAGCAATCAGAAAAGGATTAAGTATAGAAGAAATGAGATATACATTAGCTCATGAAATGGCTCATGCTTATTTACATAGCGATAAAGGCAATACTATATTCAGTGAAAAACATAGTGAGTATGAGGAGCAGGCAGACAGAGCGGCGATGATGTTATTAGATTTATTGGAAAAGAAAAAAGCCCTTAACTAATACAACACTTAGTTAAAGGCCCACATGAAAATTAGATTTGGCGATTTAATTCTATCGTGTGAGCTGAAATAAATCAAGTGTAAAATGTTGAGAAAATATACATTTCGGCCTTTTCGGCTGCCCTAAAAGGGAAGATTTCGGCATCCCTAAAAAGAGAATGTATGTTAAGAAATGTTAAGGTTAGTACAAGATTTGTACAAGGTATCCGGAGTTTTCGGAGCCCCTAAAAAGGAATTTATATTAACAAATGCTAACATTAGAATGCTAAGAAAGGCTAAGGTAGAATATGAAAGAACAATTAATAAAGGACATTATTTACATGTTAAATAAAATTGATAATCTAAGACATTTACATATGATTAAGGCATTTATAGGGGGGATAGCTAATGCTAAAAATAAAAATATCGTATAAAAATGAAGAAGAAAAACAACGTGCTTTGCAGGCATTAAGTGGGTTAAAAATTATCAAAATAGGCAAAGAACAGGTCAAAAAAGGGCATAAAAACATATATATAAATGCTGAATAGCCCTTGAAAAACATAGGTTTTAGCTTGTATACCCCCTCTGTGAAATGGTATAATAGAGATAAATAAATACGGCACGTGAAGTACCCTCTAGCTCGCCACCATTTTGTGGTCAGTTAGGGAAGCCAACAGAAAAGGCACGGGAATAAATTGATATAGCGAAAAGGTTCGTTCTATTAATTATTCTCGTGTTTTTTTATTTTGTAAAAACTAGGAGGAAAATAAAAATGAGTAAATTAAAAGAAGCAATTCAAAAGTTACAGGAAGAACAAAAACAGGCACTAAGTGAAACCTGTCAAGATATTAATCCTAAATTCGAAGAGTTTAAAGCAAGAGGAAAAGCTATTAGAGAAGAGCTGAAGCAAACTAAATACCCTCTAAGGATAAAAGAACTTGAAGTACAAAGAGATAAATTGCTTGAAGATGCTAGAGCCTTTTATCAAGAAAAATATAATGTTCAGAAAAACATTATTAAAGCTATATCTGCTAAGTATGATGCCCTTATTACACTTAGCAATGAAGATGTACTTGCTGTGGACTTATTAAATATGGAATTACCTAGTCATAGGTTACAGTTAGCAAAAGATATTGTAATGAGTTTAACAAGTGATGAATTGACATTAATAATTGAAGATTTGGCTATGGATAAGAATAATAAAGAGGTTATGGCGTTAATTAGAATGTATGCTAAATTACGTGCGAAAAAGGAACTGGATCGAGCAGAAGCAAAGATAGTACCAGGCATGAATTATGAGGGTGCGGAGTCTTTTAATAGAGAAGGATATATTACGTTTACAGATATTGCAAATATAGACAAAATAAAAGCAAAACTTAATAAGTTAAAGCCTTTGGGGCATGGGTTGTATATAAGTCCTTATCAAACAGAAACGGAAGTCAGCTTTTTAAGACAAGTTTATGATACGCATCCATATGCAAATGCATGGGGTTAAAATAGGATGTTCCAGGTTCAACATAATAAGGCAACTCCTACAGAAGCAAGATATGTGGAGTTAGAGCGTGAAGCAGAACTAGAAAAGTGTTATATGTTAAGACATAGGAAGCGTATATTTGGTGCACTGCCACCTGAACTAAAAAAGTATGAGAATAAGCCTTATGCAATAGATTATAGAATTGATAGCCAGTAGTTAAACTTAAAGGGGGTGTTATGCCTCCTTTATTTTATTAGAAGGGGACATTAAGAATAGGAACATTTGTATCAAGTAGATATTGAACATATGTATCCTTTATAGAATAAATAAAATTTAAAGTAAAAATAGGAGAGATATGTAATGGATTATATTGATGAAGATATTCAGAATGAAGAAGTAGAGAATTTAATCGTTAAGGGTTAATAATTTAGCCTTTTTAGCCCCTTAAAAAGAGGGGTGATGTTGACAAATGTTGACATTGGAGATTGAAAAACTTGAAATGCATAATAACTAAAGACCTTAAAGGACACCTGTCAAATTTAATTAAGATGCTAACATTTGCTAACATAAATGTCGGTAACGGATGGAGTATATTGAGGGGGAGTGTTCTATTTACATACTGAGGTTTACTAAGGTTAGAACCTAAGAAACCCTAAGATTTACTAAAGTTAGATTGTTGAGAAATGTCAAGGTTTTGTAAAGGTGTAGCCTGCTGCTTCGGGGCTATTTAGTAACAGAACGTTCCATATTTTTAACGGAACGCTCCATATTATTTGGAACGTTGTAATGTAGATAAATGCAACGTTTTTTATGTATATAAAGTATGGTAAATTATGGCGTAGAGCAATAAAATGTGCTTGTAAATGCTAGTAATAAAGTAACGTTAAAAGGTAACGTTACCTTTCAATAAAATACTAAAAAGTGAGAATGGCCTACCTTATAAAACCTTATATAAAATAATTAGTAAGGATGAGATTAGGGCGAGGTTAAAAAATAGCCTGTATCTAGGAGAAAGACCTCACAAAACCTAACATGAAAAACAAATAAAACTTGACATTCAAAAGCCTACCTTATAAAACCCCATAAAAAAAGTTGTATAGGTGAACTTGAAAAAACTTGAAATGAAAATATTAATAAGGACGTGTTAATTTTATTAATGAAAAGTACTTAAAGAGATAAGATTAATGAATAAAGACATTTTTGAAGCTCTTGATATAGGTATTGGTTGGTACTTGCATCAAGAGCTTTTTTGAAAGAAATGATTAGAAAGAGAAAAATATGAATATAATTTAATAACTTTTAAATGAAGGTGAAGTAAAGATGAAAAAGGTTAAAGACTTAAAGTGGGGAATCGAATACGAATATGATGAGGTAGAGAAAAAAATTTTTAAGATACTAACTTGCTACCATACAGATGGGAGATTATCGAAAGATAGATTTGAATATGAATATATTCCAGAAAAATTTTCTCAACCATATTGATTATAAAAAACGGATTTAAATTAGAAAAAATGAAAAAAAATCACAAAAATAATGTTTTAAATCTAAAGCTATGCTACTATGATGTAGTATAGCTTTTTAAATAAGGAATTAAGGAGGTAACATATGTTAATCGAATTAACTATTAAAAATTTTGCATCCTTTAAAGAAGAAAATGTACTTAGTATGATTGCATCAAAAGATGCTACTAATGAAAAAGAACAGGTGAAACAAGTAGGGAAACATAATATTCTTAAAAATTCTATAATTTATGGAGCAAATGCTTCGGGGAAAAGTAATATACTACAAGCTATAACATTTTTAAAGTGGTTTGTTATTAATTCATCAAAAGATACCCAACAAGGAGAAAAAATTAAAGTAAATCCTTTTAAATTTAGTACTTTAACTGAAAATGAACCATCTTTATTAGAAGTAGTTTTTAATCAAAAAGGGGTTATTTATAGATATGGATTTGAAGCTTGCAAAGAAAAAATAGTAAGTGAATGGTTATTTGCACGTTATAGTTCCAGAGAGTCTAAGCTATTTATAAGAGAAGGTCAGAAAATCAGCTTAGGGGAAAAATTTAAAGAAGGAAGGAATTATCAAAGTGCAGTGAGAGAGAATGCATTATTCCTTTCTGTATGTGCCCAGTTTAATGGAGAAATTTCAAATGAATTAATTAAATGGTTTAGGAATGTACATATAATTTCAAGTCTAGACGATAAATATGTTAACACTACCTTGAGTATTTTAAAAAATGAGGGAAATAAATATGAACAACAACGACAAGTTTTAATGGACTTAATTAAGGGGATAGATGTAGGTATTGAGGATATTATTTTAGAAGATGAAAATGTTAGTTTAGAGAAGATTATCGATAAACTACCAATGAAGATAGCTAGAAAGTTATTAGATGAGCTGCAGGAGGAAGTAGCACAGGATAATGAGGATAAGAGGTTAGAGATAATTGCTCAACATGTATCCACAGTACATAAGAAATACGATGAAAATAAAAAAATAGTTAGCTTAGAAACATGTAAATTTAACATGGAATCAAGAGGAACCCGAAAAATATTTGAGTTAGCAGGACCTATCATTGATACTATCTTCAGTGGAGGAGTTCTGTTTATTGATGAGATTCAAAATAGTTTACATACTAAGCTTGTACTAGGATTGCTAAGATTTATTGTAAAAAATCAAATTAACAAAGATGCTCAATTTATTATGACCACACATGATGTCAATATTTTAGGAGATAAAAGCTTTAGGAGAGACCAATTTTGGTTTGTAGAGAAAAATGAATATGGTGAATCTGAATTAACTGCATTAATAGATTTTGAAGAGCATGTACGAAAAGATGCATTGTTAGATAAAGATTACTTAAGGGGAAGATATGGAGCCATTCCATACCTTAGACTTTAATGAAGGAGAATAGTAAATGGGAACGGATAATCTTCATCATAAGAGAAAAGATAAGGAATTAGAAAGGAAACGTAAAAGAAAAAAGGTCTTGCCCTATATATTGATAGTCTGTGAGGGAGCTAGAACAGAACCTAATTATTTTGAATGGTATAAGGAAAATTGTAAGCAAGAAATTAATATTGATATATGTGGGGAAGGTAAAAATACATTAAGTCTAGTAAGAGAAGCTATAGCTATTAAGAAAAAAATAGAAAAAGAAAAACAGATAATATTCGACCAAGTATGGTGTGTGTTTGATAGAGATAGTTTTGAGATTTCTACATATAATCAAGCATTTGAATTAGCTCATAAGAATAATATTAAAGTAGCATACAGTAATGAATGTTTTGAAGTTTGGTATTTATTGCATTTCCAATATTTTGACAACGAAATGCCAAGAGGTTTGGTATTTAATAAGTTAGATAATTTAATGAAAAAAGAATATGGAATAGCATATAAGAAAAATACACATAATATTTGTGAGTTACTGTTAGGAAAACAACTTACTGCAATTAAAAATGCTAAAAAACTAGAGAGTAAGTGTAGCAATATAGGGATAGTACATCATCAAAATCCTAGTACTAGTGTTTATAAACTAGTAGAAGAGCTAAACAATTATATAAAATAGAGAAGCTATGTGTATAACAAATAGTTATTTGACAAGTAAATGTACTTAGTTTAGGTGGTATGGTACAATTAAATTAAATGAATAATGAGAAGTACCCTCTCAAAATAGTCTTTTGAGGGAAGCTATAACAGGCATGGGAAATGATTGACTACGCAAAATTGCGAGCTTAGTTATTTCTTATGGCTGTTTTTTTATTGAGGATAAGAGGAAGTGAATAAATGACTAATGAAGAGTTGATACAATTATATAAGCAAGGTAATAGTGAGAGTTTACAACTGCTTCTAGAACAAAATAAAGCACTTATCTATAAAGTGGCCAAACGGTTCTTTACTGGTCGTGATAATGCTATAGATCAAGAGGACTTAATTCAAGAGGGGTATATAGGATTAATAAAAGCTGTAGAAAAATATAATGAAGAGACGGAAGCAGTTTTTATTACGTATGCGTACTATTGGATATATAAGGCTATGCATCGGTTCATGTACCCTACAAGAAATAAGATAAATAATAAGAGCATGCAAGTTTATAGTTTAAATACTATGGTACCAGGCATTGATAATGACATAGAACTGCAAGAGACGTTAGCTGACGAGGATATTTATCCAGGTATAGAAGAGAGTATAGCAAACAAGGAAGATTATAAGCAGGTGGAGAAGATGCTTGTGAGTAGTAAAAATATTAATCCTAAGGCATTACAAATAGTTAGGCTTAGATATGGATTTAGTGATGGGAAATGCTATACATATGAAGAGATAGGGAAGGTACTAGGGGAGACAAGACATAAGATAAGGCAGATAGAAATAAAGGCGTTTAGGGAGATTCGAAAAAGCAAATGGGGAAGAGTGAGAATAGCCGAACAAGGATATATTAGAAAAGGAAGAGCATATGATACAGGAAATGTAAGATGGGATTTTATCAGAGACTTAGATAATGAAATAAGTCAGTTATTAAATCTAGCAATATAGGGAGGGGAAGAGAGATGAATTATTTTGAACGGCATACTATTAATTTATTAAAGGGCTACAATATAAAAAAGCATGAGACCCTTCAACTAATGAATAGAGTAAAGATAGAAAAGGGTAGCACTAGAGAAAAGACAATAGCATGTATTAAGCATAATTTAGAAATTATAAAGTATGTAGATGATATACTAGATATTTTAGAAGATAAGGGGAGTTTACTTAGGAAGAAGTATATTGTATCAAAGAAGAGCATAAGAAAAATGGAAAAGTTAGAGAAGGTCAAAATACAGGAATTAGATAATAAAACTCGTAAAGCGTTGGCCAGCTTATGTATTATGTTGTTTGGTATAAGAGGAGCAGAGGGGTTTTGTAAAATACAAGTAGATTAGAGTGATTTAGTAAGTACATAGTGTAGACATAATAATAAAGGGGGATTTATGGCTCAGTATAAAGAATTAGAAAACATATTATATAATTATCCAAGCCTAAAAATAGAAGTGAAAAACTTATACATAGATTTAGAAGAGATTACGGAAGTAATAAGGGTTTATGGAGAGAGTGGAGCACCGGATACAGGTGGTCCGGCTTATATATTTAACTCAGCTGTAGAGAATGAATTTATAGGGAGAGAGGGAAGTTTAAAGGATAAAGCAGAACATATAATAAGGCTTATTAGGAGTAAGGAGCGACATATACAGAAGATAGAGAATGCGATAAGTCTATTAGATGCAGAGAGTATTGAGTTCATTCAATTAAGATATTGGGAGAATATAAAAATAGAACATATAGCATTACAATATAATTTGGCTAAAACAGCTTTATATAAAAGAAAAGATAAGATATTAAAAGAATTAAGACCATATTTAATACCAGTAATAGCACTCTAGTAATAGGGTGTTATTTTTTTGTATAATAGTATAAAAAATATTTTGAAAGGATAAATAACTATGAATGATTATCATAACAAGTATTTGAATGAGTATAAAAAGAGAATGGATCCTAAATATAGATGGAGAAGATATATGAGCAAAGAAGAGAAGGTGAAATTTTATTCAGGCCCTATAATAGCAGGTATATTGTTAGCAAGTATGTTTATAGGAGCTTATTTCATATTGAAAAAGAGGGAGTGGATATTAATAGGAAGTGTAAGCGAAATAGTAGCACTTGGAGTCATGTATGTAGTTCTAATAATAAATGAAAAATTTACTGATAAGGTAAAAGAGAGAATAGCGAGGGAAGTATATAAGATAGATTCATGGGAAAAGAAAAATGATTTAGATAGAAAAGTATTTAAAGAGTATTTAAGAATGCATGATGTAAAAACAGAGAAGCAAATATCAATGGTATTAGAAAGCATTGAAAAAGAAATAATTAAGAAGTCGAAGAGTAATATCGTTATAAAAGGAGGAGCAGTAGTATTTTTATTGCCAGTTTGGGCTGAACAGGTGAAAGTTATATATAAAGATATAACTATATCTGATGGATTCAGTATGTTAATGTTTTTATTTTTTGTAGTAGGTGTAGGAACAATAATATGGAAATTATTGGAGTGGTGTATTAAAAAGTTCTATCAATTGATATGTGAAATAAAAGAATGGGAACTGATAAGATCAAAAGAGTTAAGAGGTATTTTATTAGAAATGTATTTAGAGGCATTAGGTAAGGAATAACACTTTTTATTATTTAAGCTATATGCTATACTATGCAAGGAAATAAAACCACGCAAGGGTGGCGTGGAGGTTGTATGTTACCCTCCTAAGGGCTATGGATAAGGTTATTATCTTATAGACCGAAAGGAGGTGCTATGATGGATACTGTACTAATGATAGTATTGGCGATAGCGATAGTTATCTACCCAAGAAAAGGAACTTTTATAGATAAGTTTAAGTTAAAAGCTCTAGGCTTACATATAGAATTCAGTACAAAAGAAAAGAACTGTCCACCCTGCAAAGATGACAGTTCTAATCGCAATAGATAAGTTGTGATTTTAAATTCATAGCCCAGAATACAAAAACATTCAGGGAGCATCAGTGTTGGTAGCACTGGTGCTTTTTTTATGTTTATTATAGCATATATTGGTCACAATTAAAGTATAATTTTAAATGTATCATGTAAATAAGTGTGAATAGAATGTTTGAAGTTGTAAAGTGTATAGTAGGAATAATAAATTTGTTAGGTAAGTTTTGATACAATTTTTTGTGTGTAACAAGTGTGTAGTAAAAATAAAAATGTGTAATAGGTATTGTTAGATTAGATATTAGAGAATGAATAAAAGTGTTGAAAATAAAGGGTTTGAAGGGTGTTTTGAAGTGGATAAAAAACTGATTCTACGAATCAGAATGTCGTGGGTTCGAATCCTACCGCGTGTGTTCTATAAAAAAGGTAAGCATTGAGTATTAAAAGATGATATGCTCCCCTTAAGGTAGACAGTTTAAATAATAAAACTGTGGGCATGGTATGATAAAGTAGACACAAAGTTAAGATAAAATAGTGAAAGGTGGTCTACTTATGAGAAGAAGTTATGATAAACAGTTTAAAATTGCTGCAGTGAAATTAGTTCTTGAAG
>NZ_JACRSY010000031.1 GCF_014384995.1 Zhenhengia yiwuensis | reverse complement strand
TTTCCTAAAAGTATGGATATAACGGATACTCCCGATAATGTCATTCAAGAAAAAGTATTAGAGTTAAATAAACGACCTCGTAAATGCTTAAACTGGAAAACACCCTATGAAGTATATTACGAAAAGGTGTTGCACTTAACTTGACAATTCGCCAAAATAGAAAGGCTAGCCTACTTATCCATCTAATAGAAGGAAAATAAGTAGGCTAGCCTTTTTAGTAATGTTTTAGATTATATTTGTAGGTGAACCATTTAAATAATTTAAAATGTTATTAAAAACAATAACTGCTCTTTTTTCTAAAGCTTCTTTAGTTGCAAAGGCAACATGGGGTGTGACGATCGTATTGATGCTATGAAGTAGTGGATGATCAGAAGGAACTGGAGGTTCCATTTCAAATACATCAATCCCAGCACCTGCAATTTGATGACTATTAAGGGCATCAGCTAAAGCCTGGCTATCTACTACTGGGCCTCTTGCTGTATTAATGAGAATAGCATTTGGCTTCATCAGTGCAAGCTTTTGGGCATTAATAAGGTGTTTTGTATGGGCATTAAGTGGAACATGAAGTGAAATGATATCACATGTTTGAAGAAGTGTATCAAGGTCTGTATAAATAAGGCCTGTATTTTCTTTTACTGTACGACTATAAGCATAGACTTCACATCCAAAAGCCTTAGCAATATTTGCAGTGCGAAGGCCGATAGCACCTGTTCCGATGATACCAAACTTTTTGCCTTCAAGTTCAAAACCTATAAGGCCATCTTTAGTACCACTTTGACGTACTACTTCATTGCAAGACAACATATTTCTATAAAGTGTTATAATCATACCAAATACTAGGTCACTTACAGCAGCATTAGAGTAGCCTGCACAGTTGCAGATGGTAATACCTTTTGCTTTGCAAGTGTCTACTGCAATATGGTCTACACCTGTAAAAGCAACAGCAAGCATTTTAAGATTTGGACATCCTTCAATGACTTCACTGTTAAGAGGTAGATTAGATACAGCAATAATATCAGCGTCTTTACCACGTTTAATAAGTTCCACTGTGTCTGTTACACGCGTGTCATAATAAATAATTTCTACTTGGTTACCTAAGGTAGCAGTTGCTAAATCAAGGAGTTTTTCCTTGGCAACACCTAAAGGTTCAATAATGACTAGTTTCATTTCACTCATCCCTCTTTACTTTAATTAATATATAAAATTATAGCATAAATCTATTTAATGTTTAATTTCTACCATGATCTGAGTAACAAAATCGTTAGGGTTTTGGGAAGCTAGATCATCTAAGAGGTATTCCTCATAGAAGAATTCACCAATCTGAAGGTGATGGGCTTTGACAAACGCTAAGACTTTTTTATAGGTTTCATGTAAAGTTTCATAGGTTCCATGATGATAGGTAATAGCATAGAGTCCTTTAGGCTTAATGATAACAGAAGGGATAGTAGCATCATAAGTTTTGGAATAGAGACTTGTAAAGCAGTTTTGGAGTCCATTTGCTACATCTGCTACTTTAATAAGAGAGCCAAAAGCATCATGATTGCTTAGTTCATGTTTATTACAGAACTGAATATACTCAAGCATAAAAGTTGAAAACTCTTTATGTGTTGCAGAATTTAAAGGAGAACTAATAATAAGATATTCTTCTTCTTGTTCTTCTAGAATGGTTTTAGCATGTTCTGTCTGGAGGGCATGAGTAATATGGTCAGTAGCCATAGTAAGATGACTACGAATTTTATTTAGTTTTTTTATAAATAGATCTACTTCATTAAGTTTTTCATTAAGTAAATGGGTATAAGTTGTTGGTGTACGTGTATCAAGATAAGTTTTAATGTCTTTAAGAGGCATATTCAGCTCTTTTAAAGTAGCAATCATATTAAAGGTATAAAGCTGACGGTAAGAATAATAGCGGTAGCCGTTTTCCTCTGTAAGAGTAGGAGAGAACAGCCCGATTTCATCATAATGAAACAAAGTTTGCTTTTTCACACCACACAGTTTAGCGAATTCACCTGTTGTAAAATGATTTTCAATTTTTTTGTTCATGAGTACAATCTCCTCTTGACTATATGGTTACCGTATAGTTTACCATACTATAATAATGAAAACCATGAAAAAGACAAACATTAACAAAAAGGAGGTATAAACATGAAACTTATTTTAAGCTATTTAAAGCATTATAAACTTTTAGTGCTACTTAATATAATATCTGTTTTCGGATTTGCACTTGTAGAGCTTGGAATACCAACCATTATGGCGAAAATCATAGATAATGGTATAGCCACTAATAATACAACTTATATTTATCAAATGGGGATAGTCATGGCTGTTATTTCAGTTGTTGGTGTATTAGGTACCATATTGCTTGGATATTGCTCTTCTAAAATATCTTCTAGTATAACACGCGATATTCGTAATGATATTTTTAGAAAGGTACAAGATTTTTCACATAGTGAATATGACGCCTTTGGTGTTTCTTCTATGATTACAAGAACAACAAATGATGCTTTTCAAATTTTACAGTTTACAAACACTTTACTTAGAACAGCTTTGTTAACGCCTATTATGTTCTTAGTAAGTTTGGTCATGATTGTAAAGACGAGTTTAGCCTTATCAGGGGTATTAGCTATTACAGTACCTTTCATTATACTTGGAGTTATTGTCATTGCTAAACTGTCAGGGCCACTTTCAGAGACTCAGCAGAAGAGATTAGATAAGCTGAATCGTATTTCTAGGGAGAATTTAACAGGTATTAGGGTTATTCGTGCTTTTGGTAATGATGATCATGAGAATGAAAGATTTGCTCATACGAATGAGGATTATGCAGGAGTATCTAAAAAGTTACATAAGCTTATGGCTGCTTCTCAGCCAACCTTCTTCTTCCTTTTAAATTTAGCTATTATTGCAATCTTCTGGGTTTCTAGTCAGATGATTAATGTAGGCATATTACAGGTAGGAGAACTTGTAGCTTTTATTGAATATTTATTCCATGCTATGTTTTCTATTATGCTCTTTTCAATGGTATTTATTATGTATCCAAAAGCGCAGGTATCAGCTAACCGTATTCAGGAACTTTTAAATGCTAAGCCACTTATTGTAAGTCCAGAAAATGGTGTAAAAGAAACAAAAGAACAAGGATTAGTAGAGTTTGATCATGTAACTTTTACTTATCCAGATGGAGAAGAGCCAGTACTTCGTGATATTAGCTTTACTGCGAAAAAAGGACAGACTGTTGCCTTTATTGGAAGTACAGGAAGTGGAAAGAGTACACTGATTAACCTGATTCCAAGATTTTATGATGTAACAGAAGGTTCTATTAAAATCGATGGTGTAGATGTAAGAGATTATGACCTTAAAATTTTAAGAAATAAGATTGGCTTTATTCCTCAAAAGACAAGACTCTTTACAGGAACTATTGCTAATAACATTAAATTTGGTAAAAAAGATGCTACTCAGGAAGAAATCAAACATTCTACAAAAGTGGCACAGGCTTATCCATTTATTAAGCGTAAACCTAAACAGTTTGAAGAACCGATTAGTGAGGGTGGGGCTAACATGTCTGGAGGACAGAAGCAAAGGCTTTCTATTGCAAGAGCGGTGGTGAGAAAGCCAGAAATTTATATTTTTGACGATAGCTTCTCTGCACTTGACTTTAAGACAGACGCTACACTTCGTGCCAAACTAAAAGAGGAAACAGAAGAATCTGTAGTACTTATCGTAGCACAAAGAATTGGTTCTATTTTAGAAGCAGATAAAATTATTGTCTTAAATGAAGGAGAGGTAGTGGGAATAGGAACACATAGTGAGCTCCTTAATACTTGCCAAATTTATAATGAAATTGCTTTATCACAGCTTACAAAGGAGGAGTTAATGCAATGAAAAAACTATTTCCTTTCTTAAAGCCTTATTTAGCACCTTTTATAGGCGCAATCCTATTTATTATTTCAGCTGCGGTTATTAATGCCATTACACCAAGAACAGAAGGGCTTATTATTACTAAGCTTACAGAAGATGTACTAGCGATGAGTAAAGGCCTAGAGGGCGCAGGTATTAACTTTGCCTATATTATTAAGGTTCTTATTGTGTTAGGGATACTTTATTTAATAAGTACTTTATCTACTTATGCAGCGAGTTTTTTCTTAACCAATGCGATTCAAAATACAATGAAAGATTTAAGAAATGCTGTACAGAATAAAATAAGAAGACTTCCTATCAGCTACTTCGATAAAAATAGCTATGGGGATGTGCTGAGCCGTATTACAAATGATATTGATACCATCTCTAATGCAATGCAGCAAAGCTTCAGCCAGGTTATTAACTCAGTATTATCATTAACATTGGCATTAGGTATGATGTATGTCATAAACGTAAAGATGGCTTTAGTAGCAACACTTATTATTCCTCTTAGTTATCTTGTCTCTAAGTTTATTGTAGGAAAGTCTCAAAATCTCTTCTATAATCAGCAACAGGCACTGGGAAAACTTAATGGGGCTGTACAAGAAATGTATACAGGCTTTAATGAGATTAAATTATATGGTAAACAAGAGGATTCTATAGAAGAATTTGAAGCGATTAATGAACAGCTTTGCCAGACAGGTTTTAAGGCACAATTTATCTCAAGTATTATGTCACCACTTGTATCCCTTGTAAGTTATTTAGGTATTGCTGCTATAGGTACAATGGGGGGAATCTTCACTCTTGCAGGGGCTCTTACAGTAGGGAATCTTCAAGCTTTTATCCGTTATATCTGGCAAATTAATCAGCCTCTTTCACAAATTACGCAGCTTTCTTCAGCTATTCAGTCAGCTTTTGCAGCGGCAACTCGTGTATTTGAATTTTTAGAAGAACAAGAAGAAGTAAAGGATCCTAAAGATGCAGTAAAACTTACTCATGCTAAAGGTAACGTAAGCTTTGAGCACGTACGATTTGGATATAAAGAAGATACACCACTTATTGAAGACTTAAGCCTAGAAGTAAAAAGTGGTCAGATGGTTGCTATTGTAGGTCCAACGGGTGCAGGTAAAACGACGCTTATTAACTTACTTATGCGTTTTTATGATGTGCAAGGTGGTGCTATTAAAATAGATGGCGTAGATATTCGTAAGATGAAACGTGAAGATTTAAGAAGCCTCTTTGGTATGGTACTTCAAGATACATGGCTTTATAAAGGTACTATTGCAGAAAATATTGAGTATGGAAGATTTGGCGCAACAAGAGAAGAGATTATACAGGCAGCAAAGATTGCCAATGTACATCACTTTATTAAAACACTTCCAGATGGCTATGATATGCTTCTTAATGAAGAAGCTTCAAATATCTCTCAAGGAGAAAAGCAGTTACTCACCATAGCAAGGGCTATTTTAGCTGACCCAGCTATTTTAATCTTAGATGAAGCAACAAGTTCTGTTGATACAAGAATTGAACTTATGCTCCAAAAAGCTATGAGAAATGTTATGAAGGGACGTACAAGTTTTGTTATTGCCCATAGACTTTCTACCATTCGAAGTGCTGATTTAATATTAGTCATAAATGAAGGAAATATTGTAGAAAAAGGTACACATGAAGAGCTTATGGCGCAGGGAGGCTTCTATGAAACACTTTACAATAGTCAATTTGCCAATAAAGAAGCCCAATAAGCACATGAAAAATATGGAAAAGGTAAATTTTTGAAAAAGGGGTTTATTTTTGCGTGGAAGTTGTTATAATAAATAACGAAATACCTAGTTGCTGGTACCACTAAGTATTTTTAAGAGCATACCTATAATGTTCACACAGCATTTAAAAAGACACTACAGTTTTGTAGTGTCTTTTTCTATTTAAAGTAAGAATGATTTACCAACTTCCAGAAGAACCACCACCACCGGAGGAACCACCTCCGAACCCGCCGAAACCACCTCCACCAGGGCCACGTCCATTCCGATTTCCGGGGCCACCTTGTCTATTATAGAAGGAATTAATAAAGAGAATTTGCATAATAGTACTTAAGATACGCCCTCTGTTCAAAATTAAATCCATAGCAATCAGTATAAAAACAATCCAATACCCTAAGATATTTTGTCTGTTAGAAGTACCAGGAGAAGTAGGGGCATAAGAAATATTTAAAGATTTATCTAAGGTGACACCATATTCCATAGCAATTGTATCACATACGGTACTGTAACTTGCAAGCAGGCCTTCACTGTAGTTCCCTTGAATAAAAGAAGAGCGTGCAAGATCTGTCATAATACGATTAGTAAGGGCGTCAGGAACTACACCTTCTAATCCTCTACCTACTTCAACACGCCATGTTTGATCCTTTATAGCAAGTAGAATAAGTAGGCCATTATCTTGGCCTTTTTGACCAATTCCCCAACCTCTAAAAAGTTTTAATGCATAATCCTCAATAGGAAGACCTTCCGTAGAGTTAATAACAGCTATAATAGCTTGAGCACCTGTTTTAATCTCAAGTTCATAACCTATTGAAATAATTCGATTTGCAGTTTGTTCATCAATCGTATCAGTGTAATCATTGATGTATTTGGCATTAGTAGGAGAAGGAAGAGTAGGGGCTCCATAAACTAATGTTTTAGAAAGTATAAGAAAGAGGAGCAAGTAAGAGAGAAGACATTTATAAGATTTAAAATTACGTCTTATCATGAGTTAGAAAAATCTACTGTAGGTGCAGTCTGAGCACCTGCATTTGCTTTATAAAGTGGTCTTTCAGGGAAACTAAAAATAGAAGCAATAATATTACTTGGAAATCTTCTCCTCTTAGTGTTATAGGCTGTAACGGCTGTATTATAGTCTTGACGTGCAATAGCAATACGATTTTCAGTACCTTCTAGCTGAATGGAAAGGTCTTTAAAGTTCTGATTCGATTTAAGGTCAGGATAGCGCTCGACAATAAGAAGTAATCGAGATAAAGCATTAGAAAGCTCACCATCGGCCTCAGCTTGTTCAGTAAGTGTAGTAGCACCAGCTAAGCGGCTTCTAGCATTAGCAATATTAGTGAAAATTTCTTTTTCTTGAGAGGCATAGCCTTTAACCGTATTAACAAGATTTGGAATTAAGTCCATACGACGTTGAAGCTGTGTTTCTATATTAGCTTCGGCACTATTAACAGTTTGATCTAAATTAACAAGTGTGTTATAACCACCTATAACTGGAATAGCAATAATACCAATAATAATAAGTAAGCTTATAATAACTTTCGTAGCTGATTTCATAGTATCAAAACTCCTTTCGTTAATGTTTTTATTATGCGTCAGTAAGAGATTTATTATAGAAAAAAATAAGTTAATCTTTTATAGATTTTAGACATAAAAGGTTAGATAAGATAATAGGATTTCATAGGATAGTCTTAAGAAAGGGGAGATTTAATGATTACTTTTCTTGTTTCACTTGCATTACTTATTGGGGGATACTTTGTTTATGGTAAGTTTGTAGAAAAAGTATTTAAGCCCGATGATAGACCTACACCAGCGACTGTTATGGAGGATGGTGTAGACTTTGTACCTATGAAAACTTCTAATATTTTTCTTATTCAATTACTAAACATTGCAGGACTTGGACCTATTTTTGGCGCTATACTAGGAGCATTGTGGGGCCCCGTTGTTTTCTTATGGATTGTATTTGGAACAATCTTTGCTGGCGCAGTACATGATTATTTATCTGGAATGATTTCTCTAAGGCATAATGGTGCAAGTATTTCTGAAATTGTAGGGATCTATCTTGGTAAGTTTATGAAGTTTGTTATGCGCATTTTTTCTGTTGTATTACTTGTATTAGTAGGAACAGTTTTTATGACAGGACCAGCTGGACTTTTAGCTAGGCTTACTCCTGATCATCTTAATGTAACATTTTGGCTAATTGTCATTCTTATCTATTATTTCTTAGCAACCCTTCTTCCTATTGATAAGCTTATTGGTAAAATTTATCCTATATTTGGTATTGCACTGATTATTATGGCGATTGGTATTGGCGGCGGTATTATATTCCAAGGCTATAAAATTCCTGAATTAACACTAACTAATTTACATCCTGATAAACTACCTATTTGGCCACTTATGTTTATTACAGTAGCATGTGGTGCTATTTCTGGATTCCATGCTACACAATCTCCTATGATGGCACGTTGTATAAAGAGTGAAAAAGAAGGTCGTAAAGTCTTTTATGGTGCTATGGTAGCAGAAGGTGTTATTGCACTTATTTGGGCAGCAGCAGGTGTAGCTTTTTATGGTTCAACAGGTGGACTTAATAATGCACTGACAGAACTTGGTTCACAGGCAAGTGTAGTTTATGATATTTCCTTTAAACTTTTGGGGCCTGTAGGTGGAGTACTAGCCATGATAGGTGTTATTGCATGCCCCATTACATCTGGCGATACAGCTTTTAGAAGCGCACGTCTGACACTTGCTGATTGGATGGGAAAAGAGCAAAAATCTATGAAGAGTAGATTACTTTTTGCTGTTCCGCTTTTAGCAATTGGCGCACTTCTTTCACAGATTGATTTTAATATCATATGGCGTTATTTTTCATGGTCTAACCAAACCTTGGCTATGATTGCACTTTGGGCAGCAGCAGTTTACTTATTTAAGAATAAATTACCACATTGGATTGCTACAGTTCCGGCAACCTTTATGTCTGCTGTTTCTTGTACGTATATTTTACAGGCACAAGAAGGTTTTAAACTGCCTATTACGATTTCTTATCCATCAGGTATCATTTTTGCTCTTGTATGCCTAGGTATTTTCCTTTACACTACAGTTTTTCGTGCACATAAACAAAAATAAGATAAAAGAAACGGTAGAAGAGGCTTAGAATCTATAGGTTACAACTTGACTTTATAGGTTATCCTATATAGTATGAAAAAGAAAAATAAATAAATGCTAGGCTAAGTCTGGCAGGAGGATAAATGGAACTTAATTTTAAAAGTACACAGAAGCTAAATAAAAACTTTATGTATAATAACCTAACAAGAAGCAATTGTTTTGCAGTAGATTTTGGTGGTTCTAACTTTGATTTTACAAGTTTAAGAGGCGCTCATTTTAAATCATGTAATTTCTTTGGATGTAGCTTTAAATCAGCAGAATTTGTAGGAACAAACTGTAAAAAGAGCAAATTTAAAAATGCTAAGTTTGAGGGAACTCTTTTTGAAGGTGTTAACTTAAATGGGGCAGACTTTAGAGGGGCAACTTTTAAAAATGTTATTTTTGTGGGCACAGATTTAAATGTAGCTAATAACTTAGACTTAAATGCTGAAGGTATTACTATCTATGAAGCAATGCCAGAGCTTGAGATGAGTAGTGAACTTGAAGAGGCACTTAAGTTAGCTATGGAGAATCAATATGTAAAGGCCTCACGTGTTTTAGATACAAAGGATGGGGGTATCCATACCGTTAATGTGATGCGCCTTTTAGAAATCTTTGATGAGAAAGCACTTATTAGAGGGTTTAAAATTATGACACCACGTCTTGATAAAGATTTTTGTACATTAAGTTATATTATTAAAACCCTAACAACTTATAAAGAAGCTGGGCTTCTATAAGGAGATTAAGAGCGAGAAGGGTAAAATAAGGATATCGAGAAAACATAAAAGGAGAAGAAGTTGTCCGAGTAGGTGGCAGCTTCTTCTCTTTTTATAGATAAATATTAAAGGATTTTACATAGAGTTAATACAAAACTAATGTTTATCTAATATAGATTTAATTTTAATCCCTTATGATTTGATTGAAATTCAAAGATTAAAACAAAAGGGGAATGAAAATGAAATTAACAAAGAAATTAGTTGCAGTATTAATTGGTGTAGTTGTAATGGGGACTTCACTTGTAGGCTTTACTTCAATGGAAGCTAAATCAGTAGCACAAGTAGGTGCAGCAAGTACGACAACTCAGAAAGCACAGTACAAAAAACCTAAATATATCTTTACATTTATTGGAGATGGTATGTCTTATGTACAGCTTAACGCAGCTAATATCTATCAAGGGGTAACAGAAAAAGGTGATTTAAATCTTGGTAATTTAGCAGTATCAGAATTTCCTGTAGTAGGTTCAGCTACGACACAAGATGCTACATCATTCTGTCCAGATTCAGCCTCTACAGCAACAGCTATATCAAGTGGTGTTAAGACACATAGTGGTGTAATTGGCTACAATGCAGATAAACAAACAAAACCTGAAAGCATTACAGAAAAACTTAAAAAAGATGGCTATAAAGTAGGAATCGTAACAAGTGTATCTATTGATCATGCAACACCAGCTGCTTTCTATGCACATGTTGTATCAAGAAGTAATATGTATGATATAGCACTTCAACTTGCAGATAGTGGTTTCGATTACTTTGCAGGCGGTTCACTTGTACAACCAACAGGTAAAAATGGTGACCAAAGAGATGCTTTTGAAATTATAGAAGAAAAAGGCTACAAAATTGTAGATTCTAAAGAAGAAATTATGGCTTTAAATGATCAATCAGGCAAAGTTTATGCCATAAGTCCTAACCTTCAAGATTCACAAGCTATGACATATGACTTAGATGCGGATAAAGGTGAACTGAGACTTAAAGATTTTGTAGAAAAAGGTATTGATGTACTTGATAATGAAAATGGTTTCTTCATGATGGTTGAAGGAGGTAAGATCGACTGGGCAGGCCATGCTAATGATGCAAGATCTAACATTGGTGATGTTATTGCATTAAATGAAGCGATAGAGGTAGCTGTAGACTTTGCAAATGAGCATCCAGAAGAAACACTTATTATCGTAACAGGGGACCATGAAACAGGTGGTATGACAATTGGGCAAGCAACAACAGGTTATAATACAGCCTTTGATATTTTAGAAAATCAAAAAATGAGCTACGTAGAATTTGATAAGCTTATCGGGGACTATAAAGCGAGTACATCAGCAGATAAGGCAAAACTTGAAGATCTACTTCCAATCATTAAAGAAAACTTTGGTCTTGTAACAAGCAAAGATAAAGATGCAGCTAAAAATCCAGCACTTGTTTTAACAGATTATGAATACAAAAAACTTGAAAATGCTTTCAAAGAAACAATGAAAGCACAAGAGGATAGAGCACAAGGTGAGCAGCAGACTGCTCTTTATGGTGGATATGAACCACTTAGTGTAACACTTACACATATCTTAAATAATAAAGCAGGTATCGGCTGGACTTCATACGCTCATACAGGGGTACCAGTTCCAGTTTATGCAATGGGCCAAGGTCAAGAGCTCTTTAATGGTTCATATGACAATACAGACATCTTTAATAAACTTGTAGAAATCTGTGGTCTTAAGTAAAATTTAATGAAACTAAATAGATAATAAAAGGTGGTGGTGAAAAGTGAATTTTGTCCACCACCTTTTTAGCTCGAGATAATTAAGAGAGGATAGGTTACTAGAAAATGATACAAAAATATTTAAAAAATAAAAATGTAATTTTTTCATTAGTATGTTTAGTGGTCATAGGCATACTACTTATGGTACCTACAGGTTTTGAAAAGCAACTTTATGTCAATGCAGAAAATGTAAAAGCTAAGGTAGTTGAAACGAATGAATCTACTGTTTATAATAACGGACTTTTAAAACAAGGAAGTCAGGTATGTATGGTAGAACTCTTACAAGGTAATCATAAAGGAAAAGTAGTAGAAGCTGTTAACTTTTTAAATGGTAAGCTAGAGTTCGATAAAATGTTTGCACCAGGAGATAAGGCACTAGTACTAGTGGAGCAAGATGAGCAGGGAAATATTCTTTTTGTAAATATGTTGGATCATTACAGACTGAACGTAGAGTTATTGATTGTGCTGGTTTTTATGGGTGTTTTAATATTATTTTCAGGAGCAACTGGCCTGCGAACTATTATTTCATTTGTATTTAGTCTTTTATGTATATGGAAGGTACTTATACCTCTTTTATTAAAAGGGTATCATCCTATGCTTGTAGGACTTTGTATAGGTGTAACGATGGCAGTAGTAACTTTAATTTTAGTGGCAGGTTTTACAAAGAAAGCTTATTGTGCCATATTAGGATCAGGTGTAGCTTCGATTATAACCTGTTTACTGGCAGTAGGTTTTGGTTATTTATTTAGAATAGATGGGACAGTTATGCAGTGGTCAGAATCATTGCTTTATGCAGGCTTTGAGCATCTTAATTTAACCCTTATTTATCAAGCATCTATTTATCTAGCTTGTTCAGGCGCCATGATAGATTTAGCTGTAGATATTTCAGCAGCATTAGATGAAGTAGTAGAAAAAAAGCCAGACCTTTCAGTAAGAGAGATTCTACAGTCTGGTATGAATATTGGAAAGTCTGTAGTAGGCTCACAGGCTACAACACTTTTACTTGCCTATATGGGAAGTTTTATTGCAGTCATGATGGTATATATGGCACAAGGTACACCTATGATTAGTATTTTAAACTCCAAGTCTATTGCGTCAGAGGTTCTACATACTTTTGTAGGCTGTATAGGATTAGTTATTGTATCTCCAATTACAGCGCTTATCTGTAGTTATATTTATAAAAAGAAGAAGGAAATTTAATTGACTCCCATTATGGTGTATAATAATTAAAAAAGCATATTAAAAAATAGATTAGAGGGGTTATAAAATGAAAAATTATCATACACATACTTATAGATGTAAGCATGCAGTGGGAACTGTAGAAGATTATGTACAAGCAGCTATAGAAAATGATGTACAAGTACTGGGGATGTCTGACCATACACCTTTTCCAAATGATAGTCATTGGCTCAAGGTACGTATGGCATATGAGGAGCTTGAAGCATACTGTAAAGAAATAGATGAAGCCAAAGAAAAATATAAGGAAATCAAAATCTTAAAAGGATTTGAATGTGAGTATTTGAAAGAGTACCATGAATTCTATAAAGAAGTGTTATTAGGACAACACGAAGCAGACTATCTTATATTAGCAGGCCATCAAATCTTTGGAACTTCTCCATGGAATTTGAGGGGAGAAGTAAAAAGTTTAAAAGAAGAGTTAAGACTTTATGCAGATTATCTTGTAAAAGGCATGGAGACAGGCCTCTTTACTTTTGTAGCCCATCCTGATGTATTTGGAACTTTTTATTTAAATTGGGATGAAGAAGCTCTAGCTGCCTCTAAATATATTATAGAAGCGGCAAAGGCTTACCATATGCCACTTGAAGTGAATGGATATGGTCTTCGTAAACCAGAAATTACAACAGAGCAAGGTGTAAGACGTATGTATCCACTGCATGGCTTCTGGGAATTAGCAGGTCATTATGATATAGAGGTACTCGCTAATTCAGATGCACATAAGCCATCTGATATTATCTCAAATATTGAAGAAGGATATAAGATTGCAAGTACATATGGACTTCATAAAAAGTTTGAGATAATAAGATAAGAAGAAAAAAGATTGCTGGATGCGTTAATTTTTTCGAGTTATTTTCACCCTTAGGGGCTATGCATAGAAGCTCTCTATTCTGAGGGCTATGCAAAAAGCTTATAAAAATAAAGGATAAGCGATTACTTTATTTCATACATCTACCACACTAAAAGTCATTCTAAAGAGCTGCCATTAAGGGGGAGGCAGTCTCTTTAGGATGGCTTTTTTTGTTCCTCAGGTGAGTAGAAAAGGATAATGAGGTAGCATACTTTAAAAAGTGTGCCTGTGTGCATTGGTTTGTAAGAAAGTAATAGTTTTATAACAAATTAGATAGAATATACGATTAATATGCAAGAAAAAAGTGATATTTGTGAGTTTTATACAAAAATTAATTGACGTTGAAAAAATAGACGATTACTATTAAGGTAAGAAGTGTGCTGGGGCACACCGTTAGCAAGGAACTCAATACAGGGAGAGGGATGAGAGATGGCAGTAACCATTAACAAAATCGCTGACCTATGCGGTGTATCAAGGGGGACTGTAGATAGGGTGCTTAATAACCGTGGTAGGGTAAAAAAAGAAACCGAAATAAGAATTAGAGAAATAGCAAATCAATTAGGCTATACCCCTAATATGGCAGGGAAGCAGCTTGCTATAAGGAAAAAGGCTCTTACAATAGGACTGATCCTCATTGCGGAGGGCAATGCTTTCTTTGATGATGTGATAAGAGGTGTGCAGAGTGCTGAAAAAGAATTACAAGACTATGGTGTAACAGTGCAGATTAAAACAATGAAGGGCTATAATGTTTACAGACAGCTTCAACTGATTGATGAAATAAAAGATAAGGTAGATGCATTGATTATTAATCCAATTAGTGTACCTGCTATCGCGACTAAGATTGATGAATTAGTAGAGGATGGTTTATGTGTGATTACAGTAAATACAGACATAGAAAATAGCAAACGACTGTGTTACATAGGAAGTAATTATACAAGATGTGGACAGACAGCTTGTGGTGTGTTAGGGCTTTTAACAGGAGGTAGAGCTCATATAGGCATCTTAACGGGTTCAAATAAAGTACTTGGTCATAATGAAAGAATAAAGGGATTTAAAGAAGTTTGTAAGAAAAAATATCCTGATTTTAAGATAGTAGGCTATGGAGAGACGGAAGATGATGATATTAAAGCCTTTGAAGTGACGAATAAACTTTTAAGCGAACATCCTGAAATGGATGCCATTTTTGTGGTAGCAGCAGGGGTGTATGGTGTGTGCCGAGCAGTTCTTTCTTTTGGGCGGGAGCATGAGATTACGATTATTTCATGTGACAGTATTCCTACTACTATTGAAATGATGAAGCAAGGAGTAATTAAGGCTACAATTTGCCAACAGCCTTTTATTCAAGGCAATAAGTCTGTGCACACAGCTTTTAATTATCTTGTAAGTGGAGAAGTACCAGAGAACAAACAGTTCATTGTACAAAGTGAAATTAAAATAGTGGAAAATTTATAAATGGGGGTTATTATTATGAAAAGTTATTTTGAAGATATGCCAGTAATTAAGTATGAGGGGCCGGATTCTAAAAATCCTTTTTCCTATAAATACTATGATGCTGAAAGAGTGATTAAAGGCAAAAAGATGAAAGAGCATTTAAAGTTTGCTATGAGTTACTGGCATACTATGTGTGCAGGGGGTGCTGATCCTTTTGGGGGAGTAACCATGGATAGGTCCTATGGGGAAACAGAACCGATGGCAATCGCAAAAGCTAAAGCAGATGCTGCCTTCACATTTATGAGTAAGATGGGCATTGAATATTTTTGTTTTCATGATGTAGATATTGCACCTGAAGGTACAAATTTTGAAGAGACAAGAAACAATTTTCATGAGATGGTAGCGTATATTGAAGGAAAAATGAAAGAAACAGGTATAAAGCTTTTATGGGGTACAGCAAATTGTTTTAGTCATCCAAGATATATGCATGGTGCGGGAACTGCTTGTCATGCAGATAGCTTTGCTTATGCTGCGAGCCAGATTAAAAATGCATTAGATGCAACGATTCGATTAGGTGGTCAAGGGTATGTATTTTGGGGTGGTAGAGAAGGGTATGAAACACTTCTGAATACAGATATGGGTTTTGAACTGGATAATATGGCACGTCTTATGCATATGGCCGTAGCATATGGTAGAAATCATGGTTTTACAGGTGATTTCTATATTGAGCCAAAACCTAAAGAACCTATGAAACATCAATATGATTTTGACACAGCAACAGTGCTTGCATTCCTTAGAAAATATGGACTAGATAAAGATTTTAAAGTGAACATTGAAGCAAATCATGCCACACTTGCAGGTCATACTTTTGAACATGAACTAGCGGTAGCACGTATTAATGATGTTTTTGGGAGTATTGATGCCAATCAAGGAGACCCGCATCTAGGGTGGGATACAGACCAATTTCCAACAGATGTACAAAGCGCAACTCTATGTATGTTAGAAGTGATTAAAGCAGGCGGTTTTACAAAGGGTGGTCTTAACTTTGATGCAAAAGTCAGAAGACCTTCCTTTGATTTTGAGGATATTGTCTATGCTTATATAAGTGGCATGGATACTTTTGCACTAGGTTTGATTAAGGCTTATGAGATTTTAGAAGATGGTAGGATAGAAAATTTTGTAACAAAGCGCTATGAAAGTTACACTTATGGTATTGGAAAGGAGATTGTAGAAGATAGGGCGACTCTTGAAAGCCTAGAAGCTTATATACTTGAAAAGGGTGAGACTAAAGTAGAAAGTGGTAGACAAGAATTATTAGAAAGTATTTTTAACACTATCTTGTTTAAATAGGAGGACAATATGAAGTATCTTTTAGGAATTGATATAGGGACATCAGGCACCAAAACAATACTTTTTGATACAGATGGAAATGTAGTGGCTTCTAGTACAAAGGAATATCCTCTTTATACCCCTCAAAATGGGTGGGCAGAACAAGATCCTATAGATTGGTGGGAGGCTACAAAAGATACAATTCAAGAAGTTGTGACATTATCAGAAGTAGAGAATGAGCAGATTGTAGGTATTGGCCTTTCAGGACAGATGCATGGCCTTGTCATGTTGGATGAAAAAGGTCAGGTGATTAGAAATGCTATTATTTGGTGTGACCAAAGGACGGCTAGGCAGTGTGAAGAGATTAATCGTTTGGTAGGCAAAGAAAGACATATTGAAATTGCAGCCAATCCGCCTCTTACAGGGTTTATGGCTTCTAAAATTTTATGGGTAAGAGAAAATGAAAGCGAAAACTATAACAGATGTAAGCATATGCTACTGCCTAAAGATTTTATTCGTTATAAGTTAACGGGTATATTTGCAACAGAAGTATCAGATGCTAGCGGAACAGGGCTTTTAGATGTGAGAAAACGTTGTTGGTCAGATGAAATTTTAGAAAAGCTTTCTATTGATAAGGAGTTTTTACCAAAGGTCTATGAATCGCAAGAAGTAACAGGGACTGTAATGGAGGAAGTAGCAGCACTGACTCACCTTAAGGCTGGTACGATTGTTGTGGGCGGAGCAGGAGATAATGCAGCGGCTGCTGTAGGCACAGGGGTAGTTTCAGATGGAAAGGCTTTTGTGACCATTGGAACATCAGGTGTAGTCTTTGCCCATACCTCACAAATCAATATTGACCCAAAGGGGGGAGTGCATACCTTTTGTGCTGCAGTACCAGGAGCTTGGCATGTGATGGGAGTTACACAAGCGGCGGGGCTATCTTTAAGATGGCTTAAAGATCAAATGTGTGAGGAAATAAAATTTCAGGCAGATGAGAAGGGGGAAGATGTTTATGAAATAATGACCCAAATGGCAAATCAGTCTCCTATAGGTGCACACAAGTTACTGTACTTACCTTATTTGAATGGAGAGCGTACACCTCATCTTGACCCAAATTGTAGAGGCGTATTCTTTGGTATATCGTCAGTACATACAAAAAAAGATTTTATACGTGCTGTAATGGAAGGTGTAACGTATTCTCTTAAAGATTGTCTAGGGATTATTTTGGAGATGGGCTATTCAGTAGATGAAATGATAGCATGTGGTGGAGGCGGTAAAAGTAGATTTTGGAGACAAATGTTAAGTGATAATTTTGACTGTAATGTTCAAACCCTAACTGCTGATGAGGGTCCTGCACTTGGTGCGGCAATACTAGCAGGTGTCGGAGCAGGACTATTTTCTTCAGTAGAAGAGGCTTGTAACAAGATTATTCATAAAAAATCACAGCAAGAACCTATTGTGGCAAATACAGAAGTATATGAAAAGTATTATAAAGCCTACCAAGGTTTGTATAGAACGCTTAAAGAAAATTTTAAAGACCTAGCTAAGTTATAGGAGGAAAAAGTATGATACAGTATCCATTTCAAGACAGCACACTCCATATTGAAGCAAGAATTCAAGATCTTATATCTAGAATGACTTTGGAGGAAAAGGTAAGACAATTAGATATTTATTCAAATAACGAGTTTAAAGATGACAAAGATGATTTTGATTTTGATAAGTTGATGGAAGTATGTGGGGATGTAGGTATAGGGTGTTTGCAAAATAGGTATTCAAGTGCTCATCTGAATAATAAGATTCAAAAAGCAGCCTTAGAGGCTTCTAGACTTCCTATTCCGATTTTATTTAGTGAAGAAGCCTTACATGGATTAATTTGGCCTGAGTGTACAGTCTTTCCACAACAGATTGCACTCGCTTCTACTTTTTCACCTGAGTTAGGTTTTAGACAAGGGCATGCTATTGCTAGAGAGTGTAGAAGCTTAGGTGTTCATGAAACATGGTCGCCGGTTCTGGACCTAGCACGTGACCCAAGATGGGGCCGTGTTGAAGAAGCTTATGGAGAGGATACATACTTAGCTTCTCGTTTTGCAGAGGAAATGGTAAGAGGGCTACAAGGTGATGACTTAAGTAGAAATGACACCATTATAGCTGAAGTTAAGCATTTCTCTGGTTATGGTGCACCTACAGGTGGTTTAAACTGTGCACCTGCTATGATGGGGAAACATGAACATGAGTTTTACTGTTTACCAGTATTTGAAGCAGCATTTAAAGCTGGAGCATTAAATACAATGTGTTCTTATAATTCTATTGATGGTATTCCAGTAGCTGGTGACCGTCATTTACTAACAGATGTATTACGAGGCGATTTCGGCATGAGAGGATTTGTGCGTGCGGATATGACAGCTATTACCATGTTACATAGATGTCATTATGTAGCACCAACGCAGCGAGAGGCTATTCGTATGGCGATTGAGGCTGGGGTTGATATGCAGCTTTATGATTTCTCACATGATTTTTACCAAGATACTTTAATAAGTCTTGTTAAAGAAGGAGAATTAAAAGAAGAGGTGGTGGATTTATCGGTTAGCCGCGTTCTAAGAGTTAAGTTTATGCTGGGGCTCTTTGAAAATCCTTATACAGATGAAGCGTTATCTAAGTCAGTAGTTCATTGTCAGGAGCATGTTGACTTAGCCCTTGAAGTAGCAGAAAAAGCAATTTGTCTTCTTAAAAATGCTCATCATACATTGCCACTAAAAAAAGATTTAAAAACCATTGCAGTCATTGGACCTAGTGTTGCAGTGCCACGCTTTGGAGATTATAGTGCACCAACAAAATCTTGCTTAGGGGCAGTAACCTTATTAGATGGCATTCAAGCGGTAGTGTCTGAAGATACAAAAGTTTTATATGCTAAGGGGTGTGATATTTTAGAATTTGAAACAATGCCTATTCCTGCTACATGGTTAAAAGATCATAAAGGTAACCCAGGTCTTAAGGCAGAATATTTCAATGCCCATAATTTTGAAGGTGAGCCAATTGTGATAAGAAATGATACACAAATTAATTTTAACTGGATTTATACAAAGCCTGCTGAAGGGGTAAATGCAGATAGATTTGCAGTAAGATGGACAGGTGTACTTGCGCCGACGCAAACATTTGAAGGCTCTATCGGTTTAAGCAGTATGGACAGTATGCGCCTTTGGATTAATGAAGAACTTGTTGTAGATGGATGGGGCGATAAAGAGGCCACCACAATGAAGCCGTTCTTCTTTGAAGCAGGTAAGGAATATAACGTCCAAATAGAATTTATAAATGATCAAAGAGGCGTAAGAGTAATCTTTGGTTATAATATGGGTAACGATGATATGGAACAGGCTGTTTTAGTGGCTAAACAAGCTGATGTAGCCATTGTGGCAGTGGGAGATAGTGAAGAAACTTGTGGTGAGAATTTAGATAGAGCAGATTTGAATCTTCCTGGAAGACAACTAGAACTCGTAAAAAAAATCTATGAAACAGGAACCCCCGTGGTACTTGTCCTTCAAAATGGACGTCCACTATCTATTACATGGGAAGCTGAACATCTTCCAGCAATTATTGAAGCATGGCATATTGGCGAACAAGGAGGTCATGCTCTTGCTAAAGTACTCTTTGGCGATACGAATCCAGCAGGGCGTTTACCAATTTCTTTTCCTAAATCCGTAGGTCAAATTCCAGTTCACTACAACCGTCGTCCATTTGGTGCAACAAAATATGTAGAGATGGATTGGAATCCTCTTTACCCATTTGGATTTGGTCTAAGTTACACAAACTTTGAATATAGCAATCTAAGACTGTCGTCAGATACGATTACAGCTGATGAGATTTTGGAGGTATCTATTGATGTAACCAATACAGGCACATGCTATGGTGAGGATGTTCCACAACTTTATATTCATGACAAATTTAGTAGTGTAGTACGCCCATATAAAGAACTTGCTGGTTTTGAAAGAATAGGTTTAGATTCAGGACAAACGAAGACAGTTACATTTAAATTAGGTGAAAGGCAACTTAGAGTTTTAAATCCTAAATTTGAATGGCTTGTTGAAAGTGGTGAATTTGAAGTAATGGTAGGTGCACATTCACAAGACTTACCTCTTAAAGCTACATTCTGTGTAAAATAAATTAATTAAGTTTTTAAAAGCTAGGACATAGTCATTACTTAAAAGTAGAATGATATTATTCTAGTTTTTTTGTAGATAAAGTAAAATGTTATAAAAAAATATGTAAAAAAGTAATATTGAAAGGTGTTTACAATATCAGAGAACGTATGCACAATCTGTATCGTATAAAATGTATAAGGATTTATTATACGTAGGATAGCTTTTAATAATCAAAATGTATAAGAAATCAAAGAGGATTACTGTTATACTTCCTGTAATAATTGGATTGGGTACACTAATTGTTGTAAATACACATCATAGTGCTATTATTTTAGGATGTTTGACACTAGGTATAATCTGTTTTATCATATCCTATTATATAAGTAAAAGAATTTATATAGTATCTAAACATTAAATAAAAAGAAGCAGGTAGCTATAGGTGCTATCTGCTTCTTTTTTATTTATAGATTATTTACCGTAGTAAGCTTTTTTGTAAAGATCTTCTAACTCATGTACTTTTGGAAGTCTTGGGTTAGCTGTAGTACATTGGTCTTCGAAGGCTTTATAGGATAAGTCTTTGATTTTTTCAAGGTAAACTTTTTCATCTACTCCCATTTCTTTAAGTGTGAATGGGATATTAAGTTCTTTCATTAAGTCTTTAACGGCTTTTACTAAAGATTTAACACCTTCTTCTGTAGTAGAAGCTGGAAGGCCTAAACGTTTAGCAATTTGAGCGTATCTTTCTGGTGCTACGAATTTACCGTATTTAGGGAATGCCATAAATTTAGTTGGATTTGTTTCACCATTGTATTCAATAACGTGTGGAAGAAGAATAGCATTTGCACGACCATGAGCAATATGGAACTCGCCACCAAGTTTATGAGCAAGTGAGTGGTTGATACCAAGGAATGCATTTGTGAAGGCCATACCTGCAATACATGAAGCATTGTGCATTTTTTCACGAGCTTCTGGGTCATTTGCACCAAATTTATATGAACGTGGTAAGTATTCGAATACAAGTTCAATTGCTTTCATAGCAAGTGCATCTGTATAGTCTGAAGCAAGCACAGATACATAAGCTTCAATAGCATGTGTTAATACGTCAAGACCTGTATCCGCTGTTGGACCAGCAGGAACACTCATAACGAACTCTGGGTCAATGATAGCAACGTCTGGAGTTAATTCGTAGTCAGCAAGAGGGTATTTCATATTTTTAGATTTATCTGAGATAACTGCGAATGATGTTACTTCAGAACCTGTACCTGATGTTGTTGGTATAGCTACGAATTTAGCATATTTACCCATATGAGGGAATTTATAAACACGTTTTCTAATATCTAAGAATTTTTGAGCCATACCGATAAAGTCAGCTTCTGGGTATTCGTAGAATAACCACATAGCTTTACCAGCATCCATTGCAGAACCACCACCAAGTGCAATAATTACGTCTGGTTTGAATGACTTCATAAGTTCAGCACCTTTTCTTACTGTTTCAAGGTCTGGATCTGGTTCTACATCGCTGAAGATTTCAATAGCAAGTTTATTTTGGTTTTTATTGAGTTGGTAAAGCACACGATCTACATAGCCTAGTTTTACCATCATTGGGTCAGCAACAATGAGTGCACGAGAGATGTTAGGCATCTTTGCTAGATATTGTACAGAACCTGCTTCAAAATAGATTTTTTCTGGAATTTTAAACCATTGCATATTCACGCGTCTTTTTGCCACCCTTTTCTTATTAATTAAGTTCATAGCTGTTACGTTAGATGAAGTAGAATTACGTCCGTATGAACCACAACCAAGTGTTAATGAAGGCATCATAGAGTTGTATACATCACCGATACCACCGAAAGCAGAAGGAGAGTTTACAATGATACGACAAGCTTTAAGTCTTTCACCATATTCTTCAACAAGTTTTTCATTTGTTGAATGGATAACAGCTGTATGGCCAAGTCCACCAAGTTCAACCATTGCTTCAGCTTTGGAGATACCATCTTCTACATCTTTCGCTTTTACAACAGCAAGTACTGGAGAAAGTTTTTCTCTTGAAAGAGGATAAGCTTCACCCACGCCGTCAATTTCACAGCAAAGCACTTTTGTTTCTTTTGGAATAGTAATGCCAGCAAGTGCTGCAATTTCATAAGGGTATTTACCTACGATATCTGGGTTAACCATTTGTTTTTCAGGATTGATTACAATTGGTTCAAGTTTTTTAATTTCTTCTTTAGTTGCAAAGTAGCATCCAAATTTTTTCATGAAAGCTACTGCTTTATCATAAATAGGCGCTTCGATGATAGCAGCTTGTTCAGAAGCACAGATCATACCATTATCAAATGCTTTTGAAAGCATAAGATCTGTAAGAGATTGTTCAAGGTTAGCTGTTTTCTCAATGAAAGCAGGTACGTTACCAGGGCCAACACCAAGTGCTGGTTTACCAGCTGAGTAAGCTGAACGAACCATAGCAGAACCACCTGTAGCAAGAATCATAGCTACTTTTGGATGATTCATAAGTGCTGTAGTTGCTTCGATTGATGGGTGGTCAATCCATTGTACACAGTTTTCAGGAGCACCAGCAGCAATAGCAGCATCTCTTACGATTTTAGCTGCTTCACGAGAGCAATTTTGTGCAGATGGATGGAATCCAAAGATGATAGGATTACGTGTTTTAGCACAGATGATTGCTTTGAACATTGCTGTTGAAGTAGGGTTCGTTGTAGGTGTAACACCACATACGATGCCAACTGGTTCAGCAATTTCTGTATAGCCTTCATCATCATTATCTTCAATAATACCTACAGTTTTATCATGTTTAATACTATGGTAGATATATTCTGTAGCAAAAATATTTTTTGTAACTTTATCCTCAAAGACACCGCGCCCAGTTTCTTCTACAGCCATTTGAGCCAGTTTCATTTGAGCAGATAAACCAGCAAGTGCCATTGCTTGTGTAATGGCATCAACTTGCTCTTGAGTGAGTTTCATATATTCCTCAAGTGCTTTATCAGCTTTTTCTACTAATTCGTTCACCATAGCTTGTGCATCGATTACAGGTGCAGCAGTTTTAACTTTCTTCTCTTCAGCCATTATAATAGCCCCCTTATAAAATATTAAAATTTTTTATAGATAACTAGCTGAGTCGTGATGTCGAAGTTTTTTATTGTTTATTTTTTAACATAATCAAATAATAACACTTTGGTAAAGTATTGTCAAATGTTTAACGAAATAAAATTTATAAAAAATAGTTAGTTTATGTAAAAATATAACAAAAATATAATAAAAATAAATTATTAATTGTGCATATTTTATAATTGTTGATTTTCATAAGTAAAGTAAATTTTAGAAAAATGGATATAAAATATAATTAGTATAAATATAATATTTATGCTTATGATGAAATTTAATATATAAGGTAGTAGAGCTAACATTAAAAAGAAAGAACTCTCATACATTAAAAAAGAAAAGTCATAGTACTTATTGGGGTTAGATAAACAGTCGTTTAGGAGAAAAGAGGGGTTTTAGTGAAAGAGATCATAAAGGGTATACTGATTATAATGGGATGTCTACTTATTCTAACTGGTGTAGCAGGCTACTATGAAAAGGATAGAATAGATAGAGGAACTAGAATATATCAGAGGAGATAGTTAGAAAAATGAAAGAATAATAATTTAACAATTATAGGGGCGATTCTATAACTCATTACAGGATTTTCATAATTCTATGTTAAAATAAAAGGAAGTCAACTAAAAAGGTAATGTGTAGCAAGTATATTAAAGAGAGAAAATGAAAGTGACATAAAAGGGAGGCAGAGGGACTATTGAACAAAAAAATTATTTTATCAAAGACTATTGTATTTGTATGTATCGTTGGTTTTATTACTTTGTTTAAAACCATTTTCGGAGCTGAAAATGCATTAATTGGTGTAACTTCTATTACAGCCCTATTAATGTTTTTGGAAAGAGATTTAACTATTGCACCGTGGAAAAATACTATGAAATTAATAGGGTTAAATTTATTTATTGGATGTACAGCAACACTTGCTAGCACTAATATGTGGATTGCAATACCTGTTAACTTTATGGCAATTTTTATATTAGGACACTCTCTTTTATATAATTTGAAGAAACCAATGTATTTACCTTTTATTCTTCAATATTTATTTATCCTAGCATCACCTGTTCCAGCTGAAAAACTTCCTATGAGGTTATTAGCTTTAATAGTTGGAGCGGTAACCATTATGGGCATGCAGCTTTTAACGAATAAAGGGAAGCTTACAAAAACAGGGAATAAGCTATTGGAAAGAGCATGTACAAGCCTTACTCAAAAAGCTATTAGTATTAAAGAGGATAAGGGTTATGAATGTATAGATAAAGAGATTAATCGGACCCTTCATGAATTTAGAAGATTACTTTATGATAAAAGAGAAAATGATTTTTATCTTACAGAAGAGGGAATGATTAAGCTTAATTTATCTGTTTCCTTACAAAAGATATCTTATTTATTAGATAAGATGAGCTATACAGGTGTGCAGCAGGAAGTTATTGATGACCTAATGAAATACCTTGATAAACTTAAAGATTGCCTTAATGATACTGCATATGTTAAGCAGCTAAAGCAAGTATTGCAGCAGCTATTTAATAAATATGAAGATAAGCAACTTAAGGATACTACTTCTTTAGAGATTCTTAATCATTTAGGATTTTTAGAGAATAATTTTAAGGCTTTAGAGACTTTAAAAGAAGAACACTATAATAGTGTTAAAAAGCTTGAAGATATTCCTAATGAATATAAAAAAAGTATCATTTTAAATGGTGCTATTAATAGGGATTCTATTAAATTTTCATATGCTATGCGCCTAGCTATAGGGATTACGTTAGCAGGTTTTATAACGGACTTCTTCAATTTATCAGAAGGCAGATGGATCATGTTTACTGTCCTTTCACTTATTGTACCAATCTATGAATTGTCAAAGCAAAAGGTAAAAGATCGTTTATTTGCTACAGTAGTAGGGGGCATTATTGTTACTCTTTTATTTGGGGTATTCCAAGATCTCACTATACGTACAATGATTTTAATGTTAGCAGGTTATATTGGTAGTTATTTAGCAGCGTATCGTTATAGTACTATTTGTGTAACGGTATCAGCTATTGGGGCAGTAGCATTAATGGGGAATACACAAGTATTTACTATCAATCGCATTATCTTTGTAGCATTGGGGGCACTTATTGCGAGTTTACTTAATAAATTCGTTTTCCCATTTAGAATAGATGACCATAATAAACAGCTAAAGAAAATGTATAAAGAAACGATTGCTGAAATGTTTAAAGCAGTATATGAAGTAGCACAAGGTAGGGAGTGTAAACATCGTATTAAAAATCTTCTCATTATAGCCTCTCTTATTGAAGAACAATTAAGGTTAAATAATCAAATTGTAGTAGATGAGACAGTAGAAAAATTAGAAAAAGCGCGTTGTTTACTACTTACTAATATTTATGAACTTTATATTTGGATTAGTGAGAATAAAATTAAAGAAGTAGATATTCAGCATATATTAGAAGATATTAAGACAATATCGAATGCTGACAAACAGGATATTCTCCCTGTTATTGAAGGTATACAAAAGCATATGGATAGGGTGAAGGGGATTAATGATAAAGTTATTTTAGGTATTATGCTTAATATCTTACAAGAGGAGGCTATATAACAATAAGGAGTATTCGTACTCCTTATTTTTTTATGGGCAAATTATGCTATAATGAGAAATGCTAAATACAATTAAGATAAATAAGGTTAAAGACATTTTATAAAGAAATTAAGATAATAGGTGACGATATGAAAAGATTTAAAAAGGTTTATATTGAGATTACAAATATTTGTAATTTAAGTTGTAATTTCTGTCCGAAAACAAAAAGAAAACTCACTATGATGGAGACAGACGCTTTTAAACATATTTTGCAAGCTGTTAAGCCTTATACGGATTATATTTATCTACATCTTATGGGAGAGCCTACGCTTCACCCAAGGCTTAAGGAGTATTTAGACTTAAGTTATGAGGCAGGTCTTACTGTTAATATGACAACTAATGGAACCTTACTCCCTAAAGTGAAGGAGATTCTTTTAAATGCACCTGCTTTGAGACAGGTAAATATTTCACTTCATAGTTTTGAAGCCAATCAAAGTGAGGTGGAGCTTGAAACGTATGTAAATCATATTACAGATTTCGCTCAAGAAGCAACTAAGAAGACAGAAATGATATGTTCGATTAGGCTTTGGAATATGGATAGTGAGGAGCTTAAAGCAAGTAATACTTTAAATAGCCATATTCTTGAGTTGTTAGAGGAAAAATTAAATCCTGAGGTGAATATTAGACAGCTACTTCAGCATAAGCAAGGTATTAAACTTGGGCATCATCTCTATCTCAATATGGCTGAGAAGTTTGAATGGCCAGATATGGATAAATTAGATGAGACAAGTAAAGTGTTTTGTTATGGCTTAAGAGACCAAATTGGTATTCATGTAGATGGAACAGTAGTACCATGCTGTTTAGATAGTGAGGGCAATATTCCACTAGGCAATTTATTTGAGAAGCCACTTGAAGAGATTATTAACTCAGAACGTGCAAAAGCCTTATATGAAGGATTTTCTAACAGATGTGCTGTAGAGGAACTTTGTAAACGCTGTGGATATGCAAAAAGATATTAAAGATATGTAGAAATAATAAAGTTAAATATCCTAAAATTATACACAATGATAAAAGTGATGAGAGTTTAGCGTGTTTTTTTATGAAAACATTATAAATGTATAGAGGAAATAGATGAAGTAAACAAGCAAAATGATGAAAAATTTTAAGGATTAAAATAGATAGTATTTTTAGATCTGCTTTAAAAAGTTGAATATTAAAATAAGAGGTATATAATAGGAAGTTGGGAAAAGATTTTAATATAAATAAAGGTGGGGAAGATATGCTTTCTTATGAATTCTTTCTAGATTTAGCGATTATACTAATTGCCGCTAAATTATTTGGTATTGCGTTTAGGAAGATTCATCTTCCGCAAGTAGTCGGTGTCCTTATTGCAGGGCTTGTAATAGGCCCAAATATGTTAGGACTTGTGAATGAAAGTGAATTTTTAGTAAAAATGGCTGAACTAGGCGTTATTATGCTTATGTTTACAGCAGGTCTTGAAACGGATTTAAAAGAACTTAAAAATACAGGGCTTGCCTCAATGTGTATTGCTGTGTTAGGTGTAGTTACACCATTAGGGGGAGGTTATGTACTTTATTCTTTATTTCATGGGGGATTCTCACCTGTTGGGAGTGAAGAATTTTTTAGAGCTCTTTTTATAGGAATTATTATTACAGCGACCTCTGTAAGTATTACAGTAGAGACACTTCGTGAAATGGGTAAACTTAAGGGAAAAGTAGGGACTGCTATCTTAAGTGCAGCCATTATCGATGATGTTGTAGGTATTATTTTATTAACTTTTGTGATAGGGCTTAAGAATCCAACTGTTAGTCCTGGAAAAGTTGTTTTCAATACAGTGGCATTTTTTGTTCTTGCAGCAATTGGTGGTGTTTTAGTAAATTACCTCTTTAAATACTTTGATAAAAAGTATCCACATAGAAGAAGAATACCAATCTATGGTTTTGTCCTTTGTCTATTACTCGCTTATGTAGCAGAAGAGTACTTTGGCATTGCAGACATTACAGGAGCTTATGTAGCAGGTATTATCCTTTGTAATATTCGTTCTTCAGAATATATTGTAGAAAAAATAGATATCAGTTCTTATATGATTTTTAGCCCTATTTTCTTCACAAGTATTGGACTAAAAACAGAAATTAATGGTGTAACAGGTACTATACTTGCCTTTTCTGTAGGTTTTGTTTTAGTTGCTCTACTCTCTAAGATTATTGGATGTGGTGTAGGGGCTAAACTTATTGGGTTTAATAGTCACGAGGCTTTACGTATTGGTGTAGGTATGATGGCAAGAGGTGAGGTAGCCCTTATTGTTGCACAAAAAGGGTTAAGTGCAGGACTTATGGATCCTGTATACTTCACAAGTGTTATATTCCTTGTTATTACTTCCTCTGTTATAACGCCTATTATTTTAAAGGTGCTTTATAAAAAGGAAGATGCTATAGATGAGCAAGTTCAGGCAAAGTCTGCACTTGTACACTAAAGAGAGAATCCTAGTCTTTTATAAAAATAGAGACTAGGATTTTTTTTGCCTATCTTATACAATAAGGAAAGAATATTATTTTAGGAGACTGTAAGTTATGAAAAATATAGAAGTCATAAGAAGAGCGCCATCTTACTTAAAAAACTTCAAATGTATAGGTGGAGCTTGTGAAGATACATGTTGTGCAGGGTGGTCCATTGAAGTGGATGAGGGAACCTATAAAAAATATAAAAAAGTAAAAAATAGTTCGATACGTACAAGATTAGATAAAGACCTTGTAGACCGAAAAAATAAAAGTACTCCAGAATTCGCGGCTAAAATTAAGCTTAAAAACAACCGATGTGCTTTCCTATCTAAAGAAGGCTGGTGTGATATTTATAGTGAATTGGGTGAAAGTTATTTAAGTCATACGTGTACTCTTTACCCACGTACCATTAATAAGATTAATAATGAACTAGAATATGGACTGACATTTTCATGCCCAGAAGCTGCAAGAGTTATTTTACTTAATGAAGCACCTATGACTTTTGGAGCACCCGAAAATAAGATGAATGAATCTGTACTAAGTGCTGTACTTGTAGTGAATGAAGATAAAGCCAGTAAGTGGCAGGATTACTTTAAAGTTATTCGTCAGATGATGATCGAGATGGTGCAAGATAGACGCTTTAATATAGAAGAAAGATTGGAACAACTTGGTGACTTTATGCTGCAGCTTACGAAGCTTACGCAGCAAGGTAGTATAAAGAAAATACCTAGTTTTATACAAGAATACAGAAAAAAACACTTAGATGCGCAAGCTTCAAAAGCAAAAGAAGATTGTTCTGTTAATAAGCAAGAGATAATGAGGCTCTTAGAAAGAATGACTACTTTTAAGCAAGAAAAGAAGATAACTTCTAAAAGATATGAGACGTGTCTAGATAAAGTAGTAGAAGGATTAGAGCTAATAGATTTTAATAAAGAAATGGCTTATAAGCTTTATGAAGAAGGGGAAAAAACTTATTTTAAGCCTTTTATACAGGAAAGAAGTTATATACTTGAAAACTATCTGGTGAATTATATTTTTGAAAGATGTATTCCACTAGATGGGGCTACACCATTTTTAAGCTATGAACGTATGATGCTTTACTATCGTATGCTTAAGTTACATCTTATAGGGATAGCTCAGGTAGAAAAGAGCATAGAAGATAGTAGGGTTATTACACTTGTTCAGTCTTTTACCAAGACTTTTGATCATAACGATGAGTGTCTAAAGTATTTCATTAAATAAAAGGGAATTAGGGGAGGAAGAAAGATGTTACTTGGTACATTAGTAAATGTAGTACTTGTTTTAATAGGAGGATTTGTAGGGCTCTTTTTAAAAAAAGGTATTTCAAAAAGATTTTCAGATTTAATTATGAATGCTATTGCCTTAGTAACTATGGTTATAGGTATTACTTTTGCAACTGCATCAGAAAATATGTTGGTTGTCATCATTAGCCTAGTAGTAGGTGCACTTATGGGAGAAGGAATCAATATTGATAAGAAGCTTAACCAGCTAGGTGGCTTAATTAAAAGTAAGGTGAAAAGTGAGTCTGGCAATGTAGGAGAAGGCTTTGTTACAGCAACTTTACTTTTCTGTGTAGGCTCAATGGCTATTATGGGGTCGTTAGATAGTGGACTTCGTGGGGATCATACAGTACTGTGCACCAAAGCTATTATGGATGGCATCTCTGCCCTGATTTTTGCAAGTAGTATGGGAATAGGTGTAATTCTATCAGCTATGCCCATTCTTCTTTATCAAGGTAGCATTACGCTGTTATCGAGCTTTATACAGCCGTATCTCACACAAAGTATGATGACTGAGATGAATGCAGTAGGAGGTATATTATTGATTGGTTTAGGGATTTCTATATTAGGTATTAAAGAGATTAAAGTATCTAATTTACTTCCCGCTTTAGTCATTCCAGTTATTTTATTAGCATTTATAGATTAGATAGAAGAAAGGATTGCTCTAAGCAATCCTTTTACTTTATAAAAAATAAATCCTATTAAAAATTGCATATAAGAGAAAGTTACTTAGGTTTGAAGGCTTTTTGTGGAGAATTATATTATAAGGCAAATAAAAATAACTTAAATGGCTTAAACTAAATCAAAAGTTTAGTAGAAATGAGGAATAGACATGTATGATATGATTATTGTAGGTGGTGGCCCTTCAGGGCTTACAGCTGCACTTTATGCAGGGCGCGCTGAACTTAAAGCACTGATGATAGAAAAAGCTTTTCATGGTGGTCAAATGGTTACAACTAATGAAGTAGAGAACTATCCTGGCATTATAGAGACAACAGGACCAGAATTAGCAGGCATTATGTATGAGCAAGCTATAAGATTTGGGACAGAAGTAAAATTTGAAGAGGTTATTAAAATAGAAGATGAAGGAGATATAAAAAAAGTCGTTACAGCATCTAATATGTATGAAGCAAAAACGATTCTTTTATCTATGGGTGCTAAACCTAGAAAATTAGGCTTACCAAATGAAGAAGCGCTTGCTGGAAAAGGAGTATCTTACTGTGCTATTTGTGATGGTGGATTTTATAAAGATAAGACAGTAGCTGTAGTAGGGGGCGGAGACACTGCGTTAGAGGATGCCCTTTATTTAGCTCGATTAGCTAAGAAGGTTTACCTCATTCATAGAAGAGATAGTTTTAGAGCTAATAAACATTTGCAGACAAGAGTAGCCCAATCTTCAGTAGAAGTCATTTGGAACAGTGGTGTGACTAAACTTAATGCGGAAGAAACGTTAAAGAGTATAGAGATAACCAACTTAATAGAGAACACTACTCAGGAAATACCTGTAGATGGGGTATTTATAGCAGTAGGTAATATTCCTGTAACAGAACTGGTAAAAGGTCTTGTTGATCTTAATGAACAAGGCTATATTATGACAGATGAAAATTGCAAGACGAATAAATCAGGGATTTTTGCTATAGGGGATATTCGTCAGAAGAAATTAAGGCAGATTATTACAGCAGCAGCAGACGGTGCTATTGGTGTATATGAAGCAGAGCAGTATTTAGTAGAACATGAATAAGTATAGGCCATCATAAGATGGCTTATTTTTATATAATCTATTGACAGTAGAATGAGAAGAAGATAGACAGAAAGTCTTAAAGGGAACTCAGCGTATACTAAAGCCAGGCGAAAAAGTTATCATTGCTTATATGAATACTGTGAGCTACCACAGTATCGTGATACGACCGAGGATTTAAAATAGTGGTGTACCCATACAAAATAGAATTTATAAATTTTATTTAAAGTATATATTGACGTATTTAGATGAATATGTAAAAATGCCTCTGATATAAGGTGAAGAATACAAAATTGTATCGATTTAATTTGTTGGAGGAAAGAATGTGATAAAAAAAGTTGCAGCAATTCATGATTTATCAGGAATTGGACGATGTTCTCTTAGTGTAGCTATTACAACTTTATCAGCCTTAGGTTTACAAGTGTGTCCTATGCCTACAGCCATCTTATCTAATCAGACAGGATTTAGTTCTTTTTCTTTTTTAGACTTTACACCCTATATAGAGGACTATATGAAAGAGTGGAAGAAAATAGGTTATCATTTTGATTGTATTTACTCAGGATTCCTAGGATCTAGTAAGCAAGTTGATCAAATGAAACAGTTTGTAGAATTTTTTAAAGAAGAAGGGACATTAGTAGTAGTAGATCCGGTTATGGGAGATGAGGGGCAGCTTTATACGACTTACGATGAAAGTTACATAGGAAAAATGAGAGAACTCATTAGCTATGCAGATGTGATTACACCTAATTATACAGAGTTTCTGCTTTTATTAGGGCAGTCGCAAAAAGAACTTACAGAAGAGGAAATTTATAAAGGAGCTAAAGAACTCACTAAGCTAGGTCCTACAAGAATAGTAGTGACAGGAAGAATAGAAGAAAATAGGGTTTACAATTATGGATTTGACGCTATAACAGAGGAAAGCTTTAAGGTCATTATACCTTTTAATCAAAAGAGTTATAGTGGGACAGGAGATTTAATGGCTTCTATTGTAAGTGGTATGCTTACTAAAGAATTTACATTAGAAGAAGCTGTCAAAAAAGCAGCAGATTTTATTTGGAAAGCAGTGGTTTATACAGAAGAGACTGGGATAAGACCAGAAGAAGGAATTATATTTGAACATTATTTGGGGGAGTTGATACAGTTATGAGCAAGGGGAAAAATGTAAAAACTATAATTTTAGTGGGACTATTTGCTAGCATAATTTATTTAACCACAGCATACTTATTTCATATCCCAACAGGGATGAATAATGGGTATATTCATTTAGGAGATGCATTCATTTATTTAGCGGCCAGTTTATTGCCTATGCCTTATGCTATGGCAAGTGCAGCTATTGGAGCAGGACTTGCAGACTTATTAACAGGTGCTACGGCATGGGTGTTACCAACTATTATTATTAAACCTCTTCTTGTTATTTGGTTTACTTCAAAAACGGATAAAATTGTAGTGAAGCGTAATATAGGAGCGGTTTTTATAGCAGCAGTAGTAGGGCTTTTGGGTTATGGTTTAGCAGAAGGGATTATGTATGGTAATTTCTTAACACCACTTATTAAGTTACCTATCAGTGCACTTCAGCCTATAGGGTGCGGCACTCTCTATATTTTAGTAGGTTTTGCCTTTGACCGTATAAAACTTAAAAGTCAACTAGTAAAAATATTAGAGGAGAGATAGAGATGACCATACTTTACACCATAGATAAAAGCCTATATGTTAATGTAACAAATGCCTGCCCATGCAATTGTACTTTTTGTGTAAGACTTGAACATAATAGTGTAGGAGAATGTGATAATTTATGGCTAGAGCATGAGCCGACGTTAGAAGAAATCATAGAAGCTTTTAAAAAGCAGAACTTAGAAGCCTATGACCAGGTTGTATTTTGTGGCTATGGCGAGCCGCTTGTACGACTAGATATTGTATTAGAAGTGTGTAAATGGATTAAGGCTAATAGCAATAGGCCTATTCGTATTAATACAAATGGACTTGCAAATCTTATTCATCAAAGAGAAATAGCTTACCTTTTGGAAGGAGCTGTAGATGCTATTTCAATTAGCCTAAATGCACCTAATAAAGAACGTTACTTAGAAATTGCTAGGCCATGTTTTGGTATAGATTCATTTGAGTCACTTATTCAGTTTGCGCAAGCATGTAAAAAGGTTATTCCTAGCGTTACCTTTTCAGTAGTAGATGTCCTTAGTCATGAAGAAATAGAAGCGTGTCAAAGGCTTGCGACAGACATGAATATTTCATTACGTGTAAGAGAAAGGATTAAATAATTGGTTAGAAGACACATAAAGCCAGCCTAAGACCTTACCCCCTTTAAAATGAAGGTCTTAAGCTGGCTTTAATCGAGTGGCAACTTGATAGGATTCCCCCTTTATCTACTTTGTTGCCACTAGAAAGTAGATAAATCTTGCAGAAAAGCTTAAGGAGGGCTTAAAGGGGGAAAAGCTCAATAAACTTTTCTGCTTTTAATAGGATTAAAGGTGACCTAGGATTTTATCTTTTCTCCTATACATTCTATATAGTCTCTATATACTTAAATTCCTCAAAATAAATATAAAATAAATTAATTTTGTCATCCTATACAAAAATAAATTAATTTTTTGTATAAAATTAAATATTCTATTTTTATAGAGTACTATAAAATGATATGATGATATAAAGAATATTTAAAGGGGGTGAGTAAATGATTTGGTTTTGGAGGGCAGTTGTTCTTTTTGGCCTATTAAACTTGATAAACCTGTTAGTTTATGACGGTGGGGCAGGTATGGAGCCTGTATGGATAGGGATTATAATAGGTAGCCTTATTCTTTGCTTCAAAAAAGCTTATGTATTTTTCTTCTCTAAAAGATGGTTTAAGGGCCTTATTATAGTAGGCCTTGTCATATTTAGTATGGTTGAACTCCTTATTATTATGAATGGTATAGGAACTAGTAGTAAGAAAACGAGTGATTATCTTATTGTATTAGGTGCTAGGGTAAAAGGGGAAACTCCTTCTTTGGCCTTGCAGTACCGATTAGATAAGGCATATGAATACCTTATAGAACATCCTAATACAAAGGTTGTTTTATCTGGAGGACAAGGACCAGGTGAAGACATTACGGAAGCTGAAGCTATGAGAAGGTATTTAAAGGAAAAAGGGATTCTAGAAAGTCGTATGATCCTTGAAGATAAATCTACAGATACAGTTGAGAATTTAAGAAATTCCTTAGGACTTATTGAGAAAGAAAAAGATAATGCAAGTATAACAGTTGTAACAAGTCGTTTTCATGTTTTAAGGAGTAAAATGATTGCAAGAGATTTAGGTAAAAAAGTAGATGGTATAGGAGCAGAAACGTTACTTTTCCTTATTCCAAACTATTATTTAAGGGAATTTTTTGCTGTTGTTGTAGAGTTTATGACGTAATAAAAATCATTCTGATGAAGTTAAAATAATTTATATTCTGTAGTATAATAAATAGGCTTTTTATAAAAGAGACAATTATTGAATGAGGGAGAAAGAAGATGAATTACAAGTACAAAAAAGTATGCCTTATACTATGAGTAACGACATTGTTAAGTACAGTACCTGTCTATGCAGGAGCGTCTTGTGGGGGGAATGGTTGGAATTGCTATAAGAAAGGGGTAAGTTATAGTAAAGAAGGTAACTATAAAAAAGCTATAGAGGAGCTTGCTTATGCAGCTGGGAAACTGCCAGGGCAGGCGGCTATACATAGTGAACTTGCTAAAGCTTATGAGAATACAGGGCAGTATCAACTAGCAGCGGACCATTATTATAAGCAAGCAGCACTTTATAAAAGCAAGGGAGAAGATCAACAAAGTTATTTGGCTGCCATGCGTAAAGCAGATGAGCTGAATAGTATAGTAGAATTTTATGTGTTAGAAGATAAGGTGCCAGTAGCTCCTTATACATTAGAGAAGTATGAGCCTATTAGAGGGGCTTATATTGGTGCTTTTATTGGCGCTGAAGAAAAATATAAAGATAGTGCTTATAACTGGGGTGGTACACTCAATGAGTTTGAAGAGTTTAACACCCTCACAGGTAAGAAACATGCTACTTTCTTTGACTATGGTTCTATAGGAACACCTCTTCAACAAAGTTTTCAAAGACAAGAACAAGATATGAAGGAAGCAGGTGCTGGCATACATATTGCTTATGAACCAAACAGAGGGCTTCAAGAAGTAACAAAAGAAGCTATTACAGTTTATGCAGAAGAATTACGTGATTTAGGTGTACCTGTTTTCTTACGTTATGCATCTGAAATGAATGGTAAATGGGTACCTTGGCATGGTAATCCAAGCTTATATATTGAGAAGTGGAAGATGGTACATGACATTATGGAACAAGTAGCACCTAATGTAGCTATGGTATGGTCACCATCAGAAATGCCTCTTGATCAGATTGATGCTTATTATCCAGGGGATAACTATGTAGACTGGGTAGGCATTAGTATTTATAGTGCACAGTTTGAAAATGGTGATATAACAAAGCCCACAGACAGAAGAAATCCTCTTGAAGCAGTAGATTATATTTATAACAAATATGCAGCGCGTAAACCTATTATGATTAGTGAGTATGCAGCAAGTCATGAAGCTGGTTTTGCACCTAACAAACAAGATACAACTCAATTTGCAAAAGCTAAAATGACTTATTTTTATGAAAGTCTTAAAATGAAATATCCACGTGTTAAATGTATTCAGTGGTATAGTGCAGATAACTATAACTTAGTAGATAAGAGTAAGAACAGAGTGAATTATAGTCTGTTAGAGGGAGAGGCTAAAGGCGTTTTAGCACGTTATAAAGAAATTATTGCAGATGAGTATTTCTTAAGTGATGTAGTGAATGGACCGCTTGTAGAAAATCAGATGAATGCACCTAAGCAGACAAAGAAAGTAAATGGTCAGCTTAAAGTAACGAAGGATACTACTCTAAGAACTTGGGTAAAATCTTATGATGCTTACATCAGTAGTGTAGTATACAAGTTAAATGGAGAGCGTATAGAAGAAGTACAAGTAGCGCCTTATGAACTTACTATACCTTATAGTAAGTTAAAAGCGGGAGCTCATACGTTAGAAGCAACTGTAATCGATTCACAAGGTAAAGTAGTCAAAAAGGAAGTTATAAAGTTAATTAAATAATAGATTTGCGAATAAAAGGAAGTAAGTTATGTGACTTATTTCCTTTTATTGTATGGCGAATTGTCAAGTTAAGTGCAACACCTTTTCGTAATATACTTCATAGGGTGTTTTCCAGTTTAAGCATTTACGAGGTCGTTTATTTAACTCTAATACTTTTTCTTGAATGACATTATCGGGAGTATCCGTTATATCCATACTTTTAGGAAA
>NZ_JACRSY010000030.1 GCF_014384995.1 Zhenhengia yiwuensis | reverse complement strand
TTCAAGCGTGAATCAGTGGTTTTATTATATGAAACATCTTAATTTTGAAGATGGTATCATTGTGACGAATTAGTGGTATCTATAAGTGAAAGGGTGGATTTTTGAGCCCGTAATATTCAATCAACTTTTAATGCAGTGTGCAGAAAGCTGCATAGATTATAAATAAGTTAATATATACTTAGATTATCCCAAAATCCATATTATTAAATAGCTTATATGCTAATAAAATTTATAGATGATTTCAAACAAAAAAAGATACATATCGCCCCTATACTCTGTAGAGGGAAAATAGAGTATCTACTAAAATAATTACTAGTTTGTTACATAAACTTGTCTTAAGATTTGATTCAAGCGTTAAAAAGCAGTAAATAGATAGATATGAAGCTGAAGCATATCTATCTATCAAAAATATATTTAAGGATACTGTTTGCATCTATGATTATCATAGATTAAAATGGTGATTTTACAGTATATACACCTTTCAACCACTATAGATTCCTACACAAGAGGTATAGTAGCCTATGCTATAGGTAATAGAAAGAATATCAAATTTGTTAAAAATTTTTTAGGTAATAGATCTATAGAGAGTTTCCATAGCTCACTTAAATAAGAATCACCTCGTAGTTATAAGCTGAATATAAATCACTGACTCAAAATTGGTTAGAAAACTATTCTATAAAAAGAGTAAAATAACAACAAAAAATAGACACGGTTTTCTTTTACCGTGCCTACTAAAAATGTAGCATTATCCTTTTTAACCTTTTATTCTATTTCTAAAGCACCACTTAAGTAATTCTCTTCTGTTACTTGTGCATCACAACTCGAAACGAATACGCAAGCTGATAAATCACCTGTTACATTAACAGAAGTTGTAATCATATCTAAGATACGATCCACCCCAGCAATTAAAGCAATGGCTTCTAATGGTAAGCCAATAGAAGTAAGTACCATTGTCATCATGACAATAACTGTTCCTGGAATAGCAGCAGCCCCTACAGAAGCAAGCGAAGCTGTAATAAGTAAAATAATAAGCTGTGTGAACGAAAGTTCAATACCATAAAGTTGAGCAATAAATACAGCACATGCTGATTGATAAATAGCACCGCCATCCATATTAATTGTAGAACCAATATTAAGTACAAATTGAGCAATTTCTTGTTTAATACCTAAATTTTCTTTAGCGCATTTAAGTGATACTGGTAAAGCTGCAGCACTACTTGCTGTAGAGAAGGAAATCATTTGAGCTGGTAGTACACTCTTAATAAATTGCATAGGATTCATACCTGCAAATATTTTTGCACTTCCTACATAAACCACTAGACATTGAATAAGACTTGCTACAAGAATCACAACAATAAGTTTGATAAGTGAAATAAGAATTCCCCATCCATTTGTTGCTACAACATCTGCAATTAAAGCACATACTGCAATAGGTGTTATTTTCATAATCATTTCTACAATTTTATACATTACATCTGCAAAATCATTAAAAACCGCTTTTGCATATTGAGCTTTATTTCCTAAACTATTAATAGCTATCCCCGTAAAGGCACCAAAAATAATAACTTGAAGTGTATTACCTTCTACTAAAGCTTTAAAAGGATTTGTTGGTACAATATCTACTAGCATTTGCATTAAAGGTGTAGCTTCTGGAATATTGGCTTGTCCTATTTCAAGCGTAATCCCCATACCTGGTTTAATAAAGAGTGCTAAACTCATTCCAATAAATGCCGCCATTAATGTCGTCCCCATATAATAGAGCAATGTCTTTTTACCTATAACGCCTAGTCTGTTCATATCTCCTACATGGGTCATACTAGATACTAATGTACATAAAATAAGTGGTACAATAACCATTTTCATTAAATTTAAGAATATAGTACCTGTAGGTTGAATGATATATGTAAGTAGTGCATTTAACTGCATAAATTGAATAACCATTCCTAAAAATACCCCTAATATTAGGCCGATAAAAATTTTACTTGATAATCCTAATTTGTTTTTCATCTGTCATTCTCCTCTTTCGGTATAATTGTATACAATTATACTTTATGTAGAAATATATAGCAAGCTATTTTTTAAAAAAAGATAAAAAAATAAGAAGTAATGATTTTTTATCATTACTTCTTATTTTTTGTAATACTTTTGGCACATAAATACCCCATAGAAAAAGCAGCCTGTATATTATAACCACCTGTATCTCCATCAATATCTAGTACTTCTCCAGCAAAATAAAGGCCTTTTTGTTTACGACTTTCCATAGTTGTAGGATTAACTTCTTTAAGAGTAATACCACCTGCTGTAACCATAGCTGAGTTCATACCACCTGTCCCTGATAAATTAAATTCACATTTAGTAAGTTTTGAAACTAAATCTTCTCTCTCTTTCTTTGAAAGACGTGCACAACTTTGTTCAGGTAACACCCCTATAGACTCACAAACAACTTCACAAAAACTTCTTGGTAAATTATAATTTTTAAGATAATTTACAACAGATTCCTTACCACGTACTGGAATTTCCTCAGCAAAACGCTTTCTAGCTTCTTCGTAGCTTAAAGGATAAAGATAATTAACAGTAATTTGATCACCTGGTACAATCCATCTAGTGGCATCAAGAATAACCGGACCTGATAGGCCCTTATGTGTAAAGAGTAAGCTTCCTATACGTTCTGTAATCTTCTTTTTCTCATGCCATAATGTAATTTGAGCATTTTTAAAGGATATCCCTGATAACTCACAAAAGTTTCTTTCATGTGTCGTTACATAGGTTAATGCTGGTCTAGGTTCCACAATAGTATGTCCCAAACTACTTGCTAGAACATAACCATCTCCTGTACAACCGAGATGAGGAAAAGATTTGCCTCCAGTAGCAATAATCACATTATCACTAAAGTAGCGATCTCCGGCCTCTGTTTCTAGAGTAAAAATACCATCATACACTTTAATCATTTTAACTGTTTGATTATATTTAATTAAAACATTATGCTTTTTACATGATTGAAGCAAAGCACCTCTTATATCTGCACTTTTATGACTTTTAGGAAAAACCTTATTATTTTCTTCTCTTACATAGGTTGCAACACCTTCATTATCAAAGAAGTGAATAGTATCTTCATTAGTAAAAGTCAATAAAGCTTTTTTAATAAATTTACCATGCTCACCATAACGATCAAAGAAATCTGTAACTGAGCCACTATGTGTAAAGTTGCACTGTGCACCTCCTGAAACAAGCAATTTTCTGCCTGCTTCTTGATTCTTCTCAAGAACAAGTACTTTTTGATTCTGTTTCCCTAGCTCCTGTGCAGCAAATAGTCCTGCTGGACCCGCACCAATAATGATTGTATGATAATGCATAGTAACCTCCTTATAAATCAGTAACTTTTATATAATAGCAAGATTGTTCTAGAATTGCAACTTATATTTTTGTAAAAAAATCCAGGCTAATGCCTGGATTCTAAAATAGGTTCTTCTTATTATTGCTCTTTGAAAACTTGCTTATTCTGCCATAGATATTGAATGCCTGAAATAATAGTTAAAACTAATGCAACATAAGCAAGAATTAGCCCTAAATATTGCCATACTATATGTGAAACAGGTGTTAAATAAACAATAATCATGAGCATTTGTATAGTTGTCTTCCATTTACCTAGTGGATTGGCTGCAATAACAACCTGATTATTCGCTGCTAAAAGTCTTATACCTGATACAGCAAACTCTCTTAATAAAATAACAACAACAATCCATGCTGGTAAAACACCTGCAGGTAATACATGTGATAAATCTACAAGTGCAATCATTGCTGCTGTTACAAGCATTTTGTCTGCTAAAGGATCCATAAACTTTCCTAGATTTGTAACCAATTTATATTTTCTAGCTAAATAACCATCTAAAAAATCTGTCAAACTTGCAATAACAAAAATAGCAAGTGCAATCCATAGTGTTGTTTCTAAAGGAAGCCACGGATTCCATATAATACCCATAAATACAAATACTAGAAGAACTCTCCCTACAGTTAATTGATTAGCAATATTCATACCTTATATCCCCATTTCCTAAATAGCGCTTATACTAATTCACCTATAAGGTCATAGTCGCTTGCACCTGTAATTTTAACATCTACATAATCACCTGAAATTAATTCACCTTCATATTGAACAAATACTTGTCCATCGATATCTGGTGCATCTTGGTAAGTACGTGCAAGATAAACTGGTTCATTTGCAAGTTTACCTTCAATAAGTACACGCATTGTACGACCAATTTTCTCATGTGTTAAGACTTCTGAAATATCATGTTGCATGCTCATAATAATTTCTTTACGCTGCATTTTAACTTCTTCATCAATTTGATCTTTAAGTCTTGCTGCAGGTGTACCTTCTTCTTGTGAATAAGTAAATACACCTAAACGATCAAAACGCATTTCTTTTACAAAGTTGCAAAGTACTTCAAAGTCCTCTTCTGTCTCACCTGGGAATCCTACAATAAGTGTTGTACGAATTGCAATACCTGGTACTTCAGCTCTTAATTTATTCATTTTTTCAATAAGTTCAGCATGTGTACTCTTTCTTGCCATGCGTTTAAGAACTGGGTCTGCCGCATGTTGAATTGGAATATCTAAATACTTACATACTTTATCATTTGTCTTAATTTCTTCAATAAGTTCATCAGTAATATTTTCTGGATAGCAATAAAGAATACGAATCCACTCAATACCTTCTACACTTGAGAGCTCTCTTAATAGAGTAACAAGTGTAATATCACCTTCAAGGTCTGTTCCATATAATGTTGTATCCTGTGCAACTAAAATAAGTTCACTTACACCATCTTTTGCTAATTTTTCAGCTTCTTTTTTAAGCTGTTCAATTGGTCTACTTCTATATTTACCACGTAATGATGGAATGATACAATAAGTACATTTGTTATCGCAGCCTTCTGCTATTTTCATATAAGCGAAGTATCCTGCTGTTGTTAAGATACGAGGCATATTTTCTAAGTGCTCACGGTCAATGGTATCAAATTTAGAAACTCTCACGCCTTTAGCTTCTAAAGCTTCTGTTACTGTTTCTACAATTTTATCATAAGAAGTTGTTCCAACTACAGCATCTACTTCTGGCATCTCTTCTAAAATCTCTTCTTTATAGCGTTGCGCCATACATCCTGTTACAATAAGTGCTTTACACTTACCAATTTCTTTATATTTAGCAACTTCTAAAATCTGCTCAATACTTTCTCTTTTAGCATCTTCAATAAAACAGCATGTGTTTACTACGAGAACCTCTGCCTCAGATTCATCTCCTATAAGTGTAAAGCCTGCTTCATGTAAAAGGCCTAACATATGTTCGCTGTCTACTAAGTTTTTGTCACATCCTAAGGATACAAAGGCTATTGTATTTGTCAAAATAATTCTCCTTCCTAATGTGTTGCTGCAAGTACACAGTTGTACATCAGCATAGCAATGGTCATAGGCCCTACGCCTTTAGGCACTGGTGTAATCAGACTCGCTATACCTTGAGCAGAATCAAAATCTACATCTCCACAAAGTTTGCCATTTTCATCTCTGTTCATTCCAACATCTATGACAACGGCCCCCTCTTTAAGCATATGTCCTTTAACAAATTTTGCTTTTCCAACTGCAACTACAACCACATCAGCTTGTTTAATTTCTTCTTCTAGATTTGTCGTCTTTGAATGACATATAGTTACTGTAGCATTTTCTCGTAATAAAAGCAAACTAATTGGTTTACCAACGATATTACTTCTTCCTACTACAACACACTTTTTACCTTCTAAAACTACCTCATAACGTCTTAAAAGTTCTATAATTCCTGCTGGTGTACAGCTTATAAAACCTGGAGCACCTACTAAAAGCGCTCCAGCATTTTCTATATGGAAACCATCAACGTCTTTATGAGGTGCAATGGCTTTAATAACTTTTTGCTCATCCATATGTCTTGGAAGTGGCATTTGAACAAGAATGCCATGAACTTTTTCATCTTGATTTAAAGTATCTATGAGTTCAAGCAAACTATCTTCGCTTGTATTTTCAGGGAGTTCATATGAAAAAGATTTAATCCCTACGTATTCACAAGCTTTTTTCTTATTACCTACATAAACTTTTGAAGCACTATTATCTCCAACTAAGACAACTGCAAGTCCAGGTGTAAGTCCCTTTTCTTTAAGGTCTTCTACTTGCTTTTTAAGATCCTCTTTAATTTCAGATGCGATCATTTCTCCATCAATAATTTTAGTTTGCATATACTCTCCCCTTTTCTTTATTAGAATAAGCCTGTAATTGTGCCTTTTGCATCAATATCAATAGCTTCCGCTGCAGGTTTTTTAGGTAGACCTGGCATAGTCATAACACTGCCTGTAAGGGCTACAATAAATCCTGCTCCTGCTGATATTCTAATTTCTCTTATTGTTGTTGTAAAGCCCTCTGGTCTACCTAAAGCTTTTGGATCATCAGAAAGAGAGTATTGGTTTTTAGCCATACATACTGGTAAATGGCTAAGTCCTAAACTATTAATTTTAGCAATAGCTTTTTTAGCATTTGGTTCGATATGAATATTTGCTGCACCATAAATTTCAGTTGCAATTGTGCGGATTTTTTCTTCAATGCTAAGTTCATCTTCATAGAGATAATGGAAATTACTTGTTTTATTTTCTAAAACATCCATTACTTTTTCAGCAAGCTGAAGGCCGCCTTCACCGCCATGCTCCCATACTGTAGCAGGTGCAAAATCACATCCTAATGCTTCACAGCTTTCTTTTACATAAGCAATCTCTGCATCTGTATCTGTAATGAACTGATTAAGTGTTACAATAACTGGCACACCGAATTTATGTATGTTCTCGATGTGTTTTTGAAGATTTGCAATACCTTTTGTAAGGGCTTCTACATTTTCTTCTTTTAAGTCTTCTTTTGCTACACCACCGTTGTATTTAAGTGCACGGATTGTTGTTACAAGAACAACTGCGTCTGGCTTTAAACCTGCTTTACGGCATTTAATATCAAAGAATTTTTCAGCACCAAGATCTGCTCCAAATCCAGCTTCTGTTACAACTACATCTCCAAGTTTAAGTGCTAGGTTAGTAGCTCGTACACTGTTGCAACCATGTGCAATATTAGCAAATGGCCCACCATGCATTACAACTGGTGTATTTTCAAGCGTTTGAACAAGGTTTGGCTTAATAGCGTCTTTAAGCATAGCTGCCATAGCACCTTGAGCATTTAAATCTCTTGCTGTCACAGGATTTCCTTCATAAGTATAACCAACAATAATATTTCCAATTCTTTCTTTTAAATCTACAAGATCAGTTGCTAAACATAAAATGGCCATAATTTCAGATGCAACTGTAATCATAAAACCATCTTCTCTTGGCACACCATTAAGCACCCCACCAAGTCCTACTACAATATCACGAAGCGCGCGGTCATTAAGGTCTACACAACGTTTCCATGTTAATGTTCTAGCATCAATATTAAGTGCATTACCTTGATGAATATGATTATCAATCATAGAAGCTAAAAGGTTGTTCGCTACTCCAATAGCATGAATATCACCTGTAAAGTGTAGGTTAATATCTTCCATTGGAACAACTTGTGCATAGCCACCACCAGCTGCACCACCTTTAATCCCCATACATGGTCCTAAAGAAGGCTCGCGAAGTGCAATAATAGCATTTTGTCCAAGTTTACAAAGTGCTTGTCCAAGTCCTACAGTAATAGTTGTTTTTCCTTCACCTGCTGGTGTTGGGTTAGTTGCTGTTACAAGAACAAGTTTACCATTTTTTTTATCTTTAACTGTTTCAAAAAGTTCATGTGTTAATTTTGCTTTGTAATTACCATAGAGCTCTACGCTCTCTTCAGGTATTCCTGCCTTTTTAGCTACCTCCATAATAGGTAACATTTTTGCCTCTTGTGCAATTTGGATGTCTGACTTAATCATAGTTCTTCTCCCTTACTAAGTTGATTTTGTTGTAATACTTTACGTGGTTTACTCCCTTCATCAGGACCTACAATGCCCCTTGCTTCCAACATTTCCATTAGTCTTGATGCTCTATTAAAGCCTATTCTAAAATATCTTTGTAACATAGATATAGAGAGTTTCTCTTTGCCACTTGCTAATTGAATCGCTTGTGTTAATAATTCATCTTCACCATCACCCTCAATGGCAATGGCCGGAGCATGGATACTTTCCATGACCGTTTCTTCATATTGCACTTCACCACTCATTTTAACAGCTTCTACAATAGCTTCTACTTCCTGATCTGAAACAAAGGCTCCTTGAATACGTAAAGGTTTAGATTCCCCTATTGGACAGAAAAGCATATCTCCTTTTCCAAGTAGTTTTTCTGCACCATTTGAATCTAAAATGGTTCTTGAGTCAATACCAGAAGAAACAGCAAAAGCAAGTCTTGATGGAATATTAGCCTTAATAACCCCTGTAATAACATCTACAGATGGTCTTTGGGTTGCAATAACAAGGTGAATCCCTGCTGCCCTTGCCATCTGAGCAAGACGACAAATTGCATCCTCTACTTCTTTTGCAGCTGTCATCATAAGGTCTGCAAGCTCGTCTATAATAATGATAATACTTGGCATTTTAAGATTTTCATCGGTTACTTTATTATTATAACCTTTCATATCTCTTACATTATTATCAGCAAATAGCTGATAACGTTTCGTCATTTCATTAACAGCCCAGCATAGAGCTCCTGCTGCTTTTTTAGGATCTGTTACAACTGGAATCATAAGATGTGGAATACCATTATACACATTTAATTCTACTACTTTAGGGTCTATCATAATCAGTTTAACTTCTTTTGGACTTGCTTTATATAAAATACTTGTAATCAAAGTATTGATGCAAACACTTTTCCCTGAGCCAGTTGCCCCAGCTATAAGTATATGTGGCATCTTTCCAATATCAGCTACAATAGGTTTACCTGCAATATCTTTTCCTAATGCAAAAGCAAGTTTAGAAGGAAATGCAGCAAATTGGTCAGATTCAATCACATCTCTTAAATAAACCATTTCACTTGTATCATTAGGCACTTCAATACCTACAGCAGCTTTTCCTGGAATAGGCGCTTCAATACGAATACCTGACGCTGCTAAATTTAAAGCAATATCATCTGCTAAATTAACAATTTTACTTACTTTAACACCTTGCTTAGGTTGCAATTCATATCTGGTTACTGTAGGCCCTTTATTAATTTGAGTCACCTTAGCTTCTACACCAAAGCTTAAAAGTGTATCTTCTAATTTTTTAGCATTGCTTAATGAAGCACGTGAGCTTGTCTTTTGAGAACTACCTTCACCTTTTTTAAGTAATTGAATAGAAGGGAATATGTAAGTATCATCTTGATGTATGGCTACATCTAGTTCTTCCTCTGCTTCAAAAACATTCATTTCAGCTGCTACAGGCTGATTTTTTGTATGTGTTTCTTGTGCACCTTGAGCTGCCTCTACTTCTACAGGAACTTGTTCGTCTAAAACAATAGGTGGATGTTCATAGAATGTTTCTACTTGCTCACTTGTTACAGCTACTTCTTCAAGAAGTTCCCTAGCAATAAGCTTTTCTTGGTTTATACTTTCCACTTCTAATTTTTTAGGTCTATGTACTTTTTCCTTACGTTGACTATTAAATTGCGCAAAAGCTTCTTTTAAGTGTTCTAAAAACCTTATGCCTATGTCACTTAACCATGCAAATATAGGAAATTTAGTAACTGCCAAAATCCATATACCTGCTAAAACAACTAGTATAATATAGCTTCCATATAAGCCTAGTAGCGTTAAAAGTAATTCTCCTACCAAGGCTCCTATTAGGCCACCATTTAAAAATGAAGGTTCTTTGAAAAAATCTAATCGCCACAAAGTAAAAAATTCATCTTTCCCAAATATCAGCAAATGACCAAAACTCATCAAGATTAATAGGAACGGAATGCTATACGCTAAAAATCTATAGAGCTCATTGATAGCATTTTTAAGGTAATAGTACCCTATTATAATAATAGCAAAAGGTAATAAATATCCTGCCATTCCAAAGCAACCTACAAATAAAGTTTTAATACCTGTACCTACTAATCCTGCTTGATCCGTAAAAAGGCTGACAAGAATGAGTAAGCTTATTCCAATCATGCTTATACCAATCATTTCGCTTATTAGGTCTACTCCCATTTTAGAAGTTTTTTTACTTCTAGTCTGTGTCTTCTTATTTTTTGTACTTTTATTTTTTGTTGTATTTTTTTTCATATGTAGAAAACCCCTTTATTATTTCACCTCAATCGTTCTCATGATAATGCTTTTTAAAAGACAATAGACGTATGCATGAAGCATACATCTATTATTATATCATCGAATAATTTTATTGATAAGATTATTTTGCAATAAAGTTCCTGGTTGTAAGGTATCAATCAGAAAATCACTTGGATTACTAGAATAAATTCTATCTAATATATAACCATTTTCCGTCTTACAAGCTAGCACTTGTAGCCCGTTATAATCAAGCATTTCATATTCTGGTGCCTGCTCATCAGGCATGTAAATAGGCAATATAGAATAGTATGCCATCTATACTTCACCTTCTTTAGCTAGAATCATTTCATGAAGCTTATGAAGTGCTTCCTTAAGCCCTCCTACTTCATGAATAATTTTTTCTTCTACAGCTTGTTTACCTACAAGAATAGTTCCCATATCTTTAGCAAGTTTACCTGTATCTAACATAAGTTCTCTAAAACGTTCTGGGGAAATACCTGAATTACTTGAAACAAACTCTACAATACGTTCTTGCATTTGATCAAAATATTCAAAAGTTTGGACGACACCTAATACTGTTCCATTCATTCTAACAGGATGAATCGTCATAGTTGCACTTGGTGTAATAAATGAATAGTCACTAGATACAGCAATAGGTACACCTATAGAATGTGCACCACCTAATACTAAGGATACAACAGGTTTCTCAAAAGATGCAATAAGCTCTGCAAGTGCTAGTCCTGCTTCTACGTCCCCTCCTACTGTATTTAAGATAACAAGTAAGCCCTTAATTTTAGGATCATCTGATAAGGCTACAAGTTGCGGAATAATATGTTCGTATTTAGTTGTTTTATTTTGAGGTGGCATACTTACATGACCTTCTACTTGGCCAATAATAGTAATACAATGTATGCCACTTCCTTCTTCTGTATTTACAGGTACTTGCCCAAACTCTTTAATTTGATTATTTTTTTCATTTTCTGACGGCATTGGATTCTTTGGTGCCTCTTCCTTATTAGGATTATCGTTATTTTGTACAGATTGTTTTAAATTAGTCATTTTAAGCCTCACTTTAATTTGCTTTTAAATTTAGTATGCAAAAAAAAGTGAGGCTTATACCTATTAAAGATTAAATTCTTGATGAAGTGCTGTAATGGCTTTTGAAACATGCACTTCACTTATAAGACATCCAATAGTTGTAAGAGAATCTGCTGTTTGGAGAACTTCTACACCTGCTTTATGGAAAGCCTTCATAATACGAGACATAACACCTGGTACACCTGTCATACGTTCACCAATAGCAGTAACTTTACAGCATCCTTCAAGAAGCGTATATTCATAATGATACATTTGAAGGAGCCTTTCAAGTTTTTCCTTATCTTCTTGATCAATGGTAAACACTTTATAAGTTGGGAAAATATTAATAAGGTCTATGCTAATTTGCTCTTCTGCAACACATTCTAATAAATCTTTTTCTTCTTGATCATTTTCCATAATCGTAAACTGTATACGACCTAATCGATGTGCTACACCTGTAATAACTTTTGTATCTTTTTCACTGCTTGTAAGCCCTTTTACACTTTGAACAATATACGTACCTTCTGCATTTGAGAAGGTATTTTTAATAACAAGAGGAATATTAGCACGCATAGCATACTCTACAGCTCGTGGATGAATAACCTTAGCACCACTATCTGCCATTTGGAATACCTCATTATAACTAATAGCTGGAATAATATGTGCTTGCTCACATACACGTGGGTCAGCTGTCATAATACCATCTACATCTGTAAAAATTTCAATACGATCAGCTTCTAACAGTCCACCTAACATAGCTGCTGTTGTATCGCTACCACCTCTCCCAAGTGTTGTAACCTCTCCCTCTATAGTCATCCCTTGAAATCCTGCTACAACAGGAATAATCTCTTTTTCTAAATAACGTTTAACAGCTTCTGTTTTACCATACAGCAAATCAGCTTTCTTATGTGCATTATCTGTAATAATACCACTTTGCCCTCCAGTAAGTGCTACAGCAGGGTAACCTTCATTTTGAAGCATAGTGGCAATAGTAACAGCTGATATAATTTCTCCACAAGATAATAAAAGATCATACTCCCTATCTTCTATCTCTCCTGCTTCTTCTTTGACAAATTGAAGAAGTGTATCTGTTGCATAAGGTGAAGGCATTCTACCCATAGCAGATACCACCACCACGGGTGCCTCTCCTTGACTTTTTGCCTCAATAATTTTATTTAAAACTTCTTTTCTTGCCCCGCTTGTTGCAACGGAGGTTCCTCCAAATTTTTGAATAATTATTTTCATATGCTTAATCCTTTCGAAACATCTAAGCTCACTTATATATATATTATAAACATAAAAAAAGTAGACTAAATCTACTTTTTATGCTTGTATGTATTCTTCTAAAGCTTTTGCAAGTTGATCTGGACAAGAAGTACCACGACCACGGCAATCAATACCTTTTAATCTTTTGATAGCTTCATGTACTTCCATCCCTTGGATTAAAGATGCTACACCTAAAGTATTCCCAGGGCATCCTCTAACAAAAGTTACTTCCTTAACAATGTTATCTTCTACCTCAAATAAAATTTCACTTGAACAGACACCTGATGTTGTATACTTTTCCATCTTCAACACTCCTTATATGTAATCATTTTGACTTTAGTAGTATATCATATTTACGGAGAGAACGAAATAAAAAACAGCTATAAATATAAACTTATAGCTGCTTACCCCTTATTTTATACGTTCATTGTGGACTCAAATAGCAATTTAAAATTTCCGTTCAACAATCTGCTGTTTCCCTTTTTGTTTGGATATCCGTAATTTGAATATATCATTCTTATCCATCTTCTTCAAGATTCTAAACATAACTGGACAAAAATATAACATAATTGGACATTTCCCTTTTACTTACATTCTAATCTCTAAACTCTTAGATAATCTTTCTCTTACTGCCTTTTGTTTATATTTACTCAAAAAGACTGAAGTGCCATCTTCTAAAATGACTTCAGAGTTTTTAATTTCTTTTACTTTTTTACTATTTACAATAAAACTTCGGTGGGTACGTATAAACCCCTCAAAAGCAAGCATTTCTTCTAATTTATTAATATTGTAGTGGCAGATGTAATCATGATCTTCCAAGTGTATCGTTGTTTTACGATGGTTACTTTCTACATAAAGAATATGACTAAGATCCAGTTTAACACTCCCTTGAGTTGTAGGGAAAATGTATATATTATTCTTTGAATAATGTGTTTCTAAATGTTTATAAATATCTTTTAGATTTAGATTAAAAGTTTCAGCATCAAGTGGTTTTAAAAGATAATCATAGACATGTACTTTATAACCCATTAAAGCATACTCCGTGGTGTGTGTTACAAATATAAGTGTTGCCTGCCTATTACATACTCTAACCTGCCTTGCCAATTCTATTCCTGAGCACTCTTTCATATCTACATCTAAAAAAACAATATGATAAGGATCTTCTTTGAGCTGTTCTAAAAAGGATTTCCCGCTTTCATATTCATATATCTGAGCAGGTATCTCATATTTTTGATTAAAATTTTTAATATAGCACTTTAAAGTCTGCCTATCTTGAATATTCTCATCACAAATTGCTATTTTTATCATTGTATCACCATGTTACTTCTTATTTTCGTTTCTATTATATAAGGATGTCCTATAAAATGTAAAGAAAAAAGGCTTTAGTCTTTATCCTAAAGCCCCTTTTCTTGATTCCCAATGTATGCATTCTGAATCTATATTGTGATTTGGGCAATTAAACTGCTTTTGGCAACCACTTCTATAGCATTCCACCATTCGATTATCATGTGTATAATATTTATAATAACCCTCTTTAAAATGTTTACACGTATAACAAGTCATTTCTTTAACTTGTACTGCCATTTAATCCCCCACCTCCCTCTTCCTACTTTATGTGGGGGCATTTAAATCTATTCCTTATTTTTTATTTAAGTTTTAAAGGTAACCCTGAAGCTAAGAAGAATACTTCATCAGCTTCTTTTGCAAGACGTTGATTAATACGCCCTGCAATATCTCTAAAGATATTACCCAAACGATAGGCTGGCACTACCCCTAAGCCTACCTCATTTGAAACAATAATAAGCTCTTTGCCATGTTGCTTACATATACTTAATAAATCCTCAACTTCTTTTAAAATATCTTGCTCAATTTCATCAATAACTGTTCTTTTGACATGGTCAAAGTCTACTTCATACTGCAGTAATAGATTAGTCACCATAAGAGTCATACAATCTAGTAAGATAATAGAACTTTGTTTAAAGTCTTCTTTTACTTCAAGTAAATTAAAATCCTTAAACTGTTCTATAGTATGCCAATGGTTAGGTCTAGCTGCCTGATGCTTTTTAATGCGGTCTTTCATATCTTCATCAAAAGCTATAGCTGTTGCAATATAAAGTACATGGGCACTCATTTTATCAGATAACTCATGTGCTTTCTGTTCTGCATAAGTACTCTTACCACTGCGTGCTCCACCTAAAATAAATAGCATAATGATACCTCCTTTACTTTTAATCGATTTTAGGAACAATATAAGTATGCGGAAAATCTTCAATAATTTTCAACTTATGTTTATAAACATCGTGAAGTTTTTCACTCTTAAGTACCTTTTCTTTTTCTCCTGCCAGTACAACTTCACCTTTTTCAAGCAAAACGATATGATCACAATACTGAAAAGCCAAATTCAAATCATGCAGTACCATTATAACTGTCAATCCATACTTTTCTTTAATAGCCTGTAAGCGACTTAAAAGCTCTATACTGTTATGGACATCTAACATAGAAATGGGTTCATCTAAGAGCAGAAGAGGTGTCTTTTGAGCGAGTGCACGTCCTATAAAGACTTTTTGCGCTTCTCCACCACTTAAGCTCATAATAGAGCGTTCTTTAAAGGGGCAAAGTGATAACTCTTCTATAATCTGTTCTACGATATTTTGATCTTCTTTATTTTGACTTCCTAATAAATCTAAATAAGGATAACGTCCCATAGCAATCATTTCTTCTACTGTAAAATCTACGTCTCTTGCATTTTCTTGAAAAACGAAGCTACACTTTTTAGCATAATCTTTTGTTCTAATTTTAATAACATCCTGTCCCTCAAAGAAAATAGTCTGTTTTGCCGGCTCAATAATACGCATTATATGTTTAAGCAGTGTACTTTTACCTGCACCATTAGGGCCAATCATACCATATATTTTATTCTTTTCAAACTGTAAGTTAATATCCTTTAAAATCTGTTTTTCTCCTATTGTATAATGGAGATGCTCGACTCTAATCATGTTAGACTCCTTTTGCGCTCTCTATAAATTAAATACATAAAATAAGGTGCTCCAAATAAAGATGTAATAATGCCTAATGGTATCTCAGAAGATGAAAGAAGACTTCTTGAAAGATTATCACATAGCAAGACAAAAATCATACCTAAAAACCCACTGATTGGAAGGGTTTTAGAATAGTTAGATCCAAATAGTAAACGCACCATATGAGGAATAATAAGCCCTACAAAACCAATTGTTCCTGTAAAACATACTGTTGTAGCAATAAGGATACTGCTTAAAATCAGAAATATTTTTCTTAGCCTATTTACATCAAGCCCCATTGCCTTTGCAGCTTGTTCACCCATAAGTAAAAGATTAAGCTCTTTTCGATGAAGAAGAAAAATAAAAAGAATTGGGAAAGTTACACAGGCCAAAATAATGACACGTTTATAAGACGCACTTGCTAAAGAACCCATCCCCCATGAGAATAAGGTAAGGTTTTTATCATCTGAATAAAGCCTTATAAAGGAAAGAATTGCTGAAAAGAAGTAATTAATAGCAATACCTGATAAAAGAAGACGTATGGTTGAAGTTTTACCTTTAAGCCCTGATAGCATGCCTACAAGTACATTGGCTACAAGTGCACCTAAAAAAGCATAAAAAGGTGTAAACCCGCCTAACATAAACCCAATTCCAGCACCTAATGAAGCCCCTGAGGAAATACCTAACATAAAGGGATCTGCCATATCATTTTTAAAAAGTGCCTGATAAATAGCTCCTGTTACAGCTAAATTAAGCCCTGTTAAAAGAGCCATTAAAATACGTGGAATACGCAGGTTCATAATAACCGTTATCTGGCCCTCACCTACTGCTAGATTCTTCGGAAATCCCAAAAGCTGCTGACTTATAATTTTAAAAACATCTAAGGTCCCTATTTTGGAAACACCTATTGTTACGGAATAGAGACCTAATAGAATAATACTTATAATAAGTAGGCAATATAGAAAACCTATATTGCCTACTTTATAATTCTCCCTTATCCTTTTCATTGCTTACTTTGTTTCAGGGTGAATTATTTGAGCAAGAGCTTCAAAAGCTTGTGCCAAACGTGGACCTTGTCTTGAAATCATATTATCATCAATCTCATAAATATGCCCTTCCTGAACAGCACGTAAATCTTTATAAAAATCTGTTGTCATAAGCGTTTCTTTTAACCCTTTTCCAGCAGGTATAATAATCATATCTGGATCACCTTCAACAATTTTTTCTTTAGAAATACTCCACCTTGTGGCATCCTTGGCAATATTATCACCACCTGCAAGTTCAATCATTTGTCCAATAAATGTGTCCCCTGTTGCTGTTGAATCACTATCTCCTGCCCATACTGCATAATAAACACGAGGTTTTACTTCATCCTCTTCTAAATTATTAATACGTTCTACAACGCTTTCAACTGTTGCTTTCATTTCACTTACAACAGCTTCAGCCTCTTTAGAACGTCCTACTAAAAGACCAATATTCTCAATTGCAGAATATGTGCCGTCAAAGTCCTCTTGTTCATTTAAAAAAGCTACTGGAATATTGACTTCTCTTAATTTATTAATGACTTCATCAGATACATGCGTAGAAGCTACAACTAAATCTGGATTTAAAGCTACAATTGTTTCAACATTAGGATCAGAAGTCCCACCTACTTCTTCTGCTGCTAAAGCTTCTGTTGGGAAATCACAATATCTTGTTCTTCCTACTAGTTTATCTGTTACTCCTAATGCACCTAAAATCTCTGTTGTACTTGGCGCTAAAGAAACAATACGTTCAGGTGCTTGTGTCATAGTAATTTCTGTACCTGTAGAATCTGTAATCGTAACGGGGAAAGCCTTATCCACCTGCTCAGTTTGCCCCTGCGTACTTTCTTCTCCTGTTACTTCTTTTGGTTGTTGGCTACATCCTACTGCCCCAAATAGCATAGCGCCTGCTAGGCCAAGTAATGTAAGTTGTTTTAAAAATTTCTTCATGTTTTTCCTCCATTATCTACTCATTTTCATATAAAATATGTTTAATAGCTTCTAAGTCAAGATGGTCTCTTAAAATATTAGCAAGCTTGGTGTACTCATGATCTTTAAAACGTGCATAATCCTCTTCGTAACCATTCCTAATTTTAATAGGCCCTTCCATTTTTCCTCTTTTTTGAGCCAATTCCTTAAGAAAAGCTAGTGTAAAATGCACTTGATCAAAGATACCATGTATATAAGTCCCATAAACATCTGCCTCTCTTGCTTTATAACCTTCTATTCTAGAAGTTTTCTCACCTAAACAAGTCTGAATTTCTACAAAAGGCACCACGCCTTCACCTTGCCAAATAGTCTGTCCCATATGGATTTCATAGCCTTCTATATAAGTATCTTTACAGTTTTTAAGTAAACCTGTTTTATTTACAATACATCCACTTACTTGTGTTGTTGTCTTTTCACATTCAAACTGTGTATCGATTTCTAATAGATTAAGTCCTTCCATATGCTCAATATTATTTTCAATATAATACGGATTATAGAGCATACGTCCTAGCATCTGATAGCCTCCACATATACCAAAGATAGCCACTCCTGCTTCTTTAAGTTCCTGCAAGCATTCGTCATAGCCATTCTGTTTCAAATAATTAAGATCCTTAATGGTATTTTTAGAACCTGGTATAATAACAAGATCAGCTTCTTTTAATTCTTCTTTAGCATGTGCATAACTTACACGGACACCATCTAATGAATACAGAATATTAAAATCTGTAAAGTTAGACATATACGGCAGGCGAATGATTTTAATAACTAAATCATTTTCATTTTTTGCTTTTTGTGCATAAAAAATATCACTTACACTATCTTCATCATCAAGTGCTAGCTTAAAATATGGCACCACCCCTAATACGGGTATTTTAATAATATCCTCTAGCATTTTAAGTCCTGGTTTTAAAATCTCTACATCTCCGCGGAACTTATTGATAACCACACCTTTAACGCGCGCCCGTTCTTCCTCTGAAAGAAGTAACAGGGTTCCTGCTAATGATGCGAATACTCCACCTCGATCAATATCGCCAATAAGAATAACTGGTGCATCTACTAGCTCTGCCATTCCCATATTAACAATATCGCCTTCTCTTAAATTGATTTCTGCCGGACTACCTGCTCCTTCTAAAATAATCGTATCAAAGGAAGCTTCAAGCTTTTCATAGACTTCTTTGACTTTATGTTTGAGCTTAGGTTTAAACTGATGATAATCCATGGCTGTCATATCCTTGTACACTTCGCCCTCAATAATATATTGTGCTTTCATTTCACCTGTGGGCTTAATAAGTACCGGATTCATCAAAACAGAAGGCTTAACACCTGCAGCTTCTGCCTGCATAACTTGAGCTCTTCCCATTTCCTTCCCATCTTCTGTAATAAAAGAGTTTAAACTCATATTCTGAGATTTAAAAGGTGCTACCTTATGCCCTTCTTCGTATAAAATACGGCATAATCCTGCAACAAGTACACTCTTACCTACTGAAGATGCTGTTCCTTGAAACATCAAATTAGGCTTTCTCATAAAAACCTCCTTATAAATGGCTACAATAAAAAAAGTTAGCAAGTATCCTCCTTGCTAACTGAAAATATACGTACAGATTTGTGCCTCATTTTACCCATACGTCTTTCCCACCGAAAGAATACGTTTATCCTATAAGGCAGGTCTCCTGGCTAATAGTTCATCCTCCGGTGAGCCTTACCATAACTTTGTTACAGTGGCATCTTTCACCTTTGTCCCTATCAACAGTAGCGGGGGCTGCAGCTTTTAACTTTCCCTATTAAGCTTTTTAAAAGCACCTTATATTCTTGTCTGTTTTCGATTGTCGTGCCTTATCATGACATAAGTTGTATGAATTGTCAAGTATGTACTACTGTTTCTTCATATGAATAAAGATAAGCATATACATTAAAAAGGCAAATAGAAGCATGATTGTGGCCACTGCTATAAAAATATTTACACTGGTAAGGTTTAGAGATGGAATGGCAATAAGAATAATCATGGTAAAATAAAATACTGCTGTACACACTTTACCATACCACAGAGCACCATCTAGCTTTTTACCTTCTCTTAAAAGCACCAGACAGCTAATAGCCATTGTAATTTCTTTAATAACAAATACTATAAGTAACATCCACATCCACTCAAATCGAAACACTAGCACAAATGCAATAGCTGCTTGGGTCAATTTATCTGCGATAGGATCAATAACCTTGCCAAGTTCTGTAACTTGATTAAATTTCCTTGCAATAAAGCCATCTAGAAAATCTGTCAATCCAGATGCAATAATAATACCTGCTGCTCTATAATAATCTTCGGGTCTTACTGCTGTCATATAACACCATATAAAAAGTGGGATAAGTAATATTCTTACATAGCATAAAAGATTAGGAATACTACAAGCTTCTTTCAAAGTTATTTTATCTTTCATTTGTACATAACTTCCCTTCATATATATTCAATAGTCCGCGCTTTAATGCTAGCTTACGCGCAATCTATGAATAAAATATAAAAATCCCCGAAAAGTTTACCATTATCTTAATAACTTTTCGGGGATTACTTATTGAGGTTTAAAGCTTGAACAGCATGTTTCTATATAAATAGCAGCATGACCTGAACCATCTACATCAATACTATTAAGTGTACATTGATGGTCTGCATGATAGGTGCAAGTTGCAACACTGCAGGTTACACTTAAACAAGGGGATTTATATTCTGTGTGCTCTGCTAAGTTACTATACACATCTTGGTTTAAAAAAGTGCCGCAGCAAGTTGCTTCATCTTCTACTGCTCCTTGCCCACCAATAGCCACACGCTGAGCATAGCATACGCGATCATTATTATAAGAACAATTTGTTACACTACAATGTACTTTTGTCATCTTATGTCCTCCTAGCTAAAATACCTATCTAGTAAGCCTTTAAAGGCACAACCATGTCTTGCTTCATCTTGAAAGACATGGTATACGTATTGATATTACAAGTAAACTTAACATTTATCCCACATACTTGCCCACCCTTTTATAATTCGTGTGCAACATATAAAAATAGTATCTCTCATACGTTTTTTATTATTCATAATATATTCAAATCAAAACAAAAAGTAATATGCTCTTAATGTAGATTATTTTTAATTTTATACTTTTGTATATTATTTATATCTCTTATCTGATTTGTATTTTTAATAACATTTAAAGTAAAAAGATAGCCTACGGGCTACTTTCTTACTGCTTAAAATACATTTACTTTACGCATGTCATGGCCTTATAATTACATTATGGTGCAATAATTAGTTCTACACCTCCCTATGTAGAATAATAACTCCGGAGTAGATTAGTCTGCTCCTATTTTTGTACCCAAAAATAAAGGCCAGAACCAAAGTCCTAGCCGTAATGATATTTTTATTAAAATAACTATTTATATATGTTTTCTTTATCCTATCATTTCACCAATGTTATTTAATTGTTCTAGATTATACTGTACCTCTTGTTTAACTTGATTAAATATTTCATAAAGAGCTTTTAAATTCTCTGCTAATAGAGCATCATCATCGATCCTTCTATTTTCTAATTCAAACTTAGTTTTTCTTACAAAATCAAATATCTCCAGCATACTTGTCCAACTTTTAATAGTATCCCTATTTAGCATTAAATAATGTTTGCTTCTATACAATAAATCCTCCAGAGCAAAAAAAGCTTTAAATAGAATCTCCCAATTATCATATAGATGATTTTCAACTTCTTCTTCATACTCCCACTCACCATCTAATAACGAATCTACATCTAATTGTATATAATAATGATGCAAAACTTTTCTTAATTGTAATAACTCAGATACCAATTCAGGTGATATCTCCTTCAAATTATTTACCTTTAGATTAATTCCTAGTCCTGGTAGATTAATTCCTAGCCCCTCCAGTTGCAATCTTTTATTCATCACAATATTCCCCCTATACAATATTATTTAATAATTTAACTTAATTTAATAAGTCAACCTTTTTCATTTGCTCCAACTTACAAATGATATGTACAATAAAATAAGCCATACTAAATGGGAAGCATTTAAAATTCTAGTTCGCTAGAAGTAAGGCTTTAGGCAATTATTTTTATTAGAATTTTATCATCTTTATTACATTTTGTAAATATTTTCGTCATTTAATCTCAAATTAAAATTAAAGAGTAAGCTTTGCCTACTCCAATTAACATTTTTATTTACTTGTTAAACAACTATTTTTTTGTATCTTACCTTATGACTAATCTACTTCTTTTTCAGTTGATTTGCAACTTTTCTAAGAGGTAGTAATGCAGCAGCTAGTCCTATACTAAGACTTAGTACATTACTTAATGTAAGTGATAATAGTAAGTTAGTATCAGCGAATATACAAAACATTATACTAATTTCTAGGGTTATGATAAGCGCAAGCCCAAAATGAATCAAGACTTTTCTTCGTAAGTAATTGCGGTTTTCAGAACTTATTCTACTAATGTCATCTGCATGGATTTGAAAAATGTCAACGTTCGCGCCTGTAGGTATCTTTTCAGTTATACTAAGAGAAAATATCAAAAATAAAGTTGGACATATAAAATACATCTCAAACATTACGTATCCTCTCCTATTCCATTAACAAATTATCTATTCTAAATGTTATCACATTTCCTTATCAAAATCAGTATTTGAATAAAAAAATAAAGGCTAAGTCTTAAGACTTGCCCTCAACTAATTTTTATTGAAATAACTATTTGTTCAGCACAACTCTTATTTTAAATTTATCTTTTACAAGATATTTAATTTAGAAATTGGACTATTTCCCTGATACGTTCTTTAAGTCCCTCTTTTATCTGAGCAGGAATCACAAAAACGTTATAAAACATATCCTCATCTAATTGCACAGTAGGATTCCCTGATTTATTACAAATCCATTTAAAATAACTCTCTACTAATATTGGATTGACTTCCTTTATAATCTCGTAGTCTGCAATCATAACTATATTTTCTGTTAAAGCATGACTTCCATCTTTCATAGAGATATCTTTACCTTCGCCTACTAAATTATCTGTACACGGATGAGTTAGTTCATGTAGAGCCATAAAAAATGTATCTTCTTCATTATTTTCATCAAAAGGAAAAGGGAGAGCTACTAATTGAGAATTTTGATTACAACTTCCCCGTCCATTTTGCCCCATACTATAAGATAATAAGACTTCTACTTTCATATGTTTACATTGCTTATAATAATCAAACAAACACTTAAACAGCATTAATCTATCATTTAAGTTCTTTTCAACAATATCTTTTCTATATTTCAGCATATTATCTTTTTGATGCCAATACGCATGATAAAATACTCTTTCTTTTTCTAAAATAGCTATAAAATTGTTAATAAAATTTCCTTTATCCGCTTCTGTAAAACTGCCCCAATTAACTATTGTTTGAGTTAATTCCTCAAAGCTATTTGTTATAAAAGGAATAAAATTAATAATAGATAACCTTTCAAAATTCTTTATGTAATAATCAGTTAAAGCTTCAATATGTCCTATTAAGTCGTCTGTAATGCCTAGCCTTTTTTTCTCTTGTCTTATCTCTTGAACGTATACCTCATTAAAAATATTAGACGCATTGTCTACTTTCATATGCGTTAATACGTGAAAAACAATATCTTTATGCCACGCATATAGAATTGGTAAATCCATATAATCTCCCCTCCCCTAACTGAAGTGAACAAATATCTATTTTTGTTTACTAAATATTTCACTAATACCTATGATTAAGCCAATAATAGCAACAATAATAAAGGTGTAAAATGCATAATCTAGTCCATATTTTGATAATCCCCATATAAATGTGCGATCATTATTAATAGGCAACTGAATCATCATAGAACCAGCCATAAGCAATGCGGTTCCAATTATACCTGCTAACATCATAGCTGAACCAAAGATTATTCTTTTCATCATGTCTCCTCCTCGCTAAATAAACTATCTAATTTATTTGTTTAATTTTCCTCTGACTAACTCTATCCCTCTGTCAATAATCTTAAATATGTATCAATTCTTCATTCATAATCCAAATTCTATCTTCACTCCAAAGATGTGGTAAAACTCCAACAACTGCATCTTTGTTTAATAAACCATAGATATGAGGAAATTGGATTCCACAATTATCCAAATCTTCCCATAATATTTCAGGAATAACTTTATTTGTATCGATTAATAGTAAAACCATTTCTTTTGTTTCATTTTTAAAGTTAGGTGCTACATATTTATATGTAGCAATATCAGAGCAATGAATAAATCCATATTGTTCTAAAGATTTATCACCATAATTGTCTTTTTCCTCATAAGAATTCCAAAATTCAGCTGTTAAGGCATGCAGTATTATCATTTTTTCCCCCATTGCATAAGTAATCTTTTCTTACCAATTATCTAATTACATATATTAACTATTTATTAAGGTATTTATTTTTTCTTACCCTTAAATTTATCACACTTTTCTAATTAAGTCAGTATTTTGAGCAAAAAAATAAAGGATAAGCCCATCAGGACCTATCCTCAAAACGATATTTTTATTGATCTAATTGTCTAACTTTTAAACTACCTTTAATACTATATCCTGTTGAATTAGTTATTACAACATAATAAGTAGTTTTTGATGATCCTGAGAAAGTATCGTAATCAGATGAGCCAGCTGATACATCAAAAGATCCAATAAGTTTATCGCTAAACATTCCTACTTTATAAAGTTTTACTGTGACTGAAGAACTGCCATCATTAGTAAAACTAACGTTAATGTCATTTGAATTTGAAGATGGTGTTGCAAAGTTGCTTGAAGTATATGTCGAGTTATCTACAGAGATATTGTAAGCAGTATGTAGCACTCCGCGAAATGCATTCTCATTTTCTACTAATTGAATGCCTTGTGCTGTTTCTATATTTGAAGCATATATACATGAAGACATTAACGATATCCCAGTTAAAACTAAGACAAATATTTTTTTCATCTCTCTCCTCCTAAATTTCTTTCTGATACACAAATATTTAATAAAATAAGATTTTTATTTACCTATTAAATAACTATTTGTTCAGTACACGATTATATTTATACTTTCCCCGTTAAATTGGAATTTATTTGAAGCTTATATAAAGTTCATTTGACGAACTTACGTAAAATATATAAATTAAATTTTAACATTATATCAATTCCAAATGCATCTGCTTGTTCTCCCAAATCATTATCTTCTTTATGTAATCTTCTACAAAATGACTTTTCACATGATTCAATAGTAAATCCACATTCGGCAAATTTTTCTTTCCAAGATTTTTCTGCCTTCATACTATTCCATACAGGTTTACCCCATAAATCAAAAACCTTTTTTATTGCATTAAAATCAGTCCACTCGTTTTCTATAGCAATAAAATACCCGTCAGGCTTTAACACACGGTAAACCTCACTCAACGCTTTAATCTTACCTTGTTCTCCTGATCTTGTGGAACTGATACCTATAAAACTTGTAATAATATCAAAAGATTCATCTTTTAATGGCATATCCATAACACTAAATGATGATAAATTTATATCATATTCTGTTAAGTTATCACGTATAAATTTTCGCCATGATTTAACAAGTAAAGAACACGCATCAGATACAAGGCACGGTATTTGTGGATTTTTTGAAAGTATCATTGGAGTAAGCCCCATTCCTGGACCACATGCAATTTCTAAAAAGGCTGAATGTTTACATGAAAATATCTTACATACATCCTCTGAGAAAACACTAAATAATTCATTATCATTTTGTGAAGCTTGTCTCCATTTTTCTTTGAATATACCCTCTTCAAGCCAAAGCTTTACATCGGTTTCGTCAAATTGATCACCTTCATTATCAGTATGGAAATAATAATCACCGTCAACTATTTCCTGTGGTTGCCTGTCAAATAAATCTTCTAAATCATTATTCATAACGCACTCCTCCCACTATATAAATCATTTCCCCCTACAAATTCTAATTTATCGATCTTCTAAATCATTATTCATAACGCACTCCTCCCACTATATAAATCATTTCCCCCTACAAATTCTAATTTATCGATTTAATAAAATATCTATTCTAAATATTATCATATTTTTCTATCAAAATCAGTATTTAAGAAAAAATAAAAGGCAAGCTATAGCCCCCCTCGAAACAACTATTTTGTTCTATTGATGGCTATTCTTATAGTGTGGTATTGCTATTTTAAGTACAGATTCATCAGTATTTCATCTGAATATTTTTCTTGTATTTTAAAGAAATTCTTATATCTTCCGATTTCTATGAATCCCATTTTTTTATAAAGTTCTATAGCTGCAATATTATCATCTTTTACACCTAAATGCACGATTTCTGTTTGGCAATTTTCTTTAGCAAAATCAATCATTTTCTGCATTAAGCCTGTCCCTATACCTAATCCCCAATATCTCTTTTTTACAGAAATAGTAAGATCTGCATGATGAGCAATTCTCTTTCTTTGTGGAGTTATTATACTTCCAACACATACTATTTCACCACCCATTCTACCTATAAATAAAGCGGATGTATTTGAGTCTGATAAATTAACAATAAAGTTTTCCTCTGCCTCTACAGTCATATGAAAATCGTTGGCACCAAATAATAAATTATCACTCTCTCCACCAACAATATTAAGATATTCAATAATTTCTTTTGCATCACTTTTTATAGCTTTACTTATTTGTAATATCATACCATTTCTTAATTTCATCGTTTCCCTCCTTATTTTAATACACATAAGATATTTATTTTTTCACTCTAAATTTATCACACTTTTCTAATCAAGTCAGTATTTTGAGTAAAAAAAAGAAGGATAGGTCTCATTAGGACTTATCCTCGAATGATATTTTTATTAGATTTCCTGTTCTAATGGTAACATTAATTTATTAATATTACGTAGTTCAATAGGAACTAGATTCGTATACGTTTGCATTATACTATCATATAAATTCCCATTATATCTAGGAGCTTCTATAGTAATAGCAATAAAATACTTAATCTTTTCATGCTCATATCCATTACGTCCTATTGCATGAACTGTAATAAACGGATTAAATAATGAAGAGGCTCTAAAACTCCTATTCTTCTTTATTACTGTATCCCACTTTAAGTCTTTATTTCTAAGTTCTGTTTCACTTTTATTTCTTTTGGGCGATGCACTTACAGGCATAGATGACATTTTATATCCATTTTGCAAAAGCTTTTCTATAATAGGTGCATCTTCTGCTTTAGTAATATTCAGTTTCTGATCAGGACTTTTATCTTTTGTAAATTTATATATGCCACTATGAGGATATAATGTATCTTCAATACAATTGTTAGTATATGCATCAACATCCGAGTTATCTGGATTAACAATAGTAGTTATTGTCCATGTTATATTTACATTACCTTTAGCATGATTAATAAATGGAGCAAAAATAGGCAATTTAGCTGTACTAGATGCCTCTAACTCACCTTGATATAAAATTGTAACCTTATTTTGCTCACAACTTAGTATATCTTCAGGAGATCTATCTGAAAAGCCATACCCTATTTCATCATCCCTAACCCCATTGTCTGTATAAGCATTATGAATCAGCAAGGTTCTTCCCATGTGTGGAGTTATTTCATCCGATTGAGCCATGAGTCTACCAATTTTACCTGTTGCTAAAGGTGTTGCATAGCTTGTTCCTGTATCTACTTCAAGCGTATTCCCCTCCAAGCCAACTTTTATAAAAGGCCTTTCTTGACTACCACCAAATTCAACAATATCTGGCTTCACCTTTGCGCCTTCTCTCCCTGGACCTATACAACTATAATTCGCTCTTACTTTTTCATCAAAAAAATTATATGTATATGCCCCTACTGATAGACCATTAACCATATCAGAAGGAGATTGAATTCTATCTAACAACTCACCTTTATCGCCATCATTTCCTACTGCAACGCAAAATAATGGATTAACTTCATTCTCCTTTACATCATATGTTAATAAATCTAATACATACGTAAATCGACTTATCTCGTCATCTATGATAGGTCCTTTTGGACCTATTGATAAATTATATAAATGTATATCTTTCCGTTTTTTCACGATTCTTTCTATAGTATCAATAGTAGCATACATTCCATAAATTTTTTCAGCATCATTTTGATAAATACTTTTATCTTCTGGAAGTACTCTAAAAGACTCAACTGATACATATGGTACATCCATTTCATCTTGTGGTGTTTTTCCACCTATATGCCCATATAATATTGCTCCACATACACCAGTTCCATGCCTAAGGCTAGATAATGTAGCCTTTACTTCTACCTCATCATGATTCTCTACATAACCCCTTAATAATGGTATATTATCATCTGTACCTCCATCAAAAACACCTATCTTTATGCCAGAGTCTACTTTTCTTTTAGGTGGTTGTGGACCATCCACTGCTGGCATTCTCATTCTTAAGGGATCAATTTCAAATTCCCCTATGGGGTGAACACTTCTTAAAGGATTAAACTTTTTCATTTTATGAATTTTTGTCTTATCTGCTAATGTGCTGATAAAAGTAATTCCATCACTATAACTTCTAACAGTCATCTCCTCTCTACCTATCCCTGAAACTTCGGAAAAATTATCCACCATTTCTTTTACATTATCCTCACCTAGAGGATGTAATACAATCTCTACACTTCCCTTTTCCCATTCATCAGAAAACCCTTGTATTTTCTCCGCCTCATCTAACAAACCAATACTATTTAATGATTGTATTTGTTTCTTCCAGTTTTCAACATCATCTTTTAATCCTGTTTGGAGTACTTCTTTAAGCTTATTTATCCCAATATCATTAGTTTTTAAAAAGTACAGTTTAGCTTTTTTTACCTCATCAGTTTCACTATCTATACAATAAGTGTATTTTCTTCCACCAATAAACTTCATATCTTTAGATACTGCTAAGCTAGATGGTAAATACGATTTTGCCTCAAATTTTGGTTCTAATCGTACACAAAGAACTTTATCTTCCATAAAAAATTCAGTTTTATTTTTAATTTTAGATTCTATCTGTGTCAGATTATCAATAATTTTAACTTTTGCTTCTTCATATTCAAAAGGTCTTTCTTTCTTACCAAAATTTTGTTTTTTTATTATTGGTTCAATATACTTCTCTCCATTTGCAATTATAGGCAATCTTTCTTTTGACATAATATCACTCCTTTATATATCTACTAACTGATGCTGAAGGTATATTAGTTATTTCAGCTATTTCTCGTATAGATAGCTTACTAAAATTACTTTTTAATAATCTACATATTCTTACTTTGTCCTCTTTGTTTTTTAATTGAGCTAATCTACAACACTCTTTAACGGCTATTATGTCAGGTCCAACACCTTCATTCAATAGTATTTGCCTCTTAATATGCTCACACATTTTACATAAATCAGCAGCCGAAACTAAATCTGAATTTTCTGCAATAAATTGAATTGTAGAGTCTTTTAATTGTGTATTCCATTTACCTAAAGTCCTTTTTATTAACTCTAATCTTTGCAATTTCCCTGGTAATGGAACTTCAATTGCTCTATCAAACCTTCTCCAAACAGCTGTATCTAATATTTCTGGATGATTAGTTGCTCCAATAATAATACAATTAATAGGACAATCCTCTAATTCTTTTAATAGTACATTAACTAATCTTTTTAGTTCTCCTAAATCTGCCTTATCATCTCTTCTTTTTGCAATAGCATCTAATTCATCTAAAAATAGCACTACATCTTGCGTTTTTGCAAAATCAAATATACTCTTTATATTTTGACCTGTTCTTCCTAGATAACTAGAAATAGAAGTTGCTAAATCAACTGTTACTAAAGGCATTTTCAAAACAGATGCTAGCCATTTTGCTGCATATGTTTTGCCTACACCTGGTTTCCCATATAATAGAATACTATTAGGTGGAACAATATCTTCTTCAAGAAATCTTCCTAGTATTTTTCGCTCTTTCACAAAATCTAATAGCTGTTTTTCTACCTCTTTTTCCAATATAGGTTGCTCTATCTCTAGCGCTTCCTCTATTTTTAGTAATTGACTCCTGCTTTCCTTATCAATAGGTGCTGGGCTTAAATCAATACTTCTGAACACATCTGCCCCTACATTGTTTCCAGCTATAATTTGCATTATTTCAGATGCAATATTAGGATGTTCCTTCTTGATGCTTCTACCTATCATTAAAGATATACTCTCTAAGCTTTTTTTATCTTCAGCCAATGCTGCTCTAATTAATTTCGGAATAAGCTCATACGCTTTCATTTTATCACCTTTCAACACGAATCACTTTTTAGTACACTATCATATTATTATTTATAAGCACTTTAGTCAATAATTTGTATCATTTTTATTTTTATTTTATTTTTGAATCACATTTTAATCTATTGAATTACATTTTAATTAATTAGCGTACGTATCAAATAAAATCAGCCTTTTGAGTAAAAAAATAAAGGCTAGAACCGAAGTCCTAGCCTAAATAACCACTAACCTTAACTATTAAATCTCTTACATTCTGTTCTATGTACTTCTTATCCTGCCATACACCAGGACTATTTATAATCTTAGCCTCTACCATCTTAGCTACTGCCATATCATAAGTAATTACATCAAATAACCTAATACCTATCTTACTAATAAGTGCTGGTACATTCTTAAGGTTAATACTTGTCCATGCTGCAGGACTACCGATAATACCTTCTAGCACTAAGTTCTGCACTGCTTTTTCGTATTCTTCATCCTTTTGTACCCCTTGGATAGCTTTCTTAAAATATGTCCATAGTTTAGGCTCTCTAAGCATCTTTGCAGGGCATTGTTTGCCACAGCTATCATAGTGCCTAATAACCCTATCTACTGGAATATTGAACTCTTTCATAAGCTTTCTAGTCAATTCTACAGCATTGGCTACAGCTTTACTGTAATCTCCATCTTGATTGACACATATTTCTATTCCAATACTATTGCTGTTATTGCACTGTGGTACTGATGGATTAGAAACATACTTCTTGCCGTTATGCCAAGACTGTACACTATGCTCTACTAATTGTATAACTTGTTTATCGTCTACTACATAGTGTGCACTAGCCCCTCTATCTCCACCATTAAAATACTTATAATGACGTTCTGCATCTGCGCCAATATCCGTATTATCTGTTTCATGTATTACGATATAGACTGGTTTATTGATACCACTATGATTGTATTTAATAAGTTTTTTCTTTATTACCATCTTCTGCACCTCCTGTAATGGTGTCTCCCATCTGGTCAACCTTATCCTTAGCTATATCTAATGCTTTAACAATAAACTTAGGCAACTCTATTCCTGCACGCTGTAAATTTTCTAAGTTAGATATAAGTTCCCTAACAAAAATCCATGCAAGTGTTAGTGCTGTAAAGATAACCTTAGTTGCAATTGTAATACCTAATGTCTCTACCAGTTGTAATAATCCGAAATCGAGTACGAGAGATAGCACAATTAAAAAGCACATCCCCAGCTTGCGATATATCCCTTGTAACACCTTTTTACTTTCTACCTTCTCATCTTCCCTTACACTTGCAGCATATACCCTTGTTATAAGATCCATCACCATAAGAAAAATAGTTATATATAAAAGGGGTGTAAACACCCCAAAATATCCAGCTAAAAATACATTTATTACGGCCAATGTCCCTACTAAGCCTGTTTTTAAATTTTCCATTTATAAACCCTCCTTAGACTTTATAAAACTCATAAAAAAATAACACTATTTCTAGTGCATTAGTCATTTCTTATTTACCCTCTAACTGTTATCCGTTTATTAGCGTAATCTACTTTTGCACCTGTAAGCTCTGCAAATGCCCTAAGTGGAATAAGCGTATAACCACTTACCACTTTTACAGGTACAGATGTTTTTGCATAACTAACTTTGCCACCTTGCTCTGATTTAATAACATTACTGTCGACCTGCATCGCAATAAGTTGATTATGCATCTTGCTATAGGCTGTAATAACTTTATCTAAACTTGAATAGCGTACCGTATATCCAAGTGTCTCACATAAGAATCTAAAAGGCACTAAAGTTGTTCCTTGTTCTACCGTTGCAGGATAATCCATAACCTGCTCTACCTTATTAACTTGTACATTTTTAGAACCTACCTTTAATTCAATCGTAGTGCATGGGAAGTCCACCTGATTCTTATTGTGGAAATAAGGATACTTGATAAGATTTGAATCTAATTCAAAAGCATGTACGCTCTTAATATAAGTATCTACACTATAAAGGCCTGTCCATTTTTCTATAAACGCCTCATATGGAACAAATAAATAGCCTTTGTAGCCTCTTGTAGTACCATAAGACTCTTGCATAACAAACCAGTTTTTATAAGTCACTCCATTTATCGTTTTAGGCATATCTTCTATGTAACCACATATCCAAATAGCATGTAAGCCATTAGGTTCGCTACCTTTAGCTGGCTTAACTACACATCCTTGTATAGGGAATGTATGCTCTTTGTATAACTTAACAATTGAAACGCACCCACCATGCTCTACAATATGATGCTTTATACTTTCAATATCTGTCGTTTTAATGTCTATGCGCTTCTTTGGTTTATACTTTTTAGCTTCTTCATACATAGCATCCGTAGTAGGTAAGAACTTGTTATCATTGTAATCCTTATCCTCCCATGTAGGATATAAAGCTTCCGTGCACATACCATATTGACAGACTTGATCCATAAGTTTTTCTAGAGGTGTTCCTGTTGCATCTGGTCTGCCATCTACCTTCTTAGATAACATCATAGCCCAACTGTTACTAAGAGGTGTAATGTTTCCATAAACCCTAGCAAATTGTGCTTCCAATAAACTACTTACTGCATGGTTAGTACACCAGTTACTCCCTCGTTGATGCTCTATTCCACTTGCTTTATTAAGATATTGTTTTGGTAAAGACATTTCATACCACCCTTTCTATAAAAAAGCATAAAAAATACAGCTTATTAAGCTGTTCTTCTATGCCTCTATTCATTTAACAAATCATTCTTTTATTCTACTATACCAAGTTCTTTTTTTACTTCTTCTACAAATTGCTGAGGAATCTGTTCCAACTTCCAATCATGGTCAGCAATAAGGACCACGCAGATTTCTGTTTGTTGTGCTACTGGACATTGCTCGACTTTCTTTCTACCTGCATCCACTAATCTTGCATTTGCTCTTACTTGTACTGGGTATTGTGTTGTATCAATCATTATGATACCTCCTTTAAATTTATTTTATAACCCTAAATGGGCAATAATCTTATTTAATTTTTCATCGAGTATCGTTTGATACTCCATGATTGTTAATGCATCAGATTGTGTTGTATCTACTTTCGCATTTGTATCCATATGGAGTTCCATAGTAGTCAGTAAATCGTCACTTGTTGTGTCAACTGAGTTTTTAATACCTTCTGTCATTTTTTCATGAGGACTGACTATCGGTTCAAGCTTAAGCGTTTCTGTAAACACCCTTGTTTCTGGATTAAATTTCGCATACTGCCTTGCTTGAATATATTCCTCATAGGATACTTCTATATAATCGCCCTCTGGTTCATAGGGACTCTCTAATAACATTCCAATATGAAATGCTTCATCAAGCGTTATGAAATATTTCATGCTCATCTTCTTCCTCCTTAGCTATTTACATAGAAATGTGCTGTATAGACGCGTGTTCCTGAATTTGATGACCTATCCACTACCTTAACATTGTTTTTAAAAGGATAAGTAGGTAATTCACCATAACCATCGCTCAGACTACCCATAAGAAAATTATGACTTGAATAATATGAATTTGTACCTGTACCATCTAGTACCATAGCGCCATCCACTATAATTTGCATTTTAGCACTACCAAATTGTGCAATCTTACAAACGCCACCTTTGGAATTTGAGTAGTTAATCACCTCTAAATTACTATTAGGATTACCAGTATTTTCTACTGTTTTAGTCGCTTTAACATAAGTTTTACCTGCCACATCACCACCTCCTTCACCTAAACTTTTCCAATCACTCCAAACGTTACCTGCCTTTACTCTCATATATACTTTCTTACTTGTTGTATTCTGTGATACCGCCATCTGCCAACCACAATCTCCAATATTATTTAGTTGACAAGTCACTATATGATAAATACCAGCTTCGGGAACACCACTCGCAACCGTTGTATATGTACCTACAGGTAAACTGTCTAAATTATACCCACTCCATAAGGGAGCATTTGCACCAATACCTTGTGATTTTAGAGGAAAATCAATAGCATGCTTACCATCTAAAGTGTCAGCATCTACTGTTTTCCATGTACCCCATCCATTATTCGCACCTCTCCAAGTTCGGGTATATTGTGTATGATTAACTGCATCTTGTACAGTTTGTCTAATATAACTACCGTCACTCTTTCCATATTTCTCTACAACTAAAGTGAAGTATTTAAGTCCAGATGGTGCATTTGTATGTCCAGCATCCGAACTAATATACCATGCACCTGTTTGAGTGTATGTATTTAAGTCAACACTAGCCCATAATGAGTTACCGTAGGACACATCATCCATTGAGTGATTGTGTGGACTAGGTGGGAATGTGCTAGGCTTTCCTGCGATATCTGCATATGCATGTGAATGTGTACTAGGTGGAAATGTCGTAGGCTTACCAGTAATACCATCCCAAGATACATCTAAACCATCTACTTGTTCCTTTAAGTCACTTATTTGAGTAGCATTACTTTTCATCCTCGTATCTATGGTATCCATATTCTGATTGATAATAGCAATATCAACTGCATCTGTACCATCCGGTTTCTTTAATCCATAATTGGTAGTATTTTTCATTCTATTACTCCTTTCTATATGACCTTTACCTTATCCCATGTATGTATGGATAAAGCTGACCACGTATAGGCTTTTAAATTGTTCCAGTAGTTATAGGTATATTCAAAAGTAAATGCTAGGTGTGCAGGTTTAACCTCTTCTATGGAGCTTGTTAAATCCTTCATATTAGCAGGAACTCCCTTTACGCCTACGAACTTGACTACAAACCTATACTCATTAGGGTATTCTATTACTTCTACCTCTCCATTTGAAAAGGCACTGGCTATGTTTATAATGAGTTGTTTCGTTGTTGTCCCAGACCCCCTAATCTTAGCCTTAATACGTTCTCTTCTGAACGAATAGTTCTTTTCTATTTCAATGGGCAAATCAAATATTTTTTCCCATCTTGATAGCCCCCAAGTGGCTGTCTCAATAAACATCTGGTTAAATAAATCTTGTTTAAAGGCTATAACTTCAGCTAAGTTCTTCCCTAAAATCTCTTGAAGGACTTTCATTTGCTCTATCTCATGCCAATAGGTCGGTAAATATTTCATTAAGTCCACTTCTATGATTTCATCACGCATACTTTCTTGAGATGATCCATAGGAGGCTTCTGCATATAAGTTTTTGCTATAACTCATTGATTACACCCCCTTTAAATCATTCCACGTAAGTCCTTTTTTAGGTAAAAAATCACTTGCATGTTTTCCATCTACTGTATCTGCATCCATTCCCGAACCTCCCCCATCATTATTACTCGTCCAAATCTTGCTCCATCTAGGCGAGTATGAAGTTCCATTATCAACATACATAAATTCACAATTAAGAGTTGAAGAACTTCCTCCACTTGCTGTTGTGGGGGTGCTTATTCTAATTGTATAAGCTGAAGATGTCCCAATCACTTCAACCACACAACCGGCTAAGTGTATTTTCCCGAAACCTGAATCAGTTATAATCTGGTTTGTTGCATAACTCCAGCTTCCTCTAGCAATCCAATGTGGTTGTTTAAAAGCTCCCATAGTGGTAAGTAAGGTCTTAAATTCTGCTGTTGTAATTTCCTTATTATTCCCACCAAAGTTGACTGAACCCGAATGTACTCTTGTAAAACTAGAAGCATGTAAACCATCTACAGTGTCAGCATTCCCTCCATTAGCGGGTAGTGAAGTTGGGAAATCTGAAATTTGAGATTTTGTATGTGTATGAGCACTTGGCGGAAATGTTGGTGGCTTCCCAGTAATGCCATCCCATGCAACGGATTCAGCCTTATCTACAATACCACTGTTATTAGTATCATAGATTGCTTTAGTCATATCACCATATCCAGCAGCCCCTAAATCCTCTTTGGAGACAAATTTAGCATTAGCTTCTGTCTCTGTATAGTATCTCTCATCATGATGATGTGATGCTGGGGCCGCCCCAATATTACCTGGTGTTACATCTTGCCAAGTATTATCACATCTTAGAAATTTCTTATTGTTAGCACTTTGTGTAGCAGGAACATGATTCCCGTGTGAAGCATTGGCCTTTCCATTCCATATAGTTTTTTCTGCATCAGTAACGTGTCTTGTTCCTGCATCATTAGGATGTACATATCGGTTAGCATTAGCCTCTATACCCGATAACTTATTTTTTTCGGCTGTTGTATAATCGTTTGTTGACAGTTGTTTGCCTGTTACCTTATCAACCTTATTAGACACTGTATTCCAAAGTGTCCGTTCATCCACAGTAATGTGCTTGATAACATCTGAAATATGACTAAATGCGCTGTTCCAGTTTGTCACTAAAGCACTTGTTATGGCATCAATTACTGATTTATTACCATGCGTGTGCTTTTTACTGTTAACATCATCAAGTTTTACTTTATCTTCTTTACTTAATAAACCATCTACCGAAGTCGTTGCTTTGGGAATGGCATTGGCACTTATTACAACCCATTCTGTCCCATTATATCTGTAAGTGTAATCTGTATCTTTTACATTTACAGTCCAGCCATCAACTGGATTAGGATAAGTGCTTGCTATATCCTCAAAAGTTGCCACCGACTCTTTCCAATCAATTTTAGTTTCTAAACTTGCAAGTTTATTATCAACTTCAGCTTTTGTATATTTATCATTCCAGTTGTTACGTTCCGATGAAGTAATATGTTTAATGTTATCCGTAGTATGAGTATTAAACTCAACCTTAGAGGCTTGTTGGATATTATCCAGATTTCCTAAACCAACTTGAGCCTTAGTAACCTGATGTGGATTGCTTAAATCTTCCTTATGTAAAATAAACTCCGCTTTAGAAGCTTGTTGTATATCTTCTACATTTCCTAGTCCCACCTGATGTTTAGTCACAGCATGAGGATTATCCTTTGCATTTTTATGACTCAGTAGCTCTTGCTGTGTTAAGCCTAAATTCTGATTAGTAGCTTCTAGATTTTCGTTTGTCATTTGTAGATTTTGATTGGTGACCTCTAAATCCTTTTGAAATGCCCTACTGTTCCAGCTTTCTCTTTCATTACCTGTAATATGCCTTACTTTATCTTCATCATGACTATGGAGTTTATTCTTCACATTTTCTATGAAATTTTCTAAGTAGTAAGCTGCACCTTGTAATTGATTAATATCTTCAGCTTCTACCGTGTCTCCATAAGTCTCATAAGTAATGTATAAAGCCTCAGATTGACTAAAGACTTTAAGATAGGTCTTCCAAACCTCTTCTTTTTTATCTAAAGTATAGGCGAATACACGCTCACCCTCTTTATTAGGTAAGGTGTAAATTTCTATGGTTTTCTCTATAACTTGGTCATGCTCTAAAAAACCTTCCCATTTGCCATCTGTTAATAGCACTTGTTCATCCACAATCGTATAAGGGTTATCCCTTTTGTTTAATCTGGCTATAAAATTGTAAATCTGCTTAAGTCCCACCTTACACCTCCACTACTAAGGTTCCTATAGTAGGTATTTCTTCTTCTGTTAATCTTATGTTAGCTGCTGTATTATTCAGCTTTAAGTCTGTGTAGTCTATAACGCCATCTACATCTAAGATTAAGCTTCCTATGATAGCATACGAGATAATATTTTTCTTAAAAGTAATACTTTGAAGGTACTCTTGTATCTTTCTCTTTAAGTTCTGTTTAATATCCTCTAATAATACATCTGCTCCTATTTCTAGAGTTACATTAATATTTAGAGTCTTAGGTGTTGGTGCTACTACTGTTACATTTGCACCTATCGGTCTTACTTCTTCTATATGTGAAGCGACTTTATCGATTAAACTTCTATCAGCTGGAAGCTTATCCGTATCAGTAATAAGCACCTTCACTGTACCTGGACCATTCCATAAGGGGAATATTTTGGCATCCCCCACACCCTCAACCTCTGTGGCCCATATTTTATAATGATGGACATTTCCGGAGGTAGCTGGCATACGAACATTTAAAAAGAATCTTTCTCTTAAACTGTTATCTGATTCTATATCTTCACCGGATATAAGGATATCTTTTAGTGCTGCTGTTATAAGACCTTTTATATAAGAAATCGGTAATAAGTTTCCATTGTACAGATTCCCTATTCTACCAAGTTGTTCACATTCCAGCTTATACTCAAAGTCTTTTATTTTTTCTACTACACAGTAGGTTGTATCTTCTAATCCAAATCTACTGCCTAACGGGATTTCTGTATTAAAAACACCTTTTCTTATCGCTTGAGTAGCTTGTTTTCTATAAATCCCCATATCCGCACAGCATTTATCTAAATCTTCCCCTGTACTTGTATCAACATAGGTTCTATCCGCCATATACGCAAGTTGCATATAGACTTCAGCTAATTCAAAACAAGCTGGTGCTAACGCCATATGCATGAGACTCCCTTCTCTTTTATCCATATCATTCGGTACTTTTTCTAAGGCACTCTTAATCAATTCTTCAAAGATCATACCTTCACCTCTCTTTCTATAGGAATATCTCCATGTACGGTTACTGCAGTAAAGCTTACGTGAAGCCCCTCTTCAACATCCGTTAGAACAACATCCTCTATCGAGGATATCCTATCATCTACCAGCAAACATTCCTTAAGCAATCTGGGGAGCTCTGCTCTTGCTAAATCTTTAGGCTTACCGATTAAATGATTGATTTCTTCTCCATAATTCCATGAAAAGATTAAATACTTAAATCTACCTGTACTTAATGCCAGTAATATACTTTGCTCTATGGCTTTTTTACCTTCTATCATGCCTACTATTTTTTTACTTTCAAAATCTATATAAAAAGTTTTAGAAGGCATAATATTATTTTTCATATCCACTTCTAATAAACTTCGATCACTTTGCGGTATAAGAGATTGTGACATTCGGATCACCTACCTTATCCAAAATAACGTATTCTTCACCTGCCGCACTTACAATAAGCCTATCGCCTACCTTGAGTTTAGGTTGAATAATACAAGTACGTGTAACTTCCGTTAATGAACT
>NZ_JACRSY010000029.1 GCF_014384995.1 Zhenhengia yiwuensis | reverse complement strand
AATACCTTTCTTACAACAAGGGTATTAGCTAAAGGATATTTCATCATGTTATATATAATATTCTGAGCTGTTGTAGTCGATTTCTTTGAACCTCTAGAGCCTTTACAAACTCTATAACGACCTTTAAAGTTCCAAAATGTTTTATATCCTTTTCCTATCTTCTCAGGTAAACTAATCCTCAAGCTCTTTCTCATCACAGAACACCACCTGTTGTTGTACATTAGCCTCTACTTTATCGGTCCACATTGAATATCTTTTACCAATCAACTCTGCTGCTTTAATTCTATCTTTTTGATTTAATGCCTTGTCCATCTTTCTAGCTGAAGAACAACCTTCACCCTCTCCTTCTACCACAATAACTTCTTCAACGTCTTGACCTCTCATAATCTTTGTAAGATATTCCATAACTTCTTGGGCATCCGCAATTCTTTCTGAGGATATTTGTTCTAGTCGCTCATCTATGTATTTTTTTACTTCAAGTTTTTTCAAGTTTTGTTCACCTATTGAATAGGCTGTTTTTTTACTATATCCTGCTTTAATTGCCGCTTCAGTGGCGTTGCCAGTCTGAATATAGTAATCTGCAAATGCCTTTTGTTTTAATGTTAGCTTCACAACGCCACCTTCCTTCTAATAATTTGTGATAATCAGTTCTCCATACTCTTTTCTAGACTTTTGCTCTTTTGATACTGAGTAAGCTACTTTTACTTCTTCAACATTAAAGTCCTTGTACCATCTTCTCACCTGAGGATGGTCATTGATTGTCACCATAAACTTCCCTTTAATATCTGCTAAAGTATCTCTTAATAAAAGATGCTCCTTTTGGCCAAACTCATTTCCATAGCCTGCAGTCTCAAAATAGGGTGGATCACAAAAGAAAAAGCTATGAGGTCTATCATATCTTTTAATAATATCCTCAAAGCTTTTATTCTCAACATATGTATTTCTAAGTCTTTCTTTTATATTGCCTAGTACACCTTGATAAAATATCTGTGGTGCTGGTTTACTTGTTGTTCCATAACCAAATGTTTCACCTTTTCCAGCAAAGCTTTGTGAGATAAGATATAGAAAACGTACTGCTCTTTGAATCTCTGTAAGATACTCAACTGTACAGTGCTTATATTCCTCAAACATATCCCGTCCTGAAAACTCATACTCTAGTACCCTTTCGATTTCTGGAGCATGATATTTAATCATACGAAACATATTGATAAGTTCTTTATCAATATCATTGATTACTTCTACCTTGCTAGGCTCTTTCCCAAAATAAACCCAACCTGCACCAAAGAATGGCTCTACATAACAAGTATGTTCTGGTATTCTTTCTAAGATAGTTCTTCTTAATCTAGACTTTCCACCCATACGTGGAATTGGTGGTTTTAACATTTTTTATTTCCTCCATAAAACAGATTGATTTGGGTTAATGCATAATGTACACACCTGTTTTAGTGAAAATAACAAAGCACCATGGACCACAAAATTCTGCGGGCGATGATGCTTATCCTTCGACTGAAAGATTGATTTACCATTCTTATAAAAAACTAGCTATTCATTACATAACACACACAACATACAATTGACTTTCATTCGCTTAACTAGTCTTTTACTTAATATCATTTTATCACTTTTGCTCTATCCTGTTATTAGATAAATCTAAGGACATTATTAGGTGAATCTAAGATTACAAAGTATAAAAGTACTTTTCTAATATATTTCTCTTTAATGCACTTAAGTAATCGGGATTCATATTCATATCGATGGACATTTCATACAATGTAATATTATTGATATAAAAACCTTCTATTAATCTTCTATCTCTATCAGATAGCATGTCCAATATATTATCGATCTTCTTGATTAAGCGCCTACATTCTAATAATCTAAAATATTTTTCATCTAAGCCTTGTGTTCGCCCAATTAATGTATCTTCTATTAGGCTAGTTGCAAGCCGTGCCGTACTTCTCCCTGGTACAGGGTTATTACTTTTACTTCCTCCTGAATAAACTTCTGTAGCTCCTAAACCCCAATTAGGTATATAACCTTCCAGGTCAATTTCAAGGTTATCAATTTCTACTTTTAATAGTTTATATGATTTTAACTTTTCTTCTATCGCTCTAATATCTTTCATAATATACCTCCAAAAAATTTCAGTATATCTATAATACAAGTTATAATATACTTTATTTAGCGTTTGATATTTTTGAAAGAGAACGATATCTATGCCGTTCTCTTTTTTATTTCATGTATAATTTCCTAATTTCTAACCACACTATTATTGGATTCGGTAACATAATTTGCTCTACACCCCGCATGATTTATTTATCTAGAATAGCTTAAGCTTGTCTTCCTCTTGGGCTATTCTGTACATATCTTAAAAGCAAATTTTATTGATTATAACATCCTATCAGCATATACTATTTAAGTAGATAGGTATCTCGCTTCCAATCGATTCCTTATCTAACTAATACCCCTTATTAGAATAGAATTTAATCAACCCTAAACTCCTTTCCCTAATAATGGGTATTTTTTTGTTAAAAATCAATTTTTATTTAATTCCTTCTTACACTGTGATAAACTAAAATTCTAAATAATCTACAAAATATAAGGAGGAACTCTTATGTCTATATTTTTAATAGTTGTTGGTGTAATTTTCATTTCTTTAACCCCACTACTTTATAATATTTCATTACTATTAGCTGGCATACTATTTATAGCCTTATCTAGTATCATAGAGAATCAACAAACACTTATTCGTAAAAATGACCTTATCATACATTATTTAAAATTAAATCAATCCACATCTGAAGAAAATGATACAGAAACTGATTAAGTGCCATCAAATTGGGTGGTACTTTTTATGTGTCAAAAACATTTTTTATTGAATATTTTGTCTAATTATCTTATAATTTACTTAGATAGGCTTCCACTCCTAAATGATTAGCCTATCTAATTAAATACTCCTTGTCGATTATAAAATAAAATCCATCTCCCATGGCATATTATTATACATATCTGCCAAGGGGTATTTTTTTGCTCAAAAACTAATTTTATTTGACAACCATTATCCAATTTATTATTCTAGAATTGAAATTTTTAATTCATTTGGAGGTTTATTTTATGTCTAATATTAATCTTTCTGACGAAGAGCTTTATCAGTTAGCTACTAAACGTCTTGCTTTAAAGAAAGCTTTTTTTATTCATTTAGTAGTTTATATTGCTGTTATGATATTGTTAATAGTAATAAACCTATCCTTTAGCTCTACTCTTTGGTTTATTTACCCTCTTTTAGGATGGGGGATTGGGATTGCTATTCATGCTATTACTACATACAACAGTATCTCCTCTTCTTCACAATGTAAAATTCAAAAAGAAATGGAAAAAATCAAAAACGAATTATAATTTTTCATATAGGCTGTAGACTTAACCTCTACAGCTTCATTTTATTTAAGAAAAAACTATTTTATTTGATTGAGCTTCTTCACAGTAATATAATTAGACTAAAAGGAGGCTCGCTCATGAAATTTATTAATAAATATATTTACATACTTATCTTTATTACCCCTGGTATAATTGCTATTTTTAGTCCTATCCCTACAAAGATTGTTGTAATTATAGGTGCTGTCACTGGAACGTTAGTAGGGTTCTTTAAATATCCTCCTAAATAATTAACGAATCATTTTATCGTGCCAAATTACAATATTTTGATATAACTCTTTCGGCTTGTTGCCATATTAGCCAATTTACATCTTTATATGTTTCTGCACTGGCTATCCTTTCCCATACACTTCTATCAATGTCTGTCATGCTTGCATATGCTCTATCTATATTATTTTGTCTAACTGCTGTTAATTGACGCTTTTGCCAACGTTTTAACTTCTGATTGAGTTCTTTTTCTTCTTGCTCTGTATATGTCATTACCTCATCCCCCTCAGTGAATAGAAGAATTATTTTATTAACTGAATCACCCCTTTTATAGAACAAGGGGTATGTAAACTTATTCAAATAATAAGTTAAGCATTCAAAACTCAAAATTAATAAATTATCATTATACTAATTTACAAATTTATTAATTTAAATTATTTGAAATTTAAAAATAATAAATACTGGTTTAATATCTATCAAATATGATATACTCAGTATATGAATAGATGATTGTTTTATGGAGATTATTTATATGACAGAAAGGAATATATAGTATGATAAAAGCTATTGTCAGTCAAAATGCAAGTTATATATACCATATGTTATCCATTGGAAAATGTGGGTATGATAATGAATATGGTACCCATGCACGCAAATACCATAACTCTGATGATATTCTAACATTGGAAAAATTGAAAACACACATTACTGTATCTGGCGGAGAATACTGTGGTGATTTATATACACTTTGTGTTAGTATACCTGCTGCTTTTGATGAACCTCAAAATATGTTTGAATACTTTGATGCAATTATAGACTTATTAGAAGGAAATAATATTGAACATAATTTCAAGAAATATGAAAGAATATATCTCAAATCATTTGGTGTAAATGGCATTGCAATAACGATAGAAAATTTAAAGGCTTTCTATGACTCTATTCTTTGCTTGAAAGACGAAATCCTTAAAATCTTAAAGATTTACAAATCAAATTATCAAATTTACATAGATTATTTTTGGAAGGATAATTATGAAAAGTGTTGTAAAGTTTGCAATCAAGTAAATGAAATAGTAGTCAGAGAACAATACTTTGAAAAATGGCAGTGCGAACTAGATACAGTTTATAAACATGGTAATTTTTTTGCTATTTTATGTAATTCAATTGCAAATGGTCCTCAAGCAATTGATATTTCCAACAACAAGAATATCTTTTTGGCATCTGATGATATAAGTGACATTTGCAATCTTATCAGTCATGAATTTGGTATTTATTTATTAAAAGATACTCTCTTAAAAGATACACCTGCATTTCAAGATTTTTCTTATTATGATCAGACAGAAGCCCTGGCTGAATTCTATACACGAAAAATAAGTGGTGGGCATCAAAAATTCATTTTTAATGAAGAGTATATCCAATATTATAACCAGAAGGCACAGGAATCTCCGAATATTACGCCTAAAGAATTATTTTTCTTATTAACAAATGAAAATGATGCAAAGTAGAATTCAAGTAATATAAAGTGTGTAATCAATGAAATGAATAGTTATTTCTTATCTCGAAACTTACTGATTATAACAGTGAGTTTTTTATTTTCTTCTCCAAACAAACTTAGATTTTTTTCACCTTATTATTTGATTAACTCTCCTACACATAATATACTTAAAATAAAAACGGAGGCTATAATCATGAATTTACTTACTTTTATTGTCTTTGGGGCATTTTTCTTAATACCATCTATGTGTTTTGTTTTTGGCCTTGTTGGATCCATTAAACATGCAATAACTAATAATAACGCATCAAGTAACAAATGCGCATGGATATCTGTTTTAGGCTTATGTATTTGCTTAACGATAGTTATTGTTATGCTCGGCTCTTAAACGAAATCTTATTTTTAGTAAAACGAAGGACCTTCATCCCTCGTAGTTTTTTAGGTGATAAGTTTCGGACTCGAACCGATTAAAAACAACCTGTTTGCTCACCTGCACCAAATGTTACTTTTACTTAGTAAAATAAGTGGGGCCATAAGCCCCTTTCTTATTAAGCTAAAATATGTATGCCTTTAATTCCTGAAAGCTCATTCTTAAGATATTCTTTAATTTTTAATATGGCTTCATTCTTCCAAGCTCCACCATCGGCTTCATATAAAGCTGCACTTGGACCACTCTTCATTCTGAATACAAACCTACTTAATGGTTGTTCTACTTCACTAAATGTTCTATATGGAGCGAGCTGTACTGGATTGGGCACTACAACCTCTCCAACACTTGCTACGCCCGTTTTAATTGTTGCTGCCTGACTTACTCCATCGTCTCCAACTTCTTTTATTGCTTCTTCTCTTACTAAGCCTGTAACTTGTAATAACATTTTTTTATAATCAAGCACTTGCTCGTCTACTTGTACTGGGTGATTGACAAATCCTGCTTGCATCATAATATTAAAACGCTCTGTATCTAAAAAAGTATCAAATCTAAGATTATCTGGTGTAATCGCTGTTGCCTCTAAATAATGTTCTCTATTTCTATCTCCATTGAGTGGTGACATTACTTTTACTTTTGTAGGTGTCTTCACATTAATAACTACTGGCCCTAGGTTATCAATATTTTCTTTGATGTAGTCTACTACGGCTGTTAATGTATGCACTTCTACTGCAGTTGCAACGGGTTCTGTTATTCTTACTAAACGTTCAGGTGTATATTGTCCACCGTTATTTGCTTCAATTACGACTTGCTCTTTTCCTAAACCTACTAAGTATTCTGCTGTTTCTCTATTCATCATTTTCTTTTCCTCCTAAATTTAATTATTTAACGATTTGTAATCCTGGTTCTAATGTTTCTACTTTTGGTTCTATTACCTCGCCTGTATCCTGGTCTACTACTATTGACTGCTGTCCAGGTATTTGCTTTCTAAATTCAGTTCCCAATACCTTACCATTACTATCTGTATCAATCAAAATAACAGAAGATACAGGGGATTGAGGTGCTAATTTAGGCTTGGCCACTACCTCTACTTGTGTCATTTCTCTTGCTTTATCTGTTACAAAGGTAAGTTCTATGGTAACTTTCCTTTTCACTTTATGATCTGTATTTGGATCTGCTATATTTTCTAATACTGCAAGAATAGCTTGATTTGCACGCTCTAACAAAGCACCTTCAGCAAAGGTATTTAAATTAATTTTGCTTGCCATTTTCATTTTCTCCTTTCAAATATAAATCATGATAAGTTACAGCTACTGCCATAGCAGCCCATATATCAGCCTTAAATCCATAGAACGTATCTGGGTTAGCTTTTGTACCCTTGCCATTCTTAAAATCATGCTGAGCGAATCTATCAATTAATGCCTGCCTTATATTGGCATCCTTAGCCTTCATACTGTTGCAGAGTGTAATCTTCTCATCTTTTCTAAAGATATATGTATAAGGTATATCCAAGTCATCAAGCACCTGCACTATACGGCCTATCATTACGCAAGTATCAAATATTTCCTTTCCTACGGCCATGCCATAACAAGCTACCATCTCAATAGCTGCATGTAGTTCTTCTACATGAAAGTCTGCAACTTTATAAATCTTTTCAAGAAGCGCCTCATTTTCAACTTTTCCTTTATCTTTAATAGCCAGCTCGTCCGTTGTAAGTACATAGGCGGATTGAATATTACCTGGATCAATAGCAAGTATCATCCTAGCACCCTCTTCCAAAATGGTTTCTTTGTGGTTAATTCAACTTCTAAATCCCTAACTTCTGCTTTTAAGGATTCAATCGTTCTAGCATGTTCATTGATTAACTGTTGTTTTTCTAAAACTGTTGCTCTTAAGTAATTAATCCTAATTTTATCGGTACTGCACTCATGGCGAAGTTCTTTAAGCTCCTTAGCCTGTTCCTTAACTTTCTGCCTATTACTTAGGGATTTGGGAGTCCTTTTCTTTCGTCTATTCATATTAATCCTCCATTAACTCTTTAAGCATTTTTTCATTTTTACTTTTTGCGTTAGTTCTTCTAACACTTTCCTCTGGCATAAATACCTGCATAACCATGTCTTCAAGTCTACTCAACAACCTATAATCGAAATTCAATTCATTCATAGGGATATTGGATGTAATAAGTGTCACTTTGTTACTGGTCAATCTTCTGTTAATAATTCTGTAGAAAATATTGTTAATCCAGTCTTTATTTCCTTCTACACCTATATCATCCAGTATCAATACAGGTACAGTTGCAAACTCTTCAACAAGTGCTTCCTCGCTACTTTCGCACTTATCGTTCCATGAATCTCTTATTTTGCCTAACAAGTCCACTGTAGTAATAAACCTCACTTGCTGTCTTCTGTACTTAACAAGAAAATTCCCTATGCTTATAGCAAGCCTTGTTTTCCCACTACCAGCTGTTTGTGAGTAAAAATAAAGTCCCCTTCCTAGTTCCTGCATTGCATCAAATTTCTTTACATATCGCGTTGCAATATTAACTGCTCGACTTGCTTTTTGTTTAGACTCTTCTAAACGATAAAGATCTACATCAAAATCTTTTATCGCTAGATTCTGAAATTCTTCTGGAATACATGCAAAGTCAAGTTTGTTGCTTATAATTTGTTCTTCGTAGCACTTACACTTTCTTGCAAATAGACCTTCTTCTGTATGGACCAATATATGTCCTGAGCCATCACATGTACCATAAGGACACTTTCTTTTTCTATCTGGTTCCATTTGAGCAGGTTCATTGAATTCCATGTCGTTTAGCATACTCTTCGAATTCGTCTCTAAGAGGTTCGCTATTCTCTGTATTTGTTCCCGTGTAACCATTTCCATTAGCACGTACTCCTTCCTGATAATTTTCATCTAGGTAATCTACATAACCACTATTAAAAAACGTACTTCCATTTTGTGGTTTTCTCCATGTTTCTTTTTGAAGTCCTAATTCATAACGCTCTATACAGCGTATTAACTGCTCATAGCTATACTGCTCGATAAGCTTAGGTATTTTTTTAATAGCTGCAGCTTTACCCTTTTTGAGAGGATATCTATTCCACACATGAGCAACTTGTTGCTCTATATGTTTTTTCTCTATCTCTAGTTCTATCTCTTTCTCTATCTCTTTCTCTGGTGGAGAAATGTCTGGACATTTCAAGGATAAAAGTCCGGACATTTGTCCTTTTTCATCTTCTATTTGTTTTCTATACGACCTTTTTCTATCAGCTTCAGTACTACTTTTACCAATAAAATTTTGTATATTAGACATATATATCGCTCCATTATCAAGCACTTCTATAAGTCCAAAGTCCTGAAATAATTTAAGTGCAACCACCATAGTATCTTTATTTACTCTTATAACTTTTGAAAGTATTTCCGGTGTATAGGGTATGATGTTGTTAAACATTAACTTCCCTTCATTTTTTAAGCTTTTGAGATAGAGCTTTAACAAAATATTGCTATACATATGTCCATTTTCTATACTTTCAAGCATCAGAATTTCTTCTCTCTCAAAAAAATTCTCTTGTAACTTGATGTAATAGTATTTTTTATTATCAGCCATTTTGTCACCTCTATGTATTTCTTCTGGACCACATCAAATATTCATTGGCCTGCTTCCATATCATCCTGCTGCTTTCATGCACTAACTGCATCTGACGATAGCGTTGATACGCCCAATCTTTAAACGCCGTTACTACAAAGTCCTTGTCGCTTGCATCTTTTATCTTGCGTGCAGTGGCCTGTATTTCAGACCACCTTTGCGCAAGCATTAGACTATCCTTCATAAGGCTATAGGCCTCTTCTACATTTTCGCTATTAAGTTCAAGGTACCGTTTAAACACTTCATTGTACTGCCTGCAATCATCTGGAAGTATTTCTTGAAAATCCGATTTAATCTTAGCCATTTTGACTTCCTATCTTTTCATATCCAGCGCATACTGCGTCATATTGTTGCTTTGTCAATTCACATGGCATACATCCAAATTTCTTTTTAACCTGCTCTACAACAGTATCATTGTCTATATTGGCTTTATGAGCGATTGCATAAAGTCTCTTAATTTGATTCTGAGTCAGCGTCTTTTTAGTTGGTTTACTCTCTTCAGGTGTTTCTTCATCAGGATCTTTCATTTCCTCTGTAGGAATACAAAACACTTGAAAACAAGCATACTTATAGGCAATAGACATAGCCTTATTCGTTGCTTTATCCCCACTATCCATTCCTTCACCAATAACAATTGCCGATACACTACTTCCATCTGTTGTATAAAAGGTATACTTCACTGTACAGATTGAATAAATAAGGTTTCCACCTTTGGCGGTTTGCCTCTCTTCACGTCTTTGTTCCATGATTTCAGGCGTAACAAAGACTTTATGCTTAGATAATAGAGGCTGTAAAGCATTCATAACATCATCTATTCCTCTATATGCAAATCCTTGTTGCTGATTTTTCTTATTCTTTCCAATAGCACCGATTTCGCTCATAACACTACATATTGCACTGTAGATTTTCTTCTCTGAGTTTTCTGTTCCCATGTTCGCATCACCTTCTTAATACAGCTTGTCTACTAATTTATTCAACATTTAATCACCAACTCTTCCGGCACATCTTTAGTCCCTAGACCATCCATATTCATCACTTCCCCAGTCTCTTTGTTAATGATAACGTCATCTTCTATAATCTCTAGTGTGGCTTTAAACGTAGCCCAATCAAACTCTTGCGTTTGCTTAGTTTTTACAAACTCTTCTAGATTGTTTTCAAGTGCCCATTGAAGAAGTTTATTTGTGTCCTTGTCATAGTCCTTCTTTGCCTTCTTAAGAATGACATCACCACAAAGTAAAGCTACTTTATATTGTGTTTTCGTCTCTGATTTAGGTACAGTATCCATAAGCACTTTTAACTCTTCTTGAAGATGTCTTTTACGTGCACCAGCACATACACCTTTGTCTTCTGATTGCTCTGTAAGTTTTTGAATGCGTTCTAATAAAATAGCTTTACGTTCAGCTTCACTTACTTCTATAGCTTTAAGCTCTTCTACAATCTCATCCATACGTGCTTTGTTTTGTATAACTACTGGATCTAATTCGATTTCTTTTTTCTTTGCCATATGTATCTACCTCCTAAAATGGTGTGCCGTGTTCTCGCCAGCACTTAAGTTCTTTTTCTGCATCTGCTAATCGATGCTTTAAAGCAATATATTCCCGTTTAAGCTCTTGGTCTGTAAGAGACGTATCCACCAATTCTTTATAAAGTTGCAATTCTTCGTTCTCTTTTTTCACTTGAAGTATTTCTTTTTCATGAAATTGATGAACCATTTTAATTAAATCTGAGACTTTCATTTCTTCTAGCATTTACAACCACCTCTCTTTGTGGTATTTTGAATATGTTCTTTAATTTTGTAATTGCATCACATACGTTTGCCGACGTTGTGGTGCTTTTTTCTTGCCTTGTAAATGACATACATTCTTCTATGTACATCTTGAACACGTACTTTATGTCCATTCTCTAGCTCTGCATATAAACCTTCGAACTCGTCATCTACAATAATGCCTTTTTTCTTTCGATACCTTACCTTATCGCCTTCTTCGATAAGGGTACCTTTACAATCTTTGTAGTACATGCTTCCCTCCTTAGTCTGTAGACACTTCTATCTTGCGTAATAAAAATCAAGCATATTTCTAATTCTTCTATACACTAAGGATTCTTGTTTTTTGGAAAGTGAACTTGTATTTTTACGCTCTATATAATGCTTTAAAGCATGTTTGATAATATTAAGTTCACTTGCACTGACTTCTACAACTATTTTTACTAAACCAATATCTAAGTCGCATATGTTGCTATTTAAATAACTTATACATTCTTCATAGCTTAGGCAATGTTTTATACATGCATCCCCTGTGGTATTATCTATAGCTATATATTGAGGCGCATCCTTAACAATGAATTTCCCTAATGGGGTTCTATTCTGTTCTATACCTCTAGCTTCATCCATTGTAAGCATCTTGATATTACTTAAATTACTTGTGCTATGATTAGTCTTTTGCATACCTTTTCTCCTCTTTTCATCTCATAATAATGGTCACGTATGTACATCAAAGCATTGTCTATGTCTCTATAAACTTTCCTTCCGTCTTCTGTTATAAGCAACTCTTCGAAATATTCAAGTTGCCCTCTTACCTCGTTGATTTTACGAGAGATAAGTTTAGAAATAAGTTTGTTCTTAACTTCTACCTGTTCAAATAGAATTACTCTTAAGGTTTCACATAAACTTTGTGATACACCACACGCTTCTATTTCTTCCTCTTCGATTGCTAAAGCTCTCATAGCCTTAATTCTTCCTATTGTTCGGTCTAAATCACCGATTACAACTTCTTCTGCTGTTCTCATAATGTAGTTTCTTCCTCCTGTAGTTCTACTTTTAAATATCTTTGTGTATGCCTTTTGCCATAACCTCTTTTCATTGCATGGGTTATAGCACTACTAGATATTCCTAACATTCTTCCTAGTTCTAACCCTGTATCAGCCACAGCTATAGGCAACTCATATTTATCCGCAGTAACTGCCATCCATAGCGTCATCATTACTCCTCCTGTATCTCTACTTTTACAAACTTATAACCTAGTCTATTTCCACCTTGATTTTTAGAAATATAACTGGATATGTTTTTATGATGAACCCCTGTCTTCTGTTCGAGAGCCATACAACTTTCTTCAATAAAAACTGGAAACTCAAATCTATTGGGTGTAACTGCCATATAAAGCCTCATACTTAGTACCTACTATTTAGCTTTTGGTTAATTTCTCTAAGTTGCTGATTATTATCTTGCATGACTTGATCAAACTGTTTGGATTGCCCTTTAAGACATATGTACGTGGTTACAGCTCCTACAAGGAAGCCGAATACATACTCAAACATTTACACACCTCCTTTAGGCTAAACCGCTTATAGCTTGTCCATCTGTTTTTTCTACTTTTAACAGTTGATTGCATTGGTTTAGTCCGCATCTTTATATCCTCAACTGGTACGATTAATGTTGCTGTTTGATTATTAATGAATTTCATTTAACTTTCCTCCTTGCTATATTCTATTTTTTTAGGATTATCTAAATCTGATAAATCCCATCCTGTCCATTTGCCTATAAAGTTATCTATTTCAGTTGATGGTATCTTTATAGAATCACACTTAATAGGTTTTATGTATCCATATCTTACAAGGTCATAAAGTTTATTTTTTGTTATACTAAGTTGCTCTGTTGCCTCAATAACAGAATATAATCTAGCCATTTATCATTCCCCTTCCTAAGCCAATCTCATTTGATTATTTAAATTACTAATCTCTGTCACTAATACCGTTGGTGCTTTATAGTTATGTACAATCTTCATAGCTAAATCAAGCTGACATCTTTTAATAGCTTTATACCTTTCTACTCCAAACTCACGTCTAAGTTGATTTTGAATGTCTTTGTATACTTTTCCTCTAAGTGAATTATCATTGTATGCATTAGATTTATATCCACCCAAGGTAGCTACACCAACTTTTCTTACTTCTGCTTGAAGTTTATCTGACTCCTCACCAAATAATGGCATGTTGTCCTTTAAGTCCTTAAATTCTTCTCGTACTTCTGTTACCTCTTCACGTACAGACTCAATTTCTTTAGCGTGTTCCTCTATCACCTGGTAGTGAAGTCTTAGTTCTTCTTGGGGCGTTAATCTTCTTGGTTGCTTCAGTATTTTTTCTAATTTATCTATGTACTGGACTGTCTTATATCTAACTACTGCTGACTCTTTATTTAACATCTGCAAAGCACCTGTTTTATTCATTGAATAGCAAGGTTTTTCTCTATTCCAATTATCTATGTAAGAGGTGAGCGAAAAATTTCGTTGACCTATCCCTGCTTTTTCTAATACATCTATTTCTGCTTTTATTGATGTCATTAAATCTGAATGTCTTTTCTCCGTCTCATTACCTTCTTCTTTTCTGAAAGTATTAATCATTTCTACTAATTCAAGGCTAGTAATTCTCATCTCATTACTATTTACTCCATTTAAAACTACTGGAGTATTATCTCCTTGTGCTAATGCACTACTCATTTGTTTGTTCATAGTTATGCTCCTCTCAATGATTGTTTAACTTTTTGAACTTTTTCTGTAAAAAAATATGTATTTACACAATTACTATCCACATCTAATAATTCTAGTATCCTTTTTATTTCAATTTGTGTGAAGTAAATTCTTCCATTCAATTTTAATGAGAGTGTTCTCTCAGATCCCCCTAAAGCCTTAGCAAATAAGCATTGTGTTCCATATTTTTCGACTATCTTACCTCTTAACTTGCTATAATCAAAAGCCATAACATTCTCCTTTCTTCTACCGTTGAATTTAAAGTTCAATTTTTTGAACTAATTCGATATTACCACTAAAGAAAATTAATGTCAATACTAAAATTCAATTTTTTAAACTTTTAAGTTCAAAGTATTGAACTTCAATTCAAAACAAGTTATACTAGCATTAATACTACATGGAGGTTATTCAAAATGGAAGAAACAACAGCTTTAAGATTAAGAAAAGCTCTCAATATCCGTTCTATGAAACAAATGGAGTTATCTGAAAAAACTAATATAGGTAAATCAGCCATAAGCCAGTATCTATCAGGTAAAGTTATCCCAAAACAAGATAAAATTTATTTAATGGCAAAAGCATTAAATGTTAATGAAGCATGGCTTATGGGATATGATGTTGAAATGAGCAGAATTACTAGCTCTTATAACAAAACTTCAGCCCCCTCTATCATAAAGCCAAAAGAAAAGGAACTACTTGATAAATATAGGGCATTAGATGAGAAAGGACAGCATACAGTATCTACTATATTAGATATGGAATATAATCGTTGTACTAATGATCATTTAATGCCTATGGCAGCACATTCTGATAATGAAGATGACCTAGATTTAATCAGACAAGACTTAGACGAATTATAAGATTTACTTAGGAGGATTTTCTTTTGAGTTACGAAAGATTACTAGATTATGCACAGAAGAATGGAGTTGATGTAACAGAAAAATACTTTAAATCACAAGTTGATGGGCTTTGTAAAGGAAATAAAATTGGAATAAGTAAAAGGCTATCTACTTCTATAGACAAAAAATGTATATTAGCCGAAGAATTAGGTCATTATTTTACTACTGTAGGTGATATTACTGACCAATCTAAAGTTGAGAATAGAAAACAAGAACGAAGAGCTCGTGCATGGGGATATCAAAAAGCTGTTCCTTTAACACTTCTTCTAGAAGCTATAGATCATCCTTGCACAAATAGAACCGAATTAGCAGAGTATTTAGATGTTCCTGAAGACTACCTAATGGAAGCACTTAAATATTATCAAGAAAAATACGGTAATTATGTAAAGATTAAAGAATATATACTGCTATTTGAGCCATTGGCTCTCATAAAAACTTTTGAATAACAAAAAAGCCTAGTGCTGCAGCACTAAGCTTTTATATAAACAGTGTATAAAATATACCTCTACCAAACCAAGTATATCTTATACACTTCTATTTTACAAATTAAATTAGAAGAGGTGATATAATGAATGGTTCCGTAAAACAACGAGGTAGCACTTGGTCTTATCGTATAGATTTAGGCACCATTAATGGGAAACGTAAACAAAAAGAAAAAGGTGGTTTCAAATCACAAAAAGAAGCTAAACAGGCTATGCAACTTGCTATAGCTGAAATAATACAGAAGGGTGAGTTAAAAGAAAGCAAAAAAATAACACTTAACGAAGTTTTTGAAGAATTTATATTATATGAAGCACCTATCACACGAAAACATGCAACTATTGTACGCTATCAAAGCCTATATAATAATCATGTTAATGTATTTGGTGATATTATAATGAGTAATATCGCAGCTAACGACCTCCAAAAGTTTATAACAAGCAAATTAATAGATGATGGCTTAAGCAATGATTATGTTAAAAGTATATATAACTTCTTACTTGTGCTTTGGAAATATGGCCTCAAGAATAAATATGTGCTTGAAAATGTTGTAGAGGTAATAAAGCCACCTAAAGCTTATAGATCTACATCAGAAATAAAAATATATACAATGGATGAGATAAAACAAATTTGGCACAGAATAGAGCACACAAATAATGCTCACGCTTTTATGCTTGCTTTAAAACTTGGGTTAAGAATTGGTGAAATATATGCCTTACGTTGGCAAGATATTGATTTTGAAAATAACGTTGTACACATAAATAAACAGTTACAAAAACAAAATAAAAAATGGTGTTTTACTACACTTAAAACACCTAATAGCTACAGAAAAATTTATTTTGATGGTGAATTAAAAAAGTACCTCATTAACCTCAAAAACAAACAAGATTTTGATAGAGAATTCTTTGGTAATTTATATAAATCTAATAAAATACTAGATAAAACTTCAAAGATTGAAGAATTACTCACAGTTTATGACTTTGTAAACTGCAAAGATGATGGACAAATGCTTACAACTGATAGTTGTAAATTTATTTCAGCCGTAAGTAAATCAGATTTAAATATTCATTTTAAAATGCATAATTTAAGACATACACATGCTACACTATTGTTAGAAAAAGGACTTAACCCTAAATATATCTCTGAAAGGTTGGGGCACTCAAAGCTTGAATTCACCTTAAGGTTATATACACATATCACTAGAGGTATGGATGAGCAAGCTGTTGAAATACTTAACTTCTCATTGGATTAAGTGGGCAGTGGACAAGTATAAAGTAATATTTTTTGCACACGCCCACATATTTGCCCACTAAACATTTACAAAACATATTTTTTCGTATACTGGTAAATAAAGATATATGTATATAATACATCTTTATAACCGTTGAAAATATTAAAATACTATTATATTATTATTTATTAAAATATCTATCTAGTAACCCTTTAAAAGCACATCCATGTCTTGCTTCATCTTTAGCCATTTCATGCACGGTATCATGAATAGCATCTAAGTTTTGCTGTTTAGCAAGTGTAGCAAGTTTCTTCTTACCCTCACATGCACCAAACTCTGCATCTACACGTACTTGCAAGTTTGCTTTGGTATCTGCTTTAACAACTTCACCTAAAAGTTCTGCAAATTTAGCTGCATGGTCTGCTTCCTCATAAGCAATACGCTTATAAGCTTCTGCCACCTCTGGGTAGCCTTCTCTATCTGCTTGACGACTCATAGCTAAGTACATTCCTACTTCACTACATTCACCTAAGAAATTAGCTCTTAAGGCTTCAATAACTTCTGGATCTACACCATCTGCTACGCCAATACGATGTTCATCTGCCCATGTGAGCTGATCATCCATTAGGTTAAATTTACTAGCAGGTGCTTTACAAATTGGACATTCATCCGGTGGCATGTCACCTTCATGAATATAACCACAAATGACACATACGTACTTTTTCATTTGTTCATCTCCTTTTTAATAATGCTTACTACCGTTAGTATTTCCTGCAACTTCTACTTTATACTCTTCTAAAAAAGTTATGAAACAGCTTCTTCACTTGCTTCTTTCTGTACTGGCTTACGTCCTGTAAGAGAAAAATCTTCTAGTACTACTTTTGTTGTATAAACCTTTTCACCTTCTTTATTTATATAGGAATCTGTTACGATTTTGCCTTGCACTAAGATCTGTTGACCTTTTGTAACACTACGAGTAATTAAAACAGCCTGCTTATGAAAAGCTACAACCTCGATAAAATACGTTTTCTTCTCTTTTCTACTCGTACGTTCATGTACTGCTAGAGTAAACTGTGTGTAAGAAACATCTGTATCCTTAGATTTTTTTAGTTCAGGATCCTTTGTTAAATTGCCTAATAAAGTAACTTGATTCATACTAACCTCCTTATATTTTTTCTAAAGTATGGCCTAACCCCTTGATTTTATACAGCTACCTGCTATTTTTTTATATTTTCTAAAAAATAAGCAGCTGTGTTCTTTTTCAACAGCTGCTTATGCTTTATTTCATATTTAAAGGTGGTTTTCTGAAAATATAGCGACCTTTCTTTTCCTCAACTATTCTACCTTCTTCTACCACGTGCATACCTCTTAAGAAGACGTGTTCGGCTCGGCCAATAACTTTAAATCCTTCATATGGTGTATAATCTACATGCTGTAACTGCGTTTTAGCAGAAATCCCCCCCCTATAACCCGGATTCCATACAACAATATCTGCATCGCTACCTACAGCTAAAGTACCTTTTTGAGGATACATGCCAAAAAGTTGTGCTGCATGCGTACTGAGTAAATGTGCCATTTCCTGCAAACTTAAACGTCCTTTTGTTACACCATAGCTATAAATAAGTTGTGGCCTATGTTCAATCCCAGGTATACCATTTGGAATTTGAGTGAAATCATCAATCCCTAATTTTTTCTGACTTTCAAAGTTAAAAGCACAATGATCTGTACTGATTGTCTGGATTTCTCCTTCTTGAATACCTTCCCATAAGGCTTCTTGATCTTGTTTACTTCTAAGAGGTGGTGATAATACATACTTGGCGCTTTCAAACTGCTTTAAGTGATACAGTTTTTCATCTAAAAGTAGATACTGTGGACATGTTTCTACATAAACTCTTTGCCCCCTTTTTCTAGCTCTTCTTATACATTCCAATCCTTTTTGTGTACTCAAATGTACAATATGCACTGGAACATCTACCATATAAGCAATATCTAAAAATCGACTGATTGCTTCAGCTTCTATCATATCTGGCCTAGATAAGGGATGTGCTGAAGGGGTCCTTTGCTCTTGCTCAAGTAGCATTTTTGTATATGCCTTAATGAGATCTCCATTTTCACAATGTACGCCCACTAATCCTCCTAAGTTTTTAGCACTCTTTAGAATTTCATAAATAGCCCCATCATCTAATCTTAAAGCATCATACGCCATATACAGTTTAAAAGATGTAATGCCTGATTCTCGCATAGTAAGTAGCTCACTTTTTATTTCATTATTCCACTCTGTAATAGCCATATGAAAACCATAGTCACAACTGCACTTTTCATCTGTTTTATGACGCCAATTTTCTAAAGCATTTATAAGGGTTTCACCTTTATTTTGGGTAGCAAAGTCTATAATGCTTGTTGTCCCTTGTATGAGTGCTGCTTTTGTGCCCGATTCAAAGTCATCAGCTGTATGGGCCATTCCAGTATCCATATCTAAATGCGTATGTGCATCTATAAAGCCTGGAAACAGAATCATGCCACTTGCATCAAGTATGTGGTCTGCCTTATCAATCTTACCTATTTTTTTTATAACGTTTCCTTCAACAAGTATATCTACAGGTGTATATCGGTTTTGCTCTGCGATAATACCGCCTTTAATCAAGTAAGACATAGCATCACCTCGTTTGTTTTTTCTTTCCTATTAGATTGAAGGCAATATTTGTAACCATTCCTACAATACATACACTTGCTACTGCATCACCAAATACAAACTGTAAAAATGTTGGGAATTTACCAATAATTTCTGTCACAGCTGTCAAACCATACCCTACTGCAAAAGTAATAGAAAGCACTTTTACATTCCCCTCAGAAAAACCAGCTTGTGCAATCATTTTAAAGCCATTTACTAAAATCATACCAAATACCGTTATAACAGCACCTCCTAGCACACTAGAAGGAAGTGCTGCAAAAATAGCACCTACTTTAGGCATAACACTTGCTAAGACCAGAACAGCTGCCCCTGTAGCAATACAGAATTTGTTAACTACTTTTGTCATCGCAATAATCCCTGCATTTTGCCCAAAAGCTGTATTAGGCATACAATTAAAAAGTCCTGCTAACTGTGAACCAATCGCATCTGCTAAAAGTGCTCCTGAATTTTCTGAGGCTGTTGCTTCTCTATTAAAAGCAGCCATTGTAATACCACTTGTATTACCTAATGTTTCGAGTCCTGATACAATATAAACAGCAGCAAAAGCAACAATGGCATCTATCCTAAATTCAGGCTTGAAATGTAAAGGCATGGGTAGCATAAACCAATTAGCATTTAAAACAGGTGTAAAATCTACTTTTCCCATAAGTATAGCCATAATAAAGCCTACAACCAGCCCAATTAAAATAGCAACTACTTTCAGCATACCTTTTGCAAAGTGTTGAAGAAGTATAATGGCTAAAAATACAGTAGATCCAAGAAATAGATTTTCCCATGAACCGAAATCTGCTGCGCCTACCCCACCTGCAAAATAATTTGCACCAATACCTAATAATTTAATACCAATAGTTACCAATACTGCACCAATCACAACAGGAGAAATAATTTTTTGTGAAGGTTTAATAAGTAAACCCATAATAATCTCAACAATGGCACCTACCAAAATACCACCAAAAACAGCCGGCAATCCATAAGCTGCTGCAATGGTAGATAAGGTTGGTACAAAAGCAAATGCTGTTCCCATTACAATAGGAAGGCCTGCTCCAATTTGAAACTTATTTCCAAATTTAATAGGATAAAGTTGAACAAATGTGGTAAGTCCAGATACTAGCATAGCACATTGAATCATCAGTACACGTTCCTCCATAGGAACCCCAGCAATGCCTGCGACAATTAAAATAGGTGCTAAGTTACCCGTAAACATGGCCAGAACATGCTGAAGTCCTAGTGGCACAGCTACCCCTAAACTTGGTCTTCCATCTAACTGGTAAATAAGTTCTTGATCACTACTACGTTTTAAGTGCATACTTCCCCTCCCCAGGCTAAGCCTCTAAAGTTTAATCCTTGTTCCAGTTTCTCCTCTTATGCCTGCTTTTGCTTTTTCAAGTAAAGTAATAAGTGTATATCTTCCTTCCTTTGATCTTGCAAAATTAGTAGCTGCCTCTACCTTAGGTAGCATAGATCCAGGAGCGAACTGGTTTTCTGCAATGTACTTTTCAGCCTCAGCTACTGAGAGTGTATCAAGCCATTTTTCATTAGATTTCCCAAAGTTAACAGCTACTTTCTCCACTGCTGTTAAAATAATAAGGCAATCTGCATGAACAGCTTTAGCCATTTCACAGCTTGCAAAATCTTTATCAATGACAGCGCCTACACCGGATAAATGATTACCATGTGCTACTACAGGTATACCCCCACCTCCTGATGCAATAACAACTTGCCCTGCATCTGCTAGTGCCTTAACTGTTTCTATTTCTACAATACGTATAGGTTTAGGAGAAGCAATCACTCTTCTATAACCTCTACCTACATCTTCCATCACACTGTATCCTTTTTTCACCAAAAGATCTGCTTCTTCCTTGGTCATAAATCTACCAATAGGCTTAGTAGGATGTAAGAAGGCTGGGTCTTTTTCATCTACTTCTACTTGTGTAATAAGTGTAACAACTGATTTTTGTATACCTCTATTAAGTAACTCTTCTCTTACAGCATTTTGAAGATCATAACCAATATAACCTTGACTCATAGCTACACAAACAGACATAGGAATCACGCAAGTATCTGGATTAGATTTATGCACTTCTCCCATTGCTAGATTAATCATTCCAACTTGTGGACCATTGCCATGAGATAAAATAATCTCATAGCCCTCCTCTACTAAGTCTGCAATGGCTTTTGCTGTATGCTTAACAGCTATCATCTGCTCTGCTAAATTGTTACCTAAAGCATTTCCCCCTAAGGCAATAACGATTCTTTTTGCCATATGCATCCCTCCCTAACAAAGCTTTCTATTTATACAAACGGTCTTTTCTTTCTTTTTCAAGTTTTCTAAGTACAGCTACTGGATCCCCTACTTTGGCAAGAAAAATCATGGCTGCAATAATATAAGGCTTAAAAGATGCTTCTTTATAAAGTTCATCACGATAACGATCAAAGACACTTGCAGCTACTTCTCCTTCTTTGCAACTTACACCTGAGATATCAGCCGGTAAGCAATGCATATAAAGTGCTTTGCCATTCTTTGTAGTTGCCATAAGCTCTTCTGTACATTCCCAATCCTTATGCTGTGCATTTTGCATAAGGAGCTCTTGCTCAAGCTTATAAATGCCTTCCATATCACCTTTACCATATAAGTCTGTACGTACTTCCATAGCCTGGTAAGGTGCCCAGCTCTTTGGATAAACAATATCTGCATCTTTAAAAGCTTCTGCCATAGAATGGGTCTTAGTAAAAGAACCACCTGACTCTTTAGCCTGTTTTTTAGCTAACTCCTCTACGTCACTCATGATCTCATAACCCTCTGGATGAGCAAGCACTACATCCATACCCATACGTGTCATAAGCCCTATAATACCTTGTGGTACAGATAATGGCTTACCATAAGAAGGAGAATACGCCCATGTCATGGCAATCTTTTTACCTTTTAAGTTTTCAATGCCACCAAATTCATGAATAATATGAAGCATGTCTGCCATAGCCTGTGTAGGATGATCAATATCACATTGTAGGTTTACAAGCGTTGGGCGTTGTTCTAGAACACCTTTTCTAAATCCTTCTTCAACAGCATCAGCTACTTCATGCATATAGGCATTACCCTTACCAATGTACATATCATCACGAATACCTATAACATCTGCCATAAAAGAAATCATATTAGCTGTTTCACGTACTGTTTCACCATGTGCAATCTGGGATTTACCTTCATCTAAATCCTGTACTTCAAGCCCTAATAGGTTACAAGCAGAGGCAAAACTAAAACGTGTACGTGTTGAATTATCTCTAAATAATGAAATACCTAGTCCGCTATCAAACAGGCGTGTAGAGATATTTTGACTTCTTAAATAACGTAAGCTGTCTGCTACTGTAAAAACAGCTTCTAATTCTTCAAAGCTTTTTTCCCAAGTTAAAAAGAAATCATTTTGATACATATTTCTAAAATGTAACTGTTCTAATTTTTTAAGTACAGCTTCAAATGTATTCATGTTTTCTCTCCTTTTTATTTAAAGATTTTGGTAGTAAAGCGTTGGCATCATTGCATAGACTGCTGCACATTTTACAAGGTCAGCTTTCCATGTTTTTTCATTTGGTGCATGAGCTTCACATTCTTTTCCTGGACCAAATCCAATACAAGGAATACCAAAGCGTCCCATTATAGAAACACCATTTGTAGAGAATGTCCATTTATCTACTAAAGGCTCTCCATACATACCTTTATAAGAAGCTACTGCTGCCTGCGCCGCTGGGTGCTCCTCGGGAAGGACCCAGGCTGGGAAATAGCAATCTGTTGGATAAATAAGCTCTGTCCAACTCGGCCTGTCATATTTATACATAGTGACTTCTGCTTGATATTTTTGAACGGAAGGAAGCTTACGAATCTCCTCTAGTGCCATTTCATAAGTTTCTCCTGCTGTTAGCCTTCTATCTATAGAAATAGCACTCATATCTGCTACTGCACAACGTGATGGAGAATTATAAAAAGATTGAGAAACAGTTAAGGTACCTTTACCTAAGAATGGATCTACATGTAACTTATCATTCAGTGCTCTTACCTCATTAATAATTTCTGCCATTTTATAAATAGCATTATCTCCTCTTTCTGGTGCGGAACCGTGACAAGAAATACCTTTTACTTCTACACGAATTTCCATACGACCTCTTTGACCTCTATAGATATTACCATCAGTAGGCTCTGTAATCACTACAAATTCGGGTTTAATCTGACTTTCTTGAATAATGTACTGCCAGCATAGCCCATCACAGTCTTCCTCTTGTACTGTTCCTGTTACAAGTATGCTATATTGCTCTGGGAGAAGTCCTAAATCTTTCATAATTTTTGCACCGTAAACGGCTGAGACAATACCACCTAATTGGTCAGATGCACCACGCCCTCCAATTTCTTCTTCTGTTTCATATCCTTCATAAGGATCAAAAGTCCAGTTACTTCTTTCTCCAATACCAACAGTGTCAATATGTGCATCATAAGCAATTAACTTCTCACCTTTTCCTATATAGCCTAACACATTACCCATAGGGTCAATATCTACCCTATCAAATCCCAGTTCTATCATTTCCTTTGTAATACGCTTTATAACGCCTTCTTCCCTACAACTTTCTCCTGGAATAGCAATCAAATCTCTTAAAAATTTTGTCATAGCACCTTCATAATTTTTTGCAGCTTCCTTTACTTCCATAAAACCCATCTTTATTTCCCCCTTAAAATGATAATTTCATTTTATGATTCCAAACAACATCTCTATAATGCTCGGGATCTGTATCCCCCTCTGTTGAAAACATTAAGATAACAGAATGTTCGTCTAAATTAAGGGCTTGTTTAAGTGATTTCATCTCTTCTATTTCCATAATACTTGCTAGAAGTCCCATACTCACTGCACCTGATTCACCTGATATAACTCTTGTATCATCTTTTAAAGGAGCCCCTAACATACACATGCCTTTTGCAGCTACCCAATCAGGGCAAGATACAAAGAAACTACTATTATTTTTTAGAATTTCCCAGGAAATGGTATTCGGTTCTCCACATGCAAGCCCTGCCATAATCGTTGGCATATCTCCTGTTACTATACGTATATTGCCATCTCCCGCCTTTGCAGATTTATAAAGGCAGTCTGCCTTAGAAGATTCAACAATAACCGTTGTAATTTCTTCATTTGGGTAAAGATTAGAAAAATAGCCTTGAACTGCTCCTGCTAATGAACCTACTCCTGCTTGCACAAAAATATGAGTAGGCTTCTTTCCCAGCTGGCTAGCTGCTTCCATAGCCATTGTGCCATAGCCTTGCATAATCCATGCCGGAATCTCCTCATAGCCTTCCCAAGCTGTATCTTGAACCATTACACCACCTGGTGTGCGATTAGCATGGGCACTTGCAAGACGTACACATTCATCATAGTTAACCTCTTCAATAGTTGCTGTAGCACCCTCTTTTTGGATATTCTCAAGTCTAATTTGCTGAGTACCTTTAGGCATATAAACTACAGCTTTTTGACCCAGTTGACGTGCAGCCCAAGCTACCCCTCTTCCATGATTACCATCTGTTGCTGTAAAGAAAGTAACTTCTCCAAGCTGCTTCTTAAGATCTTTTGAAGTAAAGGTTTGATAATCTAATTCACCCACATCTTTTCCAAGCTGTTTAGCAATATGTTTAGCCATTGCAAAGGAGCCACCTAAAACTTTAAAAGCATTTAATCCAAAACGATACGATTCGTCTTTAACATAAATGCCTCCTAAATGGTAAAAGTCTGCAAGATGATTAAGGGCTACTAAAGGTGTTTCATTATACATTGGAAAACTCTCATGAAAATGTTTTGCTTTTTGTACCTCATCTACAGACATAATAGAAAGATGATCACCATTTGTATGTACCATCTTGTTCTCTATCCATTTAATTTGTTCCATTAAAAGATCCTCCTACTTGCCATTTTTAGTTGCTTTCTTTTCCATATAATTATAAAGTGTGTATTTTGAAATACCGAAGTACTCAGATACCTTATCACCTGATTTAGTAATTAAAAAAGCTCCTGCTTCTTCTAAAAATTGTATGGCTCTTATTTTATCTTCTTTATTCATAAGTGCGACGGGTTTTCCTATAAGCTGGGTGGCTCTTTCTATAAGATCTTCTAGTAAGTCCTCAACTTTCGTGGTAATTTTAGCTGCAGGGGCAGAAAGCTGCTTCGTATCCCTAATTAACTGACTCAGTACATTTTCAGCTAGCATGAGCTTTGTTATATCATAGTTAATAGAGAAAATACCCTCAACCTCGCCTTTTTCATTCTTAATGTATATGGTACTAGATCGTAACAATCTCCCATCTTCTGTACTAACACAATAACCAATCTGGTCCTCTCCCTTATGATGTCTTAGCGTTTCAAGCACCACTTCAGAAGCACCATCTCCTACTTGACGATGTGTAACATGACCATTTTCAATTTGTACAATAGTATGTTCTTTATCATCAAGTGTCAAATCATGTATAGTTACTTCACACTCTAACCCAAATTGTTTACCTAGCGCTTCTGCTAACCTGCTTATAAATTCTATAGGTATCTTATTTTGCATCAACCTTTCTCCCCATTTCAGTGAACTTCTAATAAGAGTATATGCGCACTTTTTCAGAATAGAAAAATTATATACACTTTTTATAAAAAAATTTTAGGTATGCTAAAAAATTTTGGTATATGGTTCAGTTCTGTCTCATTCCATCATAAACATAAACAGAGACTTAAATGTTTTTCTAATTTTCAAGAGAGGGGTAGGAAATGTTACTCATTGGAAATGGTTATTTAGTTTCAAGAGATGAAAAACAACCGTTTTTACAAGATGGCTGTGTTGCCATAGAAAAAGATACCATTATGGCTATAGGTCCTACAGCGCACCTTAAGACGCAGCACCCTTCTGCTACTTTTATCGATGCTAAAAAGGGGCTCATTATGCCAGGGCTTATTAATACGCATAATCATATTTATAGTGCTTTTGCACGAGGTGCTTCCTTAGGTGGTCCACCACCTCGTAACTTCCTAGATATTTTAGAGCACACCTGGTGGAAACTGGACCGCCACTTAACTTTAGAAGATACTAGATATAGCGCTTATTGGACTTATCTAGATTGTATTAAAAATGGTGTGACAACTATCTTTGACCATCATGCAAGCTATGGTGAAATTACAGATAGTCTATTTGCTATTTCTGATGTGGCTAATGAATTAGGCCTACGTACATGTCTTTGCTATGAAGTTTCTGACCGTGATGGACAGGATAAAATGAAACGAGCTGTTAAAGAGAATGAAGCTTTTATAAAAGCTTCTCAAAACCATCCTATGCAAAAAGGATTGATGGGGCTTCATGCCTCCTTTACACTTTCAGATGCTACCCTCGACTACTGTCGTAGCCACCTTCCAAAAGGTAGTGGTTACCACATTCATGTAGCTGAAGGTATAGAGGATGTCTATGATAGCCTTAAAAAATATGGTAAACGTGTACTTCATCGTCTGTTTGACCAAGATATATTAGGTCCTCATACGATTGCCGGACATTGTATTCATATTACTCCAGATGAAATGGACCTTCTTAAAGAAACAGATACTGTAGTGGTCCATAATCCAGAAAGTAATATGGGTAATGCTGTAGGGGCGCCACCTGTATTAGAACTTTTTAAAAGAGGCATTTTAATAGGACTTGGTACAGACGGTTATACCAATGATCTATTTGAATCTTTAAAAGTAGCAAATATCCTTCAAAAACACCATACATGTAATCCAGCTGTAGCTTGGGAGGAGATTCCCACCATGCTCTTTGAATACAACCCTAAAATAGTTAGCCGTTTCTTTACAAAATCTGTAGGTGTCTTAAAACCTGGCTATGCAGCTGATGTGATTGTAGCTGACTATATCCCTCAAACACCACTTAATACGCATACCTTAAACGGACATCTTTTATTTGGATTAAATGGCAGGTTTGTAACGACAACTATAGCAAATGGCAAAGTCCTTATGAAGGATAGGCAAATTCTTATAGCCGATGAGGAGCGTCTTATGGCTAAATCTCGCCAGCTCGCGCAGGCACTTTGGAATCGTGTTTAAAAGAGGGGAGTTAATAAAATGAATGATCGTATGACACCTATTCCTTTTCCCAAGTTAATGGAATGGATTCTAATAGAAAAAGAACATGTCTTTGGTATTAAACAGATTTTTAAAACAACATCTCATAAATATTTAAATTTATTTAACGAAAAACTTGAAATACCTTGCGGACCTGCTGCTGGCCCCCATACACAGCTTGCTCAAAATATTATTGCTGCCTATCTAGCTGGTGCTAGATTCTTTGAGCTCAAAACTGTACAGACTTTAGATGGAGAAGACTTACCTGTTGATAAGCCCTGCATAAGGGCAGAGGATGAGTGCTACAATGTAGAATGGTCTACTGAGCTTACTGTACCTGAGGCTTTAGAAGAATATATTAAAGCTTGGTTTGCTTTAAAACTTATGAGTAAAGAATTTGACTTAGGTGACCCTAACGGCTTTATTTTCAACATGAGTGTAGGCTATGACTTAGAAGGGATTCGTTCTACTAAAATTAATACCTTTATTGAAGGGCTTAAAGATGCTTCTTCTACGCCTATATGGCATGCCTGTATAGAGTGGGCTAAGTCTCATCTTCAAGCATTTCAATGTATTGATGAAACCTATCTTTTAGGCATCTCTTCTCATATTTCCTCTTCTGTTACCCTTTCTACACTACATGGCTGTCCACCTGATGAAATTGAACGCATTGCTACTTATCTTTTAAAAGAAAAAGGACTGCATACTTATATTAAATGCAATCCTACACTTCTAGGCTATGATTTCACACGCACCATTCTTAATCAAATGGGCTACGACTATCTTGTTTTTGATACTCATCATTTTGAACATGATCTTCAGTTTGATCAGGCTGTTCCTATGCTTGAAAGATTAATCGCCCTTTCGAATAAACTGTCACTTACCTTTGGTGTTAAATTGACAAATACATTCCCTGTTCAAATCACACGTTCTGAACTTCCTGGTAAAGAGATGTATATGTCTGGACGTGCACTTTTCCCACTGACTCTTTCACTTGCTTACAAACTTGCTCATACTTTTAAAGGTAACCTTAATATTTCTTTCTCTGGTGGTGTAGATGCCTACAATATTAAAGGGCTATTTGAACTGGGTATTTATCCTATCACCTTTGCAACTACACTGCTTAAACCTGGTGGCTATAACCGATTTTATCAAATTGCCTCTCTTCTTAATACTTCTAAAGAGGTGCCTCATAAACCTATAGCTCTTTCTAGACTCTACACCTTCTTACAGACAACTTATACAGATACACACTATACGAAAGCCATTAAACCTTTGCCTGCTCGTAAAATAGAAAGTTCTGTTCCACTGCTAAACTGTACTTTTGCCCCCTGTCAAAAAGGTTGCCCTATTGAGCAAGACATTCCTGAATATATACGTCTTGTAGGTGAAGGACAATATTTAGAAGCTCTTAAAGTGATTACTTTAAAAAATCCACTACCTTTTGTGACAGGTACTATCTGCAATCATACTTGTACTACTAAATGTAGACGTAACTTTTATGAAGAGGAAATCTCTATTCGTCAGGTAAAGCTAGAAGCAGCGACTCAAGGTTTTGATGCCCTTCTAGAGACTCTTACTCCTCCTTCTATTCAAAGCCCTCATAAAGTAGCTATTATTGGAAGTGGTCCTGCTGGGCTTGCAGCTGCTTACTTCTTAGCACGTAGTGGTATGGATGTTACAGTATTTGAAAAACGTAAGGCACTTGGTGGTATTGTACGTTTTGTTATTCCAGATTTTAGAATAGCTAATCAGGCACTTTATAAAGATATTCGCCTTATTTGCCAGTACGGGGTTAAATTTGAACTTGGTCGTGAAATTACCTCTCTTGACGCACTTAAATCAGAAGGTTTCCAATATATACTTATTGCAACAGGTGCATGGCAACCAGGACATCTCAATTTAGAAGGTGATGTACCACTTAATGTCATCCATTTCTTAGAACAATTTAAATCAGACCCTAGCGTTCTTAACCTGGGAAAGAATGTTGCTATTATAGGCGGTGGTAATACAGCTATGGATGCTGCTAGAGCTGCTAAGCGTGTACCTGGTGTAGAGAATGTGTACTTAGTTTATAGAAGGACAAAACGTTATATGCCTGCTGACACAGAAGAACTTGAACTGGCACTTAAAGACGGCGTATTGTTTAAAGAATTACTTAGCCCACAGCAATTTAAGGAAGGTATGCTCACCTGCATCAAAATGAACTTAGGTCATCCTGATGCCTCTGGCAGACTACAGCCTATTCCAACTGAAGAAAAAGTAAATCTTCCTATTGATACACTCATTAGTGCCGTAGGCGAAAAAGTGGATACAGATTTCTTTAAAATGAATGGACTTCCTATTGATACTAAAGGCTTTATAATTCATGACCCTTTCACCACAGAGCTACTGTCTAACACCTTTGTTATAGGCGATGCACGTAGTGGACCTTCTACAGTTGTATCTGCTATTCATGATGCAACCCTTGCTGCTAAAACTATTTTAAAACGTGAAAACTTAATATTTTCTTCTATACCAACTTCTACTCACTCGCTTAGAACGGATGAAGTCTATAGCAAGAAAGGTATATTAAAAACTAATGGTTCAGTAGAGGATGAATCTATTCGCTGCTTAGAATGCGATAAAATCTGTGAATGCTGCGTAGATGTCTGTCCAAATCGTGCTAATGTGACATTAGATGTAGAAGGCAAAAAACAAATTCTTCACATTGATTGTATGTGTAATGAATGTGGTAACTGTACGATTTTCTGTCCTTACAATAGTGCACCATACCGAGATAAATTTACCCTATTCCATACATTAGAAGCATTTAACAGTAGTACAAATTCAGGCCTATTTGTTGCGGATTTTACTACAAAAGCTATTAAGTTACGTATAGATAAAAAAATAAGCATTTTACATGCTCATGAACTAGATGATCGCTTTACACTTAAGCCTTTCATTTTAGCACTCTTTAATGAGTATGCTTATCTTATTTAAATCTAAATAGGAGGTACACATGTCTACATTCTTTGTTAACGGCGAGCAAGTTACACCCCGTCGTAATCAAAAACTTCTTACCTTTTTGCGTGAAGACCTAAATCTTGTCTCTGTTAAGAATGGTTGCTCTGAAGGAGCCTGTGGCACTTGTATAGTACTCATTAATGGCAAAGCCACTAAAGCTTGTATTCCTCAGACTGACAGATTAGATGGAAAACATATTATAACTGTAGAAGGGTTAACTCAACGTGAGAAAGACGTGTATGCCTATGCCTTTTGTGAAGCAGGAGCCGTACAATGCGGCTTCTGTATTCCTGGCATGGTTATAAGCGCCAAAGGACTTTTAGACCAAGTTCTAGACCCTACACCTGAACAAGTTAAAGAAGCTATTAAAAACAATATTTGCCGTTGTACTGGCTATAAAAAAATCGAAAAAGCTATCTTACTAGCTGCCTCACTTTTAAGGAATCACATACCACTTCCTTCTGCTACTTCATCTGGTCAAGTAGGTGATCCCCTCGGACGTATTGATGCTATGAAAAAAGTTCTTGGGCAGTCCGAATATGTAGATGATATGCGCATAGACGGCATGATTTACGGATCTGCTTTAAGAAGTGCCTATCCACGCGCTATTGTGAATCATATTTCTACTGATGAAGCATTAAAGCTTGATGGTGTACTCGGTATTATTACATCTAAAGATATTCCTGGGGCACATAAAATAGGCCATCTCAAAAAGGACTGGGATGTACTCATTGAGGAAGGTGGTACAACGAGGTACTTGGGGGATGCTATTGCACTTATCGCTGCACGTTCACCAGAGATTGTAGAATCTGCGAAGAAGCTTATTCAGGTAGACTATACACCACTAGCACCTATTACAAGTCCTATAGAAGCTTTAAAAAATGATGCACCGCTCATCCATGAAAACGGCAATGTCCTTCAAATTGAACATCTTGTAAGAGGTCAAGCAGATGAAAAAATTAAACAAGCTAAATATGTTGTAACGCGTCACTATAGTACGCCTTTTACAGAACATGCTTTTTTAGAACCCGAATCCGCTATTGCCTTGCCAAATGAAGATGGTATCCTCATTTACTCTGCAGATCAAGGTATTTATCAAACCCGTACAGAATGTGCTGCTATGCTAGGACTTGAGCCAGAGCAAGTTAGAGTCATTGCTAAAACTGTCGGAGGTGGTTTTGGTGGTAAAGAAGATATGAGTGTGCAACATCATGCAGCTCTCCTTGCCTATCTCCTTAAATGCCCTGTAAAAGTATCCTTATCCCGAAAAGAAAGTCTTATTGTCCATCCTAAACGCCATGCCATGGAAATGGATTTTACAACAGCTTGTGATGAAAATGGGTATCTCCTTGCACTAAAAGCCACGATTATTTCAGATACAGGCGCTTATGCTTCTCTTGGCGGTCCCGTTCTGCAGCGTGCTTGTACCCATGCAGCTGGTCCTTACAGTTATCAAGATATTGATATTTTAGGCAAAGCTGTCTATACCAATAATCCTCCTGCAGGTGCCTTTAGAGGATTTGGTGTTACACAAAGCTGTTTTGCTATGGAATCTAATCTTAACCTCTTAGCAGAAATGGTTGGCATCTCTCCTTATGAAATACGTCTGCGTAATGCTATACGTCCTGGCCAGGTATTGCCAAATGGCCAGATTGCAAGTGATGATACAGCCCTCGTCGAAACACTTGAAGCCGTGAAACCTTATTATGATGCCCATCCTTATGTAGGTATTGCCTGTGCCATTAAAAATGCTGGCCTGGGTGTGGGTATTCCAGATACCGGACGTTGTAAACTGGTGATTATAGATGGTAAAGTGCATATTCGTACAAGTGCTGCCTGTATTGGACAGGGGCTTGGAACCGTTATGACTCAGATTATATGTGAAACGACTCATCTTAAACCAAGTGATATCATCCATGAAGCCCCAGATACTAAACTTGCCCCTAATGCCGGTAATACAACAGCTTCTCGCCAGACACTTTTTACCGGTGAAGCGGCCCATCTTGCTGCACTAAAGCTTGCTAAAGATTTACAGGCCGTTTCTTTAGATGCCCTAAATGGCAAGGAGTATGACGGTGAATATGTGGGTATTACAGATAAAATGGGTTCTCCTAAAGAAAACCCTGTGAGCCATATTGCCTATGGCTATGCTACTCACCTTATCATCCTAAATGAAGCAGGTAAGATTGAAAAAGTCATTGCTGCTCATGATGTAGGCCGTGCTATTAACCCTAAAAATGTAGAAGGTCAAATAGAAGGTGGTGTCACTATGAGTCTAGGCTATGCGCTTACAGAAAATTATCCGCTTACAGACTGCATGCCTACTGCTAAGTTTGGTACACTTGGCTTATTTAAAGCACCAGATGTTCCTGAAATTGAAACCATTATTATAGAAAAGAATCACTCTGATCTTGCTTATGGAGCTAAAGGTATTGGAGAAATCTGCTCTATTCCTACAGCTCCTGCTGTAGCACTAGCTTACTGGCAATATGATGGCGAATTCCGAACTAGCCTCCCTCTTATCCATACTCCTTATTCTAAGGAAAGGAGAAAAAATAAATGAGTCGTTTACTAATTAAAAACATTCATACCCTTATAAGTTGCGATGATCAAGATACTATCTATCATCATGTTAACCTTTATGCAGAAAATGGTGTCATTCACTCTATCGGCCCTCAATCTTTTGAGGCCGATCAAGTGATTGATGGTAGTCATTATTTTGTTTACCCAGGTCTTATTAATACACATCATCACCTTTATCAAGCTTTTACAAGGAATTTACCTCAAGTTCAAAATCTAGAACTCTTTGACTGGCTTAGAACCCTCTATGAAATTTGGAAAGAACTTACCCCTGATGCTATTTATTTAAGTAGCCTAGTGGGCATGGGGGAGCTGATTAAAAATGGGTGTACGACTTGTTTTGACCATCATTATGTATTCCCTCATTCCGTGAGCCATAACTTTATTGATAAACAATTTGAAGCTGCAGATACTCTAGGTATACGCATGCATGCTTCTCGTGGTAGCATGTCTCTTAGTCAAAAAGATGGTGGTCTTCCACCTGATAGTGTGGTTCAAACAGTAGATGAGATTTTAGCTGATTGCGAAAGACTTGTTAAAAAGTATCATGATCCTTCCCCTTATGCTATGCACCAAATAGTTTTTGCACCTTGCTCGCCTTTTAGTGTAACAAAAGAACTTCTACGTGATTCTGCCAAACTTGCTAGAAAACTTGGCGTTAGATTACATACTCATTTAGCAGAAACTTTAGATGAAGAACGCTTTACTTTAGAAAGAACAGGTATGCGTCCATTAGAATACATGGCGAGTCTAGGCTGGATTGGGCAGGATGTATGGTTTGCACATGGTATTCATTTTAATGATGAAGAACTCCATATACTAGCTCAAACACAAACAGGTGTGGCCCATTGCCCTATTTCTAATATGAAGCTTTCCTCAGGTATTGCACGTATTCCAGAAATGCTTAAACTTGGGGTACCTGTAGGGCTTGCTGTAGATGGTAGTGCGAGCAATGACGGCTCTAATTTACTTGAAGAGTTACGTATGGCTTACTTGCTACATCGTCTTCATTCAAGCTATGAGGCACCAACAGGCTATGAACTCTTAAAAATGGCTACTAAAGGTAGTGCAGGGCTACTAGGACGCATGGATATTGGCACTTTAGCACCTTACAAGGCCTGTGACCTTTTCATGGTTGATTATGAAAAGCTTGAACTTGTTGGGGCTACTTATGACCCACAGTCTGCACTAGCTACGGTAGGTCTTAAACAACCTGTAGATTATACAATCATTGCAGGTAAAATAGTCTCTCAAAACGGAAAACTTTTAGGTATAGATGAAGAAAAAATCAGTAGTATGGCACGTATGGAAGTTAGTCAGCTACTCAAAAAGGGAGGGATAAAATGAGTGTTGGTGAAAGTGTAAAACGTGTGGATGCTTATGAAAAAGTAACAGGACGTGCAAAATATACAGATGATTTATGTCCACGTACTGCTTTAGTGGCTAAAGTCCTACATAGCACCATTGCAAGTGGTTATGTCAAATCCATTGAGATAGAAGAAGCTTTAAAAGTAAAAGGGGTTGTCAAAATTGTAACTTGTTTTGATGTACCTTCTCATACCTTTCCAACGGCGGGGCATCCTTGGTCTACAGATTCTAGTCATCAGGATGTAGCAGATAGGCGTTTGCTTAATACACATATACGTTATTATGGTGACGATATTGCTGCTGTTGTTGCTGAAGATGAAGTGGCAGCTTCCCGTGCGCTACGTCTCATTAAAGTTGAGTACGAAGCCTTTACACCTCTTCTTACACCTAATGAGGCTATGCATGCTACTTCTGCTCCTCCTATTCATGAAAATTATCCAGACAATATTTTGTGTCATTCTGATTTTGAAATAGGTCATTATGAAGAAGCAATTAAAGACCCCGATCTTATATGGTTTGAGGGTGAATACGATACCCAAATGGTTCAGCATTGTCATATTGAACCTGCTGTTTCTTTCGCCTATGAAGACAATCATCGTATGATAGTTGTTTCTTCTACTCAAATTCCTCATATTATGAGGCGTGTCATTGCACAGGCCTTAGGTGTACCTTTTGGTCAAGTACGTGTTATTAAACCTTATATTGGAGGCGGATTTGGCAATAAACAAGATGTACTCTATGAACCCCTTAATGCCTTTTTAAGTAAGCAAGTAGGTGGTAAATGTGTCAAACTTGAACTAAGCCGCGAAGAAGTTTTTACCTGTACCCGTACACGTCATAGCGTTCAAATTAAGCTTAAAACAGGCGTACGAGCTGATGGGCGTATTGTAACACGTAAAATTGAAGCATTAGCTAATCAAGGTGCTTATGCTTCTCATGGTCACGCTATTGTTTCCAATGCTATAACAGGATTCAGGCATATTTATCAGCAAGAAAAAGCTGTAAAAGCTGATGCTTATACTGTCTTCACGAATCTGCCTTGTGGTGGTGCTATGCGTGGTTATGGCATTCCTCAAGTTACTTTCGCCTGTGAATCTCATATGCAGGATATCGCCGAGGCCCTTCATTTAGACCCTATTGCTTTTCGTATGCAAAACGCTATGCAGCTAGGTTATAAAGATCCATTTTTAGGTATCACCTGCTACTCCTCAGGTCTTAAAGAATGCGTAGAAAAAGGGATGGAGTATATCCACTGGCATGAAAAATATCCGGCTTATCAGGATCAAACAGGTCCTATCCGCAAAGGGGTTGGAATGGGTATTTTCAGCTATAAGACAGGGGTTTATCCTATTTCTCTTGAAACGGCCAGTGCACGTCTTGTTCTAAATCAAGATGGCTCAGCACAACTTCAAATGGGTGCTACAGAAATTGGGCAAGGTGCAGATACTGTTTTTAGTCAAATGGCCGCCGAGACAATTGGCTTTACTTTAGATCAAATTCATATTGTTTCTACACAAGATACAGATATTAGTCCATTTGATACAGGTGCTTATGCTTCTAGACAAACTTATGTCAGTGGAATGGCCGTGAAAAAGACAGCAGCACTCTTTAAAGAACGCCTTCTCTCTTATGCTGCTTATCTTTTAAAAGTTCCTGAATCTACTTTAGATATCCAAAATAATGAGATCATTAATTCTGTTACCAAAGACTGTCTAATCACTTTGCCAGCTCTAGCACTCGAAGCTTTTTATAACTTAGATTATGCTTCTCATATTACTGCTGAAAGTAGTGTACAGTGTAAAAATAACACCATTTCCTTTGGTGTTTGCTTTGCTGAAATCGAAGTAGATCTTGCTCTTGGACGTATCAAAATACTCGATATCATTAATGTTCATGATAGTGGTGTACTCATTAATCCTCAGCTTGCAAAAGCCCAGGTCCATGGTAGTATGAGTATGGGACTAGGTTATGCTTTAAGTGAACAGTTACTCTTTGATGCCAAAGGTAAGCCACTTAATCCTAATTTACTAGATTACAAGCTTCCTACGAGCATGGATACACCAGACCTTGCTGTAGACTTCGTAGAAACTGTGGACCCAAGTGGACCTTATGGCAATAAATCCTTAGGCGAACCACCTGCTATTCCTGTTGCACCTGCTATAAGAAACGCTTTGCTTCAAGCAACAGGTATTGCTTTTAACAGTTTGCCTATTACACCACATAAAATAATTGAAAAATTTAAAGAAAACGGCTTAATTTAAGGGGGAAATGCTATGTATGATATTGAAAATATTTATGAAGCCGTAGATATACAAGATGCTATAAAGGCTTTAGTAGAAAATCCATCTGCTATACCACTTGCAGGTGGGACAGATATACTGATTAAAATTAGGGAAGGTAAATTAGCTGGAAAATCTTTTATCAGCTTACATCATATAAATAGTTTAAAAGGCATTACACGAGATGAACAAGGAAATATTATGATTAGGCCGCTCACCACTTTTTCTCACATTACTTATCACCCTCTTATTAAGACGTACCTTCCTATGCTAGGTGAGGCAGTCGACCAAGTAGGTGGTCCTCAGATTCGCAATATGGGGACCATTGGCGGTAATATATGTAATGGTGTAACCAGTGCCGACAGTGCATCTACTCTTTTTACCTATAATGCCCTTTTAGAAATTACAGGGCCCACTGGCATAAGAAATATACCTATTACAGCCTTTTATAAAGGCCCTGGACGTGTCCATTTACAACAAGGTGAACTGCTTACAGGCATATGTATTACAAAAGAAAATTATGAAGGATTCCATGGTCATTATATTAAATATGCTATGCGAGAAGCTATGGATATTGCTACATTAGGCTGTGCAGTTAACTGTAAACTAAATGCTTCCTTAGATCAATTAGAAGATGTTCGTCTTGCCTTTGGTGTGGCAGGTCCAACGCCTATGCGCTGTAACAAAGCCGAAGCTGCTGTTATAGGTCAAACAATTTCTCCTTCTCTCTTTAAGACTTTTAGTGAAGTAGCTCTTACTGAAGTTAATCCTAGAACATCTTGGCGTGCTTCTCGTGATTTCCGTCTTCAGCTTGTTAAAGAACTGAGTAAACGTGCACTTAAACAGGCTATTTTATTAGGAGGAGGGCATTTAGATGATTAAAGTTATTCATTGTATAGTAAACGGTAAAGAAGAAGAAATTCCAGTTGATATACGAGAATCTCTAGCCGATATGCTTCGGCATAGACTCGGCTTAACTAGTGTTAAAAAAGGCTGTGAAGTAGGTGAATGTGGCGCCTGTACAGTTCTTGTTGATGATGAAGCTATCGATTCTTGTATTTATCTTGCATTATGGGCAGATGGTAAAAAAATTATTACTGTAGAAGGCCTTCAGCAGCATACTTCCCTTTTAACACCTATTCAGCAAGCCTTTGTGGATGAAGCAGCTGTACAATGTGGTTTTTGTACCCCTGGACTCATTATAACTGCGGTTGAAATCGTGGGAAGTGGGAAACACTATTCTCGAGATGAACTGAGAAAACTTATTTCAGGTCATCTTTGCCGCTGCACAGGGTATCACAATATTTTAAATGCCATGGAACGTATTGTAGAAGAAGCCCATAAGTTTGTAGGCAATGAGTACTAACCTCCCTATTAAAAGAGGCTCTATTTGAGCCTCTTTTTTGTATTTATGCTATTTAACCTTTTGCTTTTATCTTGTATGAAGCCAGCTCTTACGCCTTATGCTTCAAACAGCTCTCCTTCGAGCATCCAGTCCCTTGATGCCTATTATCAACCAGTATAAGATATATTAAAAGCAACTAGATTCCATTGCTCAAACACTGTATACCAATAAGGTTGAAGGTAAATCTTCAAGTCAAATTATACAAGTTCTTAATTTTGCAAGGAAAAATATCGATTAACTTGCAGATTCTTTAAATGTACTGGAAGGAAATTATTCTTGTAATCTTATTAAGTCTTCTCGCGTTAAAACCTTAGTATCTTCTATGGACTTATTTAAATATATGACTGCTTTCTTACTTAATTATGCAGAACAAAATAATCCTCCATCTAATTTTAATGTTTTGCCAATTTACTTCAAATGAGATAACATGCTTGAACAAATTCTTACAGATTATAATACTCTTAAATAACCTCTTTTTTCCCTTCTACTCTAGAAAGACTTCTATCATCTCTTTCTAGAGTTTTTTATAGCCTATTTCCTTCTTTTATAAGCATTTCCTTTTATACATGCACTTTCCTCTTTAGTCCTTCATAATTTATAGTACTGACATTTATATAGGCTAGGAGGAGAAAGCTTTGAATAATATTTCAGTTGCCGTTGTTGGTGGTGATTTACGTTTTGTAAGACTGTGTAAGATTTTATGTGATAAAGGCTTTGATACCTGGGTATTTGGTATTACGCATCCAGATATCCCCAAAGGCGCACATATTGCTACTTCTCTTGAAGACTTAAAAGTATGTCAATATGTAGTAGGTCCTATTCCTTTTACACGCGATGGAAAAAATCTATTTACCCCACTTGGTAATACAAGTATCTCTATAGAAATGTTCATTGAAAATGTAAGCCATGCTTACTTATGTCTTTCTGTTATCAAAGAAGATATGAAAAAACTTTTTGAAAAATATAATCTTCACTATATTGATTTAATGGAAATGGATGAAGTAGCTATTCTTAATGCAATGGATACAAAAATGCATATGGCACTACATCACATACCTTAACCTATAAGAATACACTTTATAACCATGATGAGAATTCTATTGGATATAAGATTTACATGAGAAGAAAAGAGCTTAAGCTCAGCAGCAAATATGTTTGCCAATCAGTAGGTATTGCTAAAAACACTTTACGAAGATACGAACAGGGGCAAACTATCCCTTCTGCATCTATTTTAGAGAAGTTTAAGAAGTGCTTAAAACTCTAGTACAAAAGGCAGAGCCGAAGCTCTGCCCTTTATAATTTTCCGCTGTATGTAATTACTTAACAAATAATATTTTTATGTCGTTTTAATTTTTATAGTAATTCTATCTTCTTCAATTTCTACATCCTGAAACTCTATACTTCTATATTTGAATCCTTTTTCTGAACCTAGCTGCTTAAATTTTTCAATAAGCTCACTACTGTTTAAGTCATTCTTAACCATCTCTTGTATGCTTCCCATCCCATCACTCTCCATAATAATTATTAAAGAATAATATCTGTCTTATTCCTCAATAATTATTATACTTAAGTTCATCCATTATTCAACTGTATACAACTAAAAAGTCCACCCTACTTCTAAGATAATTCTTGATTTTTATAATGCTAAATGTCTTTGTTATTTAAATAATTTGACAGAAAATAAAATCTTATCCTGGTTCGACTATAACACATATAGCTTATAATTTCTTGCGAACGCTAAGGGCTTACACTGATTTTATGAGATGATAGTATCTCATAAATAGCTGTTGTCAATAAAAAATAAAGCTAGAGCATAGCTCTAGGCAAATAATATCTTTATTGAAATAACTATTTACTGCCTTAAAAACTATACTCATAATTTTGACTCTCTTATTAGGAGTTTAAACTTAAAAATAAATTATAGATATTAAAATAACAATTGATGCTAGAATAAAAATTGGACACATAGAATGGAGATTTGAGTTATAATAGAAATAACTATAATGAACGAGGTGTCCTAAAACAATGGCTAAGAGATATGACAAAGAATTTAAACTTC
>NZ_JACRSY010000028.1 GCF_014384995.1 Zhenhengia yiwuensis | reverse complement strand
GTGACGATGCGCTTTAGGGAAACACCCGTTCCCATACCGAACACGTAGGTTAAGACTAAAGCGGCCGATGGTACTTGGCTGGAGACGGCCTGGGAGAGTAGGTGGTTGCCAAATTTATGCGGGTGTAGTTCAATGGTAGAACACCAGCCTTCCAAGCTGGCCACGTGGGTTCGATTCCCATCACCCGCTTCATGCCGGAGTGGCGGAACTGGCAGACGCACAGGACTTAAAATCCTGCGGGACTTACCTCCCGTACCGGTTCGATTCCGGTCTCCGGCATAACAAAAAAGAGAGTAACTATAAGTTATTATAGTTACTCTCTTTTTTTATTTTTAGCAATACTCATATAAAAATGGTTATATAGAAAAAAATATTTTAGAATAGACTTTTGACTAATTAACAAAATGAGTTATTAGATTCATATATTCCAAAAGGCAGGTTAACAAAGGCTACAGAACAATTATTTAAACTAAAATAGAGAGCATTATAAATTGTATTGTAATAGAGATATAAATCTTATGGAAGCTTCGAAAGAGTGTTTCACTGAGATTGTAGTTATGTTACAAACTTCTAATATGAAGGGATATTTACAACTATTAGATGGTTTAGGAATAAATGTGTTTGCAAAAGTAAAGGATAAAAAGATAAGCATATTTTTCAGTCACTTTTTACTAAACTTTTTTATTAATATTAGCAATCTATGAGAAATACAATTATTAAAGAGACTCTAGGTATACTTTATATTTAATAAAAAATAATAAAATCAACAATTACAAGGGATTGGTATTATAAAAAAATAAAAAAATAGACACATATATACTAAACTTATGGTTTCATAAAAATAAATTTTTTACTAAAAATGATTGACGATTGCTAAAAAAGTAAGTATAATTCGTATGGTGAAGTTTAATTTGTGTAAACAAAAAGTTTATTATTAGATACATAGAAACAATCAAGAGGGAGGCAGAACAATGGATATTGGGAGCAAGATCAATCAGCTTAGGAAGAAGAATGGCTTGACTCAAGAAGAACTGGCTGACCGATGTGAACTATCAAAAGGGTTTATTTCTCAGGTAGAAAGAGGGTTAACATCACCTTCTATTGCTACTTTAATAGATATATTGGAGTGTTTAGGTACTAATCTTAAGGACTTTTTCAATGAAACAAGTCAAGAGAAGATTGTATTTACGAAGCAAGATGTTTTTGAAAAAGAAGATAAAGAACTCGGAAATATGATTACATGGCTTATTCCAAATGCTCAAAAAAATGACATGGAGCCTATTTTAATTAATATTGATCCAGGTTGCAAGGCAATGGAACAAGCGCCTCATGAAGGTGAAGAATTTGGCTATGTGCTATCGGGAACTATCTATATACACCTGGGTAATAAAAAGTTTAAAGCTAAAAAAGGTGATAGCTTTTACTTTAGACCAACAGGAGATCATTATTTAGAGAATGCAGGCAAGACTAAAGCTACTGTACTTTGGGTTGCCACACCACCAAGTTTTTAAAGGAGATGGGATTAATGAAAGAAACCAAACAACAGACAGAACCTATTATAAATCTTGTAAATATATCTAAGACCTTTGATGATGGCGCTCAAATTTTAAAAGATATTAATATGTATATTAGACGCAATGAGTTTCTTACATTACTAGGCCCTAGTGGATGTGGTAAAACAACTTTACTTAGAATTATTGGTGGATTTGAAGAAGCCAGTAGTGGCGAAGTATTATTTGAGGGCAGTAACATTGCAAAGTTACCACCGTATAAAAGACGTATCAATACAGTATTCCAAAAGTATGCTTTATTCCCTCATATGACAGTTGGAGAAAATATTGCTTTTGGACTTCAAATCAAAAAAGTAGACCAAAAAACAATTGATGAGAAAGTAGCACAGATGCTTGAACTTGTTAATCTTAAAGGATTTCAAGATAGACGTATAGAATCTTTAAGCGGTGGTCAGCAACAACGTATCGCTATTGCAAGGGCAGTTGTTAATGAGCCAGAAGTACTTTTACTAGATGAGCCACTTGGAGCACTTGATTTAAAGCTTCGTAAAGGTATGCAAATGGAACTTAAAAAGATTCAGCAAAAACTTGGGATTACATTTATTTATGTAACACATGATCAAGAAGAAGCACTTACTATGTCTGATACAATTGCTGTTATGAATGAAGGACGTGTACAACAAATTGGTACACCAGTAGATATTTATAATGAACCTAAAAATGCATTTGTTGCAGATTTCATTGGGGAAAGTAATATCCTTCAAGCTACAATGATTAAAGATTATCTTGTATCTTTCCATGGTGTAGATTTTGTATGTGTCGATACAGGATTCGGAGAAAATGTAGCAGTAGATGTTGTAATTAGACCAGAAGATATTCGTATTGTAAAAGAAGAAGAAGGTATGCTGAAGGGTACAGTAGAATCTGTTACTTTTAAGGGGGTACATTATGAGATGATGGTTAAGAGTAATAATTACACATGGGCTGTACATTCTACAGCTATGGCACCAGTAGGAGCAAAAGTAGGAATGGTATTGACACCAGAAGATATTCATATCATGAAGAGGGGGTAAGAAAATTGGATAAAAAAAGATTAGCACTACCCTATGTAATATGGGCGAGTATTTTCGTTGTCGTACCTGTACTTATCATTGTATATTATAGTTTTTTTGATAAAGGTATTTTCACTTTACAAGGATATAAGCAAGTGCTTAATCCAAGATATTTAGGAAATATTATGGATTCTATAGGCATTGCTTTTATTAGTACAGTAATTTGTCTTGTATTAGCTTATCCATTAGCAATGATTTTAAGTAGTAAAGAAATGTCAGCAAAAGGGATTATTTTACTTCTTGTTATTTTGCCAATGTGGATGAATTCTTTACTTCGTACTTATGCATGGGGATATTTATTACAGGATACAGGTGTAGTAAATAGCCTATTAAGTAGTATGGGACTGCCAACAATGCAATTTTTATATAAAAAAAGTGCTATTGTATTTGGGAATGTGTATAATTTCTTCCCATTTATGGTGTTACCAATTTATAATGTACTTTGTAAAATTGATAAAAATGTTATTGAAGCTTCCTATGATTTAGGAGCAGATAAATTTACAACCTTTAAGCGTATTATTTTACCATTAAGTATGCCTGGTGTTATAACAGGTATTGTAATGGTATTTATGCCAGCACTTACAACATTCTTAGTATCTAGATTATTAGGTGGTGGTAAAACAACGCTTTTAGGTGACCTTATTGAGCAACAATTTAACAAGACAGGCGATTGGGCATTTGGTTCAGCCTTATCTGTTATTTTAATGATTATTATATTGATTACGCTTGTCTTTATGTCTAAGAAAGATTCATTTGATAAAGGAGGCGGCCTATTTTGATGAAATTTATAAAAAAGTCATATGTAGCATTTATTTTGCTTATTATGTATGCGCCTGTAGCCATTTTAATGGTGTACTCCTTTAACGATTCTAAACTACCAATTTGGAAGGGGTTTACCCTTAGATGGTATGAAGAAATATTTAAAGATTATAGTATTCAGCAAGCTTTTTCAAATACTATATTAGTTGCAGTAGTATCTTCGATTATAGCGACCATAATTGGAACTTTTGCAGCTATTGGGATTGAACGTATGACAGGCTGGAAAAAAAGTCTTGTAATGAACGTTACTTATATTCCATTATTAAGTTCAGAGATTGTAACAGGGGTATCATTAATGTTACTTTTTGGGGCGCTTGGGATGACACCAGGTATTTCAACTCTCATTTTGTCACATATTACATTTAGTATACCTTATGTGATTCTATCTATTATGCCTAAACTTAAACAGCTTAACTATAACATATATGAAGCAGCTTTAGATTTAGGAGCTAAACCAAGTTATGCATTTAGAAAAGTTATTTTACCTGAAATTTTACCAGGTGTACTTGCAGGGCTATTTATAGCTTTTACATTGTCTATTGATGATTTTATCATTAGTTTCTTTAATACAGGTCCGGGAGTAGATACTTTGTCAATAAAGGTATTCTCTATGACACGTAAAGGGGTAGCTCCGACGATTAATGCTATTTCAACTATTATGTTTGGGACTATCATTATTATTCTGATTACAACTAATATAATGGCAAGTAAAAAACAAAAAAAAATAAATAAGTCTAATAAGAGTTTATAAACCAAAGGGAAGGATGATCAAATAAAATGAGAAAATTATCAAGGCTATTTTTAGGAATGGCTTTAGCAGGAACTATGGCAATTACTTTAACAGGATGCGGTAATAATGATGATAAGCCAGTAGTTAAAGTATTTAACTGGGGAGATTATATTGATCCAGAAGTCAATAAAATATTTGAAGAAGAAACAGGTATTCGTGTTATTTATTCTGAATTTGGGACAAATGAAGAGATGTTCCAAAAACTTGAGCCAGGTAATGTAAGTTATGATATTGCAATACCTTCAGATTATATGATAGAAAAAATGATCAATAATGATATGTTAGAGCCTATTGATGTGACAAAGCTTACGAATTATCCTAAAATAGATGAGCGTTTTAAAAACCTTCCATACGACCCAAATAACCAGTATTCTATACCATATATGTGGGGAACGGTAGGAATTATCTATAATACAACAATGGTAGAAGAACCAGTAGATAGTTGGAATGCTCTTTGGGATGAAAGATATGCAGGTAAAATCTTTGTATATGATAGTGAACGTGAAGGTATTATGGCAGCTCTTAAAAAGTTAGGCTATTCTATGAATACAAGAGATCCTAAAGAACTTGAAGAAGCAAAACAAGAACTTATTAAACAAGCACCACTTGTACTAAGCTATGTTGGGGATGAAGGTAAAGGTAAGATGATTAGCGGTGAAGCTGCCCTTATGATGGCATGGGCAGGAGATGCTATGGTTATGACAGAAGAAAATCCAGACTTAGCTTTTGCACTTCCAAAAGAAGGAACTAATTTCTTTGTAGATGCAATTGTAGTACCAAAAGGTGCAGAAAACTTAGAAAATGCTTATAAATATATTGATTTCTTATGCCGTCCTGACATTGCAGCAAAAAATGCAGAATATATTGGTTACTCAACACCAATCAGTGAGGCACGTGCACTTCTTCCAGAAGAGATAAGAAATAGTGAAGTTGCTTATCCATCAGAAGAAGAGACAGATAAAATGGAAATGTTTACAGACCCATCAGATGTTATTAAATTATATAGTAGTATTTGGATGGAAGCGAAATCAAGCGCATCTCAATAAGAATAAAAGAACCTATTTAGGCTATAATCTAGATAGGTTCTTTTGCTCTTTTAAAATTTATAATATTCCTATATAATAAAGTAAAAAGTAGTTCTTAATAAAAGGAGGAAGTAAGAAATGAAAAAAAAGCATGCAAAAAATGAAGAAATAGAATTCTATACTAAAGAGTATGTAGCAGGTGAAAATGATACAGATAGTTGTGTAGAAATGGTGCCTAATATTGTACCAGTACAACGTCCAAATCCGAATGCATGGACCTCTTTCATTCTAGGTATTATTAGCTCAGTTGCATGGATTATTCCTCTTATAGGTCTTCCAATTACAATTGTAGGCACAGTACTTGGTGCAACAGGTATGCGTAACAAACGTAGTAAAGGAATTGCAATTGCAGGCTTTGTGACTAACTTAGTATTTTTAGCAGCAACAATTGCAGCAGGTGTACTTGAAATTATTTACTTTGTAAAAAAAGCTAAAAAGAACAAATAGTAACTTTTTGCATACTATATAGATAGAGTAGCGTATAGGAGGAAGTCTATATGTATGCGAAGGTTATTATTGTAAATAGCGAAGCACTAGGAAAAGGAGATGAGGGAGTAGGTCAGACGCTACTTGCTGTTTTCCTAAGAAAAGTGCTGGCTAGTCTTAAAAAGCCAGATGCTATTATTTTTTATAACTCTGGAGTAAAACTTCTTGTACAAGGCTCACGTTATTTAGAGGTATTAGTGGCATTAGAAGAGCAGGGTGTAGAGCTATTAGCATGTGGAACCTGTGTTTATAAAGTATGTAATCAAAAAGCTTTACTAGCAGGTCGAATTACAAATATGAGTGAAATTACAGATATTCTATTGGATGCAGAGACTGTTATTACACTATGAGAGACTATAGGCAGTAACCTAAATACAGGTTTACTGCTTTTCATTTGTATAGATAAAAGAAAACTGGACAAAAATGAGAATGAAAGAGGTGGAAATAATGAAAATCTTACATACTTCAGATTGGCATTTAGGACGTACATTACATGGATATAGTTTAATTGAAGATCAAGCATATATGTTAGATCAGCTTATAGAATATATGATACAAGAGAAGATAGAACTTCTTATTATAGCAGGAGATGTATATGATAAATCACTGCCTAATGAGGAGGCGGTAGCTCTTTTTAATCAATTTATTAGCCAGGTCATCGGTAGACTAGAGATACCTACAGTTATTATTGCTGGAAATCATGATAGTAATACGCGTATTCACTTTGGAAGTGAGCTTTTTGCAAGTAAGCACCTCTATATAGTAGGAGAATGTGAAAAGGGCTACCAACAGGTAACTATTGAAGGAAGTGAGACTATAGATGTCTATCTCATTCCTTATATGGAGCCAGCCTATGTACGTGAAATAGCAGGAGATGAAACCATTAAACGCCATGATGATGCCATGCGTTATTTAACAAGGCAAATAGAAAAAGAAAAAAATGATAGGGCCACTTTATTAGTAGTACATGCTTTTGTAGCAGGGGGAGACTTATCTGATTCTGAGCGTAGATTATGTGCTGTTGGAACCGCTGAAATGGTAGGAGCAGATTGTTTTAAGCCTTTTACTTATACTGCACTAGGGCATTTACATAAGCCACAAGCTATAGGGAGTGAGCATATTAGATACAGCGGTTCACTTTTAAAATACTCTATATCTGAAGCAAACCAGCCAAAGTGTTTTGTGAAACTAGAGATTGTAGATGGGCAACTTACTACATTAGAAGAAGTATCCCTTAAACCAAAACGTGACCTGAAAATTGTACAAGGACCTATTGAGGCTATTGTAAAAGCAGGTGCACAGCTGGGAGAAGAAGAGAGACAGGACTATGTGTATGCTAAGATAGAAAGTAAAGGAACGGAAGATGTAGTAGGCCTTTTGAAACAAATTTATCCTTATACACTAGGTGCTGAATTTGTAATGAATAAAACGACTTCTAAAGACAGAGAAAGTAAACAGAGTGAGTTTGAGGCAAGAAAGAAGAAGTCTCTTTCGGAACTTTTTATAGATTTCATGGATTATGTAGGAGAGACTACTTTTGATGAAGAAGAAACTGCTTATATGGGAGAGGTTATTAAGCAGATTGAGGAGGAAAGAAAATGAGGCCTAAAGTATTAACCATGCGTGCATTCGGGCCTTACGGTGGGAGCCAGGTCATTGATTTTACTTTATTAGAAGATATTAATATGTTTCTTATACATGGACCAACGGGTTCAGGTAAGACAACCATATTAGATGCCATTTGTTATGCACTTTATGGGCAGACTAATGGTGGTGAGCGTACAGCAGAAAGTATGCGAAGTAAGTTTGCAACCACAGATGAGCCAGCAGAAGTTACCTTGACTTTCTACTTAAAAGGGGATGAATATAAGGTTATTCGTACCCCTAAATTTGAGCGCCCTAAAAAAAGGGGTGAAGGGTTTACTGTAGAAGAAGGTAAAGCACTTTTATATAAGCTAGAAGAGGACGAGTTTAAGCTTGTAGCGGCAAGACTTCAAGAAGTAGATAGAAAGATAGAAGAATTGCTTGTCTTTAATGTAGATCAGTTTAGACAGGTGATTATGATTGCACAAAACAAGTTTAGAGAGCTACTGACTGCTGATAGTAAAGAACGACAAAAAATTTTACAAGATATTTTCGAGACAGGCATTTACCAAAGTGTAGAAAAGCAGCTAGAAGAAAAAAATAATGCACTTACTGAAGCCATGAAAGAAAAAAACATGGCTTATGAGATGCTGTTAAGTAGGTTAAAGGAAGAAAAGGATGAAAGGCTTATCAGTTACTTACAAACTAAACTACTTAATAATACACCAGAGGTAAGTGAAATTTTACACGACCTTATTAAAGAATATAGAATCTATGAAGAAGCTAATAAAGCTAGAACAATAGAACTTAAGACAGAGCTAGAGAAAGCACAAAATGTTTTAATACAGCAAAATGAAAAACATTCAGCTTACATGCAACTTCAAGAGGTAAAAGAAAAATTAAACAGATTTGTTTTAGAAGAGACAAGCTATAGACAGCTTGAACAAGAAGTTAAAAGCTTACAAAAGCTTCAACCTATTTTAGTTGTAGAAGAGCAGTGGCATAAGGCACAGGAAGAAGAAAAGCAAAATATACAGGCTATTACACTCTTGCATAGAGAAAAGGAAAAAGAGGAAGGGAGCCTTAGTCAGCTATTAAAAATACAGGAAGATAGTAAAGAAGAAGCCGCTAAAATAGAAGCGGACAAAGGTAGATATCTTGCATTAGAAAGTTATTTACCTAAGATAGATAGTCTAGGGGAACTTATGAGTGCTCAGCAAAAATATGAACAGGATAAGCAGAAGCTAGAAATAGAGAAGGAACGTATAGAAAAGATTATAAAAGCTTATGAAATACGTATCAATGAAGCAGAAATAAAGCTGAAAGATAAAGACACTTTAGCAAAAAGCATTCAGGAAGGAAAGGTTACCCTTCAAGCTATAGAATATATATTAGAATGCCAAGGTGAAAAAGCGCGAAAATCAGCAGAGCTTATAACCTTACGTAATCAATATAAAGTTATTGCACAAAACCTAGAAAAGCTTAAAAAAGAAGAGATGCAGTTAAAAGTACAGTATGATGAAGTTACACTAGCATGGATGAATGGACAAGCAAGTATTATGGCAGAACATCTCGAAGAAGGTAAGCCATGTCCTGTATGTGGCAGTACAGAGCATCCACATAAGGCAAAGTCAGGCCAGACACTTGTAAATCCAGAGATTATGAAAAAGTTAGAGACTAAGAGAAGTACTTACATTGCAGAAATCAGCAAAAAAGAAGAAGAGCAAAATAGCATTCTCATACGTGGAAAGAGCTTAAATGAAGATATTACACATCTAGATAAAAGAATAAATAGTTATGTAGAGAAAATAAATCAGTCAGCAGAAGAGATTACATCGACTTATAAAGGGCAAGTAGAAGAAAGATTAGGAGCTAATGAAAGAAAACTTCAAGAAATTGAAAAGCTTACTGGGATGATTGAACAAGATAGAAGTAAAGTGACACTTGAAATGAATACACTTGAGAAAATAAAAGAAGCCATTTATACGTGTCAAACTCAGCTTGAACTGCATAAGAGTAGAGTAGAAGCAATTAGGAGTGAGTTGCCAGAAGGTATGGCAACTCGAGATCAGCTTCTTGCGCAAATGAAGGCTTTAGAGGAGGAGCGAAAAGCCTTTGAGGCGCGTATGCAGCGTCTTCAAGATGAATTAGAGAAGGTTAAAGTACAGCTTTCTAAAATCATTGGTATGCTTGAAGAAAAGGAAAAAGTCTTAAGTGATTTAAAGGCAAAGGTGATAAAAGCTGAAGACAGTTTTAATAAGGCTTTAAATGAAGGACAAATTGAAGATTTACAAACTTATGAGGTACTTAAATTAAAAGTTAATGAATTAGAATCGCTACAAGAGAAGATTAAGGCATATTATACTCAAAAAGCTATTTTAGAAGAGAACAAGAAAGTACTAGAAATAAAGGTAGCTGATTTTCGTATTGAAATGCTTATAGAAGCTAAGGAGCATTTTGAAGTACTTGATAAAGAAAAAGAGAAATTGCAACTTGAAGGAGCAGATTTAGAGTGTCATATTATGCTTTATGAAGAAGTTGAGCAAGGTATAGAAGCTCTTTATGAGGAAAGTAAAGCAGTTGCTAAGAAGCAGCACATTATAGGAACCATGGCACAAATGGCAAAAGGGAAAAATAGTAAAGGTTTATCTTTTGAGCGCTATATTCAAAGTAGTATCTTTGATGAAGTATTAGAAAGTGCTAATCAGAAGCTACGTCCTATGACAACTTCAAGATATGAGCTATATCGTACAGGTGACATGAAGCGTAAAAATGCTCAGTCTGGTTTAGATATTGCTGTTATTGACCATTATGTAGGTCAGACTAGACCTGTCAGTACTCTATCTGGGGGAGAAAGCTTTATGGCAGCACTTGCACTTGCACTAGGTCTTGCAGATGTTATCTCAAGGCTGGCGGGAGCATCTAGCTTAGATACTATGTTTATTGATGAGGGATTTGGAACACTAGATGAGCAATCTCTAGAACTTGCTATTAAAACTTTACTCAGTTTACAAGACACAGGTAGGTTAGTAGGGATTATTTCACACGTAAAAGAACTTAGGGAACAAATTCCAGCACGCCTTGAAATTACAAGAACTAGTAAAGGTAGCTCAGCGCAGTTCAAGTTATAAAAAATACTATCATTACCCTATAAAATAAGGTATATTATAAATAATAACCGACTAGAGGTAAAATCAAGGAGTGGAATTAATGAATAGAACTAATATTATTCATTTACTAGAGAAAAAAATCAATCGTGAGTATATTATAGAAGATGAAATGATGAATAAGCATACAACTTTTAAAGTTGGCGGACCAGCTGATCTTTATGTAATTCCTAGGTCGGAAGAAGAGCTTGTGTATGCTATAGAGGTATGTAAAAGTCAAAATGTACCTTATTATGTTATTGGGAATGGAAGTAACTTACTTGTTACAGATAAAGGTTTTAGAGGTGTCATTATTGAAGTTTATAGGCAAATGTCAGATATTACAGTAGAAGGGAATTGCATTACAGCCTATGCAGGTGCATTACTTTCAAAAATTGCAAATACAGCTTTAGAGCATGGATTAACAGGTCTTGAGTTTGCACATGGTATTCCAGGGACCCTTGGTGGGGCAGTAACAATGAATGCAGGAGCTTATGATGGAGAGATGAAACAAGTTTTAGAATCTGCTACAGTAATCGATGATAAGGGGCAGGTTAGAACCTTATCAGTAGAAGAACTAGAACTTGAATATCGTAAGAGTATTATAAGCAGACTAGGTTATACAGTTATTAAGGCTACAATGTGTCTTGAGGGTAGTGATAAAGAAGCCATTTCAGCTAAGATGAAGGACCTTATGCAAAGAAGACGTGATAAACAGCCTTTAGAGTATCCAAGTGCAGGAAGTACTTTTAAACGCCCAGTAGGACACTTTGCAGGAAAACTTATTATGGATGCAGGACTACGTGGCTATCAGTTAGGTGGCGCACAAGTTTCAGAAAAACACTGTGGTTTTGTTATTAATAAAGATCATGCAACTTGCCAAGATATATTAGATCTTATTCACTATATTCAAGAAGAAGTAAAAAGTAAGTTTGATGTACAAATAGAGCCAGAGGTTAAAATGATAGGAGAAAGATAAAGGATGGAATTTATTATTGTTACGGGTATGTCTGGAGCAGGTAAGAGTACAGCAATTAACTGTTTAGAAGACATGGGATATTATTGTGTAGATAATTTACCACCAACACTTATTCCAAACTTTGCAAGTCTTATCGTAGACAAAAGACAACATTATGATAAGGTAGTCTTAGGGATAGACATAAGAGGTGGCATCTTATTTGATGACTTATTTACAAGTTTAGATGCATTAAAAGTAGCAGGATATGAATACAAAATTATCTTTTTTGACTGTTTAGATGAGGTGCTCATTAAACGCTATAAAGAAACAAGAAGGCTTCATCCTCTTGCACGTAATGAGCGTATTCAGGAAGGAATAGAAAAAGAGCGCCTTATCTTGACAGAAGTTAAGAATAAAGCAGATTATATTATTGATAGTACACATCTTTTACCGAAAGATGTAAAAGATGTGATTTATAATATTTTCACTCAGAAAGCAGATTTTCAAAATCTCATGATTACTATTCTCGTATTTGGGTTTAAGTATGGTGTACCTATAGATGCAGATTTAGTCTTTGATGTACGTTTTGCGCCAAATCCATACTATATATCAGAACTTAGACCACTTACAGGAAATAATAAGAAAGTGGAAGACTATGTTATGAGTTTTGAAGTAACACGTCAATTTACAGAAAAACTTAAAGACATGATAGACTTCCTTATTCCTCACTATACTAAAGAAGGCAAAAATCAACTCGTTATAGGGATTGGTTGCACAGGAGGGAAACACCGTTCGGTCGTTATTGGTAATGCCCTCTATAATTATCTAAAAAAATGTGGTAATGCAGTAACAATTCAGCATAGAGATATAGATAAAGATAGTAAGAGAGGTAAATAACATGAATACAAGTTCCTTAAAGGTCGTAGCAATTGGTGGCGGCACAGGCCTTTCAACTATGCTTAGAGGTATTAAAAAATATACCCCTAATATTACAGCTATTGTAACAGTGTCTGATAATGGTGGGGGATCTGGCATATTAAGAGAAGAGATGAATATTATTCCTCCAGGAGATATTAGAAACTGTATCGTAGCATTAGCCAATACAGAACCGGTTATGAAACAATTGTTGCAGTATAGATTTAAAGAAGGCTCTTTAAAGGGACAGAACTTTGGAAATCTCCTTTTAGCAGCACTTGCAGATGTAAGTGGGAATTTTGAAAAGGCGGTACAGGTAACAAGCAATGTTCTTGCTATAACAGGGAAGGTATTGCCTGTAACCCTTGAAGATGTACAACTTTATGCTACATTTGAAAATGGTATATGTGTAAAAGGTGAGACCCAGATTGTAGATTATAGTAAAGCTAATCATATTATGATTGAAGATATTAGATTAGAGCCAGATAATCCAAAGCCGGCAGAAGAAGTTATAGAAGCAATTGAAGATGCAGATATAATTTTATTAGGGCCAGGAAGTTTATACACAAGCATTATTCCAAATCTACTTATTAAAGAAGTATCAGAAGCTACTAGAAAGTCTAAGGCTGAGAAAGTTTATATTGCAAATATGATGAGTCAGCCAGGTGAAACAACAGGCTTTACTATAGAAGATCATATAGAGGAACTTGAAAAATTTATTGGCAAAAACACGCTAGATAAAGTAATTGTAAATAATGAAGATGTACCAGAAGAATATCTTAAAAAATATATAGAAGATGGGGCTCACATGCTCATGCTAAATGATGCCCATCCTATTTGGCAGACACTTAAGCGTATTGAAGCACCTCTTGTACAGGTGAACCATGAAAAGCAGTTTATTAGACATAATCCAAATAAATTAGCTGAATATATTTTTAAAGATATTTAAATAATAAAGAGTATCTAAAGAGGTGGCAAAATGTCTTTTTCTTCAGAGGTGCGTAAGGAACTTACAGAACTTACGGGTGATGCAAGGCACTGTATGATTGCAGAAATTGGAGGCTTCTTACTCATTGCAGGTAAAATAGAATGTGAAAAAGGAAAATTTAGTATTCAGATTCAAATAGAAAATGAAGCCATTGCTAGAAAATACTTTACAATGATAAAAAAAGCTTTTAATATTAATACAGAAGTCCTATTAATAGCTCATAAGAATAAAAATAGGAAAACATATCTTCTTAAAATAAATAATCCAGAAGATGCAAAGAAAATTTTATTAGCAACAACACTATTAAAGTATGAGCATAATGTACCTATTTTACGTAATCATATGGATTACACAATGGTACAAAGTATTTGTTGTAAACGAGCATATTTAAGAGGCTCTTTTTTAGGGGGAGGTTCAGTCAGCGACCCTGAAAAAGGTTACCATTTTGAATTTGTAACGATTTATTATGAGAATGCAGAGTATTTACAAAATACGATGAAAAATTTAGAAATGGATGCAAAAATAGTAACGCGAAAAGGAAGTTATGTGGTATACTTAAAGGAAGGTTCACAAATTGTAGATTTGCTCAATGTTATTGGGGCCCATATTGCACTTATGCAATTGGAGAACATAAGAATTGTAAAAGAAGTACGCAATAATGTTAATAGGCTTGTAAACTGTGAGACAGCTAACCTTAAGAAAACTGTTTCAGCTGCAGTTAGACAAGTTCAAGATATTGAATATCTAAGAGATACTATTGGCTTAGCAGCACTTCCAGAAAACCTTGAGCAAATTGCTAGATATAGACTAGAGTATTCCAGTGCAACACTTAAAGAGTTAGGGGAGCTCATGGTTCCTCCAGTAGGGAAATCAGGGGTTAACCATAGACTCAAGAAATTAAGTGAAATCGCATGTCAAATAAGGGAACAAAGAGGAGGATTAAGTAAAAATGATTAAAGAAAGAGTATGTGTAGGTCTTAAAAACGGCTTAGAAGCAAGACCAGCAGCATTATTTGTACAAATTGCAAGTAAGTTTGAAAGTCATATTGCAGTGGTAGTAGATGAAAAAAATGTTAATGCAAAAAGTATTATGGGAATGATGTCTCTTGGAACAATTAAAGGGGCAGAAATTGAACTTGTTGTAGATGGAGAAGATGAGAAAGAAGCAGTAGCTGCTCTGAAAGAATTCTTAACTACAGAAGAAACAGCTGAATAATGAATAGGAACAGTGTAGATGAAAATCTACACTTTTTTATTTGGGTGGTAGACAAATAACAGAAGACTTATTATAATATTAGTTGATAATAATTATCCTAAAATAAATAGATAGTGTTTTAATCGATGATAGATGGGTATCTTAATGAATTCTATATAGTATAATGGAGGCTTAATATGGAACAGTTAAATCAAGAAATAAAAGATAAATTAGAAAAAGTATGTATTTGCCGTGGCATTACAAAAGCAGCCATTAAAGCAAGTGTACGTAATGGGAAAAAAACAGTAGAAGACATTGCGGCTGATACAGGTGCTACATTAGGTGGTTGTAAAGGATTTAGATGTAATGCTAAAATCCAAGAGATTATTGAAGGTTATGGAACGGAGTGGAATTAATCCACTCTGTTTTTTATTATATAGGAAATTAGGCGTTCGCTTAAGAAAGGAATATGGCATTAGCCACTTTTTTGTTTTATTTTAGAAAGCTCGTACATATACTAATAGAAATGATAGGAATAGGAGTAGGAGTTATGGCAGCATGCAATTTATTAGTTTATGGCAGTGGAAATTGTGAATTAGCAGCTGTAATTGAAGCAGAAGTAAGTAGACTTTTACAGGTTGAATCTGAAGAAGTGAAGATTTTTGCAAGAGGCTACATCCTAGAAAATAGTTGCTTAGCATTGTATAAGCGCTTCACTCCCTTAAAAGAACAGCTCGGCCAAGTCAAAAAAGGGGGATTATATGAGTATTTTTATGATGGAGCGGAAAAAGTAGAACGGCAGGAGCTCAGGATGGAAAGTAGTGCACATAAGGAGGCTCTTGAAGAATGTGTGCAAATAGGGATTAAAAGGATGAGGGCAGAAGTCATAACATTAGTACTCATAGGAGAGAGCAATGAAACGGGGCTTTTTTGGGATTTCACAGAGGAACATCCTTCTAAACTGACCTATAAAGCATTAGATGAAGTCCTTTATAAATTGGGAAAGCGTAATCATATAAAGTTTGATGTGATTATGGATATACCGATATGGCATGGAATAGAAGTACCTCATGCACTGGCTAAGAACCCTTATATTAAAAGTTTATTTATGTATGAAAGGCAGACACCCCTGCATATTTTTCCTGTTGCATGTTGGATACAGCGTACTTATTTAGAGCAGAAGAATTATTTAGAAGTCCTTTATAAGTATTATTATGTGACGTTGGACCAAGAAAAGTGGAAGGAATGTATGGACAGCTGGAGACGTTATTGGGATAGTCCAGATCATATAATGTGGAGGCAGTTCTATGAGAATTATAAGGCCGTGGTACTTTATACAAATCCAGAAAAGCCAACACAGTATGCTAAACTTTACTTTAGACAACAATGTATCCCTGAGCAGAGAGAGACTATTAGTGAACAGGAGCTTCAAGATTATTTAGTAGAGATGTATCATACTACCTTTGATGACAAAAATATTAAACTTTGGTTAACAGATTTTAAAACTTGCGTAGATTATTATAAATTGTAGATTTTTGGTAGCTATCCATTATATAATGTAGAAAAGTATAAAAAGATATAAGTGTACAAGAAGGAGGAACATCTTGAGCAATAAACTACATTGTATAAAGGGCATAGTGGGTATAGGGGTGCTTGTTTTACCAACAGTCATATATGCTAAATCTCCAGATTCCATTAGAATTGGACTTGAGTCAGTATATAAGGATGCTTATACCATACAGATTAAAAGTGAAAGCCCACTTGCTGTGGGTTATTTTGATGAGGAGAGATGGATTCAGGAAGGTTATCTAGAGAGCGAAGAAATAAATGTTACTTTAGCAAATCAGACATACTATAGTTATGATGAAGTTTATAGTGACTTAGAGGAAGCCTATGCTGTATTAGATGCTTATGATAGTGAAGCAGTTGTAGCATATGTAGAACCAGGTGAGTATAAAATTTATACAACAGATGACTTTGAGGCACAAACAAAAGTACATACGAATAATAATCGCATTCAGATTGCAGATTCTTATGGTGAAATTCTTTTAATTAGTGAGAATAATAATAGTCCATTAGGTTTTAGAGGAAGTTATAATACCTATGATTTTCCTGCAACAGGAGTAGGGAATAGCCGTATCTATAGAGGTGTAATAGAAGTGGTAAAAGGACAGTATAAAGGTCTTACAGCAGTTAATCAGGTAGATATGGAAGATTATTTATATGGAGTTGTACCTTGTGAGATGTCTGCTTCTTGGCATGGAGAGGCCTTAAAGGCTCAGGCTGTTGCAGCTAGGTCTATGGCTACATTCCAATACAATAGATTTTTATCAAGAGGTTATAACTTAGTAGATACAACAACTAGCCAGGTATATAGAGGGATTACTGCAGAAGATTCAAGGTCAAATGCAGCAGTAGACGCTACAAGTGGTGAAATAGCCACTTATAATGGAAAAGTTGCAGAGACTGTTTATAGTGCAAGTAGTGGTGGTTATACAGCAGACTCTCAGTATGTGTGGGGAAATGCAGTACCTTATTTAAAAGCTAAGCCAGACCCATATGAATCAGCAGCAAATCATGTACCTTGGACACGTACAATTACAACAAAAGAACTTGAAAAATGCGTAGCTAATCAAGGACAAAATATAGGTACAGTAAAAGGAGTTAGAATAGAAGGCTATACAACAAGTGGTAGAGTAAAAGCTTTAACTATACTAGGAACAAATGGTGAATATACTGTAAAGAATGAAGCTACAAGAACTTTCTTTAGTGGAAGTAATGAGGGTTCACTTAAAAGTCGTATGTATAAGTTTACACCTTATGACGAGGGGAACCAAGTTACGCCACCTGTTATCCCAAAACCATCTCAGCCAGAAAGTTCTAATAAGGTGAATATCTTAACTTCGGATGGGGCGGTTACATTAGACTTAGAAGGGCTATGGATTGAAAGTGACGCTACTTTTTCTAAAGTAGAAGGAGAAGTATACATACAGGATCAAGATAGTGTAACAAGTAGCATAGAACTTGGTATAGGTGATGCAGCAGATAATACGGATAGAGATTTAGATTTTAAAGAGGATGCCATAACATCAGAAGATGCTACGACTGTATATGGTGATATTACCTTATATGGAATGGGGTATGGTCATGGTGTAGGTATGTCACAGTATGGTGCAAAAGGCATGGCAGAAGCCGGCTTTGATTATGAAGATATTATTATGTATTACTATGATGGCGTTATCATAGAATAAAATAAATAAAGAGTAGCAGATTTAAACGCATTATACGTTTTAATCTGCTACTCTTTTTATTAAATACCTGTATCTTTTATATGACTTGACGAATTTAGGCATAAACTTTAGTATTATAGGTAGAAATTCGAATAACCTAAATGGGCTGAGATAGATTGGAGATATTATGAATACATCAGACTTTTACTTTGATTTACCTGAAGAACTGATTGCACAGGTACCTCTTAAGAACCGTACTGCTTCGAAGTTAATGGTACTTGATCGTGAAACAGGCGCAATTGAACATAAACATTTCTATGACATGATTCATTATTTAAATCCAGGAGATTGCCTGGTGCTTAATGATACACGTGTTATTCCTGCAAGGCTTTTTGGTGCAAGAGAAGGTTCAGGTGGGAAGGTAGAGTTCCTACTTCTCACAAGAAAAAGTGAAAAAGATTGGGAAGTCCTTGTAAAACCAGGGAAAAAAGCACGTATTGGTGATCGTATTGTATTTGGTGAAGGGATTCTTACAGCGACTATTAAAGAAATCATAGAAGATGGTAAGCGTATTGTAACTTTTGAATATGAAGGTATTTTTGAAGAAGTGCTTGATCAATTAGGTGAAATGCCACTTCCGCCTTATATCCATGAGAAGTTAGAAGATAGAGAGCGCTATCAGACAGTTTATTCTAAACATGAGGGAAGCGCAGCAGCGCCTACAGCGGGACTTCACTTTACAAAAGAGCTTTTAGAAGAGATTAAAGCAAAAGGTATTCATATTGCCTATGTGACACTTCATGTAGGACTTGGTACTTTTAGACCTGTAAAAGTAGAGAATGTATTAGAACATGAAATGCATTCAGAATTCTATATGATTGATGAAGAGAACGCTAAAATCATTAATGAGGTAAAAGCAAATGGAGGTAAAGTTATTTCTGTAGGAACAACAAGTACAAGAACACTTGAATCTAATGCAGATGAAAACGGTTTTGTAACAGCAGGCAGTGGATGGACCAATATCTTCATTTATCCAGGCTATACATTTAAATGCGTAGACAGACTTTTTACAAACTTCCACCTTCCAGAATCTACTTTAATTATGTTAGTAAGTGCCTTAGCAGGTAAGGAAAATGTATTACATGCATATAATGAAGCTGTTAAAGAAAGATATCGTTTCTTCAGCTTTGGGGATGCTATGTTCATCAAATAATAAAAGCAATAAAAAAGTAGTGATTGAAGACACTTTATAGAATGTCTAGTCACTACTTTTTCATTTAATAAGTATATTTGACTTTTTATTTAAAGAGTTTTTTCTTATAGTAGCCATCTGCTTGGTAGATAGCTCCGAGAGGATTATGGCAAAGAACTCTATCTTTAACTGCAAATATAGTAATAGGTGCTTCTGAGTGTTTAATAAAGAGTGTATCGTGACCAACACAAAGACCAAATAAAATATTTAAATCTGTCTTAGCTTCGTTTAATAAAAGAGCTTGTCCAATTGGATTACACATAATATCATTTTTTACATAAGTTTCTTTCTCAGGTTGGTCAATCCCTAAGAAGCCTTTAAGAATGGCTCCATTTTTACATACAACAGATACAACTTCTAAACCATGGTGTTCTAAAATTTTAACAAAGGTTTTAGCTTCCTCATGTAAACCTGTACAAAAAGCAAGACCAATACGTTTAAAACCACATTTTTTAGCAAATTGAATTGTTTCTTCTACTCTAGTCCAGTTTGTATTTCCTTCAGACTCTACTAAAGCAGATTGAAGAGCGATTGTTAAATTATCGCCAGTATGTAATTCTTTAGCCTTAGTTTGAAGTTCAATATTTCTACTAGGACATAATTTTTTTGGCATTTTTTCTTCATTTTTTTCTAAGCATCCTCTTGAAGGACATTTTGCGCAAATACTCATAGTGTATCCCTTTCTATAATGAAATAAAGTTTAAATTAAACAATTTTTAAATTAAATAATTCCTAAATAGTTTATGCCATTGTAAATACTAATTAAAATGATACCTACAACCATAGCAAGATAAATTTTATCTACACCTTTGAGAGAAAGTTTTTTAGAAATAACAGGGCCTACTGTTCCACCAATAATACCACCTGCAATCATCATAAAGAATACAGACCATTCAAATTCAGGTACAGCACCTTTAAAGAGTGTTTGAAGAATACTTGCTGCTTGTGAGAAGAAGATGATGTAAATTGAGTTAAGTGCAGCAGTTTTACTATCCATTGCAAAAAATAGGTAAAGTACAGCAAGGTTAATTGGCCCACCACCTATACCTAAGAAAGAAGAAATAGTACCTAAACTAAATCCGATTATAAGAGGCATTATCATACCTTCTACTTGAAGTGGACGAATTTTAGCTTTTTTAAGTGTAAAGATTAAAATTCCAAAAGTAATGATAGCTAATAAGAAAGATTGTACAGCACCAGCCATTTCCGGATTTCCACTAAGTGTTTTAACTATATCAAAGATTTGTTTACCAAGTAATCCACCGATAGCAGCACCAATAGCTAGTATTGTTCCTTTCTTTTTATCAATTTTTACTTCAGAATGCCTGTTACGGTAAAGTGTCATGGTTGTCATTGAAAGAACTGTACATCCTGATAGGAAACTAATGGTTGAAACATTAAGTGTTCCTAGAGAATCTAGTACAGGTTTGATAATAACACCACCACCGATACCACTGATAGCACCTAGTATAGATGCCCCTAAACAAATGAGAAAATAAATGACATACATAATTATACTACCTCACATTATTAATATATTGTCTAAAAATATATTATTATGTATTATTGATTATGTCAAATTTTTTAAAAAATAGCCTATGATATTTTTTGAAAAAGATAAAAAATGTTATACCCTTAGTGTTTAGAGCTAACATCCTCTTCTTTAAGTGTAGCCATCATAAAAAGCTTCTCAATCCTGCGATTTTTGTTAGTGGAGCATGAGGGTGGAGAGGTATTGGACCCGATATTAAGCCTATAAGAAAAGAGAGAAAGAAGTTATAAGGGCTTGCATCAATTAGTTCGACACGTTATACATAGATATGAAGGCGTACTATAAAGCTATAAGAAAGCAGAGGGTGGCTGAAAATAAAATGTTTGAGCTAGAAGTTCAAGATTAAAGAATGGGTGGCATGAAATCATTTCACCTAATAAAGTAGGGAGAACGTGATGAATCAACAAGAAAAATATGCACTTATTACAGGTGCAACAAGTGGAATTGGTAAGGCAATGACCTATTTATTAGCCGAGGAGGGTTACCATTTAATCTTGGTAGCACGTAATAAAAATAAACTTGTAGAATTGCAAAATATACTTATACAGGCGTATAATAAAAAAATACATGTTTTTAGTGTAGATTTAACGCAGATAGGTGAAATAGAGTGTTTAGTAGAGGCTTTAGATGGACAAGCTTTAAAAATAGATGTATTTATAAACAATGCAGGAATAGGGGTATATGGGCTCTTTAGTCATGTAGAAGCAGAGTATGATTTAAGTGTGATTGATACGAACATAAAAGGCTTTACATATTTGATTAAACGGATTAAGCCTTATTTGAAAGCAGAAGCCTGTGTACTTCAGGTAGCTTCAACGGCTGCCTTTGCACCAGGTCCTTATATGGCAGTCTATTATGCATCAAAGGCGTATGTATTATCTTTATCTATGGCTCTTAGAGATGAGTGGAAAGCTGAAGGAATTTATATAAGTACCTTATGCCCTGGACCGACTAAGACAGCCTTTATAGAGAAGGCTCATATGCAAAAGTCTGGTCTAGCTAAATTTACAGCTATGACACCAGAAGCTGTGGCAAAAGTCGCTTATAAAGGGATGAAAAAGCATAAGGCAGTTATTATACCTGGCTGGACGAATAAGCTGGCATGCTTAGCTATGTCTATTTTACCACTTAGCATTACTACAAAGCTTGTACGTAGTACGCAAAAGAAATAAAAGAGGAGGGAGCTAGATGATAACTAAATACAGTAAGAACTTTAAAATTAATTTTAGAGATACGGATTTTAACTATAACCTACGCATGAATGCTCTGGTAGATTTCATGCAGGAAGTAAGTGGAGAACATGCTTTATCACTTGGGATAGATTTTACAACAGATGAAGACCAGAAAGCTTACTGGATTGTATCAAGAGCAAAGATGCATTTAGATACTTATCCAAAATGGCAAGACTATATTCGTCTTGAAACTTATCCAGTAGGACTTGAAGGGCCTTTTGCAGTGAGACGCTTTGATATTTTTGATACAGAAGATAGACAGATTGGCTATATTATAGGCTATTATATCTTAATGGATTTTAAAACACATAGACCATTAAGAGTGAAGAATATGCCAGAGGTTGCAAGTCTTTTAAATTGGCTTTATGAAGGTGAATCACTTCCTAAATTGAAAGCGCCTGTAGAAGTAATAAAAGAGGATACAAGAAGAGTACGTAGCGGCGAAATTGATATTAATAGACATATGAACAATGCACATTATGTAAGATGGGCAACAGATATGTTAGATTGCAGTGAGTATGATGAAAAGATTATTGAAAGTATCCAGACTAACTACACAACATCTCTTGTAGAAGGGGACATTGCAAAAGTAGTAAGGGGTCTAGATGAAGAAGGTAATACCATTATACAAGGAGTAAGTCCTGATGGTGCCATTACTTATTGGACAAGTAAGATTGTATTTAAATAGACATAAGATAATATTTTCATAAAGCAACTTATATATTATACTACTTGTATGTGTTTTATTTTAATAAAACAGAGATTGAAGTAAGGAAGGAAAACAAAATGGAATTTATAGAAATTTTAAAAGCCATTATTCTTGGAATTATTGAGGGGATTACAGAGTGGCTTCCAATTAGTAGTACAGGTCATATGATTTTAGCAGATGAATTTATTCAGTTAAATACATCTGATGCTTTTAAAGAAATGTTTTTTGTAGTAGTTCAGCTTGGTGCCATTATGGCAGTAGTTGTTCTGTTCTGGAATAAGCTTTTCCCATTTTCTTTGAAAGATAAGAAACTAGAAATTAAAAAGGATATTTTTGATTTATGGTTTAAAGTAATTGTAGCAGCACTTCCAGCAGCAGTGATTGGTTTATTATTTGATGATATGTTAAATGCTATTTTCTACAATTACCAAACAGTTGCTTTAATGCTTATTATTTATGGAATACTCTTCATTATTGTCGAAAATCGTAATAAGAATAGAGTACCTAAAGTTGAGACACTTGAAGCCTTAACTTATAAAACAGCCTTGATGATTGGTTTATTCCAAGTACTTGCCTTAATTCCAGGTACATCACGTTCAGGTGCAACCATTATTGGAGCCATTTTAATTGGTACATCACGTTTTGTAGCAGCTGAATTTACATTCTTCTTAGCTATACCTGTAATGGTTGGAGCAAGTTTATTAAAACTATTAAAATTTGGTTTAGCATTTACAGCAAGTGAATTAACCATTCTACTTGTAGGGATGTTTGTAGCCTTTATTGTTTCTGTTTTAGCTATTAAATTCTTAATGGGTTATATTAAGAAACATGACTTTAAAGCTTTCGGATACTATCGTATTGTATTAGGTATTATTGTACTTGCTTATTTCTTAATGAGATAATAAAAAAGGGCCGCATAGCGGCCTTTTTTGATGCATTAGAAATGCTATTCTATTGCCATAAGTATTAAAGGAGAAGCATCTTCAATGCCTAAGCAGTAGGTAAGCTGACCAGTTGATAAGTTATAGCCAGAAATATAATTTCTAAAGCGTAGGCCTAAAGGATCTACAGTAGCAATAAAAAGTGTATCCCCTTTAATACTTAGGTCAATCAACTTACAAGAAGAGGAGGGGAAACGAGTGGTATGCATAGGTGAGAGATTAAAAGATTCATCTAATACACTCGTATATAATACGCCATCTTGCTCACCATATACTAAAGTAGTATGTGCTTGACTTATGACTCCTGTTGTTGTAAAAGGTAGAGGAATAAAAGACTCTACATCAGTAAAAGGATTATAAACTTGAAGTTTGTCTCCAGCTATAAAAAGAGCTATGCCATCTGATGTAAGTGTAAAATGGGTGCCACCTAAAGCAGAGGGGTGAGTTCCTAATTGCTTAGAACTTGTCACTTTTAGTGTAGGTAAATCCACAGTATAAATAAGTGCATTATAAGCATGGGCCTGACCAGCAAGAATAATAAGTTGGTCACCTACTTGCTGCATATGAGACACGTACATAGGACTGAGGTGGGTAGACTCATCTATAATCAGCTGTTTAATTTCATCCGTTGTACGGTTTAATACACGAAATGAGCTTAAGTCACCAGGAAAGGCAAAATACACAAAGTCTCCTGACTCATAATAGTCTTGGAACATCATGGAGAAGTCCTCATTGTTTTTGAGAAAAGCCTTTTTATACTGCCTATAAGCAGCATTAGGTATAAAGCCTTCGCTATAGGGTACAAAGGTTTTATTAGAAACTTTTGGCTTTGAGGAAGTCAAGGTATAGCTCTTAATTTTAGTGTAGTTAATATTTGAGTAAATAATATAAATATCAGTAAAATCCACATTATTATGTGTATTTACGATTAATTCTGTGTATAAGTCATCCTTAAAAGAAAAAAGGCTGAGGATAACTCCAGCCAAAACCAGAAAAAAAATAAAAATTTTATTTTTCATATTACCAATCCTTATCTGGATTAAAGCCGTAAATTTGTAAAGTTTCAAGATATGGGCTACGTCCTATATCTCCAGGGGAAACAAAAATACCACCAGAACTATCAAGGTCAATACCAAACTGATTGAAGGTATGCCATACAATATGTGAACAATGTGTGCTAGATGGAACAGGCTTATTATTTTTCATAGCTAAAATATTATAAGGAATACCTTGCATATTTTCAGTAGCATAGCGTGCAATTTCATCTAATTGATCTTGGTCAGTATCTTTAAGACGCATCATCTTAAAAGTTGGATATAAAGTCCACTTAGAAGCATTTTGTTCCATGCTTACGGTAAATGGTTCTAAGGATTCCAGCACTTTACCACGTACTTTGTCAATAACGATACCAGCATGGCCGTGGCGCCAGTTATAAGTATAAGTAGATTTAGTGAGGAAGATATAGCCGTTATCATAAGGTGCTAGTTCAAAGGCTGCAACTTGTTTGCCTGTTTCATCTTGGACAACATCGATATTAGTTACAGGAGTCATGGCTGTCTTGACAATACGAGGAGAGTTAAGATACTTGGTTTGGAAGCGGAGAATAGTCTCTTCAAAATCTGGTTCTTTTTTTAGTATATCAATCATAGGGGCAGCAAGGCCGGTTTGATGATACAAAGTATTATAATCTTCTTCCGAGAAGCTCGTTTGTTTAAGAATAGGCATAAGGTCTACATACGCTACTTCAGGCACAAAAAACATATTACTTCTTGCATGAAAGCCTAATAAGATATAAATAAGTATAGCAATACCTAAAATACTGCCAACTATTATAAATGATCGTTTTAATTTTTTCATAAAGGAGCCTCCTTATTACATTATCCACATTATAGCAAAGGATTATTGTACAAGAAAGTAGGACTTCCCTATTTAATAAAAAACTAGAAAAATACAAGTGAAGCATATAGAATAAAAAAAGATAATGATGCAAACGAGGTGAGCAGATGATTAAGCTAATTATTTCTGACTTAGATGGAACACTAGCGGATAACAAGGGGCAAATACCAGAAGAAGCCTTTACTGTTATAGAGGATTTAGAGAAGAAGAATATTCATTTTGCTGTAGCTACGGGAAGACAATGTGCTACAGTAGAGAATGACTTTAAATCTGTTTTAGATAAAATTTATGTTATTGCAGATAATGGAGCACTTATTAAACATAAAGGTAAATGTGTCGGTGTGACGTACTTAGAGCAGGAGAAAGCTAGAGAGGTTATAGAAGAAGTTAAAAGGCTAGAAAATATAGAGATGATTATTTCATGTGAAGATACTGCTTATAAAATAACAAAAGATAAGGCTTTTCATGAAGAGGTTTCTAAATATTATTATAGCTTAAGTTATGTACAGGACCAAAGTCTTATTGAGGCATCCATTATTAAGCTAGCACTTTATAATAAAGATGGTATTACAAAGGAGTTTGAAACTTGGCTTAGGGAAAAGTGGGGAGAAGATTTCTCCATTACTGTATCAGGGCGTAATTGGGTAGATATTGGAAGCCTATATACAAGCAAGGGCATGGCTGTTAAAATGCTAAAAGAGCAGTTAATAATTGAAAAAGAAAACTGCATGGCCTTCGGAGATTACTTCAATGATGTATCTATGCTTGCTGAAGCAGAGGAGAGTTATGTTATGGAGCATGCACCAGAGGAAATGAAAGCTTATGGCAAATATAGTTTAGATGAGGGGAGTGTACTTAAAGTTATTAAAGAGAGATGCTTATGAAATTTTAAGAAGAATATGTAATCATTAGAAGTAGTATGGGACAAGTTTGCGGCCGCATATAATACTCCAAAAAGGAGTGATCCACATGACTTACAAGACGCACATTATAGGTGGAGTGGCCCTGGCCATAGCCATTAATGAATATCTTATTCCTATAGAAGGAATAGAATTAGTTTATTATTATGGAAGTGCTATAGTGGGTTCGCTTTTACCAGATTTAGATCATCCTAAAAGCTGGATTAGTAGCAAGACCGTTATATTGCATTATCCTTTTCGGAAACTAGGGCATAGAAAAGCTACACATAGTTTATTTGCTGCCATACTTTTATGGGCAGTACTCACACTACCTTTTGGTATAAACTTCCTAGCATTAGGGAGTTTGTTAGGATACCTATCACATTTAATATTAGATATACTTAATCCAACAGGAGTTCCCTTACTTTATCCTTTTACTAAGGAAAAATATAAAATAGGAAAGATACACACAGGAGATACAGGAGAATATATTGTTACCGTATTACTTATCATTATAAGTGTAGTAATGATTAGGATATAAATAAAAGGTGAGGACTAGTAGTCCTCACCTTTTATTTGCAATAAGCGGCTTTAACCTGTTCGAGTTTAGAGGTTGCGCCTTGAAGTAATAAGTCAGCAATGGCAAGAGCGGCCATTGCTTCTACGACCACAACTGCACGTGCTACTACTGTAGGGTCATGGCGCCCTTCAATAGCAATATCTACGTTTTCTAAATGTGTATTGATCGTATGTTGAGTTTGTGCAATAGATGGTGTTGGTTTGAAGTGAGCACGTAGTACAATAGGACTACCGTCAGAAAGACCACCTAGTATACCACCTGAATGATTAGTACGTTTATGTATAGATGGAGTAGTCTTATAATGTGTGCCAACAAAACCGTGCGATTCATGACCATTTTCGCCATATTGAGGAGCTGTGTGAGTATAGAATGCATCGTTGTACTCTGAACCCTTCATCTGAGCAGAGGCGATGCCAGAACCTACTTCAAAAGCTTTAACGGCATTAATACTCATAATGGCTTGTCCTAAAATGGCATCAAGTCTATCAAAAACAGGTTCTCCGATACCTACAGGCATACCTGTAATTTGGCATTCAATAACACCACCAATAGAGTCTTTTTCAGTTTTCATTTGCCCGATATAATTTATAGCCTCCTCAGCTTTTACCGCATGAGGCATAGAGAGAAGGTTATTAGAAATTTCATTAAGATTCATTTCTTCATCAGATACAGAGATAGGACCTAAAGCCTTAGTGTACGCTTTAAAATGAATTCCCATTTCCTCTAAAAAGCGCATAGCAATACTACCGGCAGCTACTCTAGCTGCTGTTTCGCGAGCTGAGGAACGTCCACCACCACGATAATCACGGTTGCCGTATTTCATACTATAAGGGTAATCGGCATGAGAAGGACGATAGATGTCTTTAATTGCATCGTAGTTGTGAGAGCGGTGATCAGTATTGCGAATCATAAGGCAAATAGGGGTACCTGTTGTTTTACCCTCAAAGAGGCCAGATAAAATTTCTACGTCATCATCTTCTTTGCGAGAGGTAGCGATTTTAGCGTTACCTGGTTTTCTTCTTACCATATTCTTCATAATATCTTCCTTTGAAAGAGGTATATTAGAAGGGCAGCCATCTATAATGACACCTATAGCAGGGCCGTGGGATTCACCAAAAGTGGAAATTGTAAAATGTTTGCCAAATATTGAACCAGACATAAATTAAGCCTCCTTATTAGATTTTTCTTAATTGTATCAAATGATGTAATTATATTCAATAAGACCGTTTAAAAGTATAGAAAAATGACAAAAATACAGGATAGAATTCTTGTAATCATCGTCTTTTTCTTGTAAACTGTATGATAGTATATGACAGATAGGAGACCTAATTAAAATGTACGAATTACTAAAAGTAGAAGGACGCGCGAAACGTGGTAGATTCCATACTGTGCATGGAACAATTGAAACACCTGTATTCATGAATGTAGCAACAGTAGCTGCCATTAAAGGGGCATTAAGCGCGGATGACCTTCATAATATTAATACACAAGTAGCTTTATCCAATACGTACCACTTGCATTTAAGACCTGGTGACAAGGTGATTAAAGAGCTTGGTGGTCTTCATAAGTTCATGGTTTGGGACAAGCCGATTCTTACAGATTCAGGTGGGTTCCAAGTATTTTCTTTAGCGGCTATGCGTAAGATTAAAGAAGAAGGCGTGTACTTCTCATCTCATATTGATGGACGCAAAATTTTTATGGGACCAGAAGAGAGTATGCAAATTCAGTCAAACATTGCTTCAACAATTGCTATGGCCTTTGATGAATGTCCACCAGCACTTGCTGATAGGGAATATATTATTCCTTCCGTAGAACGTACTACAAGATGGCTTAAACGTTGTATGGCAGAAATGAATCGTTTAAACAGCCTAGAGGATACAATTAATAAAAAACAAATGCTCTTTGGTATTAACCAAGGTGGTATTTTACCAGATATACGTATTGAACATGCTAAAGTTATTCGTGAGTTTGACCTTCCAGGTTATGCTGTAGGTGGACTTGCAGTAGGTGAGAGCCATGAAGATATGTACAATGTATTAGAGGCAGTTGTACCCTACTTACCACAAAATAAACCAACTTATTTAATGGGTGTTGGTACACCAGAAAATATTTTAGAAGCTGTTGATCGCGGGATTGATTTCTTTGACTGCGTGCTTCCAGCACGTAACGGACGTCATGGGCATGTTTATACAAACCACGGTAAGATAAATCTTTTCAATCAAAAATTCGAAAAAGATATGAGTCCAATTAGTGAAGAGTGTGGATGTCCAACCTGTCAGAAATATAGTAGAGCATATATCAGACACCTTCTTAAAGCAAAAGAGATGCTTGGTATGAGACTTTGTGTTATTCACAACCTTTACTATTTCAACAACTTAATGACTGAAATTCGAGATGCATTAGACAAAGGTGAATTTGCTAAATACAAGAAAATGCGTCTAGAAGGATATAAACAAAATAACAATTAATGGAGGAGACTATTATGGCACCAACAGCTTCAACAGGCGGAATGCTTATGTCAACAGTACTTTATCTTGGATTTTTCTTCGTAATTATGTACTTCTTAATCATTCGTCCACAAAAGAAAAGAGACAAACAAGTTGCAGACATGCAAAGCTCTATTAAAGTAGGCGATGAAGTTTTATTAAACACAGGAATTTATGGTAAAGTTGTAGACATTATCAACGACTTATTTATCATTGAACTTGGTCTTAACAAAAGTGTTCGTATTCCAGTTAAACAAGTAGCGGTAGCGGCAGTAGCAGCACCAAACCTTACTATCGCAAAAGCATCTGAACCAGTAGATGATGAAGATGAATACGAAGATGATGAATATGAAGATGGTGAATACGAAGACGAGGATGAGGAATAATCATCCTCGTCTTTTTATTAAGGAGGATAGAGATGTTAGAGAACAATAGAATGGTACAAGCATCTTATGAAGGGAATAAGCCCAGCTTAGCTTCTATTATTATGATGCCTTTTTTATTTACGCTAACATTATCTATAGGTAATGTACTAAGCGAACTCATAGGCTCATTATTGTTTAATAATCTAGAAGAGAGCTTATTTAGGATATATATGCAGTATTTTCAATATGCAGTATCTTTTGCATTAGCAGGAGCCATTGTAGTACTATTCATGTGCAAAGTACAAGGAAAAAACTGGAGAAGTATAGGCTTATTTAAAGAGAAAGCGGTAGTAAGTTATTTTAAAGGAGCAGGTATAGCCTTTTTAGGAATAGTAGCGATTATTAGCTTTTTACAATTTAAAGGAGAACTTACGATTAGCCCTATTCAAATTAATAGAGGCGTTCACTTATTTGGTATTATTTTAATCATTTTAATAGCTTGGATTATTCAAGGGGCGGCAGAAGAACTGTTTCTAAGGGGCTTTATGTTTCAGGCTATTACAGCACGCTATGATGTTTATAAAGGGATTATTATACCAGCTATTGTTTTTGCACTTCTACACTTAGGCAATAATGGTATTAATGCCATTAGTTTAATTAACATTCTATTATGTGGTTTAGCCCTTATGTTGATAGTATTAAAAGATGGTAATCTATGGGGAGCCTTTGGGTTCCATACGGCATGGAATTTATTACAAGGGAATGTATTTGGGATTTCTATAAGTGGTAATATGATGGACGTAAGTCTCTTTAAGACAGTTATACAAGCGGATACAATTTGGTCAGGAGGAGCCTTTGGACTTGAAGGGAGCCTACTTACTACTTTATTTTTTATCCTTGCTAGTCTGGTGTTAGTAAGACAATTAAGTAAACATAATAGATAAAGATTTCTTTATAAAAAGTTCTTAATTTATTAGACAGTGCGTCATAGTTTGTTAAAATATCCAAGGCATAATAATACGTGAAGAGAAGATATGTAGCAGAAATCTTCCCTAACAATCGACGCTACATACTCACTCTAAATTAAAATCTCCCCATATTATTATCCCTTTTTCAGTTTGTATAAAAATATAAACGGAAGCAAGAAAGGCGCCCTCCCCAAGGCGCCTTTTTTGGTTTTTAAATGGGGAATAAGTAAGGCTATTAAATACATACTATATTCTTTATTTTTGTAAGAAAGATCTTAAAGTAATTTATCGAAAAATATTAGGGCATTTCGAAATAAAAAACAGAAAATTGTAAACTTATAGATTAAAAAGGAATAGTATATAGTGTTAGTATATAATAAGAGAGGGGTTTATCAATGAGAAAAGATTGTTATTATGATGACTACGATTATGATTACGAAAGTAGAAATTGTTGCTCTCAAGTGAAAGATGTTGATATCCGACTTACTAGATTAGAACAGCGACAAGAACAATTCCAAGCTCAAGTTCAAGCTCAGTTACAAGAAATGGAACAAAGGCAAGAACAATTCCAGGCTCAAGTTCAAGCTCAACTTCAGGCCCAAGCCCAACTTCAAGCTCAACTTCAGGCACAATTACAAGCAGTTGAGCAGAATCAAGCTCAGCTCCAAGCTCAACTCAATGCTCAGGCCCAACTACAAGCTCAGCTTCAGGCACAATTACAAGCAGTTGAGCAGAATCAAGCTCAGCTACAAGCTCAACTCAATGCTCAGGCCCAACTTCAAGCCCAGCTTCAGAACCAATTACAAGCAGTTGAGCAGAATCAAGCTCAGCTACAAGCTCAACTCAATGCCCAGGCTCAACTTCAGGCACAACTTACGGCTCAGGCTCAAGCTCAGCTTCAGGGGCAAGCAACTTCACAAAATGATACAGAAAGAACTAGTATAAATACCCCAAGTACTAGCACAGTAGATAATAGATTTACAATTCGTATTAATGTTGGTGGTTCAAAATCTAATGCAGACCCTGATACCGATGTAACTCCTGTGCAAGTAGGGATACCGGTTCAAGTATCCGAAACGAGTGTGAAACAGGAGCAGGAGAAATAAGAACAGGTGGTACAGCTGAACAAGGTAAAGATAAAAGTCTGATCTAGTAAAATTTTGATAATCTAGTTAATGACACAAATATAAGAAGAAGTATATAAGAATTGTATAAAATATAAACAGAAGAAATCAAGGCGCCTCCCTAAGGCGCCTTTTTTGGTGTGTGTAAATAGCAGATTTAACATAGATTTAACATAAGCCAAATATGTTTTGAACATTAGGGTTCTATCCTATGCTTGTAAATTAAATAAGGGGGCAATAAAAAATGAAAAATAAATTATTTAGAATATTAGGTATAACAGTACTCGGAATGGCAATGTTAACAGGATGTGCATCAGGTGCAGGTAATGCAGCTGCAAATGCGGGCAACGCAGCAGACGGATCAGCTCCTGCAAAAACAGAAAGCAGCAAAATTGTAGCAGTTGGTTCTACGACAGTAGCAGTGCCAATGGAAGAGTTAGCAAATAAATATAAAGAAATTGAGCCGAATGTAGTTGTTGAAGTACAAGGTGTAGGTTCATCAGCAGGTGTTAAAGCGGCAGCAGATGGGACTGCAGATATAGGTATGGTTTCACGTGAACTTAAAGATTCAGAGCAAAGTGATGACCTTGAAGTAACAACAATTGCATACGATGGTATTGCTATAGTAGTTAACCCAGCAAATGGCGTAGAAAACTTAACAAGTGAACAAGTTAAAGGTATCTTTGAAGGTACAATTACTAACTGGAGTGAAGTTGGTGGTGCTGATGCAGATATCATCGTTGTAACACGTGAAGATGGTTCAGGTACACGTAGTGCATTTGAAGAAATTCTCGGTCTTCAACAAGAAATCGATGGTAAAAAAGTATCTTCAATCTCTCAAGGTGCACTTGTAGCAGAAGGTAATGGTACAATCAAAGCAACAGTAGCTTCTAAAGAAGGTTCAATTGGTTTCGTATCATTAGGTTTCATTGATGACACAGTTAAAGCAATCAGTGTAAATGATGTTATGCCAACAGTTGAAACAGTTAAAAATGGTGAGTACAGTGTTTCTAGACCACTTCTTGTTATTACACATAAAGATGGTACACAAACAACAAAAGACTTCTTAGAGTTCATCTTAGGTGATGAAGGTCAAGAAATTGTAAGTGAAAAATATATCTCAGTAAAATAAGACCTTTGTAGTAATAGACCTTGCAAAGAGAGAGATAAGGTGATCAAATATGGATAAAGTAATGAAGAAAGTATTCTGGTGTTTTGCAGCACTGACTATGACAGTGGTTGCATTTATGGGAGTCTATATTATAGCTAACGGGCTCCCTTTTTTTAAACATACAAGCTTATGGGCATTTTTAACAGGCAAGAACTGGATGCCATCAGGTGAGATTTTTGGGATATTCCCAATGCTTGTAGCAAGTTTATACGCTACAATAGGCGCTATGGTTATTGCAATCATTGTAGGTGTGAGTACAGCCATCGTTCTAGTGGAGCTCCTACCAGCTAAACTTGCAGCATTATTATCAGCAGCAGTAGATTTGCTGGCTGGTATTCCTTCAGTTATTTATGGTTTCTGGGGACTTATGGTAGTTGTACCACTTATCAATGATCTTTGGGGTGGTAAAGGTGCAGGAAGTAGTTTGCTTGCTGTAATCTTTATTTTAGCCCTTATGGTACTGCCAACTGTTATTCGTATGACAGAAGTAAGTTTAAGGGCTGTACCAAATGAATATAAAGAAGGTGCCCTTGCATTGGGATCAAGTAGACTTCAATATATTTTCAAAGTACAGCTTAAAGCGGCAAGTTCAGGAACACTTGCTGGAATTATTTTAGCCATTGGGCGTGCTCTTGGGGAAACAATGGCAGTTATTTTAGTAGCAGGTAATACAGCGTTACTCCCACAAAGTATTACTGACCCAGTTAGAACGCTTACAGCTAATATTGCTATAGAAATGGGCTATGCATCAGGTGTCCATCAACAGGCACTTTTTGCAACAGGTATGGTTTTATTTGTTCTCATTATTGCTATTAACTTAGCAATGCACATGCTTAATACTCGTACAGAAAGGAGAGAACGCCGTGAAAGCAAAGGAAAAAATACTCTATAGTCTCTTAGGAATTATTGCCTTTTCAACTTTTGGCATGCTGATTTGGATTTTGTCTTATATCTTTATTAAAGGCATTGGAAATGTGGATTTAATAGGCCTTATGCCAGCTATCATTACAACAATATATATGGTTGTAATTGGTTTAGTTATAGCTGTACCAATCGGGATGGGAACAGCCATTTACCTTAATGAATATGCCAAACCATCTAAGTTTGTAAAAGGTATTAGATTTTCAACAGAATGTTTAGCGGCGGTCCCTTCAATTCTATTCGGATTATTCGGCATGATGTTCTTCGTTACACAACTTAAACTTGGTTATTCCATCTTAGCAGGTGGACTTACAGTAGCTCTTATGATACTTCCAACAGTTGTAAAAACAACAGAGGAAGCTTTAAAGACAGTGCCACTTAGTTATAGAGAAGGGTCTCTTGCATTAGGGGCCTCTAAATTTTCAACTATTATGAAAGTTGTTTTACCAAGTGCAGTACCTGGTATTTTAGCAGGAATTGTATTTAGTACAGGGCGTATTATTGGTGAAACGGCTGCAATTTACTTAACAGCAGGTATGGTATTTAGAGTACCAGGAAATGTAATGGAATCAGGTAGAACTTTATCAGTTCACCTTTATATGTTAGCTAAAGAAGGTATTTCATTAGAGCAGGCTTATGGTACAGCTATAGTTTTATTAATGGTAGTACTTGGACTTAACCTATTAACTTATGTGATCGGAAGGAAGATGAAAAATGGCAAATAAAATCATTAAAGCACGTGACTTATCCTTTTACTATGGTGATTTTAAAGCTTTAAAAAACATAAATATAGATGTAGTTAAAAATGAAGTTTTAGCATTTATTGGACCATCAGGATGTGGAAAATCTACTTTTTTACGTATTTTAAATCGTATGAGTGACTTAGTGGAAGGAACAAAAGTAGAAGGTAGCATTACTTATAATGAGCAAGATATTTTCAGTATGGATCCTATTGAACTTAGAAAAGGAGTAGGGATGGTATTCCAAAAACCAAATCCTTTCCCAATGAGTATTTATGATAATATTGCTTACGGACCACGTATGCAAGGTATTAAAAAGAAAGCAGACCTTGATGCTATTGTAGAAGACAGTTTAAAAAAGGCTGCGATTTGGGATGAAGTTAAAGATAAGCTTAAAAAGAATGCTATTAGCCTTTCTGGTGGACAACAGCAACGTATTTGCATTGCAAGAAGTATTGCTATGAATCCAGAAATTTTACTGATGGATGAACCAACTTCTGCACTTGACCCTATTTCAACACTAAAAATAGAAGACCTTATTAATGAACTTAAAAAGCAATATACAATCGTTATTGTTACCCATAATATGCAGCAGGCAGCACGTATTTCTGACCGTACAGCATTCTTCTTATTAGGAGAATTAGTAGAAGTAGGCCCAACAGATAAATTATTTGACCAACCGGAAGATAAACGTACAGAAGACTACATTACTGGAAGATTCGGCTAAGGAGGATTAGGGAGATGTCACCAAGAAGAGTATTTGAAAAAGAATTAGAAGAATTAAGACTCGATGTTATTAAAATGGGCAGTGAAGTTGAAAGACTTGTAGGTGAAGCGATTGAAGCTGTTACGACACAAAACAAAGAACTTGCTCAAAAGATTATTGACAATGATGATAAAATCGATGCTATGGAAATTGAGATTGAAAAGAAATGCATTAGCCTTATTGCACATCAGCAACCTATAGCTAGAGACTTACGCCTTATTATGTGTATTCTAAAAAGTGTAACAGATATGGAGCGTATAGGAGACCACTGTGAGGATATTTGTACATATAGCTTAAAATTAGAAGATGGCACATGGGATAAGGAAGTAGCATATAAACGACATATTGAAAGAATGGCACAAAACGTAAGAAAAATGCTCATTAAAACATTAGATAGTTACGTACAAAAAGATGCAGACCAAATTCGTGAGATTTGTTCCTACGATGACCAAATTGATGAAGAGTTTACAAAAATCTTTAAAGAAATTGTACTTGAAATGAGTAACAAACAAGAGTTTGCACCAAGTGGAGCAGCATACCTTATGATTATTAAATATCTTGAGCGTATTGCTGACCATACTACTAATATTGCAGAATGGCTTATTTATAATTTGACAGGCGAATATAGTAAATAAGAAAAAGAAGGCTTTTATAGTCTTCTTTTTTTGTGGGAAAAATTAACTCATAAAACATAAATAAATATGAAACTTTTTCGAGGAAAAACAACTCTAATAGATAGATAACACATTAGACATAAAAATATGATTAAAATATGGGAGGAATATTAAATGAAATACAAAAAAATATTTATAGGAGTGCTTATGCTTCTAGGTAGTACTATGATGGTTATGTCAGGATGTAGCAGTAAGTCTGAAGAAAAAAATGAAGAGGTACTTACTTATTCAAATTTAGTGGATGAGGAAGGCAAGCAAGAAGTAGAAGAGTATTTGCTTGAGAGGGGAGTACCAGCACAATCTATGAAGGTATTTAGGGATTGGGTTAATGATTACAATGAACATATTAATGCAAAAGAAAACTTAAAAAAAGGATTTCAGACTATTTCCACAGCACAGGCAGACTACAAAGAAATAGATTTTGAACCACGTGAGAATGAAGAAGGCATACCATATTCTGAAATAAACTGTAGATTAACTGCTTTTTTACTCTTTAAAGACTTTGTAAGTATTACTCATCCTATAGAAGCAGCAGATAATTATCTAATGTTTGATGTAGAGGCCATGGAGCAATATCCATTAATGGCATTTGATAAAGGGGATGAAAGTAAATTCATAACTTTATTTAATCCTGTAGTTGTAGAAGATACTACAGATAAAGATAAACATATAAAAAGTATTAGTGAAGAATGGCAAAATAGAGGAATTTCCTTTGAAGAAGTAGAAGGAATTTCTCTGCTGAACTTATGGATGCATGATCCTTATGAGCAAAAAAGATTTGTAGGGCATAGTGGTATATTAGTTAGTTTAGAGGAAAGTTTTATATTCATTGAAAAATATTCAGCAAGCAATCCTTTCCAGGTTTCTAAATTTAATGAAAAGCAAGAAGTAATAGATTATCTTTTAAGTAGAGAGGATATCTACGGTGATGATAGTGAGTCAGATATTATCATTACAGAAAATGAGAAAGTCGTTTATTAATAGAAAAATAAAAGAAGCAGACTGCTTATTTCAAGTAGCCTGCTTCTCTTATTTTTATTCTTCAATAGTTGTATCTTCCGTACCAGTAGCATCATCAGAAGTAACATTTTCTGATATGACATCTTCAGTAGCCTCTTCTTCTTGAAGAGCTTCTTCGTTAGGTGTTTCTTCTTTAAGAGATTCACCATCAGCAGTTTCTTCAGTAATAGCTTCAAGAAGAGGTACTTCGTAGGACGTTGTAAGAACAGCATCTTTATTATCTGATAAAGCGATTTTTATAGCGTCCATAAGTATACTGGTAGATGCGGAAATAGTGCTTGTTTCAGGCAAATCAAGAGATTGTGTTGAAGTAACGTAGTCGTTTACAAAAGGAATACTCTCATTAAGGTCTTTGTAAAGAGTTCTTTCTGTTTCATCAAACCCATCTAATGAAATAGATTTGATCTGTTTGTCCTTAACTTCAACAACTAAATCCATGTCTGCATCTGTAAAAGCAATATTCGCTATGTACATACCGTCTTCATAGCTGTCATCTGGTGCAAAGGTTGCAGTAGTATCATCACCTGACAGCATAAATACTGAGAAGGCTACAACTGCAACAGCTAGCATAATAAATGGAATCTTGAGGTCTTGTAATTTGAAGACCAAAAATTTAGGATGAGACATTATTACCCTCCTTTTTAATATATAAGATGTCCTATTACATATATATGGAATAAGGGACAAATATATGTCTTTTAATTAAATGAAATTTATACTATGCACAAGGGGGGAAAATAGCACGTATAGTATTAGTAGAAGGGAAGAAGTTTAGCAGGAGGGGATTCCTATGAGAGCGTCTAGACAATGTTTAAGAAGGTTACATGATGAGCTAAGAGAAGTCATATGCCCAGAGAGAGAGATTAGGGGGATTTTTATCGATGAAAGAACGAAAAAGCATATTAGAAGACGCCATCCTTATACGTATAAACTTTACTTTGATAAGTTAGTGGAGGTGCTTAGGGAACCAGATTATATAGGAATAGATGGGCTTGCAACGGGACGATTTGAATTGGTGAAATGGTACAAAGATCCTTTGCTAGTTGCACTCAAAATAGATGAACAATATAGAATATTTGTTTCAAGTATGTATATTATCGAACCGGGTCGAATTAAGAAACGTATAGAATACGGTACATTAAAAGGTATTGAAATCCATAAGGTTGAGCATAAAAAAATAAATTGCGTGTAGAGATTAAATAGAGAATAAAAGTTAAGGTTTCGAACATTAAATGTAAACGTCTTATAAAATGTTCGAAAAAACTATTGACCTCCTCTTAGTTGTAATGTATGATACAGATATAAGAAATTTACAACGTACTCTATATTACAAGAATAAGAGGGGGATTTATTGTGGAGAAATTTTTTAAACTGAAAGAAAACAAGACCACAGTTAAAACAGAAATTCTAGCTGGTATTACAACCTTTATGACAATGGCCTATATATTAGCTGTTAACCCAGATATATTAAGTGCAGCGGGTATGAATAAACACGGTGTGTTTGTAGCGACTGTACTTGCGTCTGTCATAGCAACAGTAGTAATGGCTTTTGTAGCTAACTATCCATTTGCATTAGCACCAGGTATGGGCCTTAATGCATTCTTTGCTTTCACAGTATGTGGTGTAATGGGATATTCATGGCAGTTTGCATTATTTGCAGTATTTATAGAAGGTATTATCTTTTTAATTCTTACAGCATTCAATGTGCGTGAAGCATTATTCAATGCTATTCCAAGATGTATGAAGTATTCAGTAAGTGCAGGGATTGGTTTATTTATTGCTTTCCTTGGATTCAAAGGAGCAGGTGTTATCGTATCAAATCCAGATACATTTTTAGCACTTGGTGATATGACATCACCACAAGCTGTACTTTGTATGTTAGGTGTAATCCTTATAGTAGTACTTATGAAACGTAATGTAACAGGTGCAGTATTAATTGGTATCGTAGCAACATATCTTTTAGGTATTGTAGCAGAGCTTACAGGATGGTATGTAGTAAATCCTGATGCAGGTGTTTACTCACTTATTCCAAACTTTGCGGGGGCAGAAGGATTATTTGGTGGACTTAGTGAAGTAGCATTCAAATTCCCAGCAATGAGCGAGGTATTTGGAAGTGCGGAAAGCATTCTTACTTTTGCTACTGTAGTATTCTCATTCTTATTTGTAGATTTATTTGATACATTAGGTACACTTATTGGTGTAGCAACAAAAGCTGATTACTTAGATGAAAATGGTCAACTTCCACGCGTTAAACAAGCACTTTTTGCTGATGCAGTAGGGACAACAGCAGGGGCACTTCTTGGAACTTCAACAGTTACGACTTTTGTTGAAAGTAGCGCAGGAGTTATCGCAGGCGGACGTACAGGTCTTACATCACTTTCAACAGCAGTTTGCTTTGGATTAGCACTTTTTGCAGCGCCAATCTTCATTGCTATTCCATCTTTTGCAACAGCGCCAGCACTTATTGTAGTAGGGATTTTAATGCTTGAAAGTATTGTAAAAGTAAACTTTGAAGATATTACTGAAGCATTACCAGCATTCTTAACACTTGCTATGATGCCATTTACAGCAAGTATTTCAGAAGGTATCGTATTTGGTGGTATCTCTTATGTAGCAGTAAAAGTGTTAACAGGTAAAGCTAAAGATGTAAGTATTGTAATGTACATTATGGCACTACTTTTTGTACTTAAACTTATTGCCTAATACAGATTCCATTGTTTTAAACATTTACTATAAGGTTCTTATATGACTGACGGATAAGCAGAATTAACTGCAAGGAGTATAAGAATGTAAGCCGACCGTCTGGGCACTCTACTATTACGGTAGAAGCCTGGACGGTCTTTTTTATTCCATAAAATAGATTATTTTATTATAAAACCTAAAAGGAGAGAGAAAAATGAGAGCATTAATTAGTGTTTCAGACAAAACGGGGATTGTAGAATTTGCGAAAGAACTCATAAGCTTAGGTGTACAAATTATTTCTACAGGGGGAACATATAATACACTTAAAAATGAAGGACTTAATATAATCGGAATTTCAGAAGTAACAGGTTTTCCAGAATGCTTAGATGGTAGGGTAAAAACGCTTCATCCAGCTATTCATGCAGGTATTCTTAACATTCGTGAGAATGAAGAACATCAAAAACAAATGCAGGAACTTGGCCTGTCTAATATTGACCTTGTTGTAGTAAATCTTTATCCATTTAAACAAACAATACTTAAAGAAGACGTTAAATTAGAAGAAGCTATTGAAAATATCGATATCGGTGGACCAACAATGCTTCGTTCAGCAGCTAAAAACAATCATGATGTAAGCGTTATTGTAGACCCAGCAGACTATATTGTTGTTCTTGATGAGCTTAAAGCAAGTGGCAAAGTAAGTACAGATACTAACTTCTACTTAGCAACAAAAGTATTTGAACATACTGCAAACTATGACACAATGATTGCTAATTACTTAAGAGTACAAAGAGGCGATTATAGCTTACCAAATACGCTTACAATGTCTTATGAAAAAGTACAAGATATGCGTTATGGTGAAAATCCTCACCAAGTAGCAGCTTTCTATAAAGAAGTAGGTAAAACAAAAGGTACACTTGCAGATGCTATTCAGCTTAATGGGAAAGAGCTTTCATATAATAATATTAATGATGCAAATGGGGCATTGGAATTACTTCGTGAGTTCAGTGAACCAGCAGTAGTAGCTGTAAAACATGCTAACCCATGTGGTGTAGGTGTAGGGGCTAATGTACTTGAAGCTTACCAAAAAGCTTATGAAGCAGATCCAGTATCAATCTTTGGTGGTATTATTGTAACAAACCAAATTATTGACAAAGAAACAGCACTTGAAATGACTAAGATTTTCTTCGAGATTGTTATTGCGCCAGATTATACTGATGAAGCATTAGAAATATTTAAAACTAAGAAGAACCTTCGTGTCCTTAAACTAGACAATATTACTTACTTCGATCCACATGCACTTACAATGAAAAAAGTAGATGGTGGACTTATCGTACAACAAAAAGATTTAGAACTTTTAGTAGAAGAAGATCTTAAGGTAGTAACAGATCGTGAGCCATCAGAAAAAGAGATGGAAGATTTACGTTTTGCGTGGAAGCTTGTAAAACATGTTAAATCAAATGGTATTGCATTAGCTAAAAATGGAATGTCAGTAGGTCTTGGCGGTGGTCAAACTAACCGTATATGGGCGACAAACCAAGCTATTGAACATGGAATTGAATTCTTAGGAGAAGAAGGTGTAAAAGGTAGTGTTCTTGCATCAGATGCTTTCTTCCCATTTGATGATTGTGTAAAAGCAGCAGCTGCTGCTGGTATTACAGCTATTATTCAACCAGGTGGTTCAATCCGTGATGAAGATTCCATTAAAGCATGTAATGAAGCAGGCATTGCTATGGTCTTTACGGGAATGAGACATTTTAAACATTAAGAAAAAGAACTCCTTAAAGAGAGAAACTTTAAGGAGTTCTTTTTGGAAGATAATTGGTTAAAAATGGGAAAATTATAAAAATATACTTTAATTTTTATTTGATTCATGATAGAATAATCTTAAAGTTGTTTATTTTGTAAGGGGGGAGACCATGGACATTGATGCTAGAATGAATGATATTTCAAATGCTCTAAAAGAGCTTAAAAACTATACAGATATTGAAGGTTTTGTAACAGACTTGGAATATCATGTAGGTCAATTATCCTATTTTTATGATGAGCTCACACCAAAGCAGACGGGTGATCCATCAACTACTTTTTATAGGCCTAAGCATATACCAAAAGTACACCAGATTGCATATTTTAACTTAACAAGGGGATTTCCAAAGGAACTTTATGGTGGGCATTGGTGCTATGTGTTTAAGTATTTTAAGAGTAAGTTTGTAGTAATTCCAACGACATCTGTGAAAGCAGATTCATTACCACCTGACCCAGAATTTCAATTAGATATTGCAGTAAATAACTTTAAGAATGGTATGCTTACAAGACTTCAGCTTAGTGATATGCGCACAGTAGATATACAACGTTTATATTGTGGAAAAGGATTTTATGACGTTATTACAGATAGAGAATATATTGTGCAAAGCGTAAATAAGATGCTATTAGATAAGTAAATAGGGGATAATATAAAAAGATGGATAGGTAGCAGCGATTGATATGCTCCCCTTAAGGTAGACAGTTTAAATAATAAAACTGTGGGCATGGTATGATAAAGTAGACACAAAGTTAAGATAAAATAGTGAAAGGTGGTCTACTTATGAGAAGAAGTTATGATAAACAGTTTAAAATTGCTGCAGTGAAATTAGTTCTTGAAG
>NZ_JACRSY010000027.1 GCF_014384995.1 Zhenhengia yiwuensis | reverse complement strand
ATGTATTATAACACAAAGCGAATTCATTCTGCTCTTGGGTATATTTCACCTGCACAATTTGAAGAATTAAATTCATAAAATCAACTTAACTTTGTGTCTACTTTTTATTGACAACTCCATAAGTTACTACGCTATAAAGTCTAACATTTGGGGTGCACTTCAAAACATACTACCCCTCTATTTTCTCAACCTTTTATACTAACAGAGTTTTTTAGTTGTTCTCGCACATCCACCTTTATTTTGCCCGTACATCACCTTTCTTCTATACTTTGGTATAAAAACTATATGATATTGGCATTTCCACTTACAGTATGATAAACTTAAATTGTCATTAGAATCTCCTCCTAGGAGGCTTTATTATAATCAATGTAATACTACTGTTTACTCTATTCACCCTTGCATAACTCGGGGATTAATATTGTCATTTATTACACTCAGCTCTCTTAGCTATTGTATAGTAATATACCCTTCCAAAAGTTTTACCAGCACGTCACTATCAAGCTCTTTAAACTAAATAGTCTCTTTATCTAAATCACTATTCAATTTGTTCATTTTCCCTTCTATACACTGCTATTTATAAATTGAATCAAATCCTCCAACTTAATCTCATGAATAGTGACTTCTTCATCTCTACTGCACACTGATATGTAATAGTCTTTATCAAACAGATAACTTTTTATTCTTAAATTATTTTGGATATCACCATTTTGATTGGTTACCATACCATCTAAAACATTTACAGAAAATGAATTAAGTCTAGTTGAAAGCCCAGTTCCAAGATATTTGATATAGCTCTCCTTTAGTGTCCAAATCTGTGTAAATCTTTCTTTCTGCTCATTTCCTGTACCCTCATGAATAAAAATCTTCTCTTCTTCCGCAAAAAATCTATCAACAATATTCTCTTTCACTATCTGAATTCTCTCAATATCAATTCCAACTTCGCTACTCCCATACGCAATTACTACCCACTTTCCAGAATGAGATATGTTATATGAAAAACCTTTTGTATGATTCAAAAATGGCTTTCCAAATTTATTATAGATAATCTCCATCTCTACTAATCGTCCAAATTCCTGAAAAAGACTATATTGGAGTAATAATTCCGCACAAACGCATCTTTTCGCATCATCCATAAAATGAAAATGATCTGCTCTTATACGCCTTTCTTCTGAAACTGCATTTCTAAGCAGCTGATAGCTATCATTATTAATATCTGTTATATTAATACAATTTATAATTATCATACTCTACCTCTTCTTGTTAAAGGTGTCAAAAAATGTGATTGTATAATCACCTGTTAAGAACCTTGAATCCTCTAAGGTATTCATCAACTTCTCTGTTAGTTAAAACACCTCAACCTGCATTTTATCTAAACATCTTAACATTCTATTGACTGCCTGTATTTTATCATAATCATTGCAACATATCTTACACAGATAGAATCATAATAGGTTATTACTATATTATTTATTTCATAGGAAGAATATATCCTTACACCAAACCCACCAGGCATATCAAATTTGGTAATCTTCTCGAATTCCAATATGAACTTACCATTAAAATACTCCACTAATATTGTACCTTGAATCGCATAGCCCCGAAACAATATATCATCCTGATTTTGTTTAAGCGATTCTCCTTGTGCAATCCATATCTGCTCCTTAACTAAATCAATACCCATAATCAGATCGGATATTTTGTGTTCAACCTCTAGCTTAGTATTCATTTCCATAAAATAAATAAGTATTCCACCACTTCATGTTATGGTTTGATATTTACCCTATAAGGACAAATTACTTGCTCGCCTTAGAGGTAGATGCCACAATCATTCTTACTAGCTGCCTCTACAAGAGGCTACTTTCTTTAATTCTTCGTTCTTTAATATGTAGTTTTATTGCTTCTTCTGTAATATTACTTGCTGTTGATACATAATATCCCCATACCCAAAATGATCTATCCCTCTTACTTGCATACTCGGGATGTTTATCAAATACCATCAAGGCACTTTCCCTTTAGATATCCTACAAATTCTAATATAGATAGTTTTTAGAGAATATTTATACATAAATATGCATGTATTACCATTATTGAAATATAGCTTATAGAAATCGCATAGACTTTTGGTCATAGCTTACTTATAGGGAGGGTAAACTCTATCCTTTTGTAGCAATTAATAACTTTTCAAATAAAAAAACATTCTATATTAAACTAATAAATCTAATTTGCTAAATATAAGGTGTTAAGGTATTTTGGTGAATAATACAGGTTAAATTATACTTTTTTAATTTATTAACTTTCTACCTAACCCATGCCTTCTATGCCTTATCAAAAAAGCCATATCGTGATGCATTAACCTAGATTGCCTCACTAGTTCCTAAAAAGAAACTAATTTAATTTTATCCCTATTTTTTATATAATTAAGTATTCTAACTATACCTATACATCAAAATACCATATAAATTAACTATTTTATAGAAAAATATATATTGATAAATATTATCCCCCCTTCATTTTCCCCATCCCATTATACTTAAAAATTTAATCTAATACAGATTCATTTTTTTTGTAGCTATATTCTCCTAAAACGCTCATCATGTTCTACAAACACTAATGTTGTATTGCACTCTAAAAGTGCTACTTCTAATTGTTCCCTAAAATAAATATCCATATAGTTTAGTGGCTCATCTAGAAAAACAAGATTCATATTCTGCGACAACGCCCTTGCAATATCCACTTTTTTCTTTCTCCATTACTATACGTTTCAATTGGTCTTTCTAGATAATCATCCGGTACGTCGAAGCATTGGCATATACTCTAGAAGTATTTGAAATTTTCTTTATCTACTCTCTCCAACTGATAGAATACCTCTTTCACCATTCCCTCTGTCCATGTCGTCTTCTGGTCAACTTTTGCTATTTTCAAGCCATCTGCATATTCTACAGAATCACTTTCTAAATCTGAACTAAGAAGTTTCAGTAATGTCGTTTTCCCTGTACTATTTTTGCCTCTTATCCAAATCCGATCTCCAACCTTTATTTCAAAACTTACATTGTTTAGAATTCTCCTATTGGAATCTGGGTAAGTAAAATTTAATCTGTCTACCTTAATCAACCAATCTTTATTAAATTCTCCCCCTTCAATCACTGACTATTTTTTCTATTCAAAATTTAACAACAAATCATTCTTTGTGTCTATATTCTTTTCAATACTATTTTGAGAATTTCTTGACTGTCTCTGGAATTTTTTAGCTCCATTCTCACACACATGGCATTTGAACTCATACTTTTGCTTTTCCCCTCTTGCTGACCATACTTTATTTTGCTCAATCCTACGTTCTAGCTTCAGCTTTATACGTAATTCAAACTGCTCTTTTACATCCTTGTTCTGTTTCCATGAAGAATAATTGCCTTACTCTATTGTGATGTCTGTTTTATTGATACATATAATGTGATCCACAACATTATCCAGAAAATTACGGTCATGCGATATCACAATAAAGCCTTTTTTCTTGCTTAGATGCCCCATTACCATTTCCTTCCGAACAGCATCCAGATGGTTTGTCGGTTCATCTAGAAGGATAAAATGGTTTGGCTTTAAAAATAAAGCTATCAGTTGAATGGCTGTTTTTTCCCCAACTGAAAGAGTCAAAAAATCTCTTTCTAACAGCTCCTTATTCAGATTCATTAAATCAAATTCCTTTTGAATATTTGCTTCCATTTCATAGCCATTCATTTATGTGTACTTATCTAAAATCGTGTTATATTCATCAAAGAGGCCCTGGTTATTTGAATTAATGATTTCATCTATTACAATTTCCATTGTACGTAAACCACCTATGTTTTCTTTTATGATATCAATTACTTTGGTGTATCCCGTAACATTTTCATATGGAAAATAATCAATTCCACCTGGCAATTTTATATATCTGGAATCTGGCTCCAAAACTCCCATTAATAATTTTAATAATGTTGTCTTTCCTCTTCCATTTCTTCCTATCAATCCTGATTTCCAATTAGTATCCAATACAAGATTTACTTTTTCAAAAATTGGATTATAACAACTTGAATATTGATAACTCATATTTGATATTGTAATCTGTGACATACCCCCCCTCACTCAAACATCCTTAAGTGATACTGTAACAATAACGTTTGATCATCTGTTAGTTGTCCTTCACTTCTTGTTGCAATATCATGATATCTGTTTCGGAATTCTGCAAAACATTGATAATCCACTTTTCCATCTTTATATACGTTTTTTAATATTGCATAATATTCCTCTAGCTGACTTGTAGGGATATACTTCTCCCTTTCTGGCATACTCAAGAGATTACCATATAGTTCCAAAAAACAAGTTAGCATATTATTGCTCTGTCCTTCTGCTAAAGCGTTATGGAAATTCTGCTGTGCTTCCTCTAAGCCTATCGTATACGTATTTATATTTTTCATGGTCTTTGCAATTTTCGAAATGACTCTTTCAAAGCTTACTTCTACTAGATCCAAAACATCATAATTTCTTATATATTGAATGCAACGCTGCATATTGATTGTACTGGTCAAATGCAAAACCAAATCACTCTTTATAGTTTCCTTTTCTAACAAAGAGCCTGTACAATTGGATACAACGGCTATCTTAGGCTGATTCACAGGAAATTCACTTAAAAATTTATAAAACTCAGCAGCTATCTTATTTAATGCACTTGAATGATATGGTGCTGAAACATTTAATTTAATAAGGAAATATTCATTGAAACATTCGACTAATTCTTCAAAAAAGTAATCATAATACGCAAGCACTACTTCTTCAGAAGAATTTATAATGGCTACCTCAACAACTTTTTCTCCATACGATAACTGTTTACACTTGTTCTTAATCCATTCAATATCAATCTGCTTACCCTTAATTGCAAATAACCCACAAGAACGTCCCTTTACACACTGGCTTGTCAAATAGGCCCTTCGTTCTACAATTTTTAAAGTATCCTCAAAAGAAAAAACACCTGCACACGTCAAAGCATTATAATGCCCTAAACTGTGTCCCAAAACGATAGATGGATGAATATTCATTTGTTCTATCATATATTGATACATAATATAATTAATTACGTAGACTACAACTTGTGTATATTCCACTGCATTTATGAGTTTTTCATGCTGCAGTACGTATGCTAAATCAAACGAAAGTATCTGGTTTGCTCTTTGTATAATTACTTCCGTTTCTTTGTATTTTTCTTTTAATTCCAGATATACTTTTTTATTCTGTATCCCTTGTCCATTAAATCCTATTGCAGTTTTCATCCCATCACCTACTTAAATAAGAGTTTTATTCGGTTTCAGCGTAATATACGCATATGTACAATGCCTGCAGACTTCTTCACAGTTCTTGCCGATCCCTATTTTACGTGAACTATTCAGTATACTCTGATAATGTTCTCCCATCACAATTTCTTTTAAAGATTCGTTGATAATATTTCCGATCTTGCAGGTATTTTTCCAGTCATGTGTACATAGTGTGATTTCTCCATAATGATCAATTGGCATTTCAACTAGAGGTTTCTTACAAGAAAACTCATTCTGGTAGGTACTATTGTAAATATTAAGCCGTTCATCCATATCTGCAATTCCTATTGTTACATCTAGATACTTTTCTTTTATTTCTTCAAAATATTTAATATCATTCATATTGTAACAGGTTATGACAACTTTATCAAATATAGCTAAGGAATATCCTTTTTTCTGAATATCCTGAATCAGCGTTCCATTGGTCCAAAGCAGATATTTATAATATGGTCTTTTTTCGATTACCTCCTGTATTTTTTCTATATACAACAATGGCTCATTATAATGATGAAAAGCAAAATACCCATTAAAATTCAGTTCTTTTGCCTGGTCCATAGCAGTACATATAATATCTGGAGTCAGGGTCTTTCTGTCTGATTCTCTCTTTATTTTGTTGATTGGACATTCTAAATGAATATTTTTTAAATTGCAGCCTGTCCCTATTTCAAATGAAATTAATTTATGCTGTGATAAATCAAATGTTTTAATCATAAATTCCACCTCTCTCCATATAGTTTTCTATGTCTTCCACAACCTGCGAAAGGCCACCTAACTGTTGCATTTCTTTGGCTACTTCCATGCAATTCTGTTTTATTGCCTCATCATACAGACATTTATACACGGATTCTTTTAAGATGTCTTCGTGTACATCTCCCTCAATCACAATCCCCATATTATTTTTCTTAATATCTTCTGCTGTAAGATAATGATCTCCTGTCTGAGGAATAATTAGCGTTGGAACCCCAAAGTTCGCAGCTTCACGTATACTATTATTACCTCCATGACTAATGAAAACATCAATATTCTGAAGTACTTTGATCTGTGGCCAGTTCTTCCGTACATGCCAGTTATCTGGCAGACTGACGAAATCTGAGGCATCATTGGCTTTCCCAATACTGAGCAATACATTTACATCCATATCCTTCAATGCATTAATACACACTTGATATAAAACCGTGCTATTATAAATAGTACCGAAAGAAATGTAAATATTCTTTTTATCCTTCTCGATATACACTTCGATATCTTCCTTTATATCATCTTCATCCACTAAGATGCCTGTAAATCTATTTTTCTTTTGGTCAATTAAATCTGCGTGCATCTGAAACCGGCTAGAAGTGTAAATAAAATTGAAATCTCCACATCCTCCATAATTATCTAAAATAGATACCTCCTTTAGCTCTGGGTACATCCGCCATAACTTTTTATTACAGATACGTATAAATGGTGTCACACAATCATAGGAAAAATCATGCTCCTGTAAGATAAATTTTGCAAATTCTTCTGGATAGGTTTCTATCATTTTTGCATTGAAACAATATGGTGTTCCAGAAGCAAAACTTAAAATACCTAACTTTTTTGCAATGAGTTTTCCCCATATTGCAATATTATCAAATACAACTGCATTTAGATTTTTTTTTTCTAATTCCTTTATATCCTTTTTCATGAAAATATCGGTAATAGTAAACAAATGAATCCCTAAATAATATATTTCCTGATAATAATCTACCTTCTTATTATCAATAGCTTTTGTTGCTTGAGGATTGTATGTACTACCTTGTGAAAACAGCTGTTCAATCTCATCGGAATACTGGCAGAACTGTACTCCTTTTTGTTCAATATAGTCTTTAAATGCAATACCTGAATAATAATAAATAGAATGTCCTCTTTTCATGAGTCGTGCTGCTATCTTTAAGCCATAATTAATATGTCCAAATAAAGGAATTGAAAAGAAAGCAATATTTCCCATAACTATCTCCTTTCTTTATTTAACAGCAATTTAACTGCTTTACATAATTCCTCTTGTTTCATTCTGTACTCTTGATTGCTATAAACACGTAATTGCTTAGATGCATTCCCTACTTTTTCCTTTATATCCCTCGATTCCATAATCTCAATACTTTTCTTTTTTATAAGCTCCGATGTAACTTCTTTGCTCAGTATCTTCTCTCCATAGCCACGTTCTTTTACAAATTCAGCATTGATAAATTCATCATTTACCTGCGGGATAATTAACAAAGGTACTTCATAATATAAGGATTCCATAACCGTATTCTGTCCACCATGACATATACAAAGACTGCACTTTTCTATCAAATCCAGCTGTTTCAGAAATTTTCCAATATTAATATTAGGATAACTTTTGTACTTGTTACGTAATTCCTCTTCATATTCTCCTGCTGAAACATAAACAGTACATGCTAAATCTTTAACTCCATCTATACATTTCACAATCAGCTCTTTTAATCTCAGAATCGTGCCAAATGAAATATATATTCCCTTTTCTTTTGTTCTATTCCCCATTTTCGTTTTTTCAGGTAACAGTATTCCTAAGAATAAGCAAGAATTTTCCTGGGCATTTTTATAATAAATAAGTTCTGGGGCTGTATACAGGATATTTAACATCCCATTTGCACAAATACAGTCCAAAATATAAAATGCTTCATCTTGGTACTTTTTTTGCAGTATTACTTCATACATTCTTATTTCTCTTTTTAAGCTTTTTTCACTTATACTAGTATCCCCAATGTAACCTTGCAATACAAGCTTTAAATCTTTTGAAAAGTCCTCTTTCCCAATTGGCTGCATTGTCACAGAAGAGATATAGGGAACTTGAAGATTTACTGCTATCTTCTTTCCCCAATAAGCCATAGAATCCAGTATAATACAATCTGGCTCCAGCTTCTTTATATAATCCATATCCCTCAGGTACGACTCTGCACAAGCTAAAAGTCCATCGGCAAAATAAAAGACTGACTCTAATTGCTTTTTTAAGCCAACATCTTCTGTTTTGGTATCTCCTTGAAACTTGGTTTCTAATATATGTACATTTGTTCCTTCGAGCATATAGGAATACTTTTTATCAATATCCATATATACCTGGTTTTCCTTTGAAAGCATTTTCGCTACCTTTGTTAAATAGTTTACATGTCCATAATAGGGAAAAGAAAAAATAATTATATTTGCCATATGTGATCTCCTATTCCATCCCCTCTAAAAGCAAATTCAGATCCTCCATAGATAAACCTTCATCAATATACTCAATCTCATCTATTTCATTTCTACTTTCAAAACTAAGTGATTGAGTTAAGTTCTTGTAAAACAGTTCCAGAAAACGGTAGACCTCTTTTTCACCCTTTTCACTTATGACAAACAGATTTAGATTTTGACCTTCTTCAAAAATATCAATCTGATAATCATAATCTGTATTTTCACAAAATTCGTAATTTAACTTTTCCCCGTTTTCTTCTTGTAGGGAAAACGCCTGGAAGGTAAAATGCAGGTCTCCTAAATAATTTACTCGAAGGACTCTTTGTTGCCCAAGCAGTTCATTTGTAATTAAATTAGGTTCTTTATATTGCTCTAATACACTATGAAATACATCTTTTGCTTTCTCATTTTCAAAATACATATATTCGAGCTGGGTCATCCAGCCCATTACATTTTCAATTTTTATGCCATCCATATGTTTTCTTCCAAAACTTTCTTTCTCTATTACAACTGAATTGTTATACATTTGAAGAAATGTCTGTGCGAAAACTGCATTTATCAAATCAGCATATGAAATCTGGTACTGCAGATTAATTTTGCTTATAGATGGCAAAAGTTCAGCTACCTCATATACAAACTTATATTTTTTCTGTTTTCCTAATGTGCTCTGCCTACTAAAAATAACACTATCCGGTGTCCATGCATTCTTTGCTGTATATTCCGCATAAGAAATTTCTTCCCCTATTAATTCAACAGACTGTTCCGTCTCTCCATTCCTTACCAGAAAATCTAAGTCAGATAAAAATATTTTCCATGATACAAAATCTATAATTAAATGATTTATTATAATTTTGAATGTACATTCATCTATTTTCTGTACTGCAAACAGTAAGTCACGGTTTAGATCAAAGAAATATTCTCCCTCTTTATATTCTTTGATTTCAATCTTATGCTCTAAATGATGGCTATTATACAAAAGTTTCTTTTCCTTATTAACGTTTATACATAACACAGGATGTTTTCTTTGCAGTATTTTGAAATAACTAGACATCTTTTCTATAGCAATTGGCTTTTTAAATTGAATCACGACTGACTGGTTACTACCATTTCTACTTAAGTTCTGGTTAAAGAGAAATCTTCGAACAATTGGAGTCCATGCAATTTTTTCAGCGAGAACATCATCTAGATTTTTTTTCTGTGCTGTATTATCTGTCATTCTTTTTGCAATATCTCTAAGCTTAGGATACATTAATATGTCCTTTATTTTAATTTGGTAATGGTAGTATTCTAACTTCTGGGCAAACATAATTGCTTTAATGGAGTCTCCTCCTAATTCAATAAAGTCTGCATTTAAATCATGGATTTCCATATGCAACAGTTCACTTAAAACATTCATGACAATCTTTTCTTTTTCATTTACCTCAATACCTATTTCTTCCACGGTATCTGTACTTTCATTTTCCCTAATCTGTTTTAATACTTCATGATCAACTTTTCCGTTAGTCGTCAATGGAATCTGGTCTACCTGAATTATTTTTCTTGGCATCATATATGAGGTTAAATAATCGGAAAGATATTCATAAAGTAAACTAACTTCATAGGCATTTAAAACAACATATGCTATAATCTCCTGATTTCCGTTCTTTGTAACAATTTCAACAACACAGTCTCTAACATATTCATTTTGCATAATGGCCGTTAAGATCTCATCTAATTCAATTCTATATCCATTCAGTTTCACTTGCTTATCGATACGGCCAAGATACTCTATATTGTCAGGTGATATAAATTTCGCAATATCACCTGTTTTATACATTTTAGTTCCTGGTTCAAATGGATTTTCAACAAATCTTTCGTCCGTTAATATTTTATTCCTATAATATCCTTTTGCCAAGCAAGCTCCAGCTATATACATTTCTCCCGGAACAAATCTTCCAACTTGTTTTCTTTCTTTATCCAATAAATAAATTTTTACATTATGGATTGGAACACCTACCGGAACAGAAGTTACATTTGACAGTTCTTTATTGTATTGGTAACTCATACAGCCAATTGTTGCCTCCGTAGGTCCATACTCATTATAATAAGCAATTTCATGTTGAAAGCTTTTTTCTACTTTATGTATAGTCTCAATTAATAACTTTTCTCCTCCGATTATAAATGCACGAATTTTGTTATTCGTATAGGTTTCACTTGCAATAATATTTAAGTGGGATGGTGTTACCTTAACAACACTACAGATATTTTCACGGACAATTTTAAAAATTGGATGCAAGATTTCATCATCTAGGTAAACTTTTACTGCTGCTCCTGAACAGAATGTAACAAATATAGTAGTCAAGGTAAAATCAAATGCTATAGATGAATAAAGTGGAAAGATATCATTTCCTGTAACCTGATATGCATCTTTTGCCCAAAGAATATAATTAAGTAATGAAGAATTTGTTACTTCTACCCCTTTGGGATTTCCTGTAGTTCCGGAAGTAAATAGAATATAAAGTACTCTTTCACCTACACAGCATTTTGGGAGTTCCTTTTCCTCCAATTCTTCTGCTTCTTTCTCAAAATCTCTTACCTTTATGTTTTCGATATCCTCATAAGAAATTTCTTCATCTACATCATCTACAAGAACAAACTTTGCACTGATTTTTTCAAAAATATACCGTTTCCGCTTATCTGACCATTTTTTGTCAAGTGGTACAAAAACAGCTCCTATATATATAATTGCATATATTGCAGCCAATAAATAAACAGAGTGTTCTACATGTAGACAAACATAATCATTTTCCTGTATTCCCTTCTTTTTAAGGTATTTTATACATTGGAAAACAAGTCTCCAAAATTCCTGATACGAATATTTTTTATTATTTTCCCATACCGCTAGAAAATCTGGATGCTCCTTCACTTCTTTGCTGAACAGCCCAAATATGCTTTCTGTCTGGATTTTCTTTTCAGTACAATTGTAGTTTGCTCTTTCCTCCAGTTCATCCTCAGATACATAATTTAATTCCTTCAGCTGATTTACACCTTTTATAATCTGTTCACATAGATACACCAGAGTCTGATACATATAATCTATCATTTCCTCCGAATATTCTTCCACATTGTAATCAAAATCCAACTCTAGTTTATCCATGTTGCCCCATTCGCAAAGCGACATCTGTAATTCATAGATTTGGGTTCCAGAAAAGTGATTTATAAAATTTGCATTAAATCCACAAAACTGCTCTCCAAACTTCATATTGTAATAATTAAAGGTGAAATGATATGCCAAATTAGATTTATTTCCTTCTACCTCATTTAACAGTTCCTGATAGGAATATAAGGAATGTTTAAATCCTTCTTTCATATCTTTCGAAACCTGCTTTATGTAATCATCTACTCCTTCCTTCCCAGTTGTGTTGATTACAAGTGGAATGATATTTGTAAACATTCCAACAGTTCTTTTCTGAACAGAATTTCTTCTGTTATAAATAGGAATACCAATATACACTTGATTCCTTTGCTTAAAATACGCCAAAAGCAATGCAAAAAGACTAACAAAAAACTGATTTCCTGTCATCTGGTTACATTCTAAATACTGTTTTAATTCTTCTCTTATTGAATTCTCTATATAAAATCTTTTTCGTTTCGCTTGCCGTATACTGTTAGCAGAACCTTCTACTGTTTCTTTTATAGTCTCTGCAACTTGTTTCAAATACTCCTTATCCTTTTCGTAACGCTCTCCTGCCCTATAATCATTTGTAAACTGAAGAAGCTGGCTATACTCGTAAACAACGATTTCCTGTTTTTTTGACTCATCCTCTTCATAAAAAGCATTGAGCATTTGAAAAATAACTTCCATGGACCATCCATCTGATATAATATGATGCAATACTACAGTTAAAAAATATTCCTCTTCTGAAACCTGGTACAGTTCAAAATAGAACAAATCATTCTGATAAAGTTCCATCGGCTTCTCCATAATACTTTTTTTATGTTTTTCGTAGGAAATGCCATCTTTTTGTAAAACAAATGGTAAATAAAATTGTTTATATGCCTTCACTTCCTGATACACTTCTCCATCTTCCAATACAATATGGGTACGCAAAGAAGTCTGGCTTTCTATTAACCTGTTAAATGCCCAGTTCAGCTTTTCATACTCTATCTTTCCTTGTATATGTACACTTCCACCGATATTATGTAATGCTTCCCCTTTGAAGAGACATTCATTATAATAAATACTTTTCTGATACTCTGTTAATTTATATTTCATTGTTATCCTTCTCTTCTTTTAAATAAGTTCTAATACATCTGCACAAACTTGCTTCCAGTTACTCTTTTTTCTCACAAATCTAATTCTTAATTTTTGAAAGGAGCGTAATAACATTTCTATCTCATCTTGCTTTTCTTTTTCTTCCTGCAGTTCAAGAATTAAATATCTTGTAATCTCTAGGAAATTTATCGTTTCATTTAAAATTTTCACTTCTATCGCTTCATCTTTCTGTCCTTTAGTCGGTAAAGAAAATATGCCCGCTATCTCGTTAAGAATCTGCTTATAGTCCCATAAAACCAATTTTGCATTCTGGGAATTTCCTTTTCTTTCTTCTGAAGGGTATAACTCAACATAATCTAATTCTTTATCTGGAAAATTTTCTTTGTATCCAAAATACGCATTGGAAATATCCTCAAAAGAAATTCTACGTTTCTGATAAGAAAAGCTTTCGAAATTCATCTGCTCCATCACTATCACTTCTTCTGTAGATTCATCAAACCCAAAAACAGTAACACTATGTGCATAGTGTATTTTCTTGAACATGTCCTCACGAATAGAAATATAATAACAGTCCACGCCCAATATAACAGGATTTCCAGACGTTATTGCTTTCTTCAGACAATCTATCAGATTCTGTTTCTCATCATATTCTTTAAGTTCCAGATTGAACTTTTCTAGTAGAACTTCTAAACTTTCCTTATTTACAAATTCAATTTGAAACGATTTTCTTTTTTGCAAACATCTTGGCTCAAAATTTAAAATGAAATCTGGGATTGAGATTTCGTATTTCTGTAATACTGAGAACAATGCACTGTAAAAACAATTATTAAACATAAACTGATTAAATGGTTTTATACCCTGTACTTCCACGCACTGTTTCTTCAGATTCATTTGTCTCTCAATCAGCCTGCATATCTCTTCTATATTTGGAACACTATCATAAAAATCTTCTGGAAGATGAACCGGAAATTTTGCTTCTAAAGAGGCAACCAGATTAATTGCACTGATTGAATTGCCTCCTTGCATAATAAAATCTTTTTCTTCGTCTACCTCCTCATACCCTAAGACCTCTTTCCAGGTTTCTATTACACCTCTTTTGATATCTTTTAAATCCTCAATCACAAGTGTTTTTTTCTCTACTGTTGCTGCAATTTGTGCTTCAGCAAATAATTCTTTTTCTGTCATGATGATATGTCCATTATATTTTTTGAGTGCATGAACAAACCAGTCTGACATTTTTTTAAAGGATAATGGTTCAACCAGCATATCCCTCGTGCTAATAGGATTTCGACGTCCCATACCTGCATCACGAAATGCTGGCCAATCTAAGCTAATAACCCTTTTTCCTTTCTGAGCCATCTGCATAGAATAGGCATCCATAAACCGATTTGCATATGCATAATCTCCTTGTCCAGCAGTTCCCGTAACAGATGCTAGCGAAGAGAAGCAAAAATAAAATTTTACCTCTTCCTGCCTTGTAAATCTGTCTAGGTATAAAAGACCTTTTATTTTAGGTTCTATTACTTTTTGCATGCCTTCTGTAGTTTTTGCTTTTAGCAAACCATGGCTTTCTATCCCAGCACAGTGAATGACTCCCTGTATCTTCTTTTTATCATGCACAACTACACACTTAACTAAATTTTTCACCTCATCTGCTACTGTTATATCACAGCTTTTTATTTCATAGGTACTTCCATTTTGCCGAATCAGTGCAAGCATGTTTTTAACTGCCTCATCCTTAAGATGATGCTCTGGATTGCGCGATGCAAAATAAAAGTGAACATTTACTATTTGAGAAATCCTGTTACATAAATGAAGGGCATTTTCACTAAAACCACCTAATACAAGATAAGTATCACCTTCTGCAAATGGATTCTCATATTCACTTCCACTGTCCAATACATAAGTTTCTCGATAGAGCTTATTTCCCCTAACTGCTACTTTTTCATAACCAGACTTTATAGATAATAAATCGGTTATATTTTCTTCTTTCAAATCATCTGAAACATCTATGCATTTTACTGTCATTTTTCCTTTATGCTCTGCACTTACACTTTTTAAATATTCATAAAAAGCAGAATTAAATGCATTTATATCTGTATCATTTTCATTCACCATCGCACCATAATTACCAATACAGATAATCTGGTTTATCTTCACTTCTGCTGACCGTAAACATAAATAAATCTTATGAAAAGCTAAAATACCGCTTTCTACTGCCTGATCATAATCTTTGTCATAATCTAATTTTTCGTATAGAGATGCTAAATAGAAAATAGTAATTCCACTATTCCTCATATTATTCCATTCTATCTCATCAATCTGATTATAGTTGATTACTGTAACGTTTGAAGAATTTTGAGAAGTGGTTTGAATGCTTGTCTGCAGATATGTTGCAAGACGTTCTGATAGCTTATCTCTTGATTTCACAATGAGACAGTCTCCAAATGCACCAAGATTACCCTCTTCTGGCTCCACTTCTAATTCCCACCTTGGGATATAGCAAAATGGTTCCTTTATTTCTTTATCTTTCTTATCATAATCCCACCAGCAGCTTCTCTTCTTAAACGAATATACTGGAATATGTACTGTCGAAAATGAATATGGGGCATAACAGTCGTCCCAATTCACGTTTCCTTGTTCCTCATAATATGTTGCTAGCCTTACCAGATTATTCTTATCTGCTTCCTTCGGTTCAACTAGAATCCCTTTCAAAGGAAGTCCAAAACAGCTTTCTTTTTCCTTTGTCTTTCTATCAAAAGGTTTGGCATATACCTGCAATAACTGAAAACGTAAATTTTCTATATTTTTAAACACAAAAGCTTTTCTGTACTCATAATGTTCACGCGTTGTATTTGCAGTATAGCAAATATCAAATAAGTCCTGATCTGACTGATTATTTAAAAAGATAATGTATTCTTTTATAAGAGCTTTTAAAGATTCTTCATTTAATGCAGATATTGTTAGCAAGTAATATTCACAGCTTATCTGCTCTGTTTTGCCTACTGAATCATTGCTAAAAATTGCATGTCCATTTGTGCCACTTAAACCAAATGAATTTACAGCCATCAAATGTTCATCTGTCGAAAGCTTATGTCCTTTTTTCACAACATATAAAGGAGATTGTATAAAATTTAAATTCCAGTTTGGAAACGTATAATGTATTGTTGGGACAATTTCTTTATAGTATAAGGACAATACAACTTTCAAGACTCCTGCCAAACCTGCTGCTGAATTTAAATGTCCAATATTGCTTTTTACAGAGCCGATCCCACAATAATCTTTGCGCTGTGTCATATCTGACATTACCTGATTTAATGCTTCTATCTCAATGGAATCTCCTATTTTGGTTCCAGTTCCATGGGCTTCCAGATAAGCAAGCTTGTTGATATCCAGACCAGCTTCCTTCCATGCTCTTTCAATCAGCCTTTTTTGTGCCAGCATATTAGGTGAAGTCAAACTGCTAGACTTGCCATCATGGCCGATTGCCGTCTTGTTTACTACTGCATAAATGGGATCGTGCTCTTTTACAGCTTTCGAATAAGGTTTCAGTAACATAGTAATAACGCCTTCTCCTTTTGCTGTACCATCAGATAAATAATCAAATGCCCTTGTTCTATTCTGTTTCGACTCAATTCCGAGCTGGTGATTCTCCGCCTTTACAGGAACTAGAGTAAGATTCACGGTTGCTACGATGGCTTGTGTACATTCTTCATTTAAAATACTCTTACAGGCTTGATGAAGAGCAGACAATGATGAGGAACACGCAGTATTGACGTTATATGCTGGACCTGTGAGATTAAAGTAATCAGATATTCTTCCTGCTAGGATTGCTGAATGATTACCCGCTATAGACATGTTATATAATTCTGGCTTTGCCCGATAAATAATATCCTTGTATCGAATCAGATCTCCATCATCATATCCAATAAATACACCTGTACTGCTCCCATTAAATTCTTCTGCTTTTCGATTAGAATCCTCAAGGCATCTGAAAACAGATTGCAGAAGCAGTTTCTGGCTAGGATCTATTAAAGAAGCTTCTCTCGGTGTAATGTGAAAAAAGTCGCAATCGAACTTATCAATATCCTCTAAATAGCACATCTCTTCATATTCTGACTGAAAAGAACTATGTTGATATAAATTCAAAATATCATCTGCTATTTTCTTTCTTCTAAGGGGTATGGTTCCAACCATATCCGTTCCTGATTGAATCCGATTCCAGAATTCATATGGCGAATTTGCATTTCCAATGTTGCAGTCTAAACCAATAATAGCAACCTTTTCTTCTTTATTTTTTTTCTCTGCCCTTTCAGAGCTTTTCATATTTGAAAGTTTCATTTTATCCCCCTTCTCATATTAACAAAGAACCTCTAGTGCCTCACATATCTTCTGTGTGACCACATCAATTTCCTCAAACAGAGAATCGATCGCAAAGTTTAAATAGAGTAAATTTTCTTCAATATGGCGAACAATAATACCATTAGCCAGCAGATATTGTCGAAATAGCTGGCATTTTGATTTATTAACATCTTTTGAAAATACAATAATGTATACTAGCCCTCTTATATGTATCTCTTCAATAAAGGTCTTATTTATACATGCCTGGAAAGACTCTTTCATTTTTTTCTCGAATGCATTGATTTGTGCTAAAACAGTAGTTTTTTCTTTCATGCAATAATCTAACAAATCATTGGCTCTCTGCATTGCAAGTTCACTTAGCGATAAATTCGATTTGATTATATCTTCATTTTTCAGAATTTTTTTATCTTCAAATCTGTCTTTTAAAAAGCATGCAACTGATGTTGCCACACCTAATCCTAATCCTTTTGAAAAACATATAATATCTGGAACCACTTGTTCAAACTGCTGTGCGTAAAGAAAAGTTCCCATTGACCATACTCCAGAACGTACTTCATCAAATAGAATTAAATGATTATTTTTTCTGGCTGCATCATAAATAGAATGAATCATTTTGTTTGCTTTTTCACCATACTTGGCAAATAAGTACATTGGTTCGATTATAACTAATCCATTTCTACATGATATAATACTGGATATATCCAACCTTTTATTCTTGTCTATAAGAATAAATTCTAAAGGTAAGTCCATATACTGTGCTGTATTCTCTTCCACTTGCATCATATCAATTCCATGATATACATGCTTCATCTTTATTATGGCTGTTATATTCAAATACTTTTTGCAGATTATGACTGCATTATCAATTGCCTGGCTTCCACTTAGGTAATTAATGATTTCATATTCCCCTAACGAACCCAGTTCTTTTTTCAATTTTAAACCTAATTCCTGATATAGCTCCCGATTTTGATAAAAAATTCCCCTCTCTATGATCTTTCTTGAATTTTCTACAATACAATATGGAATCTGACGATACACACAATTCCAGTCATCTACGTAAATCACTTGTTTCTCACTCATACTGCTTCCCACCACTCTTGTACTTTAAAATCATTCCTCTTCATACTGCTCTAAAAATCCAACTACATCAGATACAATACCTGTCGCAACTGTTTCATCAAGTAAACCACTATTATACTTTATACATAAGCTCTTTTGCGTTTTATTATAACTTTTTACATAACATACTATGTTTTGCATGCATGTCTCACGGTATTCCGAATAATCATATGATATCAATGTACTATACATTGGTAATTCTATATCATCACCTTCAGAAATTACGTTTTCTGCTTTGATCTGGCTTTTCAAATCTGCCACATAGTCGTAAAACTCCATATCAATGGCAATGTCATACTGTATTCGGTATAATGTTTCCTTATATTCGAAAATGCATTTAACGTTTTTCTCTTCTATGTAATCCTGCATAAAGAACAAAACTAAGGCCATAAATACAATTGATTCTTCGCTAGTGCTTCTTTCTGCTAAGTCCTTTAAGTTCTTCATTCCTATCTCACTGATTGGATCTTCTACAGAACGCATTTTCTTCTGGTTTACACCTTGCCTTACATATTCTTTTTTATAAGGTATGTCACCCAAAGCCTTTTCACTTGTGCTTTTACAAGCCATAATATATTCCGTTAGTAATTCGATTGTTGGGTAGGTAAATATATCTACAACTGACAAGTTCAATGTAAACACTGAATTTAACATTTCCTGCAAGGATACGGCCCGAATGGAATTACCTCCTATAGCAAAAAAGTTTTCTTGCAAGCCTATTTCCTTCTTGTTCAAGACTTTTTCATAGCAAGTAGTTACTTCTGCACAAATTTTACAGTCTAAAACTTTCTTACTGGAATCCAATAATGCATACTTTTCTACTTCCTTCATATCCACTTTTCCACTGCTTTTTGTTGGAATACAGGATACCCGAACGTATTCATGTGGAATCATGTATTTAGGCAGCTTCTCCCGAACAATTTCTATAAATTCTATCACAGGAATAAATTGCTCTGAAATATAATAGCAGACAATGCATTCCTTGTTATGTACTGCAACTAGACAATTTTTTACCTTAGTCATTGTTAAAATATTTTTTTCAATTTCACTTAGGTCGATTCGATATCCATGTACTTTAATCTGCTGGTCTTTTCGGTTAAAAATGCTTATCTCTCCATTTTCCAGCCAACATGCAAGATCTCCAGTATGGTACCAGATTTCTCCACTATCTTCTCTTACAAACTTTTTGTTTGTTAGTTCCTCGTCCCCCAGATAACCACTAGACAGTCCCGCACCAGACAACCACAATTCTCCTTGGCAACCAATCGGACAGTCCATTCCCTGTTCGTCAACAATTCTAACCTGGCAATTATCAATAGAACTACCAATGGATATATTATTTTCATTTACATCTCTTTTATAGGTAGAAACAACACTATTTTCTGTTGGTCCATATTCGTTAATCAGTTCTACTTCTGGCAATATTTTCTTGCTCCTAGAAACTAAGGATGGCATTAATGCTTCACCTGCTAACGTAATCTTTCCAAGATGATTTACCTCCCTGCTTTCCTCAATACGTTCCAATAACATATTATACATAGTAGGAGTCAAAATCATATTGGTCACTTTGTACTTTATAATCTGCTCATAAACAGCTTGGGTATCCAGCACATTATCCATCAGTACAATTGGTGCACCAGATAATAGCGGAGTAAAAAATGCAGTCATGAAACCATCAAATGTAAAGCCTAACAGTAAGATGGAAGTATCCTGAGGTGTGAATTGATATTCCCGCACCCTCCAGTTAATTGCATTTGCAATTGCACTATGTCTGATTTTTACTCCCTTACTCTGCCCAGTCGTTCCAGATGTATAGATGATATATGCTAAATCATCCATATATCCACTATAACTTTGTTCCTTTGCCTTGCTATTTTGAATATCAAAGTTACATTTACTATATTCTTTTGGTAAACCACTTTCCTTACTGCATAGGATAAGAGCAGCCGAACTTTCCTTTAATATTTTCAGCATTCTATCATATGGGGTATCCTTTGCTAATGGAAGATACACAGCATTTACGAAAAATACTGCAAGTATTCCTACTGCAACATGGAATGCATTGTCACAATAAACTGCAACTACATCGCCTTGCTTAATGCCATGTCTTTTTATCTTTTCTGCCATACCTAGCACCATGTTGTAAATTTCTTCATAGGAGTAATTCCTATCCTGATAGATAACACAACATGATTTTCCTCTGGATTGTACCACTTGGTAAAAATTTTTAAATAAAGTAGACTCTGGAACATGAACTGCCCTACCTTCTCCAAACATCTTCACCTGATAAATCATTTCTTTATCCATCAATGGATAAGTCCCTATTTTCCTTGTACTATTCTGTAAAATACTTCTGCATAAAGTCATAAAGCTTTGAATCTTATATGGTATCCACTCCTTCTTTAACCTGTCTTTGTGGAACGTAAAGTTGCAGTTATATCCTTCAGATGTGGCAATAACCTCCAGAATCAGTGCATTCTGTGCAACTGGATTCATTAAATGCATATGTTTCATTTTCACATTAGGTATCTTTATTTCCGGCAGTTCAAAGTTTTGAAATACGAACATGATATCAAATAGGGATTCTATTTCCCTATTTTCTGCTTTCATTGAAGATAGCAGATCTTGAAGCATAAATTCCTTATTTTCAATTCCGTTTGCTATCTTTGTGGCTATTTTCTGTACAAAACTTTCAAACGTATCTTCTGTATCTATTTCAACTCTTATTACAAGTGTATTTACCATCATGCCAATGGTATGAAACACAGCATCCTGATCACGTAAGCTAACTGGTACTCCAATATTGAAGCTTCTCTCACTTGTTATTCTATAAACATAAATACAGTAAATAGCGAATAATGTGCAGAATTCCGATGCATTGAATTGTTGTGATAACTGTTTGATTAAATCAGTCATCTCTTTATCTAATTGAAAATAAACAGCTTCTCCTGTGTAATCCATTCTATTTCCTCTTGATACCTCAGCAGGCACACGAAAACCAAAATTACTATCTTTCAGTTCATTTATCCAGTATGACCTCTGCTGTTCCAAAACATGTTCCACATATTTTTTCTGAAACCATTCTGCATAATCTAAATAATCAGTTGTCTGCACTGCACTCTTCCCAGCGTATAATGCATTTAGCTGCTCAATAAAAATTCCCAATGACTGACCATCCATTAGAAGGTGATGGAAGTCAATTAATAAATATCTTTCCTGGTTTATGGTATTCTGGATATCCACTACTCGTAGTAGCGGAGCCTCTGTAATATCAAATGGCTTTATAAGACTTGTAAAGTAGATTGTATCAGGTATTTTTTCAAGCATTACCTGTTCCACTTCAAACTCAATATTGTCCTGTAAAACTAGCACTGGATTATCCTTATTACCCTGAAATGCCGCTGTTAAAATTCTATTATTTGATATAATTTTTTTTATGTTGTTTTCTAATTGTTTTACATCAAGTTTTCCTGATATTTGAAATAAAAATGGCATATTCAATACGGTCCCATCACATACCTGCTGCATTGCATAGATATGTGATTCGAAATTTGGAATTGGAAACTGCTTCCCTGTTCTGTGTGGAATAGTAATGTTTTCTTTTTCCGAACCTTGCGTAATATGCTGCACTAATTTTTCAAACTTTGTATACTTTAAAATATCTGCGACACTAATATTCTGGTTCAACTTTTTACTTAACTTAGCAGCTAATGTCATTGCTTTTAGGGAATGTCCGCCTAAAGAGAAAAAATCGCCAATCTTTTCTGTCTGCAATACTTCAGACCATATTTCATATACTTTCTTATATGTCTCTGAAAGAAGTACATCATCTGGAATTTTCACATGTTCTTCTTTTTCTTGTGTAGCATATAAGAATTCCTTCTCTGTATGAATCAGTACAGGTTCTATCTTTCCCAATTCATTCTGGTTTCTTAATGCCTGTATATAATTCTGATTTATAATGATTTCTTTTTTATTTATGTCAGAGTCTATTTCAAGCAATTCTGTTTTTTCAATCTCCTGCACCTGTTTTTCTTGCTGTTCCATATAGGTTTCTTCTAAACATACTATATGTTTTAATAATTTAGGATTCCAAAAAGAACCTCTTCTAACTTTAAAAATAATATATTTTCCATCGTGATTCATAATTTCTGCAACTTTATTTAGAAACTTAAAAATATATGAATTTTTTCCTGTATCAACTAGCATAAATTGAATGCTATCAATTCCACTCATAAATTCTGCAGAAAATAGATACTGTAAAATTGCTTCTTCCACTTTCCTGCCTAGAACCCTACAGCTTAAGTAAAATCTGGTGACAGAAAATACTTTTGTTTCTGCTATACTCCCTTCCAGATATCCTACAATTCCATAACTTCCAAACTGATCCTTTACACAAATAGAGAATGTTTTTTTCTTCTTAGCTATAGAATCTAAAATATTTTGCTCATCTAGTTTTTCTCCATTCAAATTAAACTGATTAGTACGATAGCTCAATTGTGATACCCTAGATAAATTAAACTCATTTATATTACAAAAACGAATTTCTAATTTTAATTTTTTCAGATATTCATTCTGATTTTCTGCCTGTTTCTTTACTTCTTCCCTACTCAATTGCTGTTTATAAAAAAGCGTCCTGTTTTTGTCCTCTTCTGTTATCAATTTCTTATCAAAGGCCCAAATTGATAATATAAAAGGCATAATATCCTCTTCATTCTCTGGCATAAGAATAGAAAATACTTCTGGAAAATTCCTCATTACCTCACTACATTCCCATATACTATCATCTATGAAAATAAAACTGGATAATCCCAGATTCAGTTCATTTGCAATTTCACGTATATTTTCACTCTTATTTTTCCAATTAACTTTAAGTGTAACAAAATCATCCAATGACAAAGGCATCTCAGTTTTTTGAGCAAACACTTCCCTTACAGTTTTTTCCTCATTCTTGCTACATAAAGCTAATAGAAAACCCTCTTGTTTCTTTTTTAGCAGAAATTTTTGAAAATCCATATATGCTTGTGAAATTTCAATATTTTCTACTCCAGTTTCTTCTGCGATTCCTTTCCATAAAGTGTGATCACAATCTAAAACAATTACCTTATATTCATTAGCATATTTCACATTTATATTTCGAAATACTTTTTTTGAAAGATCCAAATAAAAATCCAATGAATATGGTATATTTGCTTCACGATAACTATAAAAATCATATGCATCCTCAGCTTCCTGCCTAGTATACATTTCAACTAAATCATAATACCTAATATTTTTATAAGTACGGATTCCTTCTATAAATTTTGCATATATCTGCTCAAACATTGTCTCTAGTTCACTAGAAACTTTCCACGGTATCATATTTTTCATACCATAGATCTGAATCTCACTCTCCTGATTTTCCTGTAACATTTTCCTTATATTTACTAAAACATCATTTGCAATTTTTTCAGCCATTTTACCTGACTGACCTTCTACAAGAAACTCTAATGCTAAAAACAATACTATATGCTGATTCTTTAAAATCCTTTCAAAAGCAAGATTTCTAATATCAATTGCTTTTGTCATTACATGAAGATTATTCCTTCTTCCCCATTCATTCCAGTATAATGCCAATGGTTTCATCTCAAATGAGGATATTGTAGACACTTCGCATTTTCTATTGTCTAGGATTTCCTCAATTTTACTGTTGGATGTGGCAGAGAGCATCTTCAGGATTATGTTGTAGTAATCTTTGTATATTTTTTTCAAATCAATGTTTTTAGCTGGATTAGTAATAAGTTTCATTCGTATGCAGTCTTCTATATAAATCTGACACACTATATCATAGTGTGTATTTTCAATAACTTTATGCAATCTTAATAGGTCTGAATCTACTTTAACAGGGTAATTTTCTACAACAATAAGAGTATTCATTTCTTTCATTTTATCTGAAAACATATCCTGTAAGTCAATAATTGAAATATGTTGGTAATTTAACGATTCTAAATGAATTCTATTAACGTGCTTATAAAATTCTTCAAGTTTTTGGTTCTTTTGAGGCTTTATATGAAACAGATATGTACTGATAAATAATCCTACAACTTGCTCAAAATTTTTATCACTACAGTATCTTCCAGAATTTGTTACACCAAAATCTGCACATTGATTATATTGAAATAAAAACAAAGACCATGCTGCATAAAAAAATGTAGATAGAGTAATATGCTTATCATTTTTAAAGTGATTAAGCTTTTCTGTTAACTCTCTGCTTATTATTCCCTCATAGTTTTTCTTACAATTAATCGTGTTATGTGTATATGGAAGAAACATGTGAAAAACTGCCTCTTTTCCTTGTTTCTTCCAGTATTCAATTCCGCCCTTATTATCAATACTGCGTAAATATTGAAGATAATCTTTATAGGTCAGTACCTTTTTACATTCTTTGCCTTTAAAACATTGTTCAAATTCTTCTATGACTAAATTTGTGCTCCATCCATCCAGAAACAGATGATGAGAATGCAGAATCATATATTGCTCACCATTGGATTCTGTAACCAATATTATTTTGATTGCATCTTTTTGTATATCAATTTTCTCTTCTTTTTCATTTTCTAGAATTACATCTATACTCTCTTCAGTTATAATATTACGAAAGTTAACCTCTTTTTCTTTCATTACAACCAGTACTGGCTTTTCCATCCGTTCCCACTTAGCAATACTCTTTAAAATAATATTATGCTCCAGTACATGATTCCAACTTTCTTTTACCTTTCCTGCCTCTACGTGCTTTCGTAATTTAAAGCATACTATTTCATCATAAATAGGTTCCTTCTGAGATAATGACTGAAATAGAATTCCCTGCTGTACCTTGGACATCATTAATACTTGTGCTATGTTATTTTTCATATATAAAACCTCCAAGCTTCAGCCTTATCCAGTATAAATATCATAATAATGTGTATATCTTAGCCAAGGAACATTACACCTTTTACAAATTTCTGGGCAATCATCAACATTCAGTAATTTATGTTTTGTATCCTTAAGAAGCTTTTGATAAACATCACTATTTACTATTTCCGTTAAAGTATTTTTTGTGATATTTCCTATTTCAAAAGTTGTATTCCAATCAAAGCAACACAAATGAACATTTCCATGAAAATCAATTGGCAATTCAAATAAAGGCCGCTTACAGCCGATTTCATTATGATAATCCCTTGTATAGGCATCCTGTCTATCATCTAATTCCCAATCATATATTTCAACTGCCCCATGCCATTGCTTAATCTGCTCAAAAAAGCTTCTGTCTTTCTCGTCATAACAAGTAATGCAAATGAGATTAAACTTCTTCAAAAATTCATTTTTCTTCATATCATTTCGATCTAACAGTAATCCATTAGTCCACAATAAGAACTTACCATTTCTTGTCCGTTTAATCACTTCTAATAGTTTGTTTTTATGCAATAATGGTTCATTATAATTATGAAATGCTATGTAGCCGTTAAAATTTAAATCCTGCGCTTCCTTAATGCTCTTTACGATTAAATCAACATCTATAGATTTTTTGTCATTTACATATTTACGGTAATTAATAGGGCATTTATCATGACATTTTTTCAGATTACAATCATCACCGATTTCAAATGATAGTATGCTTGTTTGTGATAAGTCCATTATTTTCCCTCCTGTATTCCAATTTTTTTATATCTATCCTACTGCTCTAGGATTTCCATTATCTTATCTACCTTTTTATATGCAATAGGTGATACAAAACAATTTTGAACTACATATTCCTGCATTGCAGTTATATCATCTGATAATTCCTTATCATTCACGATTTTGGAAATAATAGAAGCAATCTTTTCAATTCCCTCTTCTGTAATTCCACGATTAGTTATCTCCTGTGTTCCAATACGGATTCCCCATTTGCCATTTAATGATGGTAACACTGCACCATTCACTGTAATATTTACCTGACTTAATAAATCAATTACAAGATCCACATCTTCTTTTCCGCCACATTCAAACCACAGCTGATGGGAAGCTGAGTATCCTAACTCCAGTAATTGTACATTTACATTCTTCGCTTCTAATTTTCTAGCAAGAGTCTGTGTATTTTTGAGGATATTCTTTGCATATTGAATAAAATACTGTTTTCCTTTTTCTAGTACTAAACCTAAGGATGCAACATCTGCCATATGATGATGAGAGATAAAGCAGTTTCCTGTCTGCTCAAATTGCCATTTTAATAGTCTTCTATTGGTTGCAAATACTGCCTTATGAGGCCCTGGAAATGTTTTATGTGTATTGGCAATTAAAATATCTGCACCTTCTTCTAAAGGTTTCTGGAACTTATCTCCTATGATAAGTCCAAAAACATGTGAAGCATCATAAACAATTAGTGTATCTTTACTTAGTACTTTCTTTAACTCCTTGATTGGTTGTGGAAATACTGCCATACACAAATCGATATAGACCATCCTGATCTTATCCAGATTTTCATACTCCTTTAATTTTTCACAGTCAATCTGCCACGTTTCTTTGTTGAAAGGAAGATACTCACTCTTAAATCCAATTTTCTTTATGATAGCACTTGTTTCAAAATGCCCACCATCATTAGGGTCAAGGGACATAACAACATCTCCTATCTCATTATAAGAAGCAATTGTAGTAAGCATGCCATTTAATCCTGATATAGCTTTCAAACTTACATATTTACAATTTAAATATAATTTCAATAAGTCTGCTGCTCTTTTTTCAATCTTGTCCAATTCAAAAGATGGATATTTCCACACAGAATCATTATCAAATGAATATCGTGCAAACATATCTAATAAGAAAGGAAGTCTTTCCTCAACCATTTGAAGATTTTCACTTGCCACAAGTCGAATCGTTTTTCTGCTAAGTTCTTCATTTTTCTTTATATAATCTAATATCTTTAATTCATTATCCATATTTTATACCTCTTCAAGCATAGTATAAATTTTATCGATTACATCGCCGATTACCTCATAATCACCGATTACTAAATCATCGTCGCTAAATTCCATATCATAGGTATCTTCCAAAAACACTAATAACCTAATAAAATCAATTGAATTCATACCAATACTTTCAATTTTTTTATCTACTGTAATCTCCATTTCACTGTTGTTTATAATTTCTTTAATCTTCCCTGTAACTACTTCAAAAATTTTATCTTTACTCATATTAATTCTTTCCTTTCTTATTTTTTATAATGTATTTAACATTTCCTATCATTATAGAATCTTTATATATTATTATTTTTTCACCATATGGAGTTACTAGTGTATCTTTCTCTATTCTACCTAGTGAACTATAGCCATTTAGATACATTCTATTTTTTTGATATGTAAAATAAATTTTGTTTACTCTATTAAAGGCACGAATATTTTGCCTATTCATTTCGTTCTCTTCTAATGATTCATCTAAAATATACTCATTCTGGTACCAATCTTTATCCCCTTCTTTCAAAGTAAATTCCATATCATTTCTATAAAATGTCCCAAACTCAGTATCACTATCAATATAAAATCGAGCTAACTCTACCTCAAATTCTACTGTATAAGAACTACCTACAAATTGATTTCCATGTCGCATTAACTTTATCCATTTTTTTTTATCATTTGATATACATATACAGTCTTCATTAAAAAAAAACAAAAAAATAAAACTGCCTTCGTTGGATATATAATTCTTTATCTCATGATTGCTAATATTGATCTCTGGCTTTGTGTTACATGCTACTGGATTAACTGATTTAATCTTTCTGGCATCTTGCAATGCCAATAGCGTTTCCCAGAATAAATCATGTTTGTCAAATAGCTCAATTAATTTTGTAATCTCATTCTGTGCATATAAGAGCATGCCCAGCCTATACTCTTTTGACCACACTTGGACTACATATTCATTTAAATACGAACCTGTTACTATGCAAAAACTTGATGCCATACACTTAAATACCTTGCATCCATATCCAAAACCTGAAATCTGCTTATCTTTAATACGATATAGGCTATTTGCAAAATCAAATTCCGATAATAAATCAATAGGAGAATTTTTACTTATCAATGCTTTTACTCCTTTTAACGCATCATCAAATGTTGCGATTAACCCAGTAGAAGGATTTAAGCATTTATTGGTAGATGAAAATTCTGCATGTTCCATTCCTAATGGCTTGAATATTTTTTTTTCAACCAAAGTTTCATATTTTTCTCCATAGATACATTCCAGAATAAAACCTAAAATATTAAATCCTGTATTTGAATATTTATAATTCGTCCCAGGCAGAAATAAAAGTTTGCATCCTGAAATACTATTTACATGCTTTTCTAGGTCTTCACATGAGTAAAAATTATTTCCTAGTCTTGCATTATTAAAAAGACCTGAAGAGTTTGTAAGCAATCTCTTTATAGTTACATCTTCTGATACATCGTTACTTCCATAAAATAATGAAAAATCTTTTAGATACTCTGTTATACTCTTTTCAAAGTCTAGCCTACCTTCTTGTCTAGCAATACAACAAAGCAGTGCCGTATACAGCTTACTTATAGAATATAGATGCACAGACTTGATATTTTCGTCCATATTATTTTGCTTTTTCCATATTATTTTATCATTATAGATTATGCTACACTCAATTTTTGTGCGTGGTATTTCTCGAACAATTGTTTCATATTCTCTATTGCACAAAGCTTTGATATCTTGCTCAGTAAACACACAATTAACTCCTTTAAATTACTAACTATATATTAAACTCAAAATCATTGGCTATTTTTTCTACTTTAAATATCTTTCCAATTTGATATTCCATATATTCTTGATTTTCAGCATTTAAACCATTATCATGTATCATCATACAACGTGTAAATATCTTCTTTTTATTTACTTTTTCTGGCATCTTGCTTGAAATTGTATTAGGCTGATCGCTATAAACATTAACGGAAATGGATGAGAAATGAACCTTTTTAATAAAATCCATTGTCATATCAAAATCCTCATCCGTTTCACTAGGGAATCCAACTATAAGGTCTGTCCCTAACTTACAATCGTACTGGGCGATTTCAATCAGTTTCTCTTTTAATTTTGTTACATCTACAGGTCGATTCATAAGTTTAAGTATTCTTTCGCTTCCAGATTGAATTGGTACCTCTAACGAAACAAGACGTTTTTTCTTAACCAGCTCCCTAATCGTATCGTAGTACTTCAGAAACATAAATGGATGAAAGTCTCGGATATAAATTTCAAATTTTTCATCTATTGCATCTATCCTTTTAAGTAAATCTTCGATACTCAATCCAATATCAATTCCGTAATCACCAACACTATCTCCAAGTAACTGAAAACGCTTTACACCTTTTGATAACTGATCTATTATTTCTATTTCTATTTTTTCTAATGACTTACTCATAATACTTCCAACACCACGACTGATAACACAATAGGAACATTTTCTGACGCAACCTTTTACAACAACGATATTAGAAATTTGCATATTCTCATCATAAGATGAAATTACCTCTTTCATATCTTCTCGTGTCATCTGAATGTCACAGGCATCACTTAAAGCACTAAAATCTGTTGGTGTACATGTTACTCCACCAAATATTCGTTTCAATAAATCTGGACATGTTGCTGGAAGGCAACCACATACAATAACCTTCTGTTCCTTGTACTTCTTAACGAATTCCTCAATTGTTTTTGCGCTCCTACTGACAAATGTGTCTACAGAACCACAAGTATAAATAAAACTCAAATCACTTTCTTCTGGTGCAAATACCTGCTCATAGCCAATTGCATCTAGCTTTCTGCATAAAATTTTAATCTCGTCTCTCCTATTTAAACAAGATAGTTCCTTGATAAAATATTTCATGTTTCCCTCCCTAAAATTTTTATACTTTTTAAATATAGACTTTATCTTCTCCTTTTGCTACTACCATCATTCTAATAATTCTTTTAACTTGCTTAACATCTTTCTCCTCTTTTAAGCTATATTCTTTAAATAGGTTCATCCAATAGTAAAACCCTATTTTTTCCTTGATAGCCGATATGGGTTGACTTTTTCCTTTTCAAATTTACTCTCTTCTTCTGTTAAATAAATATCTACTATTGGTTCACATAACGCCTGATTAGCATATTTAGCATGATTTTTTAATTCGACTCTCTTGTTATTTATATATACAATCCTGATCCCTTTTTTCAGTGCAAAATGAAGTGCTTCACATGGGCGATTCACGATTGGTTCACCACAGTCATTTAGTGAGGTATTACAAATAATCGGAACCCCTGTTTCCTTATAAAATGCTTGAATTAGATTGTATAGATTTTCTATCTCGTCATTTTGTAATAGCTTGAATTTTTGTTTAATTACTTAAAATATCAGTCAACCAGAAACTTCATACAATAATCTCCATAATTCTCTTAACTTAAACTTAATCGCATTGATTTTAGAAACTAAGATTAATATTGTTTTACTATAAGTTAGATTCGATTTTTCTTTTCTTTATTTTGTTTCTTAGAATTTGAAACCTTTTCACTTGCTCTTCTAAAGTAAAATATAATTCAGTATGTACATAAATATTATGTTTTCTACAAAGTTCATTTAAATAGAAAATAGCTTCAAATTCTTTTTCTCCGAATTCCCAGTCACATTCTATACGGTGACGTAATGAATACAATTCAGCAGAAATAACTACATAATTAATATTTGCTTCAAGACATTTATTTACAAAAGCTTCTATTTCTTCTTTGCTTGAATTATATGAAAAAATAATATACTTAATTTGAACTTCTCCACCTGTTTCACGATACTTTTTTATATTTTTCCAAACAATATCAAAGCAATCAACACGTTTGATTTTCGCATAAGTTTCTTTTTTTCCAGAATCCACGCTTATATTTACACTTGCTTTACCTGAATGTAAACCTTTATAAAGAGCATCACTAAATAACAACCCATTAGTACGAACTTGAATTTTAGTATCAAAGTTAAAAGCCTTTGACAAAATTTCTTCAAATTGTTTATGTATAGTCGGTTCTCCGTTAGCAAGTATTATTTGTGTCTCTGAATTAACTAAGCATTCTGAAATAAGTCTATCAAAAACTTCTGATATATTAATAACATCAGGAATATTTCTTGTAATATCACCGCAATACACACATCCAACATTACATCTATGAAAAGTACCAAAACCAATTGTTTTTAAATATAGATCATCATATTTAAGTGGAATAAATTTTTGCTTTTTTAAAAAAGCACAATTTTCACAAATTCTACATGTTTTAGATTGTAACTCATCGAAACAGTCGATATATCTATTAACAAAAAACTCTTTTGTGAATTTATCCATAAATTCGTCAATTAAACCAATACAAGGAATAGATTTGCTTCCAATACAACAGAAATTATATACATTATCTTCTAAATATAAAGATTTTTGCATTATAGGGCAGTCATTCACTGTTTTACCAATATACCTTGCGTTAAAATAATCTATTTTTTTTCTGATATTTGTTTCAGCGTTAAAACTCTTCTCTTTAGATTTTTGATTTTCAACCATTACACTCACCTCTCATATTAATTATTAATAGGCGTTTACAATCTGTCGGAGTGTGCATAAATACAGGCTTTTCTCTGTCATAAAATAATATACCTCCTCACCGATTTATGGTAAAATTCAATCTCCAAGCAAAAATTAACTAACAAATTTTCCTCCCTAAAATTTTTATACTTTTTGAATATAGACTTTGTCTTCTCCTTTTGCTACTACCATCATTCTAATAATTCTTTTAACTTGCTTAACATCTTTCTCTTCTTTTAGGCTATATTCTTTAAATAGGTTCATCCAATAGTAAAACCCTATTTCTTTCCTTGATAGCCGATATGGATTGACTTTTTCCTTTTCAATTTTACTCTCTTCTTCTGTTAAATAAATATCTACTATTGGTTCACATAACGCCTGATTAGCATATTTAGCATGATTTTTTAATTCGACTCTCTTGTTATTTATATATACAATCCTGATCCCTTTTTTCAGTGCAAAATGAAGTGCTTCACATGGGCGATTCACGATTGGTTCACCACAATCATTTAGTGAGGTATTGCAAATAATCGGAATCCCTGTTGCCTTATAAAATGCTTGAATTAGATTGTATAGATTTTCTGTCTCTTCAATCCTGCAAATAGTCTGAATCCTTGCACTATTATCATTATGTAAAATTGCTTTAACTTTATCCAATTTATTCTTCTTTATCTGAAATGTATGTAGCATATAAGGTGATGGGTAAGCATCTTCAAACCAGTCATCTAGACACTCTTCTAGAATAATTGGCGCAACTGGCCTCCACATTTGCCTATTTTTTATAATATTTAATTTATCCTTACTTTTCTGAAATCTACTATCTGCTATCAAACTTCGGTGTCCTAAAGCACGTGGACCGATTTCTGCCTTGCCATCAAACCATACAATCGGATCCTCTATGATATCTTGCACTGCAACATCATACTCAATGGCAGAAACACTTTTAATAAATCCTTCCTTATCCAGGTAATCCAATATTTCATTTTCATCATGAAAACTATCACCATAAAAAGCACTTCTAAATTTGAAATTCACTTTATCCATGTTACGATAAAACATATATAAAGCAACTCCTAATGACTGCCCTGAATCATTAATACAAGGAGGTGCTATAAAACCTTTGAAGCCAAAACGTTTCATTAAATATGCATTCGTTGGGCAATTCAGGCCAAATCCCCCGCTTATAGCTAAATACGTACACTCTGGATCTAGTCCATATTTTTCAATAATCTCTACAATCTGCCGTTCCATAATATGCTCAGATAAGTGCTGTATTTCTTTCATCACAGCACTGGTTATATTATCCTTGGCAGTATATTCTTTATCATAGTCAAGTAGATGTTCTGCCTCGCAGTTCTCACCTTTCACTGCTCCAATACTTTGTTCAAAAATATCTTCACAATATTTTCGTTCTGCATTTCTAATATGTACCTCATCAAATTTAATAGATGAAGTTTTTTTCGTTTTACTTGCATAAGCAAGCGCCATCAACGTTCCTTCCTGCATTTTTCTTTCTCTTGATGCTACCGCCCATAATGGACCAGGAGATTCAATATGAAAATACTCTATCTTCCCCTTTCTAACAACACAGCCTGTATATTCCAAGTCACTTCTTGGTTCTTCCGTATCATAATCAGAAGCTAAATCTACTGATAATGCTAAAATAGTTTCATTATAAAACAGTTCTGAATCCAGCATAATAGCAGAAAATAAATGACAAAGACTATGATATGAATACTCTGTATCATTCACATAGTCCCAGCTTTCTGCTAACAGGGGTGTTCCCCAAACCTCATTCATATCATCTAAACTTAGATCGTACCTTTCCAACAATTTGTTTATAGATTCTCTTGCATGTTTTTTGTCATAGAAAGCTACTTCGTGATGTTTAAGTCTGGATTCTCTTTCCAGTTCCCAAAAATGTACCAGTTCTATGTCATCACCTTTTTTCTTCCATAATGAAACGTTCTGATCATGTCGCTGTGTGTAAACATCGTAAAGGTTACAATAGTCACTAATAGCAATATACGTTGATAAATAATAACCATCCTTTAAAATTTTCCCCACCTCTTCCTATACAACTTATAGCATAATAACTTCGTCACTAATTCTTTCAATGCTCCTATCATGTGTAATAAAAATAATGCTACAATATTGTTTTAAATGTTCAATTGTCTCAAGCAATTTATCTGTGTTGTCCTTATCCAGTGCCGATGTCACTTCATCTAAAAGTAAGATATCTGACTTCTTCACTAACGCCCTTGCTAAAGAAATCCTTTGTTTCTGTCCACCAGATAATTTATCTCCATCATCATTTAAAAGGGTATCATAGCCTTCTTCCAAACCTTTCACAAATTCATCCACGCCTGCTAGTTTTGCGGCTAAATAGACTTCTTCCTTCGTAGCATTTTCATTGCCACAACTAATGTTTTCATAAATTGTATCACGATATAATTGTGCTTCCTGAGGTACATATGCTACATCTGAACAATCCTGGTTAAATAGAATCTGTCCATCTGAAACCTTATACAAACCTAAAATAAGTTTGATAATTGTTGATTTTCCTTTTCCGCTTTCTCCTTCTATTAATGTAAGCTTATTCTTTTCTGCTTTCATATTAAAATCCTGTAATACACTAACGCTTCCATCATAGGAAAATGATACATCCTGCAGTTTTAATGCCAGTCTAGTTCCTTCTTCTGCCGTTAAATATTCGCGTGTGATATTTTCTTCTTCCTTTAAATCATATAATGCAAATAACCTCTTAACTCCCGCCATGCTATTTTTATACTTACCATATTCAACAGGGAACTCACTAAATAACATATCTGTATTGCTTTTCATACTAATCAATGCAACAATACTTCCCCAATTAGCCCATGAATGATATACAAACAGACATCCAACAAATAACAGAATCAAATACACAATAATATCAATTGCAAGAATAATGGAATTCATTTTTGCATTAATATTTCCATTCTCAATTCGGATTTTCTTTTCTTTTTCTGCTGCATCAGCAATTACTTTTTGTTTTTGATTCTGACATGTTAATAGTCTTATACTTTTGCACGCCTTAATCATCTCCATAAAGTCAATCGATGTATTTGCCTGCTGTTCTAAAAGATTTCTGCTCTTTTCCTCCATTCTCTCTGTAAAATATTTTGTAATATAAATTGAAATACTTCCTAATACCAATACAATAAGGGCAAAGCGGTAATCCATGATGATCATAATAATAAGTCCTACGATACCACCTAATAATTTTCGAATTACATTCTGTAAATTATCCTGGATCATAGATTCTAAGCAGGACATATCACCAGTTACTTTTGAAATTATCTCTCCTGTTGGAGTATTATCAAAATAGCTAATAGGAAGTTTCACTAAATGCTCACTCATGCTACATTTAAATTTTCTCATTGTATGGTAACGGTTCCTATCTATTAGAATCTGGCATAATGGTGATACAATCCACCATGTTAAAAATACACCTGTATATGCTAGTACAGACATCGTTACTTTCTGTGAATCTAGCTGTAATGCTCCATTTGTAATGCCCTTAATACAAAATGGTAAAAATGCACTTGTGAGTACTTCCAGCATACAAAAACATGTTACCGCAAGAAAAAAACTACCTTTCTTATTTTCCATTAAACTAATAATTCTTGTAATCATAGTTCTACTCTCCTATCTGCTAGTTTAAATAGAGAATCTCTATGTGTTGAAATAAAAATAATTTTATGCTTTGACATCAGATTGAACTGCTCAATAATTTTCTGCTCTGTTTCCTCATCTAGTGAACTTGTAGGCTCATCAAGTAGAAGTATCTGTGCATCTGATAAGAATACCCTTGCCAGGCCTATTCTTTGTTTCTGTCCTCCTGACAATTCTCCATTACCATCGCCAATTTGAGTATTATAACCTTCTGCAAGACATTTGCAAAACTCACTTGCGCAAGCCTTTTCTAATGCATCCAACACTTCTTCGTCACTTGCATCTGGTTTTACAATTCTAACATTATCCATTACTGATCCTGTAAATATGTAAGTATCTTGAGTCATATTAAACACTTTTCCCTTGACATTTATCTCTCCTTTGTTCGGTTGATAGATTCCAGATATTAAATCAAAAAGAGTTGTCTTTCCTTTCCCTGACCTTCCCGAAATAACTGTGATACTATTCTTATCGACATTCAAACTAAAGTTCTTGAAAATCTTTTTATCGCCAAACACAAAAGATACTTCCTTTAATTCAACAGCTACTTCAGAACCTTCCATCAACTCAATCTGACTATCTTCTTCGAGCGTTAACCGTTTACTAAAATCTTGTATTCTTGAAATGGCAGCTTTGGTATAATTTAAACCATCTAAAATAAATGGAAAAAATACTGTTGGTCCTAACACATAATCTAATAACTGATCGATAGAAACCATTGCACCTAATGTAAGATGATTATGAAGTACAAGCCAGCCTGCAAAAATATAAAATACAATATGAGGCACAGCATATACCATTGAACAGGCTGTTTGCATCATACCATTATATTTAGAAATTGCGAAACCAAATCCCTGTACATCCATATACCGTTCTTTTACCTTATTCAATCGGCGTTCATTCATTTTAAAGCTCTTAACTACTGCAATCTGCGAAATAACCTGCTCTAATGCTCCTGTTGCATTACCTTCTGCCTGTGCAATTTTAGGATAATAAGCTCCCATCCGTTTGTTTATCTGATATGTTATATACATCCCGATAGGTGTATAGGAAAAAGTTACAAGCCCTATAATAGGATTTTCAAAAAAGAGGTAACCCAATACTACGAAAAACAAGACAAACTGGGATAACAGGGTAGTCATATCATTACTTAAAAAATTACTTACTGTTTCTACGTCATTATTAATTGTCTTTAAAATATCTCCTCTGTTCTCTGCGCTAATATCTTCATATCTGCTATGTAAAACCTTGTAACAGATGCTGTTCTTCATATAGTTACTGCTCGATGCACCAAAATAGGTAGACAACTTAATTTTCCAATAATTAATTACAATATTAACTACAACAATTGCTATTAGAACAATAAGTTGCTTCATCATATCATCCCATAGAAATGCTGAAGTTGCATCAATTAGCTTCTCAATTACTTTTGTCTTTATGATGGTAACAATCGATAAAACAAGAATTAAAAACGAACTACCAAAAGAACTCCCCTTATTGGCATATATTAATTCTTTAAAAAAATACCTCCATGATTTTGAACTCTTTTGTTCCATATGTATTTTTCCCTCCATAAAATAAAATGTACTTATTATTAAATAAACCTATATTGCTCATACAAATATCTTGATACTTATATTAAAGCTTACAGTATCACTCAGCTTGATATAAGGTATTTTATTTCACTTAAATGCCTATTTCCTCTTGAAATATGTAAAGTTCCCCTCACCATAGAAAGCTCCAGCTTTAAGTTGTATTATTTTTTCACAGCTCTACTCTAGAAGAGGTAATGTATTTAGCCTAACTAAGATATTTTCAAATATTTCTTTGTAAGGTTGGCTACTATATAGCTTAAATATTCTTTTTCTAGCATGTATAATAACTCTATAGCAGCTACTTTAATAATCTTTGTTCGAATCGGTTCCATTCATCTTTTTGCCATACATAGCATTTGAAACCAGTTATTAAAGTTGTATGCAGGCATTGAAATCTGTAGCTTATTTTTGTTTGCTACAAAACTTGTGTTGCTCATGTGGTTAACTTCAAAACCAGTTTTACCTTCTTTAATAAATTTCTCCAAATTAAAGTAAAGAGCGAGCATTTGTTTTAGCTCAAACATCATGTCACTTACAATGAAAGTGTGCCTTATAACCATTTCACCACTAAATTTTTCTAGATTAACAAGACTCTTCCTATGAATCATCTTTATAATAGCTGCATTTCTGGATTATTTTATTATACTTTTCAAAAAATTATTTGCAAATTTCTGTACATCCTTAAGTATATCTACTGTTAAAGCATCAAATATAAAAAGTTGATGATAACCCGTTATGAGATAATGATCACACCGCTTTACAAGTAATTAATTTCTAAGTTCTATAAACGTAACTTTAATAAATTCCTTATTTTTATCTGCTTAATCCTTTCATTTCAAGAACTACTTTCTATTAAGTTCATCTATGAAAAGTTTATAAAGAAATATTTAGAAGGATGCCTTAATAGTCTTTACTACTTTTTAGCAAATGAAAATCTGGATTTTTCTAAGATCACCATCTGTACTGTTTCTAAAGCACTTTCGCTTATTCAATCTCATGTAAAAGATAAGGTAATAGTATATCTTATGACGGATAATACATTACAAACTAAGCTTAGAAAGAACTGTGAGTGTTGTGGTACTTTGTTTGATCATGCAGATTATAGTGGCACATCTTTTAAAATGGACATTGTTTTCTCTCATTGACTATAGGATTACCCCGACTTATTAATGAATCTATCAAATACGTCAACATTCTTATAAATTGCAAGCTCTACGCCAAGTCAAAGGCTAAACTCGAACTAACCACTGAGTTAATAGAAGAAATAACACCTCAACTTAAAGATTACTAAGTTATTGTATTATGTGATGCATGGTATACAAAAAAGCCATTTTTGTCACGTATTCTTGCCTTTGATTTTGTTGAACTTATAGGGGCTTCAAAAGTAGATATGATACCTATGAATTATCACAAACTCCTATTGGTAAGAAAGGTTGCCCCATAAAAAGAGCGATAAAGTAGATTACAAAAAAACTTAGCTTTAGTGAAGAATGTTTATCTGAAAATCTATTAGAGTCAACAGTACAATACCTAACAACTCTTATGCAATTTATGCAACACCCAATACAACATCTTTTGAATTTGTGAGATTATATTTTAATTCCACTAGAGGTTCTAAGAATTTTTACAGTAATAGAATCACAAGAAGTAGATTTAGAAAAGTATGCTCATTCAGTAGGGCCTACCTATACACTAACCATCTTACTCCCATTTATATATAGTAGTTTTAGTGAATACCATTTTCAAAACCTACAAGAAACAAAGTATAGTTTTAGTGCAAAACTACATAATGAATTAATTGATGAACGGTTTATTGAAAACACTACAACTTAGGAAAAATGCTATAGTATTTTCTTCACTCCGAGAATACTTAGATTCAGAGGATATTGCTAGCTAGTTTTCTTGTAAAGTAGTGTAATAATAATTAAAACCTGTTTTTTCTTAATTCCCATAAGTATCAAAACAGTTAGAATCTAACTCTAAAACCATAGACTCTAGCTTTTCATAAGTGCGAATGCATTCTTGTAAGATTTTACATGTTACTTCTAATTTCTCAACTGTATCATCACTCAATCATATGTTAAGTCTAGATAATATGTTTGCTGAAATTCCGGACTACACTTCCAAATCCGGTAAATAACGATTCATATCTTAAAGTATCGGCATAGTCATCACTAAGATAATAACCTATCAACATTTGATAGATTTTCTGAATGATAATAGACTGACTACGGCAAATCCTATTATCATAATCATCATCTTCAATATGGAGGTTATCTTTCAGACACGGTAAAAATCCAAGCTTATGTTCAAATTCATATATACTAAAGTCCTTGCATCAGAAGTTAACTCTCCACCTCCAAAATTAAATTGTATTTTAAAGTTGAAATTAAGGTATCCTTGTAACAAACTAATCATAAAAAGTCTCCTTTTTAGGTTTGAGTAACTTAACACTAATACAAAGGGACTTCTTTACACCTACCAAGAGCAGCTCATTAACTAATCCCCCCCTTATATAGGGTATCAATAAAAACTTGTGAATAACTTAGATTAAATGTCTAATTTTCAATCTATTATCCTTGTATTCACTCGTTTTAGTAATAATTTTTTACTAAAACGTCTTTATTGGTATAGCTATTTTGTTTGGATTCACTAATAAGTTCACGAATCTCCTTAACTATGCTATCTTCTATTGTTATAAGCTTATTGACCTTATCTGAAACTATCTGTTTTAAGTTTTTATTCGGTACATGCAAATTCTTGACTAATACCAATTTAAACTTATCCCATTCTCTTATGCTTTGATCTATGTATCCTATTAACTTTTCTGTAGTATTGCACTGAGAATATTTCTTTTCATCCATTAAGCACATCCTTAATATCTTTCTTTTAGCTAACATTAAATGTGTAAAGTAAAAATCTTTTAATATTAATGATAAAACTTCTACTGGTTGCTCAGACTGAGAGTATTCTAAAATTCGCTCAAGTGCACTTCTACCTATATATTTTTGTCTATTTGTACTATTATCAGTATTTATCTGGGGTTCTAAATAATAATTTTCTACAATTCTGTTTAATATGAGTTCTATTCTATCTTCCATATTCCAATCTAATAGATGTTCTGATTGTACGGAAAGAGTGCTAGCCTCACACAAAACAGCAAAAGCCTTTGCTAGAACATCCTCTTCTACTATACCAATTGCCTTATTGTTTTCTAATTTTATACAACAGCTTTCCTTTAACATAAACGGGCTATCTACATAAAAGAATTTATTTTCATCGTACCCTACTATCAAAAAGAAATGTCCATCTCTTGTTCCTATTATATCAGGCTTATAAGCTTCATAATGTGGTAGCATATCAATCATTGTTCTGATTACTATTAAACTGCCTCTATCTATTTCCTCTTTTAATTTTAAAAATACATTTTCTTGATCTACCTCTATTTTTTTCTCTATAAAAAATGGATTATCATCTCCATAATCTTTATTAAAATGTAAACTAATTTTTTGGGTTTCTTCTAGCCGTAAATTTATATCTTGACAAAAAAACTTTTTATAATCTACCTTATATTCTTCCTTATATTCTTTTAATGCAAAATACAGGATTTGTTCAGCACAATCTAACAATGTACAAAATTCATCTATTTCACCATCTTCATCATAATGATAACTTTGTTCTAATCTATTCATCTTTTCACCTCTATTAATTTCTATACAACAGATACAATCTCTATCTTTATATCACATAAATCAATAGAAGATTGCCTATGAGCATGAAATCGCTCCAAATATGCTTCGTAACTGGAAGAAAGAGTTTTTAGTCAATGTATCAAATGCATTTTCTAATAAAAAGAGGCTTCTTTTTAGAAAGAAAAGGTTGTCCATAAGAAAAAAAAGCGATCAATTTTATAATACGATTGACCGTATTCATATCGGTCCTCCACCTTAGGGAATAAAAAAATTCAGCACCCCTTATTACACAAGGTTACTTTATAGCTAGAAAGCTTGTCAGACTTTATATGCAGGAATTAAGAATTTATGCCATCTATCCAAAACCTTAATCGATCACTGCCTAATAAATAGTACAAAGTTCATCCTTATCTCTTACATCACCTTACCATTGATATCACCTATATTCTAATGGGCAAAAGCTTTATGCATCTTACTGCTATCATTGATAGGCATTCTCACTATATAGTTGTTTCTGATACCTTACAAGTCGAGTCTGTAGTAGATTGTGTAAAAAAACTAGTACTAAATATGCCCCCCTAAAATTATGAACAGTGATCAAGGTAGTTAATCTACAAACCCTGAGTACATCAATCTTTTAAACCATCATAGCATTAAAATCAGCATGGATGGAAAAAGAAGAAGAGCAGATAATATCATAATTAAAAGATTCTTTAGAATATTGATGTATAATGAAAACTCCATCTACCATCATCAAATCCCAAGGGAACTCCTTGTAAGAATTAATAGATTTATAATGAAGAACACCCTCACCAAAGCCACAGTTATAAGACAACCTATGAGGTTTATTATGGTAATAGGGTGGCATCTCAATGTAGGTCTATTCGTCATACCTAAAAGAGGGAAATACCCTTACTTCTATTATAATAGTAGTAAGATATGGTTCGACAGGAAATGATTTAGGCTGTTTTGACAAAGGGCACTGTAAGTAGCCTCTCTCCATTTTACCTGTAACACTCTAATTAAAAGTTTTATATTTAGTGCAGTTTCTAAAGTAACTGTTCAAAACCTCTTAACGATTAATATCTGTATTAATAAAGTCACATAAAAACTTCTTCTTTCTTATACTCTATGCACCTCCTATTAAGTAATAGTAATACTATTTATAATTTATCTGCCATAAAATTAAAATAAATTTCTATAAATTAATTAAAATGAAATATATAGTTAAATTTAAATTTATCAAACTATACCTTAATATTAAATAACATAAAATTATACTTGTCAATATAAATCAATTCAAAACAATTTATCATATTGCAAGTACTCTATTAAACTTATTGATAAAGCTAGAAGAAATGGTGCACAATTAGAACCCTCATGTAAAGTATTAGGTATTATAAGGAGAAGTTATCAAAGATGGACTAAAAAAGATTAACTGAAAGAACTTTCACGATCTTAATGAACTTCAACTTGAAACTCACCATACCTACTCCTAAAAGCCTTTGGCTTATGACGATTATGTGCATTAGTACTAGCAGAACGTTTGTAGTTTTCACAACCTAGATGATAATTTATCTCTACTCCCATCATATTCTAAATGGTACCTCACAATAAATTTTTAATTTTATTTTGAATACAATAAATATTACAAACATAGTGTTCACTCAATAATATTTTTCTTACCTTCACCCATTTTTCCATTAAAAATAGCCTCCTATGATTTTATTTTATCATAGAAAGCCATTAATGGGTTTTAATTTTCATATTTTTCTTAATACTCTCTCATCTTTTTCTAGACCACATACCTTTTACTTCTTCACATTTAATCTCCTCCCTATATAGTCCATATACTCTGTAACGATTATATCTATTTTCAATTAATTTGTCAGGTGACTGCTGCTTCAAAATGTTTAATTGTGTTATAATATATTGTTGAAGAATACTGGCAGCTCCTTCTGGATCTTTATGTGCCCCACCGTTAGGCTCTAATAATATATCATCAATGATATTATCTTCTAATAACTCTTTTGCTGTTACTTTCATCTTTGCTAAGGCTTCATTCTTTCGATTTACATCCTTCCATAATATACTTGCAAATGCCTCAGGTGAAAGTATACTATAAATAGCATTTTGTTGCATAAATACTCTATCAGCAATAGCTAGTGTTAATGCACCACTTCCTGCGCCTTCTCCTATGATTCCCGAGATAATCGGCACTCTTAAACAAAACATTTGTTTAAGAGTGCTTGCAATAGCCTCACTTTGTCCCCTTACTTCTGCCTCTACTCCACAATACGCCCCCGGTGTATCAATTAAGCAAACAATTGGACGCCTAAACTTTTCTGCTTGTTTCATTAGCCTATTTGCCTTACGATAGCTTTCTGGATAAGACATTCCAAAATGTCTTTTTATATTTTCTTGCAAATTAGTTCCCTTATTCTGTACAATAAATGTAACTGTATGTTCTCCTATTTTTCCAATCCCCCCTATTATTGTTTCATCATCTGCATAGTACCTATCTCCATGTAATTCTATAAAATTATTAAATATATTTTCAATATAGTACCTTCCCTTAGGTCTTCCTAAATTGCGTGCAAGCATTACTTTATCCCATTCTTGTTGTAAGTTATGGGATTTACTTTCTAAGCTTATTCTTTTTTCATGTACCTCTTTTTTTTTAATATCTGCACATCGCTTCTTGTTTCATTCATTAAATAATCCATCTCTCATCCTTTGCCTTTTATATCTATATTCTGTATTATATATCTCACCTTATAATCCCTCTCATGCATTATATGTCCAAATAATTGCAATCAAAAAACAAAATAAATTATTATCATTTTTACATAATAAATTTTATTTTAAGTTTATTTTTAAATTATGTCAAGTTTTTGTATTATTTAATCACTTTAAAATACCAAAACATTTTTACTCATACAAATCATTATTGACATCCAATGTTAGAGGTAGATATTTAGAAGTTCTTTTTGTGCTATAAAAATGTAGTTACTAAGTCAGTATAAAATATCCCCTACAAGATAGACTTTTATAAAAAGAATCTATTGGAGTTGTCAATAAAAAGTAGCTACAAAGTTAAGTTGATTTTATGAATTTAATGCTTCAAATTGTGCAGGTGAAATATACCCAAGAGCAGAATGAGTTCACTTTGTGTTAGAATACATTTCAATATATTTAAAGATATCTTTTTGAGCTTGTTCAGGAGTTTCGTATTTTGCATCCTGAATAAATGTATATGGTAACGTAATAGTTGACAGTCAGTGCAGTTGAAAACTTTACACGAGTGCAATAAAATAATCCATATCCTATAGGTATGGAGAGTGAAGGAAGTGTTAAAGTTGTTTGATAAAGATTTACTTATTAAGCTTCATCTAAAGTAAGCGGTTAATAACTGAGTATATTTCCATACTTCCTTATTAATGAGATAATTACTCCAAGACATTCATTGTTTTGGAGTCTTTTACTCTAACTCTATTTGAAATAAGGAGGTACTCTTATTGAGAAAGACCAGTCAAGAAAAAATAAATCTTTGGACATCACGTATTATGGAGTGTCGTAAAAGTGGTCTTCCT
>NZ_JACRSY010000026.1 GCF_014384995.1 Zhenhengia yiwuensis | reverse complement strand
TGCCTTGGGCACCAGAGATTCAAAATAACTGCAAATAATAAATCGTACAACTAGAGTGAAATGCTCCAACTCTAATTGTACGATTTTTATTTTTGGACACATTCTAATTAATCGCTTACAATTATGCTAATTAAATATGCGACATTTGCATAAAGATACGATTGTTTATACAAATGTTGGTAGTATTCTAACTTTGGGATTGAAAAATATATGTAAATAGAGTACAATAATCCAAAATAAGATACGGAGGGAATTATGAGTTCAGAACAATTAACGCTAATAGTTCAATTACATCATCATCACAAGTAGGGCTTGGGTCACCAATTTGATTGGTAGATACAAGTCTATTTGACGTTAGGCTTGTATCTACTGTGATGATTTGAATTCATAATTCAAGGCTCTCTTTTAAGGGAGAATCAATGCATGTAGGTATAAAGCCTATGTGCATTTTTTATTACCCCAATTCAAAGGAGAGATTAGTATGACAAAGAAAATTAAACCATCAATCTTACCAGGATTTATGGAATTATCAACAAAGGAACAGCTTATCTTTAATGATATAGTAAGTAAAATGAGTAAAGTTTATGAACAAAATGGTTGTATGCCTATGGATACACCCATTATAGAGAAAGAAGAAATATTACTTGCTAAATCTGCGGGAGAAACAGAGAAGCAAGTTTATAGAATTGATAAAGAAAAAAATAAACAGGCATTAAGATTTGACTTAACGGTACCTTTTGTACGTTATGTCGTACAACACATGAATGAATTAGTTTTTCCTTTTAAGCGCTATCAATTTGGAAAGGTTTATCGTGGAGAACGTAATCAGAAGGGGAGATACCGTGAATTTTATCAGCTCGATATAGATATTGTGAGTCCTAGAAAGTTAGATATTACAAATGATGCATTTGTTATAAGTTTAGCAGCACAGGCATTTGAAAGTATTGGTTTAAAAGATTATAGATTTCAGATAAGTAACAGAAAAATTTTATCAGGATTACTAGAAATGCTAGGAATAGCAGAGCAACAAGAGGTTATGGGGCTTATTGATAAATATGATAAGATTGGTAAAGAAAATTGTATCAAAGAGATAGAGGAATTAGTTGGAGCATGCAAGACCATATATATTGGGGAACTGTTAGAGATTCAAGGGAGGGTAGATGATGTCATTAAACAGATGAAAGCTTTTAATCAGAAACTAGGAGAACAGTTTAATAGTGATCAAGAGCAGATGGGTTATTTTAAAATGAGGATAGGTATAGAGGAATTAGAAGAAGTCATAAATACAGTAAGATTACTTGGTGTAAATGAGCAAAATCTTAGAGTTGAATTAAAGATTATTAGAGGTCTTGATTACTATACAGGAACTGTTTTTGAGACAGTTATTGAAAGAAACGAAAATTATGGATCTATTTGTTCAGGTGGGCGATATGATAATTTGGCTGAACTTTATACAGATATGAAAATACCCGGAGTAGGCATATCTATAGGAATCACAAGGTTATTTTTTGTACTTAAGGAAATAGGATTTGTGGGAAGCTATACTTTAGAAGATACGTTAGATTATCTTATTAGTCCTATTGGTAATACATTAAAAGAATGTATTAAAGTAAATCAGGCATTACAGAGACAAGACATTAAGTCGGAGATTTATTTGAATAAAGACCCTCTTAAAAAACAATTAAGTTATGCAGATGCAAAAGAGATAAGCACAGTTATTATAATAGGTGAAGATGAAGTAGAAAAAGGACAATTGATTATAAAAAATATGAAGAATGGTGAGCAAACTAAGGTTAGCAGAAAGGAATGGTTTAAAAGAGAAATTTAATAAAAGGTATTAAAGGATATACGTCTGATGCATATCAATGGACTAAAGTTAGTATGGCTTTAAAAGAGATGTAGCTAGGGTTAATTAAAATTGTATTGAAAATTTTGAATTGATATAATGAATTTATGAATAGACACGAATAAAATATATGAATGGGTGCCTAATAGTAAGACTGATTTTGATGGGGAGGAAAATAGATGGGTGAAAAATATATATATCGCTTTTTAAGCTATTTAACAATCGATTATAAAGCACTTGAAATCTATCTCGAAGAAATGGGACAGAAAGGGTATGAACTAGAAAAGATAGGTACTCTAGGATTTGGTAAATTTAGAGCTAGTAAGCCACGCCACATTCGTTATTGTGTGGAGGTGCTGGATGATAATATGCTAAAGGAATATGAAGGCTTGTATAAAACCTCAGAGTGGCAAGAGATTAAGGCGGGGAATTATATATATATTTATAAGGCAAAGAAAGATATAGAACCTACGCCTATCCATAAATATGGGGAGATTAAGAAAAATCAAGTGATGAACACCATCATCGCAAGAGAAGGATGGATGGTTCTTTTTAGTATTTTGTGGCTTATGTGGGGTGTTAGAGAGTTAACGACAATGAATTATTATGATTTATTAGATAATATGTCCTTACAGTCAGCTTTTATGAAGTTGGCAATAGGTGGCACATACAGCTTGTATAGTATTTATCTGATTATATTTATTATCAAAAGCTTACGACAAGAAGATTATGAGCCAACCTTGAAGGGGGCAAAGTATAGGCGAAATGTGTATTATGGCGTTATAGTGATCTTATTGTTTAGAGTGATTAATAGGATGTGTGATAGCGAAATGAATTTAAAGGTATTTGTGCCACTAGTAGCCATGCTAGGTGCAGTTATAATCATCACTATCTTATATAAAAAGCATTATTATAATGTATCACCTAAGACAAAGGAAAAGAAGGTGTATATCCATCTCTTATATGGCATAGGTATAGTCGCTATTATTTGCGCAACTTTTATGTTTATTATAACTTCGATTTCTAGAACCTCTTATGAAAGACCGCTTCTAGAGGATGAAATAGCAGAAGCAAAAAGGGTAGGGGTATTAAGCCTTAGGAACTTCCCAGGGTATGAAAATGCTCAAATAGAATGGGTAAGCATTGACTCAGGAGAGAGTTTTGTTCTTAATAAGTATTATGATTATAGGGAAAATTATGAGGGGATGAGTTTTAATATAGCGTATTATGATTGTAAGAATGAGAGGAGTGCGCAAATAGTATGGGATAAACTTTATGAACGTCATTCTGATGAAAGTATTGCTTATGGGGCACTAGAAAAGGTTGATGGAAGTTATTTTGGAGCAGATGAAGCGTATAAACATCAGAATTGGAATGAGTTGCTTTTGCGCAAAGATGATACTATTCTGTTTATCGATAGTGAAGAAATTGACTTCTACCATAAAGTCAATGCAGATATCATTAAAGAGGTACTTAACCCATAAAAGCCTAACGATATAAGAGAATGAGACAATTTCACTTAAGATAATAATAGACAAAAAGCTGAGTGCTATGCAGTTTTCTTCTTGAAAACAACGGCATAGGCTCAGCTTTGTCTACTATTAATCTTAAAAATAAAATAGCCTATTGAAAAATAACATATGTTATGTTATTAATATAATAGGGCAAAATTCGTATGATACATATAGATAGAGTAAAAAACTGTATCAAGGAAAAAGAGACTAAGCTGGGGGGCTTAGTCTCTTTTTGAATGGGTAAGTATTGTCTAAAATCAAACAGAAGAAAATTTAGATAAATATATTAAAAAATTTACTTAAAATTAATAAGACCCTCGAACTTAGTTTGAGGGTCTTAAAGTTATATGAAAAATTAATTATCTGATAATAGGAAGGCTTACAAGGAGTGGTACTGAAGAGTTTGTCGCTTCACCTTCTATTCTAAATTCTAATGTGTCACGATAGTAAGGTACAGGATTTAAAGATTTAATATGAAGTTTAACTTTTGTAGAATTAAGACCATCGCAGTATGGTAATGGGTTAACAGCAATATTAGAAGTACGCATTATACTTTGGCGAATAAAACCTCCTAAACATCCTGTATTAAAGTAAGCTCCATTTATGCCTTCAAGATTAATAATGAAACCTTCTTCAAGCTCTTTAACTGTTATACTTTTTCTATCTGTGATAACTTTTGGAGTATTTACTGTAGGGATGTCTTTGAGAACTGGAATTTTAATTGTTACATCGTTATCACATGTTAATACAGAAGAATCAATTGTGATTTCCCAATTATTAATATATTCAATACCTGCATTTGGTTTATAAACACCAACTTCAATAGATTTTCCATCATTGCCTACAGCTAAAGTTGTTTGAATATCATAATTTTGTGTAATGGCATCTTTGATTTTATAAGGATCATTTGTATTAAACTGAGCACCCTCAAGTGTTAGATTAACCCAAAGTTCTCCACCACCATTTTTAATGAAATTTGAGTAATTAACAGATGCCTGTTCAGCTTTAAGTGTAGCTGATGTAGCTACTCTTTGCTCTAATACTCTGACATTTTGTGGTGTTGTTGCCAATACTGCTGTAGCATTTGATGCAACAATACCTGTGATTAATAGTGACTTCATAAATTTGTTCATTTTAACACCTCATTTTATCTTTTTAAAATTTTTAAACAGAAAAAATGATTTAAATTAGAAGTAGGCTATTATCATAGCTATGCCTTAGTCTGTATTAACTTTTTAAAGTACAGAAGGATATTTTTTATAAAGAATTTTATGCAAGTTTAGAGTAAGTATTATAATCTTGCAATAAAAAATCTCCTCAAAGAGAGTAAAATTATCCTATCAAAAATAATAACAAAAAGTTTATGACTTTTTGGCAACTGGCTGGTATAGTTTAAAAAAACCTTAACCCCTATAGCTTTGCGTCCCAAGGTTTCCCAAGGTTTGCCCATTTAATTTAAATTTATGTTTATAATTAAACATATGTTTGTTCTGTCGAAAAAATTATACATAAATAAAAAATAAAAGTCAATACGAAGTAATTAATTATTTTCAAATAACATATATTGATGAAAAATTTACATTTCTAGATGAACAAATAAACAGAGTAGGATAGTTAGAAAGAGCATTTATTGGAATGATGCAAAGATAAAGATATTATTTGATTAATAAATATGTTATAATAATGATTATTATTTAATAAGGGCGCGAGAGTTAAAAGGTAGATATGCTACAAGAGTGCTTAATATGGCCATGGACATAGTAGTTAATAAATATTTAGATTACCTTCCACCTTATGCGACCACTTTAAAACAAGTTAACATTAAGTATGGTCTGCAGCTTGAGCCTTATGAACCTTTTGAATATTACGCCGAGAAGCTTCAAATAGCTTTTGATTTGCTAGAAGAAGATGAAGAGGGTGAGATAGACGATTCTTATAATCCAGGAAGCACACATGACCTGTGGGAAGAGTCTGATGAAATAGATGAGAAAACCCTTAAAGAGTTTACACAGAAATTTATAACTCATGCACAGAAAGGGAGTATACCCGCTCATTTAGAAGGTATGATTGCATCTCTTAAAAGTAGTAAGGGGGAATTGCCTTGGAATTTATATCTTAGTAGATTAATGGGAACCATTGAAAGTAATAAAAAGAAGACCATAACAAGACGTAATAGAAGGCAACCAGAAAGGCTAGATTTAAGAGGGCAGCTTAGAAACCACAAGGCAGAAATAGCTGTTGCAGTTGATATAAGTGGAAGTATGAGCCAGGAAGAGTTTAACCAAGCTATAAAGGAAGTACTTCATATTGTCAAGAATTATAATCATGAGATTACGCTTATAGAATGTGATGACCAAATTAGATGTGCCTATAAAGTAAAATCTGTACGTGATGTTCAAGAGAGAAGGTGTGCAAGTGGGGGGACCAGATTTACGCCAGTTTTTGATTACGCTAATAAGAAAAACATTAATTTACTCATCTATTTCACAGATGGTAAAGGTGAAGAAAAATTACAGGTTATTCCTAGAGGCTATAAAGTTCTATGGGTCATTTCTGGACGAGGGGACAGCCTTTCACTAAAAGAGTCTTATGGGGCAGTTAAAAAACTGAGCAAGATTGAAATAAAGGATACTAGCTTAGAAATGAGTGATGTGAGAAGTGATGGGTATTCAATGAATAATCAAGCGCCAATCTTTTAAGTAAATTTGACTAGATATCTAGTAAATGATATAATTTTTTAATTATTTATAGATAAAATATAAAGGAGAAGACGATGAGAAAAACGAATTCTGCTAATACCATTTTACTCTTAGGGGTTGTGCTTAGTTTCATTTGTTCCTTTTTTCTAAGGAATATTCTTTTAGGTGTTATCGTTTTTATAGTTTCTTTTGGCTTTGTCATGTACAAACAAAGAGCAGCTTTTCTTGCATCTTCAGCCGCATCTGCTTATAAGAAGGGGCAGATTGAGAAGAGCTTTATGCTTTATGAAAAGGCTATTCAACTAGAAGGGTGCCCGGGTATGGTTAAAATCTTATATGCGTATCGTTTAATAAGTGAAGGTAAAATAAATGAAGGCGCAAAAATTTTAGGGACACTTAGCTATGATACCATGGATGATAATGAGCGTCTTAACTATAATGCAACAAATGCATTAAGTATTTGGAAACAAGGCGGCTTACATAGAGCCATTGAGATTTATGAAGCACTTTTAAATGATAAAGATAGTATTCTTATTTATGAGACTTTAGGTTATCTCCTTATATGTGCGAAAAATTATAAAAAGGCACTGGAGTTTAACTTAAAAGCGTTTGAGTTTAATAATACCAGTGAGCGTATTAAATGTAATCTTGCAACAAGTTATTACTATGCAGGTCATGAGAAAGAGGCTGTTAAACTTTATAAAGAGCTTATAGCTGATTATGCAAACTTCCCAGAACCTTATTACTACTATGCTCTGATTTTACAAGGATGTGAAAAATATAAAGGTGCCCTTAAGTACTTCAATATGGCATTAGAAAAGAAATTTTCTCATATCTATACACTAACTGAGGAAGATATACAATGTAAACTTAAAGAAGTGGGAGGGCACATTGGGGCATAGGACATAGTTCCCAATGGTAGAGTTAATAACTGATTAGCCATTAAAAAATGTAGAAAATATAAGTGATACTATAAAATAAAAGTAGCAATTTTGAAGGAAACTTCTTGATTGCTATTTTTTTATAATGAATCTACTTTAGGGTGTACATATTATTTTAAAGTAAGGCACTATAAAAAACAAATCTAATTAAGCAAGTCTAAAAATAAGTTTTAGACAAACAAAGACTTTTGTCTATTGTTATGGGATGTAATAAGCATGTAATATTAGATTGAAAATTCTATGGATACATAGGAAGGAGTAAAATCGTGCTAATAAAATTACTGAAAAATAGTTTAAAGATTTATAAAGTAGATCTTTCAAAAATATGTAGGAACTGGGTTAGTCTAGTTGTATTAGGAGGCTTAATCTTATTACCATCTCTTTATGCATGGGTTAACATTTATGCTTCTTGGGATCCTTATGGAAATACTAAAGGTATTAAGATAAGTGTTGTGAATGAAGATAAAGGTAGCAGTATTAAAGGGAGTGAAGTCAATATTGGAACAGAGGTTGTAAGCTCTCTCAAGGAAAATGAAAGTTTAGGTTGGACTTTTTTTGAGAATCGAGAAGAGGCACTTGCAGAATTGAACAAAGGAAATGTTTATGCAACTATTATTATTCCTGAGGACTTTTCTAAAAAGATATTAACCCTTATAGATAAAGAACCTGTTAAGCCGCAACTTGAATACTATGTCAATGAAAAGATTAATGCTATTGCACCAAAGATTACAGATAAAGGTGCAGCAACGATACAAAGTCAAATTACAAGTTCTTTTATTGAAACAGTAGCAGATAAAGTGATTGAAGTTATGCACTCTGTGGGCGTTGAGGTCGATAAACAATATCCTACTATTGAAAAATTAGAAAATATGATAATAGGCCTGCAGGATAAGTTCCCAACTTTAGAGGTGGGGTTAGAGTATCTTACAGAAAAAGCAAGGGATGGTAAAGTATTTGTTGATAGGCAAGATCAAAATATAATTCAATTAGAAAAAATAATAAGCCAGCTTATAGGCTTTAATGATGATATTACTCAAACTTTAGATGAACTAAGCACTAAACCAGAAGAAGTAATTCCTGAAATAAAAGAAGACCTGATACTTATCCAAACAATTTTTGCAGATATAGCACGCTCTACTACTGAGCTTAAAGAAGCTATAGAGCTTAATAAGCCTGTACTTATCAATGATATTGATCAAGGTATTGCAAAGCTAGAAGGGATAAAAGAGCGTCTAACGGGAATTACAAATAAGTTAGGTGAATTAGATCAAGATATAAGTAGTACGGTTAGTGATGTAGAACATGAGCTTATAAGTACTTTAAATGATTACATAAATGCGTTAGAAGAATTGAAATTAAATTTAGATACACCTGAAGGTGCTTTAAAGGTTTTAAGCAAGATAGAGCATATTCATTATAAATTAGCAGATCAAATTCAAAGCTTACGAAAAACTATTGAGGGAGTGGCTGAAGGGATAGACGGTCAATTAGCTAAACTTCAGTATATTTTAGAGAAGATAGAAGCTATTAAACCGTTACATGATTTAGAAAAGACTCCTTCTGCATCGTATATCATATCATCGGATGAAGAGTTACGAGTATTAGAGGAGAATAGTAATACTGAGTTAGATACAAATTTTCTAAGTGAAATAGAAGATATTTTAGCTTTAGTAGGTGAAGCTAAGGAGAATATGAGTCATAACAAAGAAGTATTTAGTGATGCTGTATATCTATTAGAGGATATGGAAGATAGTCTAACAGCTCTGAAGGATGATTTTAATAACTCAAGCCTTGTAGAGGAAAAATTAGGTCAATTAAAAGTACAAGGTAGAGGGCTAAGTAGTGTGGTTGGAACAATTAGAGCACGTATAGACGTGAAAGTAAATGGTATTTTAGATAAGTTATCCACTGTTGAACAGCTTATGAGAGAAGTAGCCAGTGGGGCTAATGGGTTAAAAAATATTATCATGAGTGTAACCAGTGGCGGAAGAGAAAAGGTTGAGGAAATTGTTGATAATATAGAGAAAGTACAAGACAAGCTGGAGGATGTAGCACATAAAGTCATCAAAGCTTCTCACAGTAAGGTAGATAAAGTCGAAACGAAGGTAGAAGATATTAAAGTAAACTTAGCAGAGCTTGAAAAGCGACTAGGTAAGCTAAATAGTGTTCTAGAAGATAGGGGAGTGCTTGAAGAAACATTGCAAAATATAGCACAGCTTAACTTTAATATCCAGGCCTCTTTAGATCAGACAATTGATTTATTAGATGCTGACTTCATAACTAAAATTAAAGAGGAGCTTAGTAAAGTTTCAGTATTTACAGGAGATATAAGCGGATTACTTGGTAATGTTAAAAACGAATTAAATTATTTAAGGGAATTTGGTGTACGTTTAGGTGAAAAGAGTGAATTATTAGTAGAAGATATTAATGAAGTGAAAGCCCATGTACCCCAAATAGAAGAAGATATAGATAAGGTAATAGATAAAATTAATTTTATTAATGAAAATGTGGATATTAAGGAATTAATCAATGAGCTGACCATGGATAATAGTGAAAAGAGTAATTTCTTAGCTGCACCAGTTATTTTAAATACACATAAGTTGTATCCTATGGCAAATTATGGTGCAAGTATGACACCATTTTATACAACACTTTGCTTATGGGTAGGGGCCTTATTACTTTGTGCGCTCTTAACGACTAAAGCCAAAAATGCAGATTTTGAATATACACCCGTAGAGGAGTATCTTGGAAAATATCTTTTATTTGCAACCCTTGCAGCATTACAAGGATTTATTGCATCAGTTGGAGATATTGTAGTATTAGGTGTAGAGGTGAAACAGCCTGTATTGTTTATAGGCTTAGCTGTGTGCTATAGCATAATTTTTACTGCAATTGTTTACACCTTAGTATCACTATTTGGCAATGTAGGTAAGGCTATAGGCGTTGTTTTATTAGTATTGCAACTTGCGGGTTCAGGTGGCACTTTCCCTATACAAGTTACACCTGACTTTTTCCAAAAAATCCATGAGCTCTTACCTTTTACGTATGGTATTAGTGCTATGCGAGAGGCAATCGCTGGAGTTTACTATGAGACACTGGCTAAAGATTTAGTAGTACTTGGTTTATTCTTTATCTTCTTTATCTTTATTGGGGTTTTATTAAAGAAAAAAGCTAATGCATTCCTTCATCAATTCTCTAAAAAATTAGGTGAATCAGGTGTTATAGAACATTAAAGTGAAAATTATAAACTATTGAAAAAAGTTAGACATAGAGATAGAATAAAAATAATATGAGGTAAGATAGTTAAACTTTAATACTAAGGAGATTACTATGACTACAAAAGAAAGAATGCATAGCCAAAAAGTCTATTTCTGTGATGATGAAGATTTAGTAAGAGAACAAGAACAATGTTTAGAAATTTTATATGATTTCAACCATACTAGGCCATCAGAAAAGGAAAAGAGACAAGAAATTTTAAAAAGTCTTGTGGCAGAATTAGGAGAGAACTGTTATATTGAACCTCCTCTACATACTAACTGGGGAAGACATACGCATTTTGGCAATAATGTTTATGCTAATTTTAATTTGACTTTAGTAGATGATACAGATATTTTTATTGGTGACAGTGTTATGATTGGGCCTAATGTAACGATTGCAACTGCTGGGCATCCTATTGATCCAGAGCTTAGAAAAAAGGTTGCACAGTATAATATTCCTGTACGTATAGGGAATAATGTTTGGATAGGAGCTGGAGCAGTTGTATTACCTGGGGTAAGCATTGGTGAAAATACTGTTATTGGTGCGGGAAGTATAGTCACAAAAGATATACCAGCTAATGTTGTTGCAGTAGGAAATCCTTGTCGTGTATTACGTGAAATTAATGAGAGAGATAAAATATATTATTATAAAGATATGAAGATAGATATTAAATAATTTTAATCGCTTCTGTATACCAGCTATTGCTTGCTACATCTGTAAAGCCTATTCCGTTATTAGAAGTAGATAGGATGTTACCGGAAACATTTGTAAAGCCACGACTTGATGAAGTCAGTACAAAATCATAGCTTTCTGTATCACTTGAGCTTTGCATATTACCGCCAAAGCTATTAGGACGACCTGAGTTTTCCATACCTTCAGGAGGAGCAGGGCGTTCACTATTTTCAGGCATCATAGGGAATTTCATATCTTCAGGTATTGTTGGTAATTCACCTTTTTCAGGAAGATGTGGCATTTCACTGTTATTAGGGAAAGCAGGACGTTCACTGTGGGCATTCATATCTGGGCGGTTGCCTTTACCTCCATTTAGAGAGGTACCTCCATGGTGAAGCTGTATGCCACTGCTATAAGAAGTAATTGTGCTATACAAACCATCTTGCTCAGTACCAGAGATATCCCCGCCTTTATATACATGATAAGTCCCTTCAGTAAGAGTAGGTGTACTAAATGAAATATAAGTATAGTCATAAGGGAAATCATAAGCAAAAATTGGGACATCTTTTTCATCTGTTACAACGATTAAATCATCTGTCTCCTCAGCAAACTGTAGAAACATAAAAAGTTGTTCGGAATTACTTTCAAGTGGGTCATACATACTGCCTGCACCAATCACTGTACCGCCATTAATAGAGGTACCCATATCAGAGTCGATTCCACCATCCATACTATTTGGGTTGGCAAGAGAAATAACAGTACCATCATTGATCACAATCCATCCATTAGAGTCGATACCATCACCTTCTTTACCATTCCCAGCAAAGATACTTAGGTAACCACCATTAATAGTAAGGACACTAATACCATCTTCATTAACATTAATACCATCGTCAGCAGATTGAATATGGATAACGCCACCGTTTAGAGTAAGGTGCATTTCGGTGTCTAAACCTTCATTATCAGCAGTAATATTAAGAATACCATTTCCTTTGGATTCACCATCTATTTCCATACTCATACGAGAATAAAAAGCACCGTCATATTTATGAAGTTTCTTTTGTTCATCGTTATCTTTGTAAATACGTGCCACATGTGAGCCTGTTATAGCATTCACAGAATCATCTGCAAGGATAACACGTGCACCAGCTTGTGAGGTATCTACTTGGTTGGTGGCTGTTTCTGTAGTAGCATCTGTATTACATTCGTATACTTTATAAAAGAAGATAGCAGGTGCTACTGCACAATTAATATTTACATTATCAAGAATTAAAGTAACTTTATCCTTTTCTTCCTTACCGACATTAACAAAAATTTGTCCATAAGAGAGCTCACCAGATATGCGATAAGTACCTGGTTGTGTGATATTAACAACTGTATGCTTAGCAGCTTCTTCAGCGCTATGACGCTCACTAATACTACCTTCACCATAAGGGTTACCACTTTCGTAAGAGTCTTTATCTTCATAGTAGATAATATCGTGACTCGTATAGACGGCATTGCTACTATCATTAGAAACAGCGACCCCATCTACTAAAATATTGTCATCCGATAAAGAGATGGAAATTTCACGAGAGGAAATAGGAACTTCCGCTGATGAAACAATTTTCACCTGATCTAAAGCTAAAATAGGTGTAACAGGAAAGAGTAGTAGGCAAGCGGAAAGGGCACTACTTAAAAATTTCTTCATCTTCATATTAAAACCTCCATTTTTGTCTTTATATTGAAAACTATAGAAATAAGAATACATGACTAGAATGAAAGTAGAGTGTTTATTAAGTGAAGATTAGGTGAACAAGAATAAAGTAAAAAACTCTCTATTACTAGAGAGCTTGAATAAAATTAATAAACACAGTAATGACAGCTGAGTTAATAAAGTCAATAAATAAACAGCCGACAATAGGTACTACAAAGTAAGGAGTAGGAACAAAGCCATATCGATTAGTCAGTTCATCCATATTGGCAATGGCATTGGGTGTAGCACCCATACCAAAGCCACATATTGCAGAAGCAAATACAGCAGCTTCATAGTTTTTACCCATGACTCTATAAGTAATGATGTAAGCAAATAATCCTACTAGGAGCACCTGCGCTAGGAGTAGAATTATAAGTGGCAGTGCTAGGCTAAAGAGCTCCCAAAGTTTTAGTCCTATAAGCGCCATGGTTAAGAAAAAGGATAAGCTTAATCCACCAAGTGTTTCTATTTCCTTTTCTACAATTTCTTTTCCTAGGAAATCATAAATATTTCTTATAATAGCAGCTACGATCATGGCACCAATATAAGAAGGAAAAGCAAGGCCTAATGTTTCAATCCATTCAGAGACGATAGAGCCTATGCCCATGGCGATGAATAAAAAGCAGGCACCTGCCATGAGTTTTTTATAAGATAATATATTATGATTTTCTTCATTATAATCCCCTACTTCATCGGGAATCCTACCTGAGTTTTCATCACAAACTGTTTTTAAATGATGGTGCAGTATTAAATTTCTAGCAACTAAACCACCAATAATACTTCCCATAATAAGGCCAAAGGTAGCAGAGGCTATAGAAACACTAGTGGCACCTGAGATTCCCATATCTTCAAGAATAGGTCCAAAGGAGCCTGCTGTTCCATGTCCACCTACCATTGGAATAGAGGCAGTGCAGAGTCCTAAAAGGGGAGAAAGGTGAAAGAGAGAAGCTAGGGTGGTACCCACTACATTTTGCAAAATAACGAGTAAGATGGAAAGACCTAGAAAAGTAATGACTTTACCCCCACCTTGTTTTAATATTTTAAAACTGGCAGTAAAACCGATGCTAGTAAAAAAAGCAGTCATAAATATATTTTGCAACGAGGTATCTAGATTGATGGTAAAAGCGCCTGTAAGATTAAAAATAAGCATAATGAGTGCTACTATAAAACCCCCTACAACAGAGGGTGGAATACAGTATTTATTTAAGATATTAAATTTATTTCTAAGATATTTACCCATATAAAACACTAGAGAGACTAAAGCCATAGTTTTATAAACATCTAAATTTAATGTCATTGGCCAAGGCATCCTTTCTTTAGTAAAGTACTATAGTGTTAGTATGTAAAATATGATGTAGACTATACAGAACCATAGAAATCATTATAAAAATGTAATAGCAATAGACAGTAGATTGCTAAAAATATACAATGAATAGTAGAAAGACTTTTTCATAAAAGGGTGATACGTATGCTGTTTAAGAATAAAATTAAAAAACAAATAGAGCTTCAAATTAATGATTTAAAGCTCTATTTAGAAAATAATTATAAAGATTTAGCTATTCAGGCAAGAAAGGATGCTATTGCGCTAGTTGAGCAAAGTTATAAAAATAAGCAAATAAATGAAAAAACCTATTTAAAATATCAAAAGCAGTTAGGTGAATATACAGAGCAGATGAAAGATTATAATCATCAGAAATTTTATAGATCTTAGTAATCTAATGAAGAGATAGTTTTATAACTAACGATAATATTTTGATAAGAGAAGATATTTTGTTTTAAAATACAAAAAGCTAACCTAAGTCGTCTCTCTCCCTTTTAATAGACAGACTTAAGTTAGCTTTTTGTGTTTGTGGCAATAAATCCTATAGAGCAGTTATTCAATCCAACTTGCTTTTATTAATCTTAGCCATAGGCATTGGTGCCGGTTAGATTTACCTTATGACACGCTCTGCATGCAGGAGACTATAGGTGGAAGAGGTATTTATGACGTACCACTGCAAGATTCTGAATGAGGAGAGTGCATAAAGGGATTACTTTAGGCACTAGGGCGTTAAGCTTTGATAGAAGATAGCACATAATGGATAGAACAATGGAATTGTAGAGAAATAACCTGAGCCTGATTTAGTTGCCACATCCTAAGGCAGGTCAGTCCCAAGAAGCAGTTTGTCAGATAGGGTAGGGAGAGAACCTTAGCTTTCAAACTTTTTCTTAGTGGTGTAAGCTTTATCGCTACCTAGGAATACTTTAAAGCTTGCACTTGATATTTTTATTATGCGACTAAATTATTTAAGAGTCTAGATTAAAATATAGAAAAATTAAATTTTGGCGTAATCCCTAAATTTATAAAAATAAAAATAGACGTATTTTTTAAAGGGGGGCTAGAAATTAAAGAAATGCATTTAATACTTTATACAAGAAAAATAAAGATTTACTGGTTAAAGTGATAGGTTAATGTAACACTTGAATCCTAAGGGTTTAAAGGTACTTTGAATCTTAAATAGTTTGATTATAAAATACTTTGATAAAAAAATAGTTTGATATTCGAAATAAATTAGTTTATAATAAGTAAGAAATACAGGATAATACAGGAGATAGACTAATGAAAAAAATATTAAAGATTACAGGGATAAGTATTGGTTCTATTCTATTAGTAGCAGTACTTGGCTTAGGAATTATATTTTCGGGAGAAATTCGTACGTTGCTTACTTTTAAACAATTAAATGATCAACCTTTTTATGAAATGACCTATCATGCAGATTATGGTCTTGATGAATTTTTAGAACAAGGTGCAGCTACAGATGATGAACTTGTAAGCTTTGTAACGAAGAAGATCTTAAAGGGTGTTTCTTTTGAAGTAAACCCAGATGGTGCATGCAGTACTTTTATAGCCACAACACCAGAAGGCGATGATCTATTTGGAAGAAATTTTGACTATGTACCTTCAATTGGTTTAATTGTGCGTACAGCGCCTAAAAATGGTTATGAATCTCTATCTGTGGTTAACTTAAATCACTTAGGATTAAGTCAGGAAAACATGCCAACTAAAAACCTTTTAAATCGTATTATTACTTTAGCAGCACCTTATGCGCCTTTAGATGGTATGAATGAAAAAGGACTTTCAATTGGTGTACTTGTGATTAACAAAGGAATTGTACATCAATCAACAGGTAAAGTACCTATTACAACAACTTCAGCAATCCGTATGATTTTAGATAAAGCAGCAACTGTTGATGAAGCTATTGCTTTACTTGAAAAATATGATATGAACTCAAGTGGAGATACAGGTTACCATTTTCAAATTGCTGATGCCGAAGGGAATACAGCTATTGTAGAATACATAGATAATGAAATGCACGTTTTAACAAAAGAAGAGGGCTATACAGCAGCAACAAACTTCGTGCTTTATAATGATATGAATGAAGGAAGTGGGCAAGATCGTTATGAAGCCATTAAAGCTAAACAAGCTGAAACGGGTGGCATCATGACAGAGGATGAGGCCTTAGAGCTTTTACTTAGTGTACCATCACAAGGTATACGTGTAATTGAAGGTCTTAACGAAGAAATTGAATCAGATACACAATGGTCTTGTGTTTATAATTTAGATGATTTAACAATGCAAATTTGTACAGGCAGAGATAGAGAAAGAATTTATAACTATAAGTTAGAAAAGTAAAATCTAGTGCCTATAAAAAAGAAGCTATTACATTATTTAAAGGTAATAGTTTCTTTTACAAAGCTATCAATAAAAATAATATAAAAACTTATATACTAAATGGTTTCAAAATAAAAACAGATAGAATAGATTACAAGTATAAAAACAACATGGAGGATAGAGCGTGTATGAAAATTAAACTTATTACAGATTCAGCTTGTGATTTACCATTAGAATACATCCAAAATAATAGTATTGATGTAGCCTTCCTTGAAGTGAATGTAAAAGGAGAATTTATTCAAGATGACTTCGGCCAAACTATGCCACACAAACAGTTTTATGAATTACTCCGTCAAGGCGAACAGACAAGTACTTCACAAGTTAACATTCATACTTTTGAAGAAATTTTTGAGAAACATGTACAAGAAGGATATGCTGTTATTTACATAGGTCTTGCATCGGCTTTAAGTGGAACATTTAATAGTGCCATTGCAGCACGTATGAATGTATTAGAAAAGTATCCTAAAGCAGATATTTCTGTAATTGATTCAAAAAGTGCATCTCTAGGGGAAGGTTTACTTGTAACAAAAGCTTGTGAAATGATCAAGATAGGTTGTAGCAAAGAAGAGATTGTAAACTGGGTAGAGGCAAATTGCAGTAAAGTCATTCATGCTATTACGGTAGATGACTTGAACTTCCTTAAAAGAGGTGGCCGTATATCTGCCGCAACAGCAGTGATTGGTGGCATGTTAGGTATTAAGCCAAGTATCAAGTTTGATAGTGAAGGGAAGGTAATACCAGGAGCTAAATTAAAGGGAAATAAAAACGCTCTTAGATATCTAGCGAATCAGGTAGTAGAAAAAGGTGTAGATTTAGAGAACCAAACAATCTTTATTTGTCATGCTGATGTAGAAGAAAATGCACAGATTTTAAAGGAAATGATTTTAGAAAAAGTTGCAGTTAAAGACGTTGTTATAAATTATATTGGTACAGTAATTGGCACACATGGTGGGCCAGGTGCTATGGCTGTGATGTTTTTAGGAACAGAAAGATAGTAGAAGTAGCAAAAAAGCACTCTCATTTTAAAAATGAGAGTGCTTTTTTGCATGTTAAGTAGAAAAAGTAATACATAACGCAATGTGAGATGCTTGACAAAACAAAAATGAGATATTATATTTAATGTTAGTGATATTCATTATCAAAAAAGAAAGAGGGACAATAGTATGATGATTAACAAAAGGCTTATAAGCCTATGTGAGGAAAGTAAAAAATTTATTGGCCTTACAGTGCTTATGAATTGGATAGCGCTATTATGTAATATTATGATTATCCTGTTTGTAGGAGATTTTATTAATAGTATTTTACATAGAACACCTATAAAAGGAGCCAGTATGCTTTACTTAATAGGTTTATTGGCAATACGTTTTACAAGCAATTTATTATATGGAAAGTTTTCAGCACTTGCTTCAGAGCACACAAAAACAAAGTTAAGAGAGAGTGTATATAAAAAGCTTTTAAAGCTTGGAATAGGATATGGGCAAGTAGAAAGTACAGCTTCACTTGTACAGGTAATGGTAGAAGGTGTTGAGCAGTTAGAGATTTATTTTGGTAGGTATTTACCTCAGCTTATTTATGCTTTACTTGCACCTATTACGCTGTTTGTAGTGGTTATGACCATTTCATGGAAGGCAGCGACAGTACTACTTATTTGTGTACCACTTATACCTGTATCTATTATTGCGATTATGAAATTTGCTAAGCGTATTTTAAAGAAATACTGGAATAGCTATGCAAACTTAGGTGGGACATTCTTAGAAAACTTACAAGGCCTTACAATACTTAAAGTTTTTGATCAAGATGAACAGTACCATCAGAAGATGAATGAAGAAGCTGAAAACTTTAGGGTTATGACTATGAAAGTCCTTAGTATGCAGCTTAACTCTATTAATATTATGGATTTAGTAGCTTTTGGAGGTGCAGCAGCAGGAACGATCATTGCGCTTATGCAGTTTTCAAGAGGTGAGATTTTAGTGGGTGACCTACTTGTAATTATTTTACTTTCAGCAGAATTTTTCATCCCAATGCGTTTATTAGGTTCTTACTTCCATATTGCTATGAATGGTATGACAGCATCAGATAGAATTTTTAAGGTATTAGACAGTGAAGAGCGTATAGATGGTAAAAAAGAGACTAGGTTAAAAGAAAATCCTATTGTATTAGAAAATGTAGATTTTAGCTATGAAAAAGGAAGACAGATTTTAAAACAAGTCAATATGGAAATTACACCGGGAGGACTTACAGCTATCGTAGGAGAGAGTGGCAGTGGTAAAAGTACTGTAGCTTCTTTGCTACTAAGAAGTTATGATGTGCAAAAAGGTTGTATTTATTGGGGAGAGAGCAAGCTGTCTGATATAAGCTATGCATCACTTTATGAACAAATGAATTTAGTTTCAACAAATAGCTATATTTTCAATGGATCCATAAAAGATAATCTACTTATGGGTAATCCGAAAGCTACAGACTTAGATGTTAAAAATGCCTTAGAGCGTACAAAACTGATGAAATTTGTGGAAGGACTAGCGCAAGGCATTGATACACTAGTTGGTGAAGGTGGAGGACTTCTATCAGGAGGGCAAAAACAAAGATTAGCTTTAGCAAGGGCTATATTAGCTGATAGAGAAGTTATGATCTTTGATGAAGCGACTTCTAATATTGATGTAGAAAGTGAAGAAGCGATTTGGGAAGTTATCTATGAACTTGCTAAAGAAAAGACTATTATTGTTATTTCACACCGTTTAGCTAATGTAAGAGAGGCTAAGAAGATTTATGTAATGAAAGAAGGACAAGTAGTAGAACAAGGAACACACGATGAGCTTTATAGAGCAAAACAAGTTTATTATAGCATGGTAGAGAAACAAAATGAATTAGAAACAATTAGGGAGGTGATTTAGTATGAAACGCCTATCAGGTTTAAGCATTATGAGAAGGTTAATCCTTGAACTAAGTACTTTAACACCTGTTATGATGATTACCATTAGTATGGGTGTACTAGGTTTCTTAGCCGCTATAGCTATTACTGTTTTTGGTGCAGTTGCTATAGGAGCTTTTATAGGAGAAATTACTTTTATAAGTTTTAAAGGGGCTCTTATTGTAATGGGGGTATGTGCTGTATTAAGAGGGCTTTTAAGATATATGGAGCAGTTATCAGGTCACTATATTGCCTTTAAAATATTAGCTATATTAAGAGATAAGATTTTTACTGCTCTTAGAAAACTGGCACCTGCTAAGTTAGAGGGTAAAGAAAAAGGAAATCTTATTTCAATGGTAACATCAGATATTGAGCTTTTAGAAGTTTTCTATGCTCATACTATAGCACCAATCTGCATTGCTATTATTACGAACAGTATTATCACCTATATTCTTTTTAGAATACATCCATCTTTCGGTTTAATCGGTGGTTTATTCTTTATTGCTGTAGGGCTTATTATTCCTTATGCTTCTTCAATCTATGGAAAAGCAGCAGGTGTAAGTTATAGGCAGACTTTTGCTAAGACTAACAGTTACATACTTGACTCTTTAAGAGGACTAAAAGAAATTTTATTATTTAATAATAGTGAGGCACGTTTAAAGGCTGTTAACCACAGTTCTGAAGAGTTAAATAAGAGTCAAGCAAAGATTAAAGGGCATGAGGGGCTTGTAAGAGCGCTTTCAGATTTAATGGTTATGCTCGCTATTTTAACTACTGTATTTGTAGGAAGTGGGTTATACGAAAGTGGGGCTGTAAACTTTGCACAGTACCTAATTGCTATTGTTATTTTGGCAGCATCTTTTGGACCGGTAGTAGCTTTAAGTAATCTATCTAATACGCTACTTCAGACTTTTGCCTGTGCAGAAAGGCTTTTTGACTTACTAGATGAAGTACCAGAAGTTCATGAGGTACCAGGTAATCAGCAAATTACAAGTAATGAGATTAGCTACAATCAAGTAAACTTTGAATATCCTAATAGAAGTGGTGTTCTATTAGAAGATGTTTCGATGACTATTAAAAAGGGCGATAAAATTGCTTTAATTGGTGAGAGTGGTATTGGAAAAAGTACCTTCGTTAAATTACTTATGCGCTTTTTTGATGTTACAAGTGGTCATATCCATATTGAAGATAGAAATATTAAAGAAATTCCGACTAAGAGTTTGAGAAAAACTCAGACTTTAGTAAGTCAAGAAACTTATTTGTTTGATGAAACGATTGAACAAAATATTAAACTTGCAAAAGCTAATGCAACGAGAGAAGAAGTTATAGCTGCTGCTAAGAAGGCTTCGATCCATGATTTTATTGAGACGCTTCCTAGGGGCTACGACACAAGAGTAGGAGAGTTAGGGGGCAATGTATCTTCAGGTGAAAAACAACGTATTGGACTTGCAAGAGCATTCCTAAGAGAGAGTGAAGTCTTAATTTTAGATGAGCCAACAAGTAATCTGGATACTTTAAATGAAGGTGAAATTCTTAAAGCTATTAAAGAAAATAGTAAGGATCAAACTATAGTTTTAATCTCACATAGAAAATCTACAACAGCGATTTGTGAAAAGACATATAAGATTCAAGATAGAAAAATTATATTAGAGGCATAGAGAATATGGGAGGTAACCTATGAAAGGAATCAAGAAGATTGCATATACTACAATTGGATTTATAAGTCTAATATTAGGCGTAATAGGTGTTATACTTCCCATATTGCCTACTACACCTTTTTTATTACTTACGTCTTTCTGTTTTCTAAGAAGCTCAGAGCGTATTAATGAGTGGTTTAAAGGCACTAAGATTTACAAAAAGCATTTACAAGATTTTATAGAAGAAAAAGCCATGACTATGAAGCAAAAAATCATAATATTAGCTTTTTCTGAATCACTTATACTAATACCTTGTATATTAGTAGATAATCTAATGATGCGAATGACACTCGTAACGATTATGATACTTAAGCTTTACTACTTTATGTTTAGAATTAGAACAATTAAAGAGTAATTAAGAAAATCCTTGTATAGTATATCAATAGACTATACAAGGATTTTTTATATGAAAACTTAGGTATCTATAAGAAAAAAACACTACTTTACTAAACATAAGTTTGAAATATAAAGATACATGGTTATAATAACTATAAAAGGGTTAATAAAATGGATGAGAGATATAATAACGAATATAAAAGAGAAATGAGAGGAAAAGTTATGAAACAAAAGAAGAATCTGCTAGTTATGATGATAGTATGCATGAGTATATTACTGGCGGGATGTGCAAGCCCAAGTAGTAATGGAGCAGCAAATGTGGAAGTACAAGCGCTTCAAAATCATCCTATTGTAACCATGAACATTAAAGATTATGGCACAGTAACCTTGGAGCTTTATCCAGAAAAAGCGCCTAATACAGTGAATAACTTTGTTACATTAGCCAACAGTGGCTTTTATGATGGACTTATTTTCCACCGTATTATTGAAGGCTTTATGATTCAAGGTGGAGACCCAGAAGGGGTTGGGACAGGTGGACCAGGCTATAGCATCCCAGGTGAATTTGTATCTAATGGCTATACAGAAAATGATTTAAAACACACTAAGGGAGTAATCTCTATGGCGAGAAGTCAATCTCCAGACTCTGCAGGCAGCCAGTTCTTTATTATGTCAGCAGATAGCCCACACTTAGATGATCAGTATGCAGCTTTTGGAGAAGTAACTTCAGGTATTGAGATTATAGAAGCAATTGAAAAAGTAGCAACGAACTCTATGGATAAGCCTTTAGAAGATGTTGTGATAGAAAGTGTTACAGTAGATACAAATGGAGAAACAGTTCCAGAAGTTGTAAAGATGGGACAATAAAATAGAGTGTATAATAGACGGTAGACCAATTGGTCTACCGTCTTAAGTTATTGAGTAATGAATAAATATAAAGGAGACTACAACATGTATTTAACAGAATTAGAATGGCGAGGTTGGCATTTCTCTATAGAAGAAGATGCACAAATTTTTGGAAAGACTAAGGTGATAGCAGAGCGTGATGATATAGAGGAAATTTTTTATGTAGCAGCGGATTATTTAAGTGAAGAGTTATGCGAGGAGTGGTATGAGCAGTATCTGTATGTTTATGGATAAGCTTTAATAGAGCTTAAGTAAGTTTCTCTACAAGTTTAATAAAACGTGGCTCTTTGTTAAGAGTATCAAATACACCTTGTGCTGTCATCATATAGCGTAGGCGTTCACATTCATTTACTTCTTCATTATTAGGATACGTATTTTTATCAAATTCACAAAAACTGATAAAAGGAGAGGTATAATGAGAGGAAGAAGGAAGCTCATCATAACATTTAGCATGGTAGAAGGCTTGGTTTAAATGGAGTAAACAGCTTTCTGGGTCGTGCTTAGCTAAATAAAGGTCTGCAAGCCTGCGGTGGTTTCTAGCAAGACTACTATGAAAATAGAGATAGTTTTCATCAGGAATGATAAGTTGATATAACTTATTAGCACTAAGTACAAAGTCTATTTTTTCATCCATACTTAAATGGGGAATATTCTTTCCTTTAGTAAAACTAAGGTGAATGAGTGTTTGAGCTATAAGGTCAGTCAGTTTTAATAAATTAGTTTGTTGTTGCTTAATGCACGCCTCTCCTTCTAATACCTCTTCAAGTAAGCGTTCTTTACAAGAATCGAGAGAAGAAAATTGTTCTATTAATGTGAGGGCTTTATCCTTTTGATTAACAAGTGGATAATACTTACAAAGCATAAGTGTTGCATGAAGTTTTAGGTTTAAATCATTACAGTCAGATAGGATAAGTTCATTAAGTTTAACAGCTTCGTCTAGATAATGGTTATCTACAGCAAGCTGATGATTTGCATCTAATCCTTCATAACAGGAGATGAGTGAATCAGCTAGGTCAGATAGAACAATATAATTTCTCGGATATTCTACAAACATTTCTCTGCATAAAGCAATGCATTCTCTTATAGAACCCTTTCTTTTTAAGGCATCATATTGCATTTTATAATCGGTAAATTTCTGAGTATGTGTATAGGTACTTAAAGAGAATAGCTCATCTGTAGAGACGTTAAAAAAGAGAGCAATAGTTGGAATAAGAGTAATATCTGGGTAGCTTAATCCATTCTCCCATTTACTGATAGATTGTGCAGATACATTAAGATAGTCTGCTAGTTTTTCTTGTGTAATAGAATGAGCAATACGTAATTGTTTAAAAACTTCACCAATTTTAAGTTGCATTAGGCACCTCGTATTTATAAAGTAAATAGTACTATTTCTACATATAAGTATAAAAATAAATAGGTGAAATAACAATAGCGCCATAAGCGTAAAGATAACAACTAGAAGTTGAGAGAGCGTTAGATAAGAGAAAAAGAACTTTTTCGAAAAAAATTTTATATCATAGAAAAATATTTACAAAATTATTTTATTCTATCAATATAAATATAAATTTAAAAAAATAAATATTGAGGGGATATTATGAGTCATCAAACTAAATTTTTAGTTTTCTCAGATTTACATCATGGTAATATTATGCCTGATTGTCAAAAAAAGGTTAGAAAAGATTATTAGGATAGCTGATCAAAATGAAGTAGATTTTATTGTTAATTTAGGAGATTTTGCATGGGCATGTGAGGAGAATAACTGGATTAGGGATATGTGGAATAACTTAGAAATACCTCATTATCTTATAGCGGGAAATCATGATTTTGATTCTAATGATAAGGAAACATTTAAGAAATTCTATAACTTAGAAAGTACCTATTATACCTTTGATCATAATCAGTTTCACTTTATTGCTCTCGATACTAATTATTATAGGTATGGAGAGAGGGACTATGATTATGCGTTTGGGAATTATTATCCATATGATAGAGAATATATTTCTAAGGAGCAGGCTAGAAGCAGCTATCCGTAGAAGTGATAAAATGTGTGTTTTATTAAGCCATGTAAGGCTTAACTATCCTAATACAAGTGGAGGCTGTGGGAATTATAAACAACTCCATGAGCTCCTGCTAAGAATGAATGAGGAAGCAGGATGGAAAAAGGTATGCCTGGCTATTAATGGACACAATCATACAGACAGTTATCAGTGTTGGGATGGCATTCATCATATTGATATTAATAGTGCATCTAATGAATGGGTTGGGAGCGAATATGGACGGCTTGAACCTAATGAAGATTATGATGAAGAAGTACATAAATTACATCCTTATTTAAAGTATGTTATTCCTTATAAGGAACCGCTTTGTGCTATTATTACACTAGATGGTAAAAAGAGAAGATTAGAAGTAAAAGGGATGAAGACATCCTTTATAGGTTCTAGTCTAGAAGAACGTGGTCATAGTGGGACAGTGGGAGGGACACCTATTACGCCTATTATTTCTGATCTAGAGCTAACGATTTAAAAATCATGAAGATCTAAATAAAGTGCTAAAGGAAAATATAAATGAATGAAAAAATAAACTTAGCTTTAATAAAAAATGCATACCATACTTTGTCTAAAAAAGAAAAGCTAGTTATAGATTATATTCTAGAAAATAGTGAGAGGGTATTTTCTATGACTGTATCAGACCTAGCAAAGAAAGTAGATGTAGCCGCATCAACTATTGTAAGACTATGTAAAAACCTAGGTTATTCAGAGTTTTCGGAATTTAAAATAGATTTTGTCAGAAATAACCCTACGCAAGTGAATATATTAACACCTGTAATTAATGAACAAGACACTGATACTAAGGTGTTTGAGAAAGTGTTTGATTCGAGCATTCAAACCTTACAGGATACCTTAGCCATGATTAATAAGGTTGATATTGAAAAGGTGGTAAGTATATTAAAAGAGGCACAATCTATTCAATTCTATGGAGTGGGGACCTCAGCGCCTATTGCTATGGATGCCTACTACCGTTTTATGAGAATTGGATATAACACTTTTTATTCTGTTGATTCTCACATTATGAGGATTTCCGCTTCTAGATTAAGTGAATTAGATGTTGCTATAGGGATATCTCATTGCGGAAAAACTATAGATACAGTGGAAACGCTTAAGATTGCTAGGGAGAAGGGGGCAAAAACCATCGCTATTACAAGTAATGCAGGAAGTCCTATTTGTAATGAAGCAGATATTTGTCTTATTGCCTATTCAGATGAGATTAGATATCCCATTGAAGCTATTTCCTCTCGTTTAGCACATATTGCAATTCTGGATGCTATCTGTGTAGCATTATCTTTAAAATCTAAGGAACGCACATCAGAATGTATTGGATATGATGCATACGCTTTTTAAGCCAATGAGAACGAATAAATAATAGAGAGTGAATTAAAGGGGGATGATGGTGAATTGCATAAATATTAAAAGAGGATTTATATTAGGGATGTGCTGGATGGCCTATGCTAGCATTTACCTAGGCAGACTCAATCTTTCTATTGCAGCACCTATTATGGAACAGGAGGAACTTATTAATGCCGTTCAAATGGGTACATTAGGTAGTTGTTTCTTTTTTACATATGCATTTGGACAAATTATTAATGGCTATCTAGGAGATAGAGTAAACCCAAAGAGGATGTTTTCCATAGGAATCATAGTTGCAGCATTATGTAATATTTTAATTGGGTTTGGGCCATCAGTACCTATGATTTTCTTATTATGGAGCATTAATGGCTATGCTCAGTCTATGATTTGGGGACCACTTTTAAAAATTCTAGCCTATACATATATTAAAGAGAAAGAGCGTTCTAGAGCGGCAATGATTCTATCTACATCCATAGGTGTAGGAAGTGTGTTAGCTATTCTTATATCTTCTATAGTTCTAGAAAATGGATTTGAAGCAGTATTTTGGGTAGCAGGTATTGTTATGCTTATTATTGGCATTGCTAGTTTGATATTTATACCTTATGTTAATCAAAGTAAAATTATAAAAAGAGAACACATTTCATTTTTTAAAATTTTCTTAGATAAAAAAATAAGAGCAATACTGATACCCAATATGGCTCATGGTATTATAAAAGATAACCTTAATTTATGGATTCCTATTTTATTTATGATGATGTATGGGATAGATGTGAAACAAGTAGTAATATATGTATTTTTAATACCGCTTGCTACATTGGTAGGACGCCTAATTTTTCCATGGATGTATCATAGATGTAGAGAGAATGAAAAAGTGGTAGTTACTATGGCTTTTATAGTATGTATTGGTTCATTGGTGCCATTAGTAGCTTATCAAATACCTATTTGGCTTGCAGCGTTATTACTTGCCTGTATAGCATTAGCTGTATCAGTTATTAATGCAGCTTTTTTAACTATTTTTCCATTACGATTTGTTGAAAGTAATAATGTAGCTTCAGTATCAGGAATAATGGATTTTATTGCGTATATGGGAGCAGCTGTAGGATCAATATTATTTGGGATAGTCATAAAATATTTAGGATACCAATCCATTATCTTATTTTGGATTGTTATATCTGTTATTTCTATAGTGTGTATGATACTTTCTATAAATAATGAAGAAATGATATCTAATGAAAGAGTAGAAAGATAAAGGGTAATAGAGAAATTTAATAAGTCAGGATAAAAAATCTCCTTGCAGAAAAGAAGAGGGTCATAAACGACTTCATGTAGGGAGATTTTAATAGATTAAACTTAGCGTTTTAATAAGTAGAAGTGTTAACTTGACACTCCCTATTTACTAATGATATACTCGAGAAGGTAAAATATAATAGATAGTAAAAAAATTTTTTTGAATTTATATGGCATGCCAGGTGGTGTTAAATAAGAGCTTGATATAAGAAAGCTCTATATATTTTAGATGAACTTGGCATGCCATGTAGAAGTTTTGATAAGAAAGGGGGATCACATGGCAGTATATAAATTAATACGTGAAGATATTGTTGAAGATATCTTAACGGGCATATATGAACCTGGAGAAATGATTAAAGGACAAGAAATTTATGCTAAGAAATTTAATGTAAGCCGTGCAACTGTACGTAAAGCTATTGATGAGCTAGTGGAGAAAAAAGTACTTTTTACTGTAAAGGGTAAAGGCACATTTGTAAGTGAACAAACTACAAGTAAGACAAGAAGTGGAAGAAAGCTTTCATTTAGTGAATCAGAACGTGTTAAAACACAAAAGCTAAGTTCAAAAATTATTGCACTTTTTGAGTGTAAGGCTAATAAGCGTCTTGCAAGGCAGTTAGGTATAGAGCTAGATGCAACAGTAGTATGCCTTAAGAGGGTCCGTATGGTCAATGGTATTGCAGAGAACTATCAGATTAGTTACCTCAATAAAGAGCTGATTCAAAATATTGATTTTAGTAAAGAGGATATGAGTTCATCATTCTTATTTAAATTACTAAAAGAAAAAGCTGGCTTAGTACCACAATACTCTGATGAGGAAGTGCGTGCAGTCATTTGTCCAGAAGATATAGCACCAGAACTTGGCATTTGCAGTGATGAACCTGTACTCTTTATTAGACGAACAACCTATAGCCAACAAGGCAGAGTAATGGAATATTGTGAGGATTATGAGTGCTCAGACATTAAAGGATTAAAGATTAGGACATTTGCGTAGACAGCATACATAGAGGAGAGGACAATGGATACTCAGTTAATCATTAGTGATGTAGATGGGACATTAATTGATCAGACAGAAGAAATATCTCAGGCATTTAATGAGCTTAGTGAAAAAGTGAAGGCTGAAAAGATTCCTTTTACAATTGCATCAGGAAGATGCTATAGCGAGTTAAAAGCTTTTATAGAACATTTTAATATTCAGTTGCCAGTTGTTGTTAATAACGGTGCTGGAGGTGTTCAAAATGGCAAATTAATTTGGAGTAACTTAGTGGATCCATTTATGGTAAAAGAAGCTATGTTATGTGCAGATCGTATGGATATGGTAGTCGTAACAAGTGATGGACTTACAGATACAGCTTATAGACATAATGCCTACATACAGAGACAAATTGAAAAGTTTGGAAGATACAATCGTTTTCATATTCCATTAGAGCATGAATGGGAAGATTTAAAAATACAAAAGTTATTATTAATTGACCCTGAGAAGCCAGGTCGAATTGATGAAGTATTAAAACATTTAGAACCGTATAAAGATCATTTAAATATCGTACAATATGATGCAAGGTCAGCAGATATTATGGCAAAAGATTCTAATAAGGCTATGGGTATTATTAATATAGCCAAAGTACTTCAAATAGAGCTCGCAAATGTAATGGCTGTTGGGGATGCTCAAAACGATATTGAAATGATTAAACAGGTTGGACAAGGTGTAGCTGTTGCAAATGCTAAAGATGAACTTAAGCAACATGCAGATTATGTTTGTGAGAATAAAAATGCTGCGGGTGTTTTAGAAGCCGTGAATAAATTTTATGAGACAGCGATTTAAGGAGAGTCTAGAATGTTAAAGAAAAAGAAAGATAAGAAGTTCCTAAAAACAATGGAACCCTATCTATGGTTGTTACCAGCATTTATTTTGTTTGGTGCTTTTACATTTTATCCATTTATTGAAACGATTTTCAAGAGCTTTTTCATCGTGGATTCATTTGGAAATGTTAACCGATTTGTAGGACTTGAGAATTACATGTACATTCTTTCAGATGAGAAGTTTGTACAAGCTATATTTAATACAGTTTGGTTTGTACTCTTAACTGTACCAATATCAAAAGTGTTAGGTTTTTTACTTGCACTTCTTGCAAATAAAAAGCGTAAAACTTCTATATTTTATGAAACAAGTTTTGCTATACCAATGGCTATGGCGTCATCTGTTACAGCTATGATTTTCCAATTACTCTATGTACCTTCATTAGGATTTATCAATGGATTTTTTGGAATAGATGTACAGTGGTTAACAGATCCTAAAGTAGCACTTATAGCTATTGCTATTATACAAATCTGGTTATCAACAGGTTATGCTTTTATCTTTATGTTATCAGCAGTAAGAAGTGTACCAGATGATTTAATTGAAAGTGCTGATCTTGAGGGGGCAACACCTTTTAGAAAGTTAATCAGTATTTATTTACCGATTACATCCCCTACAATGTTTTATCTAATCATAACAGATTTAGCTTACAGTATGATGATGATGGGCTTAGTTAATATTCTTACAGACGGTGGTCCATTTGGTGCAACACAAACCATTATGCAGTATGTTTATAAACAACTTTCTGCAACAGGAAACTATACCAATGCTAACCCAGCAGCTATTATTGCCTTTGTTATGACATTTATTGTAACGATGTTAGGTTTTGCTTGGGAGAAGAAAGGGGTACATTATCAGTGAGAACTAAGAAAATTAGCGACATTTTAATTCAGCTCCTTTGTATCTTTTTAGCATTACTTATTCTGTTTCCAATCTTTTATGCTTTTTCAGTATCTTTGATGGAGCAAAAGGATGTATTATCAAATCCACCTAACTTGCTGCCACCAACGATAACTTTTGAAAACTACGTAACAGCATTTACAAGAACAAGTTTAATGCGTTATATGTTTAACTCCTTTGTCATTGCTACAGTAGCAAGTATTTCAAGAGTAATTCTTGCAACAATGGCAGGATTTAGTTTTGCCTTCTTTGAATTTAGAGGTAAAAAAGTACTTTTTGCACTTACAATGGCTACGATTATGATCCCGCCAGATGTATTAATCGTTTCTAACTTCTCAACGATTTCTAAGTTAGGACTTATTAACACATATGTAGGGATGTGCTCAATCTTCCTTGTATCTGCAGCAAATATTTTCCTTATGAGACAAAGTTTCTTAACTTTTTCTAAGTCTTTAAAAGAAGCAGCACATATGGATGGGTGTGGTAACGTAAGATTCTTCTTTACAGTACTACTTCCAGTATCCAAACCAATTTTAGTAACAGTCTTTATTTCATCATTTGTCAATGTGTGGAACCAATATGTATGGCCAATGCTTGTAACAAACCAAAATGAAATGAGAACTATTCAGGTTGGTATTACAATGCTTAAAGATAGAGAATCAGCAATATTTGGACCTGTTATGGCAGGTGTAGTTATTACCTTAATTCCAACAGTACTTGTATTTGTTCTTTTCCAAAGAAAGATTGTATCAGGTATGATGTCAGGTGCTGTTAAAGAATAGAATATAAAAAGAAAGGGTAAGTCAAAATGAAACTAAAGAAATTAATTGCTATGGGACTTGCAACAACTATGCTACTTGCAACAACAGCTTGCGCAAATGGTGAGGCAAATGAAACGCCTGCTCCAGATGCTGCGCCAAACGGAGCAACACAAATTACTTACTGGCACTCAATGGATGGTGTATTTGGAGAGATTGTTAATAAACAAGTAGAAGCTTTCAATAGTACAATCGGCCAAGAAAAAAATATAGTGGTTACACCAGTATTCCAAAACTGGCCAGGAACAGAAGCATTAACAGCTGCTATGTCAACAGATGATGTGAAAAACATGCCAGATGTTATTCAGCTTTATGGTGAAAGTGTAAGCTTAATCCGTGACTATAAACGTACAGTATGGGCGGAAGATTATATTACATCAGCTGATTCTACAGTAAAAAAAGAAGATTTAATTCCTAATACGATTTCTTCACATTCTATTGAAGGTAAAATGATTGGCGTACCTTATACTTCATCAGCATTAATGATGTACTATAACAAAACATACTTTGACCAAGCTGGTATTACGGATGTGCCAACAACGATTGCACAGATGGCTGAAATCATGCCAACACTTGTTGAGAAAACAGATGCTGAATATGGTCTTAACGTAAGAGTTGACCAATTTGAACTTGAAAACTGGATTGCTACACAAGGTACAGAGGGTAGCTACTTTGGTAACAATGAAAGTGGTCATAATGGACATATGACAGAGCTTGAAGCAGATAAAAATGGTACACTTATGAACTTCTTAACAGAATGGGAAAAAGTAGTAGGTTCAGGTGCTTATAAAGCAACTCGTGATAGTATTAATGAAGAATTCGCAGCAGGTATGCATGCAATGGTTATTATGACAAGCTCACGTATTCAAACAATTGCTGATTTAGTAGGCGATAAATTTGAATGGGGCATTGCACCAATCCCAACAGTAAGTGGGGAAGATGTAGGTGGGGCTTACCCAAGTGGTTCAGGTCTTTATATGTTAGATAGAGATGACGAAGCTAAAAAAGCTGCTGCATGGGAATTCGTACAATTTATGATTTCACCAGAAGCACAAGTAATGTGGTTAGATGGAACAGGTTATGTACCAGTTAATACAAAAACAGTAGAACTTGATGCTTATAAAGCAGCTATTGAAAAAGAGCCACGTCTTAACGCACCACTTGAAACATTACAAAATACACCAGCAACAGTTGTGCCAGCCTTCTGTCCAAATTCAAGTACAGTAGGTTCAGTTATCAAAGATGCTATGATGGCATTTGGTACAGGTGCAGCAAACAAAGATCAAACTTATACAGCGATTGTAGATGGTATTACACAAGCTATGAATGATTACTATCGTGCAAATCCAATTAATCAATAAAAATTCTAGATACAAGTGCTTATGCACTTGTATCTATTAGTTTAAGGGAAAATTATGAAAAAAATACTAATTGATTGTGATCCGGGAACAGATGATGCGTTAGCTATTATGTTAGCAGCTTACTCGGAGGAAATAGAGGTTTTAGGTATTACAACCGTGGCAGGGAATGCAAGGCATACAGTATGTGCACAAAATGCATTAAGGATTTTGGAACTATGCCATAAAACACATATTCCTGTCTATGAAGGGGCACATGCACCACTTAAACGTACCCTTAATTTTTCAGATACGTATTGTGGAGTAGATGGACTAGGTGAAAGTAAGTTACCAAAACCAATCACTAAAGTACAAGATCAAAATGCCATTGACTTTATAATAGAGGTCGTGAGCAAATATAAAAATTTACAGATTGTTTCTATTGCACCAATGACAAATCTTGCACAGGCTATTCAAAAAGCACCACATGTAGATTGGAGCAAGGTAAGCATAGTAACAATGGCGGGCTATTATAAAATTTTAGGTGATAAGTTTGTAGGGCGTCCACGTTGTGAGTGGAATGTGCTTGTCGACCCTGAAGCATTCGAAATTGTTATCCAGTCAGGGGTACAGTTTAAAGCACTAGGTTTAGATGTAACAGCTCAGTTGCAAAATGAAATGATAGAGGAAATATTAAAAGAAGCATCTCATAGTTCAAGACTTCAGTTCTTAAAAGATGCTATAGACTTTAATCTTAGAAAAGGATTAAAGCCATACAGCCTTTTAGTAGACGCTATGCCAATGGCCTATATGATTGATGAGACCATAGCTGAATTTGAAAGTGGACGTATTGAAATTGACTGTGAGAGCCCACTTGGTGAGGATACGATTACATTTGAATTACATCCAGACCACGCTAACTTACAAATCGCTAAATCATTTAACTTTAAGAAATATATCCAGTTACTAAGAGAGAGGGTGTTTTTTGCATGAGACTAGCAACATCATCAAATATTGTATGTGAGCGTCCAAATGGTGAAGTATTTACACTAGAGAAGACATTACAATTAGCAAGTAAAGCGGGCTTTGATCGTTTTGATATTAGTTTTTATGACTGGTCACTCCCACATTCACCATTTATAACAGATAAGTGGGAAGCTTGGATTCATTCAGTAGCTAATGAGGCTGCAAGACTAGGTGTACAATTTGGACAATGTCATGCCTATACTTTTAATTTTTTAGACCATAAGCTTTCAGATGATGCTTACAAATACCATCAAGAACTTGTAGAAAGATCTCTTTACTGTTGTCATATACTAGGTTCAAAACTTTGTGTAACTCATCCTGATACAGATTTTACAAGTTCTACTCTAGTAAAAACTTCAAGAGAAAAAAACATAGGGTATTTTAAAAATCTTTTAGAAATCAGCTCAAAATATGATATGGAATTAGCTGTAGAGAATATGGTAGACTTTGGTATTAAACCATATAGAAAATTTGGTGTCACAACAGAAGAGTTAGTAGACTTTGTAGAGGCCTTTAATGATAGCCGTATGGGCATTTGCTGGGACTTTGAACATGCAGATATTATGCAGCAAGATCAAGTTAAATCTTTACTTCATATTGCACCATATCTTAAAGCAACGCATGTATCGGATACACATAGTGCAACAGATCATGATTTAATGCATGTCATGCCTCTATTTGGTAAGATAGACTGGAAAGCAGTTGTAAGTACTTTAAAGCAGATTGACTATAAAGGTGATTTCTGTTTTGAAGCCCATAACTATGCTAATAGATTACCAGATGAACTTATAGAGACTGCACTTCGCTTAAGTTTTGAAATCGGGCAGTATTTAATGAAACTCTAATAGACTTTCTAGAATTAGGTCATACTAATACCAAATATTTTGGAAGAGGAGATGACCATGACAGAAGGTAAAGCAAAAACTTATAGAAGTGTATTAAAGGAACGTTTTGTAAAATTACTAGAAAAAAGAATCGATAACATGTTATAATAAATAAAATGGTACTCATCATATCTTTGATATTTCTAAAATATACAAGTTATGATGAGTCTTTTTATATAGAGGAAGTCACTTAGAAAGAAAGAGGACAAGGAATGGAATTAGCCAAAGTATATGAACAATATAAAAGCTTAAATAATCAGTTACAAACATATTTAGAGAAGTTTATTGCAACTGAAGAGGTGACTTGTGACCAAATTAAACCGACATTGGAAGATGTACAAGACGGTATAGAGTATCTGCTTAATCGCACAAGTGAACTCACAGTAGATGAAGCACATGAAGGAGACTTAAAAGACCTTAAGTATTTAATAACAGATACGCTATTTCTATTAATGGACTTAATCAATTTTTGCAATCATAATGAATTAGGTAGATGTCAAATGCGCGCTATTAATTACTTAGGGAAAAGAAAACGTGTAGAGGTATTTGGACAATAAATAAGTGTATAGGGTATATGTTCGCTTAAAGTAAGGTGACATATACCTAATTTTTTATTAGACTTTTATAAAAGAGGAAGGAAATAAATGATTTTTTTTAAGAGAATGAGGTATCCTAAAATAAGTATATAAATGAAGTTAAAGGAGTGAGAGAAAATGAAATATAAAATAATGCCATTAGTTATAATCATTTTTTTACTCAGCCCATTGTCTCTATATAGTTATGGTAATGAGGTTAAACCCTCTCTTAATATTATCCCTTCTGAAATAACTTTAAATAAGGGTCAAAGTCAGCAATTTATCGCTTTATTAGGGGAAGAACAGGGGCAACTAAGTAGAAGGATAGATTGGCGTGTGGATGGTGTACAAGGCAATACAAGTATAGATAACACAGGTGTGTTATCAGTAGGAGAAAATGAGACAAGCCCCATTCTTATAGTTACAGCTACATTTAAAGAAGATGTAAGTCGATTTGGAAGAGCTATTGTGCATGTTATAGATAATAAAGTTTCTCAGCAATATACACTTACCGTTATAAATGGAACAGGAAGTGGTCGATATGCTCCTAATACACAAGTTCTGATTACAGCTCATGTGCCAGAAGAGAAAGTATTTGATCATTGGGAAGCCTCTAAAGGTAGTATAGAGAATCTAAGAGCTTCTCAAACACTTTTTACAATGCCACAAGAAGACACAATGGTTATAGCTTATTTTAGAGATCTCTAGACTAAGTATTTTAAAGTACAGGCATAAAAATGATGCTTTGTAGAATAATAACTTTAAAATACTTAAGAAGGAGTACAGATACATGAGTCAATTACATTTTCCAGTAACATATGAAGGTAGCCATGGTGAAAAAGTAGAGAAAGAAATTACACTCGATAGTGAAAAGTATAAAAAGTATTATCAAGATGAGTACTTTCAATTAATGCAAGAATATCCACCAGATCAAGCAGAAACACATATTCTACCTGTTAAGAAAAATTATATTCAAAAAGAAGTGAGTCAGGCTTTTGGTAATGAAAAAGAGGTGGCTTATGATATTGCAGAAATGATTAATGCTTTAGATAGAGAAGTGAAAGGCGTTCAAAATGAGACCTGATAAGTAAATAGAAGGTATAACAAAATTTTAATTTTGTTATACCTTCTATTTTGATTTAAATAATAAATAAAATTTTTAAAATATATTGAAATAATCTAAAAAAGCATATAATAAAAGTATGGACTAAGCGGGTGTGGTACAATGGTAGAACATCAGCTTCCCAAGCTGAGGACGCGGGTCCGATTCCCGTCATCCGCTCTTAGTATATAAAATGTGACTTAAGCTTTATGAGATAAGGCTTAAGTCTATTTTTTTATTGTATAATGAATTATTTTATATAATTAAATGTAAATATTAGTATATCAATCAGATAATAAATACAGGAGGAAATAGTAATAGATTATGAAAAAGGTATGTCCGAAATGTAATTATGAAAATAATGAGGGGGATTTTTACTGTTCCAATTGCCAAGCAGAACTAAGGCAGCACACAGATGCTCATGCTGACATTACATATTATAATATTTCTAATATGAGTAGTATAGGTAAAGAGATTTATGGAATAGTACAAAGAGTTTATTAAGAAATTTTGCAATTGCACAATTTATCTTAATAGGTATAGGGCTAGTATTAATCTTCATAGGATATATTTTTTAGCGTAGACAAAATACGCACTAAGAATATCCATAGGGATTGTACAAGAAAAGGAAGATCTAGAATTTATCTTTAAAAGGTTAGTTAGGGTAATAGTATTAAGGCTTAGCATTATACTGAAATAATTAATTGAGCAAAAATAAATCATTTGTTATTGCTAGTTGCCATTCCATTATATAGTGCTTTACTTATTGCAATGGAATTATTAAGGCATTTCAAGGCAAAATAAGTAGTATTTCAAACACTTACCATTTGGTAGGTGTTTTTATTTTATAAAAATATATTTTTCTTCAAACTTTTTGATAAGATAGAGGGTATATAAAGTGAAGGATACAAGAAGGGATGTGAAAGAGTGAGAGGGAGCAAGGAAATGATACGATTATGCCATATAGGGTTATTGTCGATGAAAGTTTAGGCTAATTTACATGAATTAGCAGGGTATCATTTTAATTACATACCTCATGATTAAGAATGTCATATACCTCCTCTGCATTAACAGTAGTAAAGTCTAAGGGGGAGAGTACAATTTTATATTTTATCTGAATAAAACAAGCTAAAAAACTTTCTAAAATCATAAAAAGGTGTAAAATAAAATTAAGACATCAAGAGGAAGGGCTGAAAATATGATTAATAAGGATAGCTTTATTGCGGACACTTTAAAAAGATTAGAAAAGCTTGAAGTAGGAAAGTGTTTAGATATCCGTACTTTTAAGAAAGATAGAAAAGTAGTTATCGAAAAACTTGCAGTAAACTATAATGTTTATGAAGAGGGGTTTGAAAAGCAGTCTTTTATGAATCTAGAAGTACAGGATATGAAGAAATTGTTAAAGACACTGGAAAGAAGAGAATTTCCAAGAAGCAATAAGCTTAGAGTTTATGTAGTAGATGCTAAGGAGGCAGGTCGTGTTACTTATTAAAAATGGTAAAGTATTGACAATGGCAGGGATTACTTATGAAAAGGGATGTATCCTTGTGGAAGATGGAAAAATCAAAGAAATAGGGGAATCTATTGTAGAGACAGAAAATATGGAGATTATTGATGCTAAAGGTGGCTGGGTTATGCCAGGTATTATAGAAGCACATTGCCATATAGGGATTATGGAAGAAGATAAAGGCTTTGAGGGAAATGATACAAATGAAATGACAGACCCAGTTACACCACAGCTTAGAGCCATTGATGCAATTAATCCAATGGATACAGCCTTTAATGATGCAGTAGAAGGTGGTGTAACATCGGTTATGACAGGGCCAGGAAGTGCTAATGTAGTAGGTGGCCAATTTGTCTTTATGAAAACAAAAGGAAAAAGCATAGATGATATGATTGTGAAAGAGCCAGCAGCAATGAAAATTGCTTTTGGAGAAAATCCGAAGCGTGTCTACAGCGGTAAAGGTAAAATGCCAGCTACACGTATGGCTACAGCAGCACTGCTTCGCGAAACGCTTACAAAAGCTGCGCAGTATAAAGAGAAGAAGGAAAAAGCCCTTGCAAAAGGTGAGGACTTTACAGAAGACTTTAAACAAGAGGCATGGCTTCCAGTGCTTAATCAAGAAATTCCACTTAAAGCCCATGCACACCGTAGCGATGATATTCTTACAGCTATCCGTATTGGAAAAGAATTTAATTTACATATGACACTTGACCACTGTAGTGAGGGGCACTTCATTCCAGAGTATGTAGCAGCCTCTTCTTATCCTGCTATTATTGGTCCAACGTTAACACGTAGAAGTAAAATAGAAGTTCAAAACAAAACCTTTAAAACACCAGGAATTGTACATAAGGCAGGTACGCTTGTAGCGCTTACAACAGACCATCCCGTCATTCCAGTGCAATATTTAAGTAAATGTGCCGGACTTGCTGCAAAGGAAGGTTTAGGTATTGAAGAAGGTCTTAAAGCAATTACCATTAATGCTGCAACTATTTGTGGTGTGGCAGACCGTGTGGGAAGCCTTGAAGTAGGTAAGGATGCAGATATTGCTATTTTCTCAGGGAATCCAATGGAAATTTTTACAGATACACTTTATACCATCATTGATGGGCAAATAGTCTATAAGGCTTAATCTACATCCCCCCTTTATTTATGCTATAATGAGTTCAAAGTTATAGTTTATAAATACGGGGGTTATTTTTTATGAATATAAAAGCAAGTAATGTGCAGAAGATTTTAATTGTAGATGATGAACAAGATATACGTCAGATCTTAACGATACTCCTTACGGGAGAAGGCTATGAAGTGGTATGTGCGTGTAATAGCGAGGAGGCTATAAAATTAGTGGATGAGACTATATCACTTATTCTATTAGATGTAAATATGCCAGGAAAATCTGGTTTTGTAGCCTGCTCAGAGATTAGACAAAGATGGCAGGTACCTATTTTATTTTTGACAGCTTATGGACAAGAATCAGATAAAGCTATGGGCTTTTGTGCAGGTGGCGACGACTATATTACAAAGCCTTTCTCAAATACAGAATTGTTACTGAGGGTAAAGGCTCTTCTAAGGCGTTGCTATGTTTATCAACCTATGCCTATTAAAGATAGTCTTATACTAAGTGTTGGAGACTTATACCTAGATGAAGAAACTCAAAAGGTTACAGTAGCGGGAGTAGAAGTTATCCTAACTTCTACGGAGTATAATATTTTACATTTACTTTTAACCCACCGTAAAAAAGTTTTTTCTATGGAGAATATCTATAAGAGTATTTGGGAAGAAGATGGGGCAGTGGTAGGCGATAATGCAGTTATGGTTCATATTAAGAATTTACGTAAGAAAATAGAAAAGGACACAAGGCATCCACGCTATATTAAAACAGCCTGGGGAAAGGGTTACTACATTGACTAAGAAATTAAGTTTAGAAATTATAGGGTATATAATCATCGCTGCAATAGGTGCTATTTTTTCATATGTTTTTATTCATACAGCTGCTTTATCTATGGGAAGTAAGGTATTAATACGTTCGGAAAAGTTTCAGGCCTATATTAAAGAAGGGGCTTTGGAACTTGTGACTCTTTTACAAAGTTCTGAAGGAGAAGAATTTCCTATAGGTAGCTTATTAACATGGAATGTTGAGTATCCAGAACTACAAATTAGTTTGTATAGGGAGGATAAGCTCTATTATACAAGCCCGGATTTGACGGCAAGTCATTATGGTCTGGAAGATTTTTATACTTTTGAAGTCAAGACACCTTATGGGAGGGAAAGTGTAAAGTTATATCCTTGTTATACTAAGCAGTTTGTCATGCAGGTAGGCATTATGAGTAGGATGGCTTCGGGAATGCTTTTTATCTTCTTCGTACTTTTTATGTGCCATTATAAGTTTAAGTATTTGCTTAGAATAAGCGAAATACTTAAACTTATGGAAAGTGGAGACCTAAAAAAGCGTATTCCGCTTGAAGGGGAAGATGAACTGACGCAAGTAGCACGTCATATTAATGCGTTAGCGAGTCGTATTGAACAGGAAATAGAAGAAGAGAAAAGGCTTAGAGCACAGAATATGCAGATGGTTTCTTCCCTTTCTCATGATATTCGAACACCATTAACTGCAGTTATGAGCTATTTGGATTTTTTAGAAAAAGGAGCTTATAGTTCTTCTAGCCAGATGGAAGAGTATATACACATTGCTAGCCAAAAAGCACTTCAGATTAAAGGTGTCACAGATACACTTTTTAGTTATGTAGGTACATCTAAAAGAGAGATGACTAAGAAAAATCAGCTATTTGAAGCACATATTTTGGCAGACCAGATTTTATTAGAAATAGATGATTGGTTAGATAGTTGTGGTTTTAATGTAACTTATGAAAATACTATGACAAAAGGTGATACACTTAGTATAGATGTAGTTTTATTAAGACGTGTACTAGATAATTTTTGTTCTAATATTGAAAAGTATGCAGATAAAATGAAGCCTGTACAAGTCTCCATAAAAAAAGAAAATCAGAAGTTTATTCTAAGTATAACGAACGCTATAAATCTTAAAGGTGTAGAGACAGAGAGTCATGGTATTGGACTTGAAAATTGCAAAGAGATTATAGAAAGTTATAATGGAAGCTGTAAGATTTGGCAAGATAAGTTGCAATTTCAAGTGGTTATGGAGCTTCCTCTACAGAATTCTTTAGAATTATCTATGAAGGATCTACAGAATTAACTTTTATAATAAGCTTATCAATTAAAGGAGGTGCTCCATATGGCACTAGGTATATTAGGGTTATTCTTTATAAGTATTTTATTTATTTCTATTATTACTATAATTACTACACTATTTAGCAAAAATTTAACAGTAATTCATACAGGATTTATTGTAACACTTGTACTTACAGGTATAATTATTTTTCTTACGATAACAAGTTTGCCAACTAACTATATGACAAGTCAATTAGTAGGGTTATTACCAGGCATACCAGCTCTTGCAGCTATTTTAATGAGCTTTCAAAATAAAGAGTATGGCGTGAGTAGGGCAGCTAGAATTGTAGCTTGCATAGGACTTGCAAGTAGTGTATATTGTTTCATTTTTCTTTAAAGAGGCCTAAATAGAAGTAAAGGTAAAAATTTATTTTTACACCTTTACTTCTATTTTTTGTTTATACTTTTGAAATGCTATGCTACAATACACTCAAAATAAATGACATTCAAGGAGGACTAAAAATGCAGTTAGATAGATTGTATATGGATAAGATGTATGGAGGTTGGATTGGTAAAATCATCGGTGTTATTCATGGGGCCAATGTAGAAGGATGGGAGTATCAAAAGATAAAAGATACCTTTGGTGAGATTACAACTTATCCATTTACATATAAAAACTTCTGTGCCGATGATGATATTAATGGGCCGATGCTTTATATAAGAGCACTTCAAGATTTTAATTATAATAAAGCCTTATCATTTGAGGATATGGCACATACTTTGACCAATTATGTAGCAGATGGACATGGATTCTTCTGGTGGGGGGGCTATGGTGTATCTACTGAGCATACAGCATATGAAAACCTTATGAATGGTATACCTGCACCTCGATCAGGATCTATTGCACAAAATGGTGTAACGATGGCAGAACAGATTGGTGGACAGATTTTTGCAGATGGGTGGGGCTTCTTATGTCCAGGAGATGAGAAATTGGCTGCAAGCCTTGCTATGAAAATGGCAAGTGTAACCCATGATGGTAATGGCGTATATGGAGCAGCTTTTGTGGCAGCATGTATTGCTAAGGCTTATGTATGTGATGATATTGAAGAAATTATAAGAACAGGACTTAGCCTCATTCCAGCAGATTGTGAGTATCGAGTTGTTGCTGAAGATGTAATCAGATATGTTAAGGAAAATCCAGCTGATTGGAGAGCTGCTTTCCATTATGTAGAAAAACACTATGGTTATCAGCATTATGAAGGGGTATGCCACATTATTCCTAATGCAGCAGTCATGGTACTTTCTATGATGTATGGCGAAGGAGACTACTCTCGTACGATTAATATTTGTAATATGTGTGGATGGGACACCGACTGTAATGTAGGAAATGTAGGAAGTATTTTAGGTGTTATGAACGGCATATCTGGCATTGATAATAGTTGGCTTCCTCAAATTGGTGATTTTGTATGTGCATCAGGTAGCTTAGGTTACCTCAATATTCAAAACGTGCCTCAAATTGCGACACTTACAGCTAAGACAACACATGAAATGTATGGTATAGAGCCAAATGAAATGTGGCAAGAACTCTTTAGCCATGAGGAAGGCAAATACTTTAACTTTGAGTATCCAAAATCTACTTTTGGTATAAGAGCAGATTTTGCTGGTAAGCCAAATGTAATCCTTACAAATGTAGATGATGAGTGCTATAAAGGGACACGTTCTTTACGTGCTACAGTACCTGTTTTAGGAAATGGAGATAAGTTTAAGCTTTATTATAAAACTTACTATACACCAAGTGATTTTGATGATAGCCGCTATGATCCAGACTTCTCACCTATTGTATTCCCTGGGGATGAAGTAAAAGCTAGAATTAAGGTAAGTGGAAATCAACAAGGGACGGTGAAAGTTGTACCTTATGTACTAGACCGTATGACAGGAAATATTATGGAAAGTGAAATAAGTTTTCTTGTAGATGAGAAAGAATGGAAAGAAGTAAGCTTTAAAATTCCAGAAGCTACGGATATGATTGTAGAAGAGATTGGTTTCTATATCATTTGTGTAAGAGGTAATATGGCTATGCGTCAGTTCTCATTAAGCGTTAACTTAGATGAGATGGAAATCATTAGTCATAGTAACTATGCAATGCATTTAGGTAAGCTGCCAAATGAAAAATGGAATCCAATTCATGAATTACCAGCCCATCTTACATTCTTAAGAGGTATCTTTAGAGTAGAAGAAGACATGCTTATGGCAAGTGGTAGCAGTAAACCTGTTGAAGCTTACACAGGTAATTTACATTGGAGTGATTATAAGCTTGAAGCTACATTAAAACCTTTATTAGGTGACCATCACCATGTGCTTGTAAGAGTACAAGGGGGTAATCGATGTTATGCTGTTGGACTTGCACCAGAAGGTAAACTTGCTCTTTATAAAAAATATGAAGATTATACAACGCTTCATGAAGTAGATTTTGAGTGGCAACATGGTGAGGTATATACATTAGAAATTACTGCAAAAGACAATAAAATCACAGTAAGCGTAGCAGGAAGTGAAGTTCTTACATATGAGGATACAGATAGAACTTATGGACATGGATGTATTGGATTTGGAAATAATCATGCAAGCCGTACAGGATTTATAAGCTATAAATTACAGGAAATAAAATAAGAGTGGATTAGGAAGGCTGTGTGATGCTAAACTTCTAGGCAAATGGGAAGGGAGAAACGAAAGCTATAAAAATAGAGAACCTATACAAAATTATTTTTTGTATAGGTTCTCTATTTTTTGTGTAGAGATGAGTTTAGTGATTAAGTACTTCTTCCAATGATGGAATGGAGGACTGAGCGCCTACGCGGGTCACAGTGATGGAAGCAACTTTATTACCGAAAGTAATGGCTTCATCAATGGTTTTACCCTGTGAAAGGTAAGTAGCAATAGCACCATTAAAGGAATCGCCTGCAGCTGTTGTATCAATAGCATGAGCTGGGAAACCTTTAAAATGAGCAGTACGTTCTTGGTTAACAAGAAGTGCACCACGAGGGCCAAGTGTTGTAATAACATTTTTTACGCCTTTTGCAATAAGAGACTGGCAAGCCTTTTCTATATTTTCAAAAGTATCTGCTTGTATACCAGATAAGGTAGTAAGCTCCGTTTCATTTGGTGTAAGATAGTCAATTTTAGATAAAATATGATCTGGAATAGTATCTGGTGCAGGTGCAGGGTTTAGAATAATAGTTTTGCCTAGACTATGAGCAAGATCTATAGCGTAGTAAAGGGTTTCTTCAGGAATTTCCATCTGGAGTAAGACAATATCGCTATGATGCATGAGGTCCATATGAGCATCGATGGCCGCATGATCTACTTTAGCATTGGCATTAGGAAGAACAACAATAGTATTATCTCCTTCGCTATTCACATAAATGAGTGCTAGACCTGTTTTATTATTTTCAAGCTGAGCAATAGCATCAGTATGCACATGAGCTTTCTTAAGTGTTTGAATTAAAGTTTGACCGTCTTCATCAGTGCCTACAGCACCAAGCATGTAAACATGGCCGCCTAAATTACTTGCAGCAAAAGCTTGATTTGCGCCTTTGCCACCAGGTACAGCAAGTGAAAATTCACCTGTAAGTGTTTCTCCTGCAAGAGGAGTGCGTGGCACCTTAATAATCCAGTCCATATTTAAGCTTCCGATGACAAGAATATTTGATGATTTCATAAGAATCTCCTTAACGTAAACGTTTTCTTTAATTACTTATACTACTGATTAAGGGAATAAATGTCAATAACAATAAAAAAGCTATTAATTTATGGAAAATCGTATAAAGTGAATAAACTTAAAAAAAACGTTCGGATTTAGTTGACGTAAAAAGTTCGGGATGCTAGAATGAAGTAAACGTTATACTAAAACGGTTACTTAAGAGCAATAAAAAGTTTAATATATTACATAATGGAGGACTTGAAATGAAACGTATACTAGCAGCATTATTAGCAGGCACAATGGCAGTAACATCACTTGTGGGTTGTAGTAGTGAAGAAGGTTCTACACCAGTACAAGGAAATCAAGAGGTAAGTACAGAAGATGCATTAAAAGTAGCTCTTTTAATTCCAGGAAATTTAGGAGATAAATCTTTCTACGATGCGGCTAACAACGGTGTTAAAAAGGTAGAGGAAGAACTTGGTGCAGAAGTTAAAGTTGTAGAAATGGGAACAGATCAAACAAAATGGGAACCAACTGTACTTGATTTTTCGGAGCAAGACTGGGATATTATTATATCAGGTTCATGGGATATGACGCCTATCTTTAACGAAATTGGTGAACTTTACCCAGATAAAAAATACATTAACTTTGATACATCAGAGCCAGAAGTAGTAGATAATGTATATTCTATGTTCTATCGTACAAATGAGCTTGCATTCTTAGCTGGTTCACTTGCAGCTATTGAGGCAGAAGAAAAAGGACAAAATACAATTGGTTTCATTGGTGGTATGGATAACCCAGGAATTAATGACTTCTTATTAGGTTATATTGAAGGTGCACAGCACGTTAATAAAGATATTAAAGTCGCAACAGCTTATGCTGGAAGCTTTGTAGATGCTACAAAAGGTAAAGAAGTAGCCATTTCTATGTACAACCAAGGTATCGATATTATCTTCCAAGTAGCAGGTCAAACAGGACTTGGTGTAATCGACGCAGCTAAAGAGTTAGACAAATATGTAATTGGTGTAGACTCTGACCAAGCTTTAGCCTTCATGGAAAGTGATAAAGAAAAAGCAGAACATGTTGTAACATCAGCCATCAAAAAAATCGACGAATCTATTTTAAGAGCAGTTAACATGCATGTAGAAGGTACACTTCCATACGGCAGTCACGAAGTGCTTGGCGTAGCTGAAGGTGGGGTAGGTCTTGCAAAAAATGAGATTTACAAATCACTTGTAAGTGAAGAAAATCAAGCTAGAATTGAGGCTATTGAAGCTCAAATTACAAATGGTGAAGTAGAAGTATCAACTGCTTTTGGTCTTAGCAACGAAGAAATCGCAGCAAGAAGAGATGCAGTTCGTCCATAATTTTTAAATGTATAGGGGTATGGCATTTAGAAAAATGCTACGCCCCTTTTTTAGAAAGGAGCCAGTATGTCTAATTATCTTTTACAAATGAACAATGTTACAAAAGTGTATGACAACGGTGTGGTTGCAAACAAAGGCATTAACTTTTCTTTAAAAGAAGGAGAGATTCATGCACTGGTAGGAGAAAATGGTGCAGGTAAATCTACACTTATGAAAATGCTTTTTGGTATGGAAAAGCCGACGGAAGGAAAAATTCTTTTAAGAGGTAAAGAAATGCATTTTAGCTCTTCAAAGGATGCTATTGCAAGTGGAATTGGAATGGTACATCAGCACTTTATGCTCGTAGAGTCTTTTACTGTAGCACAAAATATTATGCTAGGTATGGAACCTAAAAAAGGGCTTTTTGTAGATGAGAAGAAAGCTATAGAATTTACTAATGCTTTAAGTGAGAAATATAACTTAAAAGTAGATGCTACAGCAAAAGTAAGTGATATTTCAGTAGGAATGAAACAAAAAATTGAGATTTTAAAAGCACTAGCTAGAGGAGCTAAGATCCTTATTTTAGATGAGCCAACAGCAGTTTTAACACCACAAGAAACAGACCTTCTTTTTGAAGAACTTATTAATCTTAAAGAGCAAGGACATACTATTGTTTTTATCTCTCATAAGTTAAGAGAGGTTAAAGCTATTTCTGATCGTATTACTGTTATGAGAGCAGGAAAATGGGAAGGCGTATTTGATACTAATACTGTTTCAGAAATGGAAATTAGTAATAAGATTGTAGGCCGTGATGTGGTTATTAAATATGATAAAAAGCCTATGAAATTAGGACCAGCTAAAATGAAAGTTAAAGGACTTCATTATCAAGGTGAAAGTGAAGTGCCAGTACTTAAAGATATTAACTTCAATGTACGTGGTGGTTGCATTTTAGGTATTGCAGGGGTTGAAGGAAATGGACAAGCAGAACTCATTGAAATCCTTACACGTCAGAAGAATATTGAAGGTGGCAGTGTAGAAATCAATGGTCAAAATATAAAAGATTTAACAGTTAAGAAGTTAAGAGATACAGGTTTTGGCTACATACCAGAGGATCGTTTAAGACAAGGAACGGCTAAAGAAGGTTCTATTAAAGATAATTATGTTTCTAATATTTATGATCATAAGAAATTCTACAAAGGAATTTTCTTTAATCATAAAGAAGCTATTCGTTTAGCAGAAAAAGCTATTGCTGACTATAAAGTAAGATGCTTTGGCTATAGCCAAAAGATTGCGATGCTATCAGGTGGTAATATGCAAAAGGTTGTTGTTGCACGTGAGTGTGATATTAACCCAGAAGTCCTTATTGCAGAACAACCAACACGAGGCGTAGATATTGGGGCGGCACAAATTATTCATGAAAAACTTATTGAATTACGTGATGCAGGATGTGCTGTACTTCTTATGTCAGCTGACCTTAACGAACTTATGGAGCTGTCTGACTCATTACTTGTTATGTACAATGGTGAGATTACAGCTTACTTTGAAGATACAAAAGATGTAACAGAACATGAACTTGGATTATGTATGTTAGGGATTAATAAACATGATCAGACTAGAATCAGGGGGGCTTTAAGTGAATAGAGAACAGAGATTTAACTTCATTCGTACCTTAGTATCTGTATTCATTGCGATTGTACTTGCATTCGGTATGATTCTCCTTATTAGTGATCAGCCGTTAGAAGCGCTTAAAACATTCGTACTTGGACCATTATCTAATAAACGATACATAGGAAATATTATAGAAATGGCAATACCACTTATCTTTTCAGGTCTTGCTATGTCAGTTGTTTTCCAAGCTTCTTTATTTAACCTAGGAAGTGAAGGGATTTTCTACATTAGTGGTGCGGTATCAGCAGCAGTAGCAATCTTTGTACCAATGCCAACTATTTTCCATCAGCTTGTAGTTATTATGGCAGGTGCCATGGTAGGGGCAGTGGTTGCTTTTATTCCAGGTGTGATGAAAGCAAAATGGAATGCAAGTGAACTTGTAACTTCCCTTATGCTTAATAATATTGTATTTGGTATAGGGCTTTATTTCCTTAACTATAAGTTAAGAGATATTAATGCTATGTCAGTTGTATCTTATGAGATGCAAGAATCAGCACTCTTACCACGTATTATTCCAGGAACACGTATTCACTTTGGTCTTATTATTGCTTTAGTGGCAGTAGCAGTTGTTTATATGATTTTATATAAGACTAAGTGGGGCTATGAAATCCGTATGACAGGACTTAATGCTGAGTTTGCGAAATACTCAGGTATTAATACTTTTAAAGTTATTATAATTGCTCACCTTTTATCAGGCATTATTGCTGGTATGGGTGGTGCTATTGAAACAATCGGGATGCATAAAAGATTTGAATGGACGATGCTTCCAGGTTATGGGTTTGATGGTGCACTTGTTGCTATGTTAGCACGTAATAATCCAATTGGTGTTATTGGCGCAGCACTTTTCCTAGCTTATATCAGGGTAGGTGCTGATCTCGTAGCGAGACTTTCAGATGTACCAGCAGAGATGATCGGTATTTTGCAAGGGGTTATCATCCTCTTTATTTCGGCAGAGAGATTTCTTGCACGTTATAAACAAAAAATGATTTTAAAGGAGGCAAAATAAATGAGTGAGATTATGGATTTACTCTTTACATCAGAATTTGCTTACTCCATTATTAGGGTAACAACTCCTATTTTATTTGCAGCCTTAGGGGCAGTTATTGCTAATACAGCAGGGATTGCCAATATTGCTTTAGAGGGGCTCATGCTGATTGCAGCACTTGTAGGGGTTATTGTAAGTGCTTTTACAGGAAGTGCATGGCTTGGCCTTATAGCAGCAGTACTTTCAAGTGTAGCTTTTGCAGGTGTGTTAGCATTCTTTACACTTTACTATAAAACAAATGTAATTCTTGGAGGGATTGCCCTCAACTTATTCGCAAGTGGCGGGACAGTTTTCTTCCTTTATCTTTTTGCAAATGATAAAGGAACTTCAGCAGCTCTTGCAAGTAAAGTATTACCAACTATTCATATTCCAATTTTAAAAGATATTCCTGTCTTAGGTGCTATTTTATCGGGGCATAATATTTTAACTTATATGGCAGCTGTAGCAGTGGTTGTGATTTATCTAATGTTTAAAAAGACAGCTTTTGGTTATCGTTTAAAAGCTGTAGGAGAAAATCCTAATGCTGCAGATTCAGTGGGGATTAACGTTATGCGTACAAAGACTATTGCACTTCTTTTAAGTGGTGCACTTGCAGGTCTTGGTGGTGCCTTTATGTCTATGGGGTATGTATCATGGTTTGCAAGAGATATGGTGGCTGGACGCGGATGGATTGCTATCGCGGCAGAAGCTATGGGGCAAAGTTCAACAATAGGAACAACTATTACGTCCCTTTTATTTGGGGCAGCTGATGCTACAGCCAATGCATTAGGTACAGTAGGTATTCCATCAGAACTTTTACGTATTTTACCATACGTTGTAACGCTACTAGGGCTTTTAGCTTATGCGCTTTCTGAAAATCGTAAAAAGAAAAGAAGATCAAAAGGAGCCTAAAATATGAGAAAAGATTTAATAATAGACTGTGATCCAGGACATGATGATGCAACGGCTATTTTTATGGCTCTTGCACATAGTGATCAATATAACCTGCGTGCTGTAACAACAGTATGTGGAAATAATACTTTAGAAAAGATAACAAAAAATGCACACTATATCTTATCTGTAGTGAAGTCAGAGGTAGAAGTGGCGAAAGGACCAGAAACACCTCTTATTAATGAACCCATTATTTCAGCAGAGTTCCATGGTGATAGTGGGATGGATGGCCCAACTTTAGAAGTTGAGACAACCTCTAAGGATTCTGATAAAAGTGCAGTAGAACTTATGGCAGACATTTTAAGAGATGCTAAAGAGAAAGTAACGATTTTAGCACTTGGGCCGCTTACAAACGTAGCTCTTTTGATTAAAGCTTATCCACAATACTTACACAAAATAGAGAGAATTTCTCTAATGGGTGGAGGAGTCTGTCACGGGAATATTACACCATATGCAGAGTTTAATATTTACGTCGATCCAGAAGCAGCACAAATTGTATTTAGTTCAGGTCTTCCGATTGTAATGTGTGGTCTAGATGTAACAGAACAAGTTGAGATTCTAAAAGAAGATTATGAATATCTTAGAAAGCATAGTGATGCAGGAAGAGTTTTTGCAGAGCTTATGGATTTCTACATTAAAGGTAGCCCTGCTTTTGGAGCAACAGGCTGTGTGATGCATGACCCATGTGCTATGGCCTACCTTATTGATGAAAGCCTCTTTGAAGGTAAACAGGCAAGAGTACATGTAGACTTAGTGGGTGAAACACGAGGTCGTACAGTAGCTGACTATGAAAGTCATGAAGCTAATACATTTGTTATTTTAAAGGCAAAAAGTAATGAAGTAGCCAATGTGATTTTAAAATCTATCGAATCTTTATAAAAATAAAATCCCTAGGAAGTATATACTTCCTAGGGATTTTATTTTAACAATTCATGGATGCTTGAAATATGTAGAATATATGTAGATTTTTATTGTATAATGAATACTATGAGTAAGTAAGAGTGAATGGAGGAGAAGCTGATGAATAAGTCTATTTCTCTTAAAGTAATGAGTTTTAATATGAAGCGCAATTATTTATCTTTTGGTATGAATAAATGGCTATATAGAGCTGTTCGTATTGAAAAAATTATAAAAGAATATAAACCAGATATTATAGGAACACAAGAGCTAACAAGAAAGGCACTTCAAGATATGCAGCGTATGCTTCCAGAATATGATTATGTAGGCATGGGAAGAAATGGTGGCGATAAAGGAGAATATACAGCCATTTTTTATTTAAAGGATAAATTTATTTTAAATGAGGAGCATACATTTTGGCTTTCTAGTACACCAGAGAGGCCAAGTCGTGCTTGGTTCGCAGCATTTCCACGGATTTGTACAACATGTAATTTGTCTTTTAAAGATAATAAGGAGCAAAGGCTAAGCATTTTTAATACGCATCTTGATCATATGAGTTATTGGTCCAGAATCAATAGTCTTAAACTGATTACAAATAAAATTCATGAGCAGTATATGAAGAGTTCTGATTCTATTCTTTTTATGGGGGACTTTAATGCAACACCTACAAGTAGAACATTCCGTAAATGGGATCAAGAAAGAGATGCTGAAAAAAGGATATCTCTTATAAATCTCTATACAGTCAGACAAGATTTAAAAGATGGATCTATAGGCCGAAGTTATCATGGATTTAAGGGAAGCGTACAAGGGAAGCCTATAGATTATATTTTTGTAAGCCCTGACCTAGATATTGAAGAGGTAAAGATATGCCGTGATAGAATCAATGAGCACTTTCCATCTGATCACTATCCTGTTATTGCAAAGTTAGCTTGGCAATATAGGTAATGTGTAAATTTAAAATAAATATAAACTAAAAACACACTAAAAAACTTTATTTTATAAAGGATTTTTAGTGTGTTTTATTGTATAAAGAAAACCCCCGGCTATGCCTGGGGTTCGAAAAAGCTTATAGCTATGAGTATAAATAAAAAACCTCCTTTGAAGAATAAGATTAGGTTCGCCAACCAATCAAATCAAAGGAGGTT
>NZ_JACRSY010000025.1 GCF_014384995.1 Zhenhengia yiwuensis | reverse complement strand
TCCCAGTGTGGCCGTTCACCCTCTCAGGCCGGCTATGGATCGTTGCCTTGGTGGGCTGTTATCTCACCAACTAGCTAATCCAACGCGGGTCCATCCTATGCCGATAAAATCTTTGCTAGCCGGTTCATGCGAACCAACTAGGTTATGCGGTATTAGCGTTCGTTTCCAAACGTTATCCCCCTGCATAGGGCAGGTTACCCACGCGTTACTCACCCGTCCGCCACTAACTTCATGGAGCAAGCTCCAATCTGTCCGTTCGACTTGCATGTGTTAAGCACGCCGCCAGCGTTCATCCTGAGCCAGGATCAAACTCTCAATAAAAAAGTTTGTCTCTTGACATTTGTACTGTTAAGTAGTACTGACTTGTCACTTTATGTGACTTTATGAATCGACTGGTTTAATGGTTACTATTTTATTTTCAAAGTTCATTTTTCTTTATTTATCAAGGCCTTAGCCCTGTGTGTCAGTGGCGCTGTGCCCTGCTGACTTGTATTAGTATACGGTATCCCTTGCTATAAGTCAACACTTTTTCTAAAGTTTTTTAGGACTTTTTTATTATACTCCTTTTTCCCTTGCAAATACTAGGTTCTCCCCCTTCATTTATTTATTAATAATTTCTCCTATATTCTTAAGTACAATAGAAATAGTTCCATTAGGTTCATTAATAAACTCTATAAAGTCTATATCATGAATCATTTGTGTAGGTAATTTAATCTCTACTCCTGTGTTCGTTTTAAGTTTATGTGAAATATACTTCTTAGCTTCTTTAGGATTAGTCAGCACGATTTGTTCATCTTTGAACCCACACTGCTCCATTTTTTGCATGCACTCTTCTTCTACTTCTTTATAATCTTTAAAAGTCTCTTTAATAACTTCTGCTACTGGTACGCTACTATTTTCAAAAATATGTTCTGCTATATTACTTTTAAGCGTTGTAATAACTTCTACAGGATTTGTAAAATGTTCTTCTATTACTTCATTGGTGATATGCTCCACTACTACCAGCTTCTCTTTAATAGAAAGATGATTCTCTATCTCTAACAACTGTGCAAGATACTTTTCTTTAGATTTATCTAGTAGCCATACTTCATAACTATCTTTATTAATAAGAAGCGCTTCATCTATTTTATTAGAGGAAAAGATACTTCGCTGTTTAATAAGACTTGTAGCAACGCCATCTCCATCCTCATCCATCTGATGGGTGAAAGCTTCTCTATAGTTTAGCTTGATAATGCCTAAAAAGTTTTCTTGGTTTCTTGTGAAACTACTTACTACTACATCACCACTTTTGATGTAACTGTCATTTAACATATATTGAAAGAATTTATCTGCTATCTTACAAGAGAATTGATAAAAGTCTTCTTCTTTATAAGACTTTATCATTTTAAATAATTCTCCTTCTTCATTAAAAACTGCACGTGCAACTTCATTGCTTTCAAATAGATGCCCAATATGTTTTGTTATAAAAGCTTCTATTTCATCTTCTAAGGCTAGATTTTTTGAAGATAGTATATAGTGTCCTATTGAAGTATCTAATACATGTACAATTGTATTGTGAAATGTAATACTCATGTCCTCAACCCCTTTATCTATTTTCTTATTCTATGCCATTGTATCTAGAATGGATAGGAGAACCCCCTCCTTAAAGAAGCTTGGAGCACTTTCTTATCATATAAATAAGGAGTATAGTAAACGCTATCGTCTACCATACTCCTTTTATATAAAACTACTACTTATACTCTTTATTCTTAAGGATGTTTAAACTTATTACATAAGATATTACATAAGCTATTATTCCTATTGTAAGTGTGCATCCCCCTATTAAGGAAAAATTAATATCCTCACTTACTTGCGGTATAACTTCTTTCAATATATTTGTAACACTAAAAGAAATACCAAAGACTACTCCATAAGTAAGTGCCATAATCATTCTCATCTTGATACACCCAAACTTATAAATAATAGGTATAATAAGTGCCGTATAAGTTAACGCTCCCCCTATTAAGATATAAAGAACATTAAATGTCCCTAATACCCGAAACATTTCATAGCGTGTTGGGGCCAACTGCATACCTATAGCTAATATCCCTAACACCCCTATTGCTACAACTAATGTATAAATCATACCAAGTAGATATTTACTTCTACATAATTCTCTCCTTGAAACAGGTAAAGTATAATTAAGAACATCACTATGACTTTGCTCTTCGTGTGCCATTACACCGTATACCAACATATAGGGGCCAATAATACAAGCAACCAAATTGGCTCCTGGATATACGACTGCAAATACTAAAACAAGTATAAGTGTAGTAACCCATGTAAACTTTAAATTTCTAAAGAGGTACATTAATTCTTTTCTTATTAATAATGTTGTGGTACTCATTTTCTGCTCCCCCTTTGTGTAAAAATCATAATATCCTCAATATTAGCTTTCTCACATATAAGTTCATTTCCCAAAGTTTTCGCCATATTTTCAGATAGCCTTGCTAAACCTTCAAATCCAAATGCATTTTTTTGAATACCTATCAGTTCTTTTTCTAACGTGTCATTAAGTGCTTTCTTTGGCCCCTTAATAATAAGATATTTACTATCCAAGGTCTCTTTATCTTCATAAAGTACTACTTTCCCATTATTCATCATTACCACATAATCACTAGCCTTATCTAAATCACTCGTAATATGTGTTGAATAAAATACAGATACTTCTTCACTTTGCATATGTTCCATAAGAATATCCAATATCTGTGCCCTTATTACAGGATCTAGGTTAGCCGTTGCTTCATCTAACAAAATCAACTTTGGTCTATGACTAAGTGCCATAATAAGCGCGGCCTGTTTATTCTGTCCTTGTGAAAGCTCTTTAATTTTTTTTGATGTATCTAGCTGAAAAGCTTTTACATATTTATTAAATAAGGCATCATCCCAAGTTTTATAAAAAGGTGCTATCATCTGTTTAGTCTGCTCTAATGTTGCTTCTGTCATATAGCCTGTTGGTTCTCCTACAAAGCCTATCTGTTCATGAATTTGTTTACTCTCGGTAGCAACATCTTTTCCAAATACCTTAATCTGTCCCCCATCTAGCTTTAAGAGATTCATAATCAGTTTAAGCGTAGTTGTTTTACCTGATCCATTTTGTCCTATGAATCCAGTAATATAACCTTCTTTAATCGCAAGATGCGGTATATCTAAAGTAAAGTTACCTAGTGTCTTTTTCACATTATCTATTTCTATTACATTCATAGCTATTCCTCCTCATATAAAAGCTCTATTCTCTCTTTTAATTCTGCTTTTGAAAGTCCTATTTTTTTTGCACTTTCTATAATGTCATGCAAACTTTCTTCAATCTTGCTAATCTGCGCTTCTTTTAGGATGTCTAAGTTAACTGTTGATACATAACTTCCCTTCCCTGGTAAGGTTTCTATGAACCCACCTTCTTCTAATTCTTCGTAGGCCTTTTTAGTCGTAATAATACTCACCTTAAGATCTTTGGCCAATCCTCTTATAGATGGCAGCATATCTCCTGCTGTGAGTTCGCCTGTTACAATCAAGTGCTTCATCTGCTCACTAATTTGTAAATATAACGGTGTAGCACTTTGATTACTAATAATAATATCCATAGTACACCCTTTCTCTTTTCTCTGTTTCAAACTGTTTATAACTGTATATATTATCTATACACACATATTACACCCTCTCTATGTAATCGTCAATACTTTTAAAATATTTTTTGACAAAACAAAAAGCCTACTTAAACCTACACCGTAGTACAGTTCTAAGTAGACTTTTATGTGTTATAAAACCTGCCTCCTACCCAAATTCACTTTAGGTAATTCAAATAGAAGGCTTAAGTTCCTTTTGGCCCATCTCCAGCAGACTTGTCTGCTAAGGCCTCAGAATCTTGAATGCTTCGGTGCGTAGAACTTTTCATTTTACTTACCTCCTACATTCTTGAATTGGTTTTACGTAGTTAGTTTATCCGATTCTTTTTGTTTTATACTAAAAAATTAATTTTGTTTATGCTTTTGTAAGGGCCGCATATTCAGCTTTTACTAGATTCATTAAATCTTCTGGTTTAAGTTCTACTTGAACCCCCACTTTACCTGCACTAAATGTCATCTTCTCAAGATTAGCTGCACTTTCATCTATAAAAGTTCTAAAGGCTTTTTTCATGCCAATTGGTGAACAACCTCCCCTGATATAACCTGTTGTCTTCATTAGGTCATTTACAGGAAGCATTTCTATATTTTTCTCCCCTGTTAACTCACTTATCTTTTTCATATCTAATTCTTTTTCTACAGGGATGACACATACATAACATGTTTTAGATTTACCTTGAACTAAAAGTGTCTTAAATACCTCTTCTGTAGGTTTACCAATTTTATGTGCTACTGCTACACCATCTATCTTTCCATCTTTTACTTCATACGAAGCACAAGTATACTGTATCTTTTCTTTATCTAAGATTCTAATTACATTTGTTTTTACTGCTGCCATTTTACAAATTCCTTCCTTACTCTTTTTTCTTATTATAAATCTTTCTATAATTTTTATATAGTTATCTATAGGAAAGTAATACTACAGGATACAAAAGTAAAACTTTCCTACTCTCTAAAAAGAGAGTATCTATAAAATTAAATTTTTACAGATACTCTCCCAAATTTATTATTAGGTTCCTTATTCAGGCATGGTAGCTTTAACACGTTGTTCCTGCGTCATGTCAGCTAATTCTTTGACTCTATCAAAATCTAATCCTAGCCGTTCAGCTATCATTTTTCCTAATGTCTTATCACATTTGTAGAATAAAGCGGTCTGCCTATATTGTAAGCTCTTATTAGCTTTCTTTAAGCTATTACATACGTTATAAATCAGATGACCTCTTTCTTCGGGGTCTAAATGATCTCTAAAAAACTCTCCTGGTTGTATGAAATCGCCATCCTCAGTCTCAATAGTATGCCTTTCAATAACACCATCAACAGGTATTGGAGGTGGTGCCACTTCTGGATTTACCTTTACATCTGCAAAAGTTGTTGGATAGTAGTTAGGTGCATCCCCCATATTGCCATCCACACTCATAACCCCATCTCTTTGAGTAGTATAAACCTTAGCATATTTAGGTGCATTAATAGGAATTTGTCTACTATTTACGCCCACTCTATAACGTTGTGCATCTTGATAAGCAAGTAGTCTTCCTTGTAACAACTTATCTGGAGAAGTCCATATACCCGGGACAACCGCCTGTGGCGTAAATGCTGCCTGCTCCACCTCTGCAAAGAAATTTTCTGGATTACGATTAAGTACCATCTTACCAAGTGGAATGAGTGGATAATCTTCTTCATACCAAGTTCTTGTTACATCAAAAGGATTAACTCTATAATGTTTAGCCTCCTCTGGCGTCATAATCTGTACATATACGCTCCAAGAAGGATAGTCTCCCCTTTCAATTGCGTTAAATAAGTCCTCTGTAGAATAATCAGGGTTGATTCCTGCCATCTGCTCTGCTTCTGCTCCTGTGAAGTTCTGTATGCCTTGGTCTGTTAGAAAGTGATATTTAACCCATACATATTCCCCATCTTCGTTATACCACATAAACGTATGACTTCCGAATCCATCCATAAAACGCGGGCTTTTCGGTGTTCCTAAGTTAGAGAAAAGCCTCATTACTTGATGTAAAGATTCTGGCGTTAATGAAAGAAAGTCCCAGAACATATTCGCATCTTTTAAGTTAGTTTGAGGATTTCGTTTTTGTGTATGAATAAAGTCTGGGAATTTAAGTGCATCCCTTACGAAAAAAACAGGAGTATTATTCCCTACCAAGTCATAATTTCCATCTTCGGTGTAGAATTTCAGAGCAAACCCCCTAGGGTCTCTGGCTGTATCAGCAGAACCTTTTTCCCCACCTACTGTCGAGAACCTTGCAAACATCGGGGTACGTTTACCTACTTTATTAAGAAACTTCGCCATGGTGTATTTTGATAAATCATTGGTGACTTCAAAATAACCATGAGCTCCCATTCCTTTTGCATGAACTACTCTTTCAGGTATCCTTTCTCTATTAAAATGTGCAAGTTTTTCATTTAAATAAGAATCCGCAAAGAGCGTATAACCAACTTTTTTACCTGTTGTAAGTGACGCTAAGTCATTAGCTACTGGTGTTGCGACTTCTGTTGTAAGCTGATGGGCATCCATCATCTTTTTCTCATTATTCACCGCTATAGCCTCCACCTTATTTTATATCACTTAAATAGTATGAAGGCCTACTCGTACAGTATGCTAACTAAGTGAATCGAATTCCTCTTCTGTATAGACTTTAATGCCATTTTCCTTAAGTAGTCTTGCTGTTAAGCCATCCCGTTCTATTAAAGTACGATTAAACTCCCCATTATAAATTTTGCCACATCCACAAGAAGGACTTTTGGCTTTTAAAATTGCTTCTTGTGCTCCTAATACTTTTGCAATTTCTAATGTTTTTAGAGCTCCCCTCTGAAAAGCCTCTGTACAATCTTTACCTTCTTTAGTTAGAACTCTTTCGTTTCCTTCTTTGTCTTTAACAATTTCACATGGCTTTCTAGGAATAGGTAGGTCTCCAAATACTTCAGGGCATACAATAACTGCCTTCCCTTCTTCAACTAATGCTTTAACCTTTTCATAAGTATTGTCCTTGCCATCATATCTACATTTCACACCAGCCAAGCAGGCACTTACAATATACATTCTTCATCCTCCTTATATTTCCTGGGCAAACTACTTACACAGTTCTTCTATACCATACTTTCTAATCTTCTTAAGCGTTTTCTTAGAGCCACGCTCAATGTCATGCTCGAGTTTTCTATCTTTATAAGAAGTAAACAGAGAGTCTAAATCATAACCAGCTGGATAAAGTTCTTCTGCTCTAATAGATAGGGTAACCTGCTTCTCATTAACCTCTATAAGCTCGTTTTTATAAAAAACAGTTAAATTATTGTACTTATCTTTCTCACTGTAGACAATGGCATAGTCTTCCTTATTTGTAAGATAGACTTTATCCCCTTTACTCCATAAAACTTCTTTGGCTTTAACTTTAGCTACTTCTTGTTTACCAATTCTTACTTTATTACTTGATACATAGTCTAAGTTATAATGCTTATCTTCCATATACTTAGCAGCTTTTTTCAGTATTCCCTCTTCAATACCCATCTTCCTTGAAATCCATAAGGCATTACTTTCCCCTACTTTATCTATAACCAGTTTATAAAGGGGTTCAAGTGTCTCACTATTAAACTGCATTGCTGCATTTTTAAAATCAGGGTGTTGCTCACTAAAGTTTTTAATTTCATTATAATGGGTGGTTGCTACTGTTATAGCGCCTCTTTGATACACTTCTTCTAATATAGCAATAGCTAATGCAGCACCTTCTCCTGGTTCTGTACCACTACCTATCTCATCAAATAGTAATAATGTAGACTTATTAGTCTCTCGAATAATACTTGCTAGGTTCTTAACATGAGATGAGAAAGTACTTAAAGAGTTTTCTAGGCTCTGGTCATCTCCAATATCTGCAAACACTTTATCAAATACAGATAAGGAAGTTCCTTCTCCTACTGGAATATGGAAACCCGACTGCATGGCTAATGTAAGTAGTCCTACTGTTTTTAGTACAATAGTCTTACCACCTGCATTAGGCCCTGTAATAATAAGCGAACGAAAATCTTTTCCCATCTTGAAATTTAAAGGTACGACTTTTCCTGGTAGTAAGGGATGTCTTCCCTCTACAATATTAATGTAACCATAATCATTTACTTTAGGGCTTCTTCCTTCAATAGCTTTGCTATATTTCCCTTTTGCAAAAACCATATCAAATTGTCCCATGACTTCAACATTTAGTTTAAGTCCTTCAAGATTCTCATAAATAAGTCCAGTGAGATAAGTTAAAATCTTATATTCTTCCACTGCCTCATCTGCTTGAAGTGTTAAAAGCTCTTCTGTATATTTCCCTACTGTACTTGGCTCCATAAAGACCGTTTTAGCTGTACTTTCTACAATGACACCAGGAACTACATTCTTATAAGCTGCTTTAATAGGCACTGTTAATCTCCCCTGTCTCTTCGTTACAAAGAAATCTTGGATATAAAGTTTGTTTTGACTATTTTTCAAGAATTTATCTAGACGCTCTTCTATTCTTCCTTCTGTAATAGCAATATGTTTTCTAATCTTTTTAAGCTCTTTACTCGCTTCATCACATACCCTATTGTTACGAATACACTGGCCTATTTCTTCTTCAATATTACGATATTCTATAAGACTCATGCTGTAACCTTGAAGTGTAGGTGCATAACCTTCCTTATCTCGCATATACTGCTTCATCTTCCTACAACCCCTAAGGAATAGGGCAAAATGCGTTAGTTGCTCACCATCTAAGATAATATCTTTCTCTACTTTATCTACTAAATCATCAATACCTACAATCCCTTGAATCGGTACACTACCTGAATAGTCCAGTAATGCTCTTGCTTCTGTAGTTTCCAGTAACCTGTTACATACAACACCTTTATTGCCACTAGGATTAAGGTTTTCTATTAAGCTTTTACCAAGTTTACTAACACAGTACTCCTTCACAATTTCCTTTAACGTATTATATTGTAATTTTTCATATACATGCTCATTCATATGTTTTAACGCTCCTCGTCTCTTTATATTATAAAAAACATATCTATAAAGATGCCGACCTTAGTCGGTAGAAAATCTTATTTTTGATATCAAAAAAGCAGCATACCCTATGTACGCTGCTTAAACTCGTTTTATATACATTAATATAGACCTATAAAAAGGTACTATTAATGTAACAGTCAACTGTAGACTGTCACTTAGTTTAATGGTCGTATGGTATCTTTATAGATGTGGTAACATGCGCATCACAAATAAAGGATATAAAATCCCCTTCTTCCTGCACTATTGCTACCTATTCAATTAATCTATTTAGATACTACCGCGCTCATCAAACACCTCGTTTGTTATTTTTGATATCTAAGATATCTACCTGTTACTTTTAGCATACCACAATTATTCCTCTAAAAAAAGCCCTTTTTTTCTGCCATATACCTGTCTCTTTTATCTATAAAACATTTCTTTTATTCTTATACTACTTATATCCCTAGTATCTCTATACTTCCATGATAAATAAGGGAGTTTCTTTCCAATGCTTTCTAGGTTACTCAAAAATTGAAAATTCAAATGCATCATATCTTTTTAATTCATGTAATTTCAAAGTTCTTTTACATAAAAAAAGAAAGCCATCCTATCTCTCCTACTTATGTATAGAAGAGATAGGATTAGCCTCCTATTTCGTAATTTTAAATTTATCTTAAAGTGCTAAAAACTTTTCGAAACGTTCTTGTACTTTTTCTTCACCTAAGATTTGCATAATAGTGTAAAGGTCTGGTGTATTGCTTCTGTGTGTTACAGCTGCTCTTACAGCACCTGCTACATCAGAAATCATACCTTTATATGCATCTGGATTTGCTTTGTACTCTTTACGGTTTGCACAGTATCCAAGTTCAATAGCGAAGTTTTTAAGTGTTTCAAACCATGTTTCTTGGCTTTCTTCATTGTGTTTATAGGCTTCTTTGTATGCCGCAATAATTTCTTTTGCAGTATCAATTGTCATCCCTTTTGGAAGTTCTACCTGATCTACTGTTTCAGCGTAGAAGAAGTTATCGAAGAAATATGTGATTTTTTCTTTTACGTCCATCCATTTAGCGAAGTCTTTTCTTGGTTTTGGACCTTCTTTATCAATGCTGAAGATAGCTTTAGCCATAGCTTCATTTGCAGTTACAAGATCATACATTTCTTTGTCATGCTCTTTAGCCCATGCTGTGTAAAGTTCATATACTTTTTCACCTGGCATTCTTGCAATAACGTCTTTACTTACATCATTTAATTTGATGATATCGAATAATGCACCACTCTTACTCATTTTATCAAGTGATACAGGGAATTCATGATAATCAGCTGTAGGGTTTTCAGCTCTCCATTCTTCATAAGTAGAGTTAATAATGTTAAGAAGATATTCGATTACACATACTGTTGGATAACCTTCTTCATCGTAGTAACTTACAGCACTTTCAGCATCTTTTCTCTTAGAAAGTTTACGTCTTGACTCACCATCCATTTTCATGATTGTTGGGATGTGACCGTATTCTGGACGTTTAAACCCAAGTACTTCAAATAATTGTACGTGAATTGGAAGTGATGATAACCATTCTTCACCACGTGTTACGTGTGTTGTGCCCATAAGTGCATCATCAATAGCATGTGCAAAGTGATATGTTGGAAGCCCATCCCCTTTAATAATAACGATATCTTGGTTGTTTTCTGGGAATGAAGTTTCACCTTTAATAAGGTCATGGAATTCTACCCTGTTTTCTGGATTGCCTGGTGATTTAAGACGGATAATGTATTTTTCACCTGCTTCAATTTTTGCAATTGCTTCTTCTGGAGATAAGTTTCTATATGTTGCATATTCACCATAGTAGCCTGGTGTTACTTTTGCTTCTGTTTGGCGTTCACGAAGTGCTTCAAGTTCTTCTGGTGTTGCAAAACATGGATAAGCTAAACCTTTTTTAATAAGGTCTTTAGCAAATGTTTCGTAGATTTCAGCTCTCTCACTTTGTTTGTATGGCCCATAGTTACCGATAGAAGTATCTTCACCTGTCATACCTTCTGTGAAGTTCATACCGTATTTGTTCATTGTACGGATTGTATCTTCAATAGCACCTTCTACTTCTCTTTTTTGGTCTGTATCTTCGATTCTAAGGTAGAATACACCACCACTTTGAACTGCTGTTCTTTCAGCTACAAGTGCAGCGAATACACCACCGATGTGTTGGAATCCTGTTGGACTTGGTGCGTATCTTGTTACGCGAGCACCTTCTTGTAATTCTCTTTTTGGATAGGCATTAATATAATCTTCTGGTGTTTTTGTAATGTCTGGGAAAATTAAATCTGCTAATCTGTCTAAACTCATCTTTCTCTTCCTCTCTCGTTTTCTTTATAGTAACTTTAAAAAATCACATAAAAAAAGCCCCTCATCCTAACCTCTTAGGACGAAAGACATCTTCCGCGTTACCACCTAAGTTGACTATATATCTATAGTCCACTCCTACTATCTTTAAGGGAATAACCCCACAAACTTACTCCTCTAAATTTAGAGATTTTCAGTCCGTAGCAAAAGAACTTCTTTCTATAAGGGTACATCTTAGGCTTCCACCATCCCTAAGTCTCTTGAATGTCCTTCTTATATACTCTTCTCTTTTATCGCTTTTTCTTATTTATAATCTCATTATAACGACCATCTTTCTTATTGTAAAGGTCTATTATATAATGAAAATATCATAATTTAGGGAGGGTAGACAACATATGTTTTTACAAAAAAATGATTTCATTCTATTCCAAGGGGATAGTATTACGGACTGCAGCCGAAATAAACTAAATCGCAATGATCTCGGAGAGGGTTATGTAAATCTTATACATCATTTCTTGACGAAAGAATATCCTGATCTTCAAGTAAGTTGTATGAATAAAGGTATTTATGGAAATCGTACTATTGACCTTAAACTTCGCTGGCGATTTGATTGTTTAAGACTTGAACCTACAGTTCTTTCTCTCCTTGCAGGTATTAATGATACTTGGAGACGCTATGACTTTAATCTTATGACCTCTGAAGAAAGATTTAGAGATCATTATCGCTATCTTATTGAAAGCAGTTTAGAACGCATGCCTGACCTTAGAATTATTCTCATGTCTCCATTTCTTTTGCCTCATAAAGAAGAACAAGTTCTATGGTTTGAAGATCTTAATCCTAAAATTGATATTGTAAAGTCACTTGCAGCAGAATATAACACCCTTTATATTCCTCTTCAAGAAATTTTTAATGCTTCGCTTACACCAGAGCATGATGCGCATTACTTTACCATAGATGGTGTACATCCTACGCCTGAAGGTCATATGCTTATTGCAAAAGAATGGATTAAAAGGAGTCTCGAATGAAAGAGCGCGTTGATTTATTAGATAATTTAAAAGGACTTCTTATTTTCTTGGTTGTCTTTGGTCATTCTCTAGAGCTTTTTAAAGATGAATATTTTATTACTCAGGTACTCTATGTATTTATTTACCTTTTTCACATGCCAGCCTTTGTATTTGTATCCGGTTACCTTTCCAAAAATGTAGATAAGGCACGTCAAACGGCTTTTACTACCTTCTTCTTGCCATTTCTACTCTTTAATATCCTTTGGAACGGTATAGCTGCAATAGTTACATGGGATTTAGATAAATTCTCCTTTATTACCCCTGGCTGGGCTTTATGGTATCTAATGAGTATGTTCCTATGGAAAATTTCACTTAAAGACCTAGTACGTATTAAATATATTGTACCTATTAGTTTTATTGTAGGACTTGGAGCAGGCATATTTGGTGAGTTTAATGGCATCTTATCTTTATCTCGTACTTTAGTGTTTTTCCCATTCTTTTTAATTGGGTATTTTACAAGTGAAGATAGATTTTTCAAATTAAAAAAACCGTCAAGATTCTTCTCTTGCGGCATTATTTTACTCGCTCTATCCTTTGCAATATTTATTTGTTATTTTAAGGTTTTCCCTGTGGAATTCTTATATGGTAGTGACTCCTTCCAGACCTATACTGTCCCTATTTGGCTTGGACTTATTAGCCGTGCTTTACTCTATATCATAGGTTTTTCCTTTGTATTTGTACTTGCTAATACGATGACAGCTAAAAATACTTTCTTTAGTAAGATAGGACGTAACACACTACCTATTTATATTTTGCATACGTATTTACTCTGTATTCCTATAGCTATAAACTATTTTATTCCTTCTATGTGGGTTAGACTTTTTATTTGTTTAGTTTCTGCTACGGGTATTACTTATGTCCTATCCCGTAATACAACTGAAAGGTACTTTAGAAAGTTTTTAGCTTCTGCCCTAGCTCTTTTTCTTAAAAATGAATTCCGCTAGTCCACCAAAAAAGAAGTGCAAGGTGCTTTATCCTTGCACTTCTTTTTTGGGTGCCAATTCTTCTTTTTGATGCGCTGCTTCTTTCATCACTTCACATGCTTTTTTAATAAGTTCATCTTTACTATTAAGAGCAATCCACTCAAAATAATTTGGATCCTCTTTATAGATTTCTTTTAACGTCCTGTTCTTATATTTTCCAAAATTAATTTTTATGGCTGCAGCCTCTTTCGGCTGCATTGTTTCCGTACCAACGATTTCTGATTGATTGATAAAATCCTGCATTTCTTCTAAATCTTGTGTAAAGATTTCACTTAATGAAGCTACTTGCAGTACAGCATCAATAAATGCTCTTTTTTTAGCAATTTTAAGAATTGTATTCGTGAGATCACAAGGATCAGGATTAGGAATTTTGTATCTTAGCCGTCCATATTTATCAATAAATTGTCTTACATCTTCCGGATCTGTTCCTGTAGGAATAATATCACTATTTATCCACCTATATTTCTTTTCAAAAGAGTTACAATTTCCTAATCCTTGTGCAACATTACGCATTCCTTTTTTTAGGGTACACCTAATAATGTAGGCAAAGAAACCTTTTTCATAATCTTGTACGTGATCCATCATTTCATATTCAGGATTAATTCCTAACATCATACAAATTTTTTCTCCACCCGGTTTAAGCAGAGTGGGCTTAATTGTTCCAGGAATAATCCCATAATCATGTTCTCTTCTTAAAGTTTGTTGTACAACAGCTTGGAAAGCTGCTATTTTATCTATCGTCTTTTTTACTAAACCTATATCCATTTCATCTATTAGGCTTATATCTTTAGTCGTATTGGCTAGGATATGTGTCGTCATAAGATGTTCCCCCTGTATTATTCATTTTAAATACTGGTCAAGCAAATAAGTTTAATAAAGGCTGATAAATAAAGCTGATAAATAGTGACGCTATTAGTGTAAGCTGTTTTATAAACATTATGTAATTTTATTCAATCCACCATTAAATAACAAATATATAAAAAAGGTGTATACCCAAGTATACACCTTTTGTCATTCTCAATTATTGAGCTGTATTAAGAGCAATAACTTCATCAACAACAGCTGCTGGATCTTCACTACCTGCTGCAATACCAGCTACTTTACCTAATAAGTATTCCCAAGCTGGTTTTGCTAACCAACCATCAATAGCCCCATCTACAGCTGATGCTTTACCAGCCATAGCCGCGCCACATGCTCCAAGTGGAGAAAGTCCTGAAAGTTCACCAACATCAGCTGCTGGAGCACCGCCACCAGCTACTGTTACTAATTCACCAATTACTTCTGTTGTAGTCATAGCTTGAACGAATTTAACAGCTGCATCACGTTTTGCTGGATCATCCCAAGCTTTTCTTGTGATATAGAAACCACTTGAGAAACCAGAAATAATTTGTGTTCCATCATTTTTACCATTCCCTGTACTTGGAATTGGGAGAATAACTGTGTTATCTGGGTCTGTCATTGCCCCTACAGCCCAGCTACCATCTACGAACATAGCTGCTTGTTTATCAATAAATTGAGCTTGAACAAGTTCATGTTGTGTTGTTGCTGCATCTGCTGGGAATGCACCCATATCATTAAATTTCTTAAAGTATGATAAACCATTTACCCATGTTTCTTTAACTGCTGCAACATCTCTGTTGCTATGATCTTGTACGCCACCTTCAGCTAAGATAAGATGCTCAATCCAATAATGAGGAATATGACCTAAAGCAGCTGCGATAGGTGTAATACCTTTTTCTGCAAATCCTGTGATTGCACCTTCAAGTTTAGCCCAATCCGTTGGAAGTTCAATACCGTTAGCTTCGAATAAATCTTTATTACAGAAGATTCCCTCATAATAACCATGTGTTGGAACAGCATATTGTTTGCCATCATAGCATTTAGCTGAATCCATAGCGGCTGGGTTAATATTTGATGCATAGTCTGGATATTCACTGCGGATTTCTTCAATTGAAACAACTTTGTTTTGTTCAACTAAAGTTTTTGAATTAACATCTGTGAAGAATTGAAGTACATCTGGTTCATTACCAGCTGCAAAGTCTGTAAGAACGTTTGATTTCCATGTTTCATCCGCTGTAGCTGATTCATTCTCAATTGTTACATTTGGATTATCCTCTTGGAATTTCTTGATGTGGTTTTCAAATGTTACAGCATTTGGATCTGTACCACCGAATTGAGATACAACCCTTAATGTTACAGGTTTTTCTGCTTCTTCAGCTGGCTTTTCCTCACCTGTTTTTTCTTCAGCTGGCTTTTCTGCAGCTGGTTTTTCCTCAGCTGGAGCAATTGGTTCTTGAGAACAGCCTACGAATACGCCTCCAAGCATTGTAGCTGCTAATCCTAATGCTAATACTTTTGAAAATTTCTTCATTGAAATCCATCTCCTTTTACTTACTAAATTTTATTTAATAATTATGTAAGTCCCCTTCTTCTGTCGTAATTGCTGAGTTCACTCTAATATTTGTTTTGCTAATTTGATTATAACATTTTATAATTTTCTGGTAATAAGAGGATTTTGTTTTTTATATCATTTTTTTGGCACACTTGTTGATTTCTTATATAAATTAAAAATTATTTCGTTCATTATATGGATATTTTATCTAGTTTCCTTTTTATCAGGCTTATTCTGCCTATAAGTTTATAAATAGATAGGTCAAATTCTATTCACGTCTCCAAAATAAAACTAAAAAGAGAGCCCTAAGGCTCCCTCTTATCTATATATAATATTGCTAAATTCTATATGATCTGTCACGAGCGGCTCACTATTATATTGAATTTCAATGCCATCTACCCAAGGGTATGCACTCTCTCTTTGTAGTAAGCTTTCTTCGAGGCTAGTCGCCGTAATGCCCGCGCCTGTAGAACCTTGGAAGAAATTAACCATCCAATTAGGACTTTCATTTTGTCCTTTATCTTTTAAATTAATAATGGCCACATCACTATTTCCTATTTGCTTAATTTCCTCTACATCTATTTCTAATCCTTCAAAACATTCCTTTGAAAGTTTATCTGCTACAGTCTGTAATTTATCTTGAAGTGATAATGCTTCATCTACTTGCACTTCACCTAATTTAGTAATTTCCCAACTATTCACATCCCTTGTATAGAGTGTATAACTTTCTTTAGCCACTTCTTCTGTAGAATCTTCTTCTTTAGATCCTTTAAGTGCTTCATTTTCTTCTTTAAGTTCCTCGATTTGCTCTTCTAAAGTTGTAATGGTTTGCTTAAGTGTTTCATTTTCTTGCTTAAGTGCTATAACCTCTTCACTAGGTTGTAAATTTACTTCATCTGGTGTACAACCAGGTATTAATAACATACTACAAGCTAATAAAACTATGCCTAATTTTTTATACATGCTTGTTCCTCCCTCTTTTGTTCTTTCTCTTTCTAGACTCTTTAAGCATATCATAATCATATTACAATATGGTTAAAATACTGGGGCATTTCTATTACACTATTTATTTAAAACAAATTGGTCAATAATGTAGGCTACGCCATCTTCATTATTTGATTTTGTCACGAAGTCTGCTACTTCCTTAATTTCTTCAAAAGCATTTCCCATAGCCACACCAAGTCCTGCATAACGAATCATATGCTCATCATTGCCTGCATCTCCCATGCAAATAACTTCTTCTCTTTTTATACCTAAGCTATTTGCTAATGCCTCTACGCCCACACCTTTATTCACTTCTTTATTTAAAAATTCTAAGAAGAACGGTGCACTTCTTACAATAGTATATTTTTCATAAAGATATTCTGGCAGATTGTTAATTGCCTCCTGTAAAATCTCAGGTTCTTCTACCATCATAATTTTTATAATTTCCTCTGAATCCTTTATTTCATCATAATTTTTTACAACTACTGGTATGCCATTAATTTCACCTTCAAGGATAGAGTACTTTGTAAGCTTTGGTGTAATACATCCTTCTTGTGAAAAAGCATGTATATTAACACCCAATTCTTGCGAAAGTGCATAAAGTTCATGAAGGTCAGACCCCTTAAGAACTGTACGACTTACTATTTCTTTAGTTTTTGTATTTTGAACTATAGCGCCGTTATAACTTACCACAAAATCTTCACCAGAAATAAGATTTAATTGTTCTAAGTAACGCTGAATACCTTCTACAGGTCTTCCTGATGCTAAAACAATTTTTACACCCTTTTCTTTTGCTTTTTGTATAGCTTCTTGTGTAATACTTGAAATTGTTTTATCTTCTCTTAATAAAGTACCATCCATATCTAGTGCTATTAGTTTATACATTGTCTATTCTCCTAGTTCTATAACTCTTTTTTTCTATTATATCACAGCATCCTTTCAAAAATCCTATCTAAGTTTTATAACCTTCTCTCTTACTTTTAATCATTACATTTACTTCCTTTTGTGGCTGCTTAATGAGCTGCATAATACTATAATCATATCTATCGGCTAATCCTATACTTTTTTAGCATTTGTATTTAAATATAAAAAAGTGCTTCCTAAATGGAAGCACTTCTAAGGTTGGTTTATGAAATTATATAGGTTGAATAGCATTACATACGTCTTTATTATACCATAATTATCCATACTGTCTACATAATATAGACTGAATTATAATTTTTTATCACATAAGTGGTGCAAAACACCTTAATATAGAGCGCATAAGCCTTATATACCATCTTACATTATGACATTCTTCAAGTGTCACAGGTAAGCATACTTCTAATGTTTTCAGGAAATCTTCTTTGATTTCGAGTACTGCCTTTGATTTATACATAAGGATACCACATTCAAAATGTAAATACAGACTACGATAATCCAAATTAATACTTCCTACTACTCCCATTTCATCATCTGCAACAAAAGTTTTTGAATGAATAAAGCCTGGCTTATATTCATAGATTTTCACTCCCGCTTCAATCAATTGCTGATAATAAGCCCGTGTTAATAAGTGAACATACCATTTATCAGGTACATGCGGTGTTACAATACGAATATCTAAACCACTTTTAGCTGCTAGGGTGAGTGCTGTAACCAATTCATTATCTATAATTAAATAAGGGGTATTAATATAGACATACTCCTTTGCTTTTTGAATAATATTAAGATACACATTCTCTCCTACAGTTTCTTCATCTAAAGGACTATCTGCATAAGGCTGCACATATCCATCTGTCTTAATATTTTCACCTTCGTAGCTACACTCTAAATATTTTTTATAATCTTCTTGTTCATTTTTATCAAAATTCCATACTTGTAAAAACATCAGCGTAAGATTTTTTACAGCTTCGCCTTTAATCATAATAGAAGCATCTTTCCAGTGACCAAAACGCTCTTTTTCATTAATATATTCGTCTGCTAGGTTTATACCACCAGTGAATCCTACCCAGCCATCTATAACTGTAATCTTTCTATGATCTCTATTATTCATCTTAAGAGAAAGTCTAGGCCTAATTTCATTAAAGACAACTGTTTTAATCCCTAGGCATTCTAACTTCTCATAATATTTATAAGGCAAAGTCTGAATAGTCCCTGCATCATCATACATCACACGAACTTCTACTCCTTCTTTTACCTTTTCAATAAGAATATCTAGGATTGTGTCCCACATAATGCCTTCTTCTACAATAAAGTATTCCATAAAGATAAAATGCTTAGCTTTTTTTAACTCTTCTTGCAACCTATCAAAGAAATTTTCTCCAGGGCTTAAATATTTAGTTTCTGTATTTTTATACACTGGGAACATTGAATAATCTTTTGTATAGATAAACTGATTTGCAATATTTTTATCTATTTCCTTCAACTCTTCTACAATTTCTTTATTCTGACTCAAAAGCCCTTTTGTATTTTCATAAATCTTCCTTATAGAGTCTTTGAACTTCTTCCCAGTCTTATCTCCTCCAAATACGAGATAAAACAGTCCTCCAAATACAGGAAATAGCAAAATTGGAATAACCCACGCTAGCTTATAAGATGGATTTCCCTTCTTATTCAGTATATAAATAACTACAATGATACTGACAACTGCAAATAATACATATAGATAAACGAAGTATTCACTTAGTTTCCAGATGCCAATTCCAAGTATAATGGCCTGTATTAAAATGAGTATACTTACGATGAATAGTCGACTAAATACCACTTTTATAATTTGTTTCATTAAGTCCCCCCTTTTTTATGTGTATTATACATGATCATATCATATATACTTTATTGTTTACAATTAAGATTAAAAAAGCTTAGTAGATTTTTCCCAAACTACTAAGCTTTTATTTTCATTACATGTTATTTTTTAATTCATTAATAAGATCTGCTACTTCTTGTTCAATATCTGTAATATTTACAAGTTTTTTCACGGATTTATCACGAGTCATAAGCTCTACTTGACCATTTTCAAGGTTTCTTTCACCCACAACAATACGTACTGGAATACCTAAAAGGTCAGCATCTGCAAATTTAGCTCCTGGTCCCATATTACGGTCATCCATAATAACTTCCCATTTGTTATTTAAACGGTTGTAAATATCTGATCCTACCGCATTCATATCTACTTTTTTGCTACCTAATACACAAATGTGTACTTGCCATGGTGCAACTGAGATTGGCCAGATTGGACCATATTCATCATGGTGTGATTCAATGATACAAGCAAGAAGACGACCTACGCCGATTCCGTAACATCCCATAATAGGTGTTTTTGCTTTACCATCTTTATCTGTGTATGTCATGTTCATACTTTCTGTATATTTTGTACCAAGTTGGAAGATGTTACCTACCTCAACACCACGTTTGAATTGAAGTTTTCCATCACAGCATGGACAAGTATGACCTTCATTAACTTCTGCTACATCATGGAATGCTTCTACTTTAAGATCTCTTGGTACGCTTACACCTGATAAATGATAATCCACTTTATTAGCACCACAAATAAGATTTGTCTCACCTTCTAATGAGCTATCAAATACGATTTGCGCATCACCAGCTTCAAGGCCAACAGGTCCCATGAAACCAAAGCATAAATTAGAGTCTTCGTAATTTGTAAATGGCGTAACATTTGCTTGAACAATCTTGCTAAGTTTTGATTCATTTACTTGAAGATCGCCTCTGATGAATACAATAAGAGGTTCTTTTCTACCTTCTACTTCAAATACAGCAGCTTTTAATAATCTATGAGCTGGTACATCAAAGAATTTTGCTAAAGAATCAATGTCTTTGATTTCTGGCGTATGATTTTCTTTAATTTCTTCTTCTGCAATTTCATACTTATCAAGTTTAGAAGTTGCAACTTCCATGTTTGATTGATAATCACAAGAATCACAGATAATGATTGTATCTTCACCGATATCTGTAAGAAGCATGAATTCGTGAGCTACTTTACCACCCATCATACCTGTATCTGATTTAACACATACTACTTCCGGCACACCAGCTTTTCTAAATACATTGTGGTATGCTTGTAAGCATCTATCGTAATATTGTTCTAAATCTTCTTGTGAAGTATGGAAAGAATAAGCATCTTTCATTGTAAATTCACGAACACGGATAAGACCACCACGTGCTCTTGGCTCATCTCTAAATTTAGTTTGGATTTGGTAAATCATAAATGGATATTGAGCATATGAACGTGCTTCTGTACGCGCTAAGTGAACAGCTGCTTCCTCATGTGTCATACCAAGTAACATATCTTTACCTGCACGATCTTTGAAACGTACCAATTCACTTCCTACACTTTCAAAACGTCCAGATTCTTGCCAAAGGTCAGCTGGAAGTACAACTGGGAACATAACTTCTTGTCCATCAATAGCATCCATTTCCTCGCGGATAATGTCTTCAATTTTTGTAGCAATACGTTTTGCTGGCATTAAAAGTGAGTAAATACCATTAGATACTTGTCTAATGTAGCCTCCTCTTAATAAGTAAATGTGGCTGATACTTGTAGCATCGCCTGGTTTTTCTTTAATACGTTCACCTAATAATTTGCTAAGTAACATAATACACTTTCCTTTCTATACTCAAAATTTTATTTTTAAAATCAAAAAGTCCCTATGCATTTACTGCATAGGGACCAAATTCACATTCGGTGGTACCACCCTTGTTATTATCTAAAATGCCAAAGCATTTAAGCAATCACTTTCATACTCTATATCGGGAGTACCCGTTACGCTTCATCACGTAATGCTCAGAGCTAGGACAACTAATCCGTTCTTTAAGAGTCTCTCAGCCGGTGAACTCTCTTTCTGTCAAAGAAATAAATTAATTGATTTCTCATCATCGCTTTATCTTATAAAATTAGTGTGTTCTAATCATATATTGTAATGATAGTTAGAAGAAATTGCAAGGATTGTTTTTAATTCCTTTTATTTCATGGTTAATTTCTGAATCATTTCAAGTAGCTGCTCTGGAGAAGTTGTATTCGCAACATGTATACGTTTGACATCAAGCGGCTTCGTTACGCCCTTTAACTTAGCTAAATTTGTAATTTGAAGATTGATCCCAACTTCTTCTACCCATTTAACTGTCTTTTTGTTATGTTGGAATTGCGGATAAGCAAGTACTTTAACATCTCGTTTTCCTAATTCTTCTTCTATCCTAGCAAAAGACATGCTCACCTGATAGCGCACTTCATTTTCGCTTAGTTCATCTAATAAAGCATGACCATGGGTATGGCTTTGTATGTCAACAAGCCCACTTTCTTCCATCTCCTTTGCCTGCTCCCAAGTAAAGTGAGGCATAGTCGTATCTATTCCTACATAAGCAGATGTAATAAAATAAGTAGCTGGTATATTATACTTCTCTAAAATAGGATACGCTATGGTATAATTACTTAAATACCCATCGTCTGTAGTGAGTATAATAGGTTTCTCAGGTAATCCACCCTTTTGCCTAAAGTAGTCCTCTAGATTCTTAAAATGTATAGGTGTATAACCATTATCTAATAAAGTCTTAATATGTTCTTCGAACAATTTGGTACTTACAGAAATACTCTGCTCACTATCACTTTCGCCTACAACATCTTTAAATTCATGATACATAAGTACTGGAATATATGGCTTTTCATAAGTCATTTGCATAGCAAAAGGATAATCTGGTGTTAATCTTTTACTTCTTTCACCTACTTTAGCCATATCCTTAAAGTCTAAATAATACTCCTGTACATAAGGAACTTCTTGTCCTTTTAATTTAACAATAATCTTTATTTTATTAATACCATTTTTCCCATCATACACTTCTTCTTTTAACTTAAATGGGAATCTATAGCTTTTTTGCACGGATTGGTCATTAAATTTATACTCTACAAACTCAATACCTTCATAATATGAAACTAAGAATTCACCTGGATTTCCTACAGTGATTCCCTCCTGAAGCTTAATATATGGTGTAGTGTCCTCTGCAATCTTATGAGTACTTATCCAATTCTCACTAACAATTTCATTATACAGGTCTATAATTTTATAATGTGCCTTATTCAAATCCCCTTGATTAAAAATTAATTTTACTTGCCCTATATTCATAGGAATACTATAGTACAATCTAGATATGGTATCTAATTGCTCTGAAAGCGATAACTTATCATTTTCTAAGATATAGTCATTAATAAGTACTTTAACTTGTCCTTTCAATTCTTCAGGCAAATTATAAATCGCTTCTATATCTTCATTACTCTCTACCTTGTGACTTATCCACTTGAATCCATGCGTCTTATAGAGCTTAAGTGCTATATCCAAATCATAAACACTATAAATATTTTCATACTCTTCAATGAGTGACTCTATTCTTTCGTAGACTTTCCTTAAATCCTCTAAGCTCATCTCCTGATTCAAACCCATATTAATCCACACTTTTTTTCCTGTATACTTCTTAGATATTTCTTCTAAGTCCTGTTCTAATGTATCAGAAACAGTATACATAAGTTGTATTCCTTCTAGATTTAAATCTGCACTTTCATCTATTGTCACTGTCGCTATTTTCCACTTTTCATTATTTCCATCTATGTATGCTGCATTGACACCGTATGTTAAAATGTGTTGTTGATTTCCATTATCTAAATAAACATCTACAATAGATGTATTTTTTCTACCTTGAAATATCATAAAGAATACTGTCATCCCAATGGCTATCAGTATAATCAACAGTATACTATATCTTTTTCTTATTTTTTTCATCGTATCTCCCTCATATTTTATTTCTTTTATTGTACCATATATCGCTAATAAGTCTAAATATTTTACTTTTTATTCTATGCAAATTGCAAGCTTAACTATATGTACATTGACTTGTCAAACAAAATATAATATTATATAATTGTTCTTACATATATTTTTATAAACTAAACTAATATTTATAAATATGCTAGGGGAGCTTTTTTAGGCTGAGAGTGCATTTTGCAGACCCTTATGACCTGTGTACGGATAATGCCGCTGCAGGGAAGTGTGTAAAGGATCTAAGAATACCTAGGCACATTTATTGTGCCTTTTTTTATGTATTCTCCTCGATTAAGTATATTTATAAAAAAAGGAGGAGAAAAAGAATGAATGAATTTTTAGCAAGTCTATCTGAGACACCTATGATGGTTTGGGTAAGTTTAGGCGTATTTGTTATCCTACTCATTGCTGCTGTAATCATCAAATCTCAAAAGGTAAAAGCTACTACCCCAAAACTCACATCTAAAACTTTAGCTTTTGGTGGCATGTGTGTTGCTTTATCCTTTATCCTATCTTACATTAAACTTTTTGAAATGCCTCAGGGTGGTTCTATAACCCTAGTAAGTATGTTACCTGTTATCTTGTTTGCATTTGTATGTGGTCCTACAGCTGGTATCATTGCTGGTCTTGCATATGGCTTCTTACAATTTTTCCAAGGTGCTTATGCTGCAAACTGGATTTCTATCTTACTTGATTACCCTCTTGCATTTGCTTGGCTAGGCTTTGCTGGTATTCTTCCTAAGGCTATTAAATCTCTAGAACTACGCTTTAGCCTCGGCATCCTAATCGCCATTCTTGGGCGCTTCTGTATGCATCTTCTATCAGGTGCAATTTTCTTTGGCGAATATGCACCAGAAGGTATGAACCCTTGGATCTACTCAGCAATATATAATGCAGGGTTCCTATCTGTAGAATTTCTTATTACTTTAATCATTGGTATTATTATTCTCAAAACTTCTATTTATAAATATTTAAAAATTACATTTGCAAATTAACTTTTATGTTTCACGTGAAACATTAGTAGATATTTCTATACAAGCGCTCAGAGAGTATTAAATCAATCTCTTTGGGCGTTTTATTTTTAGCATTAATCATTAACACACCATGCCTAATATCTACATGTTTCTGTTGTGCTAAATTAATTAAATTATTTTGCATTGCATCAAACTCACTTATTGGTTCATCTTCTTCATAAATATAGGCATGTATAGGACCTGTATAATTGCCTTTATCATAAATCTCATATTTACCCGTATTTTCTAGGTATTGTCTTACATAATATAGACTATTTTCTATAGATACAATCATATCCACTTGACTCCTTCAAGTTTTTTCTAGTATTATGCGTCATTTCATTCTGCTTAATACCAAAAAAAGTTCAAAAAAAACGGGGAATTTTCTATATATAGGACTATATAGTATATGTAGAACGTAAAATGAATCCTAGGCCCTTTTACATTCCACAGAATGAAAAGTAAAGTTTACTGGTTCCCCCTTTCCACTTTACTTTTCCCAGAATCTAATAAATAGTGTGGTAGATATTTATTAGATTTTCTCTAAAACTCTATAAAGCTTATGCCAAATGGTTAATGGTAAATCCCTAAAGTATAACGTTCATTTCCTTAATTGAATTTATATCTGGCTTATGATAAATGTGACGGCATCCCTTTCATCAAGCAGATCATAACTTCTCTTATAGAAAGCAACCTCATACCTACGGTTAAGCCTCACACCCACTAGATTAAAAGTTTAATGATAAGTTTTATACTCCTACCACATAAAGAAAACCCAGCCTAAACACAGCTATTTAAAGGGGGAGCTGTATTTAGGTTGGGTTTTTATTTTTATTTAAGCAATTGCTTTATTATTTTCTTTAGCTAATTGAATAGCTTCTTTCTCTTCATCTGATAATTGATATGTAGATTGTCCATTCTGTACAGGTTTTGAGTAAACATAGGATCCATCTCTACTATAAATCCCATTTAATACTATACCATTATCTTCTGCATCTAGCATAGCAATTGCAAAAGATAAATCTGCACCTACTTTTTCAATAGCATTATATCTTACAACACCAACTTTTTGTGTACAATACTTCATTTCATTACTAAGTGTATCTATTTTTTCTTTTATCTCATCTTGTTTTTCTTTAACACTATTTACTTTTTTAGCATAATGAATTAATAAATCTTCTAAATCTACGTCTTCTTTTATCATAAAGGCTTGATACTTCTTCTGTATTTTTTTTAATCTTGATAAATTCATGAGTAGTATAATTAATAAAATTAAGCAAAATACTGCTAATCCAAGCACAATATAAATCATATATGGGTTTAATAGTTCTACCACTGATTCCATTTAAAAGCATTCTCCCTTAAAACTTTTCTATTTTATCTTGCTAATAATTCTTTCTAATTCATCATTGCTGTAAAATTCTATTTCTATTTTTCCTTTACGCTTACCTTGTGTAATAGAAACCTTAGTTCCTAAAGACTTTTGCAACCCTTCTTGTACTTCTTTTATGAAGACATGATTGCCAAGAGCCTCTTCTAATACTGCTTGCATTCTTTTACGTGCTTCTGTAGCCGCTTGCTCTTCACTTTTTTCAGCTTTTGCAATTACACCTTGAACATATTTTTCTGTTTCTCTTACAGTCAATTCATGTGCAATGATATATTCTGCTGCTTCTTTTTGTAATTGAATATCTTTAATAGGTAGTAGTGCTCTAGCCTGTCCATAACTTAACTCTTCATCTCTTAATTTTTGCTGAAGATCTGGTGTCAGCTTTAATAAACGCATAATATTAGTAACTTCTGATCTACTTTTTCCTACACGAGTTGCTACCTCTTCTTGAGTATAGTCAAACCTCTCCATTAATAAACTATATGCACACGCTAATTCCATGCTGTTTAAATCGGAACGTTGGATATTCTCTATCAGTGCTACTTCTAATACCTGTTTATCATCAAAATCTTTTACAAGGATAGGTATTTCTCTTACCTTTGCTAAACGTGCTGCTCTATAACGTCTCTCCCCTGCAACAATTTCGAACTTATTTCCTTTCTCCCTAACAATAAGAGGTTGTAAAATGCCATGTTCTTGAATAGAAAGCATTAATTCATTTAACTCTTCTTGATCAAACTTTTTTCTTGGCTGATCATAGTTAGGTTCTATTTCATTAATATCAACAAATCTGATGCCTTCATTTTGTTGATTTATAACTGCTTCCTCTGATAAAAGTGCATTTAAGCCTTTCCCTAAGCCTTTTTGTCTCATTTTTTCTTATTCCTTCCTAAGAACTCTTTTGCTAATTCACGATATTGCTCAGATCCCTTTGACTTTGGATCATAACTAATGCAAGACATGCCATAGCTTGGCGCCTCACTTAATCTGACACTTCTATTAATCTTTGTGTTATATACAAATTTAGAAAAATGTTGATTAACTTCATTAACTACTTGTGCGGATAGATTTGTACGTGTATCAAACATAGTAAATACAATTCCTTCTAAAGCAAGTGCTCTATTAGTCGATTCTTTCACTAATTTAATAGTTTGCATAAGTTGTGATAATCCCTCTAATGCATAATACTCACATTGCATTGGAATAAGTACAGTATGTGCTGCTGTTAAGGCATTAATAGTCAAAATGTTTACGGCTGGTGGGCAATCAATAAATATGTAATCAAATTCAGCATCTACTTGATTTAATGCTTTCTTTAGAATAAATTCTCTTTCTTCTTTATCTACAATTTCTATCTCAGTTCCTGCTAAATTCATATTTGATGGAATAACTTTTATCTTTTCATTAGGTGACTCAAAAATAACTTCTTGAATATTAATATCCTCAGTAAATACATTGTAAATTGTATTGGGTATACGATTTTTTACAAGGCCACAACCACTTGTTGTATTCCCTTGAGGATCTATATCTACTACTAAAACCTTTTTCTTTTTTTCTGCTAAGGCTGCTGCTAGATTAATAACTGTCGTAGTTTTACCTACGCCTCCCTTTTGATTAACTACTGCAATTATCTTACTCATATAGATGTACCTCTTTTTCTTTATTTATATGGCATAATTTATAATAAGTATATCATAAATTATTTAGTTGTTACATTATTAATATGGTTTAATCATAAATTCCTCCATAGTTTTAATATAATAAAACAAGTCTATTTATAGAAATTAATATGTTTCACGTGAAACATCCTAATTTCCAACAAATTATAGGAGTTTATATGCCCAAAAACAGATTTACTTTTATCGCAAATTTTATCGTTATTCTTACTATACTTTATCTCATTCTTTTTATGAATTATCATATCTATACCTCTGATATTGGAGAACTTGATATTAATATTACTCAAGATGAAAACTTTCCTGAAACAGCTAGTATTACAATTTCTCCTAATAAAAAATTGAAAAATTATTATATCCTTATTTATGAAGATGATGACTCCAATAACTGGCTTTATTTTTCTAACAATGCTACGGGTAAAGATACACATTATATTTTAGATGAACTGCTTCCTCCACACAAAATAAAATATGCTCTTCTAGAGGGATCATCAACTAAAAATATGCATACTTTTAACATAAAATCAAAATACCCTATTAGCCATCTCGCTAATAAGGATCATGTTTTTCATGCTTATTTAATTGTACCTTATAGTATTTTTCCATTTCCTAAGTTTTATTATATTAAGCATCAAATTTTTTTTATTAATATTGGTATTTAGGGAGATAAAAAATGAAATCATTATTAGTTATTGCCCTTATTATTTATCTGTTAGTCTATACTTCAAGTAAATCTAAAGAACGCGAATCTCTATTTTTTATTAAATGTACCATTTATTTATTTTGTAGCAGCATACACTCTACTTTTTTCGGTTTTCCTGTGCCTATAGGAGCTATTATTATGTATCTTTACTCTCTATTTGATAGCAAAAATCGATCCTTTAAGTTAAAAATGATAGGAACTGGTATATTTATTTTATTAATTTCTTTTATTAGCTATGATAGTTTAGTAGCGCCTGTACAATCAGCTTATTTACGTACCTCTACCCATAATATCCAAAAGATAGAAGTCTATAGCCAATATACTTCTGATACCAAATTTCTCTTTTCTATTGGCGATGAAGATGAAATTAATGCATTAACAGGTCTTCTTCAAGCTAGTACTCCAGAATCTAATTGGTCCCATAAGATTATTCCTAATGATATGGGCTATTTACTTAAACTCTATAATTCTTCTGGCCATAGTAAAAATTTATATATTAGCATTTATGAGCGGGACCATGCTAACATCTATTTAGAAAATAATTATTTTACCTATTATAATGATAAAATTATTGCTTATATTGATACACTTTACTCCAGACACCCTTCTATCTTAAGTCTTAATACCTCACAAAATACACCGATTAACCTTACAAATAAATCTTTACTTTCAAGCTTATGGCGCAATGTCATTTGGAGCGCCCCATTAGAAGACCTTAATATCCCTGCAGAAAACTTTAATATCCCTGCCTATCTATTTTTTGAAACAACGTTAGGATGCAGGCTTACTTTTTCTTCTGATTTTCACTATGCTAGACTTACGAATCATGATATTATCGAAATTTCGCCATTCTTGCAACGTATGCTTACAGAACAGCTCATTTTATCTCAACTTACGCCGGTAAAACAGTTTCAACATTTTAATAGTGCTCATACTTCTAACTATCAAGCAAGCACACTTAATTTTACTATTGAAAGAGATATTAACGACCTCTACTACGGGCTCTACCTTTATGATTATCAAAAAGATGAAAAGGTAATGCTTCATACCGTTAACTCTGCAGATACCAAGTTTTTTGTACTTAAGTATCCTTATATATTAGTCTTAGATGAAACAAATCATAATAGCTATTCTCTGCTTTTAATTAATCAAAATGTACCTAATAAACATCGCTATATTACCAAAAATGAAAATATCTCTCCAAAATCACTTTCTATATGCCCTGAAAACACAAAATTTGCCTATATTACTGAACATGGTCAAAATAATTCTCTGTATTTAGTTAGTGATTATTATCACTCTCCTAAAGTAATAGCTACAGGCGCTATTGCCGATTCTCTCTTTCTTTCGACAAATTATATTATTTTTACACAAAAAATTTCAAATCAAAACCTATTATGTGTCTATAGTCTGGACCATGACCAATTTATTAAGTATATTCCTATACAAGGTGAAGTTACACTTGTTAATGCTTCTGAGAATAAAGTTATCTTTTGTGTCCAACAAACTCATAACAATAAACTTTTAGAAGGTATGTTTTATATCGATAATACACTCAATATCTATCCTGTTGAATAATATGCATTAAAAGAGGTGATAGACAATGTTCAATCCATCATTGTCTATCACCTCTTTTTTTATTTAGGTAAGTAAATGCGTATTAGGTTTTTTTTAACTTCTATATGAAGCGGAAAATCAGGTCCTTCCTCTCCATCTATATCTGTAATAAATTGTTTATCTTCATTTTTACATTCAATATAAAGCTCATCACTAATAAAGTAATCAATATTAGGATCATTGAGATGTTCCCCTTGTAAAATTTTTAAAAACAACATAGGAATTTCATGCATTTCAACTTTCTTAATCCCTATGAAATCAAATACACCATCTTCAATATTGGCTTCTTTTGCAAGTCTTGTAAAACCACCTGCTGCTTTCCCATTAAATATAAGGACAAGAACATATTCATTTTCTATGGTTTTATCATGAACTTTTACTTTTAACTGCATAGCTTGATAATTTTGAAGTTCTTCTATTCCTTTTACATAATAAGCTAATTTACCAAATTTCTTTTTGAGTTCTAAATCTACAATGTGTGAAATACCACTAAATAATCCCATATTGCATACATTTACAAAATAAAGTTCATTTACTTTACCTATATCCACATATCGTAATTCACCATTTTCAATTAAGTCTAGTGCCCCTGCAACATCATTTGGAATATGAGCGCTATAGGCAAAATCATTAGCTGTTCCTAGTGGTAAAATAGCTATAGGAATATTAAGTTGTTTTTGTGCTAACCCATTAATACATTCATTTAATGTACCGTCTCCACCAGAAATTAAAATCAAATCTGTATTACTCTCTGAAATGTAATTCTTTATATACTCTGTAATACTCCCTTTAGCAGGGCTTCTAAATAATCTTAATTCATATCCCATTTTTTGCATTCGCTCGGCTATATAATCTATCCGACTATTAATTTGCCTGTTTCCTGCTTTAGGATTATATAATAAAATAGCTTTTTCCATTTTTCTACCCTTTCTTTAATCTCTTACTTATTTATATAAATTTTTTATCCTTTTACTTGTGGATAATTCTATTATAACGTGCTATGTAAACCTTTATTTATAAGTATTTGGTCTACTTCTACTTTATCCACAACCTTGTTGATAACTTCGGTTTTTTTCTTTATTTTTCATCTGTGTATAACTTATATTATTATATTTTATATTTTTATCCACAATATGAAGTTCTTTAATATTATCCACATTTTTAATCGCATAAGAAAAGGATTAATAGAAAAACTTGTTCCCTATTAATCCTTTTCTTATTTTTATTTTACATCTGTTCTGGTGATTTAATACCTAGTAAATATAATGCATTACTTAATACGTATTTAACACTTAATACAATAGCAAGTCTTGCTTCTTTTACCTTTTCATCTTCTACTAAGATTGCATTATCATGATAGAATTTATTAAACGCTTGGGCTAAATCTACTGCATATCTTGCGATATAAGATGGCTCATATTTATTGGCTGCTTCTTCAATGACTGAGTTGAAATCTGCAAGCTCTTTAATAACGTTAACTGATGCATCATCTGTTAATACAGTGTAATCAATATCAGAGAAGCTATGATTTACTGCTACATTAGCTTTTCTAAGAACGCTACATGCTCTAGCATGTGTATATTGAACGTATGGACCTGTTTCTCCATCGAAGTTTAATACACGTTCCCATGAGAACTGGATATCTTTAATGATATTGTTGTACATATCATCGAAGATAACTGCTCCGATACCTACTTGCATTGCAACTTCTTCTTTGTTTGGAAGATCTGGATTTTTCTCTTCAATGACTTGTCTTGTCTTGTTGACTGCTTCTTTAAGGATATCTTCAAGGAATAATACGTTACCTTTACGTGTTGAAAGGGAACCTGATTCCATACTTACCATACCAAATGGTACGTGTACAAGGTCTTTTGCCCAGTCATAACCCATTTTATCAATAACTTTGAACCATTGAGCAAAGTGAAGATTTTGTTGAAGTGCTGTAACATAAATACATTTTTTAAAATCATAAGTTTTCTTACGATATTCAGCTGCTGTAATATCACGTGTTGCGTAAAGTGAGCTACCATCTTTTTTAGTAATAAGGCATGGTGCCATATTTTCTTCATCTAAACGCACTAATTTAGCACCTTCACTTACTTCAATAAGACCTTTTGCTTCTAATTCTTCGATGATAGCAGCCATTTTATCATTATAGAATGCTTCTCCATTGTAACTATCGAAAGTTACACCAAGCATTTCATATACTCTTTCAAACTCTTTTAAGCTAATTTCTTTGAACCAGCTCCAAAGTGCAAGAGATTCCTCATCTCCTTGTTCCATTCTTGTGAAGTAATCACGTGCTTCTTGTTCAAGCTCTGGATTTTTCTCTGCTTCATCATGGAATAATACATAGATTCTAAGAAGTTCTGAAATACCTTTTTCTTCTACTTCTTCTTTGCTTGAGTAGTTTTTGTAAGCTACAATTAATTTACCAAATTGAGTTCCCCAGTCTCCTAAGTGGTTTACACCTACACAGTTATAGCCTAATGCTTCAAAAATGCGGTATAAACTGTGTCCAATTACTGTAGAGCGAAGGTGACCTACGTGGAAAGGCTTCGCGATGTTTGGTGAAGAGTAGTCGATAACTACATTTCCTTTATCATGTGCTTGTGCTAAACCATAGTTTTCTTTAGCTGTAAGTACATTATCAAGTACGCTTTTAACAAGCATTGTTTTATCTACGAAGAAGTTAATATAGGCATTTACATTTTCAACTTTTGATAAGAAACTTACTTCACCGATAGCATCTACAATATCTTTTGCAATCATAGGAGGTGCTTTTCTAAGCTCTTTAGCAAGTTTAAAACATGGGAAAGCATAATCTCCCATATCTGTATTTGCAGGAACTTCTAACATGCTGTATATGTCATCTTGTGTTAAACAAGTAATTTGCCCACTTAATAGCTTAGCTATTTTTAATTTAAAATCGCTCATATCCATTCTCCTTTTATTTTCTTTATTTCAACCTCATCTCAATACACTCTATTGTACATAATTATACATTAGATAGCAAGGTCTCTTAAAGCATTCACAAGTTAAGGCGTATTTAAACTTTTTCATCACATATAATAACATTAATTTCTTTTTTAACTTGAAAGGAGTTTTACTATGCCTAAAACTAAAAAATCTAAAAGTAGTGCGGAACCCATCACTCATATTCCTATTCTGAAAAGTACCAAACCTATACCAGATGGTACTTTTATTGAAACTGAAGATAAACATGATGGCTATGCCGCTATTAATACACCACGTTATGGCGAAGAAATTGATGTAGATGATATGTAGTGTACTCCCCCGAAGGGGGAGATTTTTTTGCGAAATTTTGCCTAATTGACCTCTGTTTGCTCTTTTAACAATAAAATATGACGGTTGGTAGGTTAGAAGTGACAGCTTATCTATTATCTATTGCCACTTTCATTAATTTTCATTATATTATAACTATCATTGTAAGGGGGGAATCTACATGGTTAATCGAGAAGTCTTATTAGGACCATTTCCTTTATTGTTTGATTTAATGTTTTATGCTATATGCCTCGCAGTTTTTATTTATTTTATCCGCTTGATCATTATCAAAGTAAAGCATAAAAGGAAAAAAAGATAGTATGTGTATAGGCATACTATCTTTTTTACTTTTTATTTATTCATAGGAATTTTAATACGGATTTCGTATCCATCATCCTCTTGTTTCATAGTATATTTAGCATCGATTCCTGATTGCTGAATCATATCGACTGCTTGAGTAATTGTATTTGTAAAGAGTCTAATATCACGGACAAATGCTCTAAACTTTTGATTATTTTTCTTTTCTTCTACTTTTTCCTGTGTCAAATTAACGAGAACTTGTTCAATAAGCTGTTCTGTTTTTTTAACGTTAAGTTCTTGTTTTCCTACCTTTTCAAGAACTTCCATTTGAAGCTCTTCTGTAGGTAGCTTTAAAAGTGCTCTCGCATGACGTTCTGTTAAATTGTACTCAACTAGTTTTTTCTTAATAGCTGGTGAAAGTTTAAGGATTCTTAGTTTATTGGCAATGGTAGATTGATTCTTCCCTAATGTTTTAGCAAGCTCTTGCTGTGTATAGCCATAGTCTTGCATAATTGTTTGAAAAGCTTCGCTCTCTTCCAAGAAATTAAGATTCTCTCTTTGAAGATTTTCAATAAGCGCGAGTACAGCACTATTTTTATTTGTTACTTCTACAATTACAGCTGGGATTTCAGTAAGCCCTGCTAACTTTGATGCCTTCAATCTTCTCTCTCCTGCTATAAGCTCATAGGAGTTACCTATAATACGTACTGTAATAGGTTGCATTAAACCGTGTTCTGCAATAGAATGAGCAAGTTCCTCTAATGCTGATTGTGTAAAAACTTTTCTTGGTTGATATGGATTGGGTCTTACACGATCTACGGCTATGTATTGTATGGTTAACTCTTTTTGCATCTGGTAATACTCCCCTCTTGAACTAATCATTATACAATCGTACATAATAGTATATCACATTATTTTACCAAAAACTACATTATCCGTGAGGAATTTTTTTAAGCCTATCTTGCTTATCATAGGCTTTCTCCCTTACTAAATTACCCATATGCCTAGTATTTTCAATCTCCTTCAAAGCAAAAAGAGGCTTATCTGAAAATAAATTCATTCTCAAATATGCCTCTTTTATCTTTATATTTTAACTGCTCTACCTAATACTTATTTACCAAGTGGTGCTTTTGTTGGTTCTCCAGCTTTTCTAGGATATTTTTTAGGTGTTTCTTTCACTTTTTTGATTTTAGCAATACGATGATTTAAATCTGTATAAGGTACAACTACATCTACTAGTTTATCAATTGTACCCCCTAAAATCGTAATGGCTTTTTCTCCTTCTGCAAGCTCTTCATCAAGCTTTTGACCTTTTAAGGCAATGAGATAGCCACCCTTTTTTACAAATGGAAGTGTATACTCACTAAGTACTGCTAAATTAGCTACAGCACGTGATGCACATACTTCAAATTGTTCACGATAAGCTTTATTTTTGCCTAAGTCTTCGGCCCTACCATGTACACATTCAATACCAGTAAGCCCTAATTCATCAATAACATGTTGTAAGAACTTAAGGCGTTTATTGAGAGAATCAATAAGTGTAATGTGTACATTTGGGAATGCAATCTTAAGTACAAGTCCAGGGAAGCCTGCGCCTGTTCCTACATCTACTAAGCTTTTTACTTGTGCAAGGTCAATGCTGCTTTGTACAGTAAGACAATCAAGGAAGTGTTTTGTAATAACCTCCATATCTTCTGTAATAGCTGTTAGGTTCATTTTCTCATTCCACTCAACGAGGAGCTCTTTATAGCGCATAAGCTGGTCAGCTTGTTTATCTGTCAGCTCTACATTTAAAACTTTAGCACCTTCAATTAATTGTTGTTTAATATCCATACGTAACCTCTTCGGTGTTAATTTCTATTTCTTCTTTGTTCTAAATACACTAAAAGTACTGAAATATCTGCTGGTGATACTCCTGAAATACGAGATGCTTGACCAATAGATACAGGACGTACTGCTTCAAGTTTTTGTTTAGCTTCAAGTCTTAAGCTATAAACATCATCATAGTTAATATCATCTGGGATACGTTTTTTCTCAAGTTTTTTAAACTGTTCGACTTGTTTAAGCTGTCTTGAAATGTAACCTTCATATTTAAGCTCAATCATAACCTGTTCGATAACTTCTTCTGGAAGTTCTGGTCTTGTATCATCTACTTCTTTAAAGTCCTCATAACTTAATTCTGGACGTTTAAGAAGCTCACAAAGTGCAATACCTGAACGAAGTGGTGTACTTTCTTTAGCAGCGATGATTTCTTGTACTTTTTGACTTGTTCCTACGTAAGTATTTTTAAGTCTTTCAAGTTCTGTATCAATCGCTTTTCTCTTTTCTAAGAAACGATTGTAGCGTTCATCTGAAATAAGACCAACTTCATGTCCTTTTTCAGTAAGACGAAGATCTGCATTATCTTGTCTTAAAAGAAGTCTATACTCAGCTCTTGACGTTAGCATACGGTACGGTTCTCTTGTACCTTTTGTTACAAGGTCATCAATAAGAACACCAATATAAGCTTCTGACCTATCAATAATAAGTGGCTCTCTGCCATCTACTTTAAGTGCTGCATTAATACCTGCAATTAAGCCTTGGCAAGCCGCTTCTTCATATCCTGAGCTACCATTCATCTGACCACCGCTGAAGAAACCTTCAATGTGTTTAAATTCAAGTGAATGTTTAAGTTCAAGTGGGTTAAGGCAATCATACTCAATAGCATAACCTGTACGCATTACCTCTACATTTTCAAGACCTGCAATAGAACGAAGCATCTCAAGCTGTACTTCTTCTGGAAGAGAAGAACTCATCCCCTGTACATACATCTCTGTTGTATCTTCACCTTCTGGTTCAAGGAATACTTGATGGCGGTCCTTATCTGCAAATCTTACTACCTTATCTTCAATAGATGGACAATAACGAGGGCCTGTACCCTCAATAACACCTGAATACATTGGTGAGCGATGTAAGTTGTCACGAATAATTTGGTGTGTACGTTCATTTGTATAAGTTAAATAACATGGATATTGGTCACGTTTTATATCTGCCTCTTTATTTTCGAAAGAGAATGGTACGATATGTTCATCTCCATATTGTGGCTCCATTTTACTGAAGTCTACTGTACGTGCATCAACACGTGCAGGTGTACCTGTTTTAAATCTTCTAAGCTCAATGCCTAATGCTTTAAGGTTTTCACTAAGGTCTGAAGAAGACTTAAGACCATTTGGACCTGTGTATTCAATACACTCTCCTGTTAAACAACGTGATTTTAAGTAGGTACCACTTGCAAGTACGATGGCTTTACATATATACTGTGCCCCTTTATTGGTCACAACGCCAACTACTTTACCCTCTTCAACTAAGATTTCTACAATCTCTTGTTGTTTAATCATAAGGTTTGGTGTATTTTCTAACACCTTTTTCATTTCATCTGTGTATCTTTTTTTATCAGCTTGTGCGCGTAATGAGTGTACAGCTGGTCCTTTAGCAGTATTAAGCATACGAGATTGAATAAAAGTTTTGTCGATGTTTTTGCCCATCTCTCCACCAAGTGCGTCAATCTCTCTAACTAAATGCCCCTTAGATGTTCCCCCTACGTTTGGGTTACAAGGCATCATGCCTATACTATCTAAACTCATGGTAAACATGATTGTTTTTTTACCCATGCGTGCTGCTGCAAGTGCAGCTTCACATCCAGCGTGTCCACCACCAATTACAGCTATATCGATTGATTCTGCAATATAAGTCATGTGAACCTCCTTGATCTCTATCTATAAAATTAATTTTTAATTTCTATTCGAAAAACAAATCCTATTATACACCTTTTTAAATAAAAAGTGTTATAACACATCTTTCCTAATTTATATCCTATTATTTACCTAGGCAGAATCTTGTAAAGAGCTCATTAATAATCTCATCTTTAAGTGCTTCACCTACAATGTTACCTAAGTGCCCATAAGCATCATGTAAATCAATTGCAATACAATCTTCTGGCATACCCATATCAATGGTATCACCTACTTTATCTAAGCTCTCAATAGCTTTTACAAGGCTTTGTTTTTGTCTCTGATTAGAGATTGTTGCCTCTTGTCCAATACTTATACCTTTATTAACGATAAAGTTCTTCATAGCCTGACGAAGCTCATTTAAACCATCTTGCTTCATTGCAGAAATGCTTACGATTGGCTGGTCACCTGTATAAGCTTTAAGTATTTCCTGGGTAATAACAGGGGTAAGGTCTGTCTTATTCAGAACAAAGATAACTTGTCTACCTTTAAGTTCATTCATAAGAGCAATTTCCTCTTGATCTAACTCTCTTGAGCTATCAATAAGCATTAGGACTACATCAGCCTGCGCGATAGACTCTTTAGATCTTTCTACACCAATTTTCTCTACTATATCTTCTGTCTCACGGATACCTGCTGTATCTAATAATAAGAATGGCATCCCCTCAATATTAAGATAAGCCTCTACAATATCACGCGTTGTACCAGGGATATCCGTTACAATAGCTTTATTCTCTTCTAATAAGGCATTAAGAAGGGAGGATTTACCTACATTAGGTTGTCCTACAATAGCGGTCTTAACCCCTTCACGAATCATCTTACCTGTATCTGCTGTAGCAAGAAGCTGTTTAAGTTTATCATTAAGTGCCCTAATATCATCCTTAAAGTCCTCTGCTAATGGCTCATCTTCATCATATTCTGGATAATCAATAGAAACCTCTATTCTAGCGATTATTTGAATAAGCATATCTTGATATTCTTTAATTTGTTTTGAGAGTTTACCTTCAAGTTGATTTACAGCTTGAGATAAAGATACTTCAGTCTTAGCTTCAATAATATCCATAATTGCTTCAACTTGAGCAAGGTCAATACGCCCATTTAAGAAGGCTCTCTTTGTAAACTCACCACTGTCTGCAAGTCTTGCTCCATTACGTATAACTTCCATTAAAACTGCTTCAAGAGGTACAGGACCGCCATGGCAGTTAATTTCTACAACATCTTCTCTTGTAAAAGTTTTTGGAGCTTTCATTAGCATCACAAGTACTTCATCAATGACCCTTCCATCCTTGTTTAAGATATGGCCATAATGAATCGTATGACTTGGTGCCTCTTTGAGTGTTTTTTTACTTGCAGCTTTAAATACTTTATCAACTATCTCCACAGCATCTAATCCACTTACACGGATAATACCAATGCCACCTACTCCAGGTGCTGTAGAAATTGCTGCTATTGTATCATTGTAAATCATAAAAAAGCTCCTTTCAGTTTGACTCTAAAAATTAATATACTCTAAATTCTCTACATAAACAAGCGGCAGAGCCTTCTTTTTAAGAGTGCTCTGCCGTCTATGTGATTATTTATTATAAGTTTTGTTTGAAGAAAGTGGTGTAATAACAACTCGTCTGAATGGTTCTTTACCCTCACTATGTGTTTTTACTGTCCTACTATCTTGTAATGCAGAATGGACAATTCTTCTGTCATATGGATTCATAGGTTCAAGGATAACAGGTCTCTTTGTTTGAACTGCTTTCTTAGCAAATTTATAAGCTACCTTTCTCAGTGTATCTTCTCTTCTGCTACGATACTTCTCTGTGTCTAACATGATTTTCACATAATCATGATGACCTTTATTCACAACGATATTAGTTAAGTATTGGAGAGCATCTAAAGTATCGCCTCTTTTACCAATAACCATACCCATCTTTTCACCTGAAATCTCAATATAAACTCTATCATCAACAACGTTAGTTTCTAAAGTTGCATCAAGTCCCATTTCAGTAAGTACAGAGTTTAAGAATACTTTAGCATTTTCAGTTGCTTCTTCTATACTAGCGCCTTTATGCTTATTCTCATTTACTACTACTTTTATTTCTTCTTTATCCTCAGGAATGATTTCTTCAATAGCTCCTGTATCAGCAGATTGTGATATATCTTGGGCTTCTGGTAGTTCTTTAAGGCTTACTCTTACACGGGCATCTTTAGCACCAAGTCCTAAAAAGCCCTTAGAGCCTCTCTCTAAAACTTGAATCTCTACTTCATCTGTAGTTGCTCCCAGTTCAATAAGTGCATCTGTTATAGCATTATCAACGGTCTTGCCAGTCTTTTCTACACTCTTCATATTATCTACCCCCAGATTTATTAATCCTCTTTCGTGCTGTTTGTTGTCTCATCTTCGCTCGCTGTTTTTTTAGGTTTCTTAGGCTTTTCGTCAATAGCTTTTTGCTCTACTTCACCTGTTGCTACTTCTGGTTTTGGTTTTTTCTTCTTCTTTTTCTTCTTAACACCTTGAGCGGCAAGTGCTGCTTCACGGTCTTTTCTAAGCTGCTCTTCTAAAACAGCTTGTTGTTTATCAACAATTTTGTTAACCCAAATTTGTTGAACCATCATGATGATATTACCAGAAATCCAGTATAAAGCTAAACCATTTGGTACAGTATATGAGAACCATCCCATCATGATTGGCATCATAATGTTCATAACTTTCATCATGCTATCTGCAGGGTTTGCTTCACCATTTGCTGGTGTAGCTGGTTTACTTGCTGCCATTGTGATTTTACTGAAAATAAATGTTGATGCACCAGCTGCAATTGGGATTAAAAGGGCAAGGTATTGACCGTTTGCTACAAGTTGAGATGGTGAATCTACTAAGTTAACAATAAAATATTCAAACCCATGTTTTGCTTCAAGTAAGTTAGAAAGTAAATCATATACTTGTGGAGAAATAAGTTCTCGCATCGCATTCCACTGGTCAGTTGTAAAGTGAGAAAGCTTATCTGCAAGAGTTGCTGTATCTCCTAATTTTTGAAGTTCATACATAGCTGTTGAACTAAGTGGAACTTTGTTTACTACTTCGTTAATAACTGTATCTACATTAGCTACATTTTGCGCTAAAACATCTGCTAACTGTGTGTACATCTCACTAAGTTTTGAGATATATCTACTTGGTTGTCTAAGTACATTGTAAAGTGCATAGATAAGTGGTAATTGAATAAGAAGTGGCAAACATCCTGCAAATGGACTAATTTTATACTTCTTATAAATTGCCTGTAACTCTTGACTATATGCCATTTGAGACTGTTGGTCTTTTTTATTAGCATATTTTTTCTGAATTCTTGTAAGTTCTGGTTGAATCTTACTCATTGCGCGAGTAGTTCGCATTTGTTTAATCTGCAATGGAGTAAGTAAAAGCCTTGTTACCACTGTAAATACAATAATCGTAAGACCTAATGTCCCTACAGGTGTAAGAAGCGCAATCCCCTCAAAGATTAAATTGAGGATCATACCAAAAAAGCTGTTTATAATTCCCATTGGATTCCTCCTAAGTATTTTATTGACTTATTGACATTTCTTTCGTTTAGGTGGTACAGGGTCATACATCGGTTTATGAAAAGGATTACACTTTAATATCCTTTTTATACCAAGAAATGTACCCTTAAAAAACCCGTGTACACTTATTGCCTCATAAGTATAAGCTGAACAAGTTGGTATGAACCTACACTTAGCCCCGAATAATGGTGAAATATACTTCTGATAAACCCTAATAGTACCTAGTGCACTATCTCTTAATATGTTTTTCATTTTCATACCTCTAAAAACTCCTCAACTACCCTTATACCCTTAGTTTTTTATATAAAAATATACACCTCAGCCATAGAAATGTATATTTAGCTGGTAGTTATTCTAATAGGAAAGTATCAAACATGTATTTCTATACTTCACTCATCTATGTCATATAACTCAATAGTATATTAACATATTAAGATAGGACATTTATGAATTTTTGTTAAAAATTTTTTGTTGTTTGAGCAATTGTTCTAGTGAATCAGTAATATCATTATAAGTAGCGTTATTTGCATTGCTTCTCGCAATAATAACGAAATCCCAGCCTGGCTGATCAATGAATTCTTCTTTTAATCTGTAGCTCTCACGAATGAGTCGTGTAACTCTACTTCTTACTACGCTATTTCCTACTTTTTTACTTACTGATATACCTAACCTATTAATATCTTTACCATTCTTATATTTATATAGAACAAGAAATCTATTAGCAACAGACTTTCCTCTTCTATAAACATTTCTAAACTCAGGTGTTTTCTTAAGAGATACTGTATATTTCATCCTTGATACTCCTAATTTCCTTATAAGGCAAAACAAGGCCACCGAGGCGGCCTTGTATTATGCTGTTAATTTTTTTCTACCTTTTGCTCTTCTTCTAGCAATTACCGCTCTACCGTTTTTAGTTCTCATTCTTTTACGGAAACCGTGTTCTTTACTTCTTTGACGTTTTTTTGGTTGGTATGTCATTTTCATTATGTCGCACCTCCTTATATTAATAAAGTAGCCACATAATATGCACAATTTTTTTAAAGCACTAAAAATATAAATATAAAATAAAAATTCGCACACACAACTCTATATAGAGTTAAATAAACAAATAAGCACTGTTCATAGTATAGAAGATTTATAAAATCTCGTCAACCCTCTATTAATGGTAATTTTTAAGTCATGTTTTGTACTTTTTTGTCACTTCTTCACCAAAATATCCACCGAAATTTTATACACTGGCCTGTGGATATTTTTCTAAATCTGTTGCTTTTCAACAGCTATTTTGATATTATTATTTTAGTTGTGTATAAGTTGTTGAAAGATTAAAGTTATACACATTCTGTTGATAATTCTGTGTATAACTCATATTTTTCTTATTTTTTCTTTGTTTTTTAACAAATTTATACTTATTTTTATGTGGATAACATCTTTAGATGACTATGTTTCTATCATTTTATTTCTAGAGTTACTTAAATTAATCCCATATTGTTTATAAGAATTGATTAGATTACTCACATGTTGACAATACTAAAATAACTTGTGTATAAATTGTGTATTTGTAGGAGGAGTTTTAAATGACGCACCATTATGATGCCCAATGGAACGCCATCCTAAGTATTATCGAACCTGAAACTTCATCTGTCAGCTTTAACACATGGTTTAAGGAGACCAAGCTTATAGATATCTTTGATAATACCATGGTGATTGGCGTAAAAAATGACTTTAATAAAGAAATTCTCAGCACTAGGTATCTTGAACTTATTAAGAATAGTGTCCTTCAGGTTCTTAATAAGGAGTATATCCTTGACTTTGTTGTCGTGTCTGAAGACGGAAAATATGCCCCTAAACAACCTTCTGCAAAGAAAGAAGCTGCTATCGAAGATCCTTTAAATATAAGAAGCAATCTTAACCCTAGATATGTATTTAATTCTTTCGTCGTAGGTAATAGCAACCGTATGGCACATGCTGCTGCACTGGCTGTTGCGGAAGCCCCTGCTAGAGCATACAATCCTCTATTTTTATATGGAGGCGTAGGCCTTGGGAAAACTCACCTTATGCATTCTATTGCTCATTACATTTTAGAGCAAAACCCAAGTGCTAAGGTACTTTATGCTTCTTCAGAGAAGTTTACGAATGAACTCATTAACTCTATTCGTGATGATAAAAATGAAGCTTTTAGAAATAAATATAGAAATATAGATGTTTTACTTATAGATGATATCCAATTTATTGCAGGCAAGGAACGTACTCAAGAGGAGTTCTTCCATACTTTCAACACACTTCACGAAGCTAATAAGCAAATTATTATCTCTAGCGATCGCCCACCTAAAGAGATAGAAACATTAGAAGACAGGCTACGTTCACGTTTTGAATGGGGACTTATTGCAGATATTCAGAGTCCAGATCTTGAAACACGTATTGCTATCTTAAGGAAGAAAGCTGAACTTGAAAGCTTATCTGTCCCAGAAGATGTTCTTCTATTTATAGCTAAGACAGTTGTATCCAATATCCGTGAGCTGGAGGGGGCCCTTAACCGTATATTAGCCTTTTCTTCTTTAGCCAATAGGCCTATTACAGTAGAGCTTGCAAATGAAGCACTTAAGGACCTGATTTCTAAGGACAAGCCTAAGATTATTACAGCTGACTATATCCAGGAAATTGTGGCAGATTACTTCCACCTCAAGGTAGATGAGCTTAAATCAGCTAAGCGTACACGTAACATTGCCTATCCAAGACAAATTGCCATGTATTTATGCCGTAAACTAACAGATCTTTCTCTACCAAAGATTGGTGAGAAGTTTGGTGGACGCGACCATACCACGATTATTCATGGCTTTGAGAAGATTTCTAAAGACCTTACTAAAGATATGGAGCTCTCACAGATTATTACTGAGCTCGAGAACAAGATTACAGGGAAATAATTATTCACATCTCCATGTGACTACCATATGGATAGTTTGTGGATAGTTCTTTTATTTTTTTTTGAGTGTTGATACTGTTGATAACTTACTTTAATCCACTATACTAATCCACAGGCCTATATACAAGGGATTTTATCCACAATATATAGGTTTTTGGCGGTTATACACATTATCCACATGTCCTATTACTATCATTGCTAAATTACTTTAATTATTATAAAAGATTTTCGAAGGGAGATTATCCACAATGAATATTCGCTGTAAGCAAGACGTACTCTTAAACAGCATTAACACTGTACTTAAAGCATGTTCAACTAAAACAACAATGCCAATTCTCGAATGTATCTTATTAAAAGCTTATAATGGAGAAGTTACTTTAGTTGGGTATAACTTAGAACTTGGTATTGAAAGTACAATTGAAGCAGAAGTTTTAGAAGAAGGAGCTATTGCTCTTGAAGCAAAAATCTTCTCTGAAATTATCAGAAAAATGCCTAATGAAACCGTTGAAATTTCAACTAGTGCTAATCATATGACTAATATCACTTGTGAAAAATCTAAGTTTTCAATTGCAGGTCAACTAGGAGATCAATTCCCAGATCTTCCTCAAGTTGAATTAATGAATAAATATACAATTTCTCAAGTAGCTTTTAAAGATATGATTAGACAAACAATCTTCTCTGTTGCTCAAGAAGAATCCAGACCTATCCTTACTGGTGAAATGCTTCAAATTAAAGATGGCAGTTTTAACATGGTTACTGTAGATGGATACCGTATTTCATATAGAAAAACTACCCTCTCAAATGAGAATGGAGAAAGAGAGGTTGTCGTTCCTGGGCGTACACTTAATGAAATTAGCAAGATTCTTTCTACTGATGAAGCAGATGAAATGAGCATCTATTTTGAAGATAAACACATTTTGTTTGATTTAGGTGAAAGTAAAGTTGTTTCTAATCTACTTGAAGGTGAATTCTTAAAATATGAACAAATATTTTCATCAGACTATGAAACAAAGATTAAAGTAGATCGCAAAGAATTTCTTATGAGTATTGAACGTGCTGCTTTAATTTCTCGTGAAGGGAAGAAAAATCCAATAAAAATTGAAATAGACGGAGATAATATGATCATTACATCAAGAGCAGAGCTTGGTACTGCGCTTGAAGAAGTTGCAATCGAACTTGAAGGAAATAATTTAAGTATTGCATTTAATCCTAGATATCTCATTGAAGCATTAAAGTCTATCGATGATGATGAAGTAAGTATTACTTTTATTTCTTCACTTACACCTTGTATTATTCATCCAATAGAGGGTGATCATTATAAATATCTTATTTTACCAATTAGGTTAAATGCGTAGATAAGACATAGAAAATATCGCTCTTTGTTTCAAGTAGAAGCAAGAGCGATTTATTGCTATAATAAAATTATTTTTAAAATAAAAGGAGAAATACTTGTGAAACAAATTAAAATTACAACAGAATTTATTAAGCTAGATCAACTTATGAAGTTTGCAGATATGGTAGACAGCGGTGGCGAGGCAAAAATGCTTATTGCACAAGGACTTGTGCTTGTAAATGGCGAAATCTGCACACAAAGAGGTAAAAAAATACGTCCTGGTGATGAAGTAGAATTCGATGGACAAAATTATCAAATCATTTAGAGATAGATATTTTTATAAAGGAGAACCTCATGTATATTCAGGAACTCGCTTTAAACAATTTTAGGAATTATGGTGAAGTTAATATTCAACTTGATAAAGGGATTAATATTTTTAAAGGGGATAATGCACAAGGAAAGACTAATGTACTAGAAGCAATCTACTTATGTGCAACAGCAAGGTCACATCGTACTTCTCAAGAAAAAGAAGTGATTAAATGGAATGAAGAGGCAGCTCATATTACACTTGATGTACAAAAACGTACGTTTAACGATAAGATTGACTTTCATATTACTCAAAAAGGTAAGGCTGTAGCCATTAATAAATTACCAGTAGCCAAGCTAGGTGAGCTTTTTGGGACCTTGACGGTAGTTATGTTTTCTCCAGAAGATCTCCAACTTATAAAAAAGAGCCCTAAAGAACGTAGAAGATTTATTGACATTGAATTATGTCAATTTAATAAGCTTTATTACTATGCTTTAAAGCAATATTATAAAGTCTTAAAGCAAAGAAACAACGCCTTGAAGCAGTATCAGCAAAATCCTAATCCAGATATGCTAGATATTTGGGATATGCAATATATAGAATACGCAAAAGAAGTTATTCAAAGAAGAAGTGAGTTCATTCAAGAAATTAATGAAGTAGCAAAAAAGATACATGCAAATATATCAGGTGGTAAAGAGGACCTTGAAGTTGTTTATGAACCTAATGTGCTTGAAGCAAATATAGAAGAAAAAGTAGCGAGATATAGACAAAAGGATATTATGACTCAAAGTAGTTCAGTCGGACCACATAGAGATGACTTAAAGTTTTTGATTAATGGGATGGATGTTAAAGTATATGGATCTCAAGGACAACAACGTACAGTTGTGCTTTCTATGAAGCTTGCAGAGCTTCGTCTTATGCAGGAGAATTTAGGGGAAGCGCCTATATTGTTACTTGATGATGTTCTTTCTGAGCTAGATGATAGTAGACAAAAATATCTATTTTCTTATACAGAAAATATTCAGACCTTAATTACCTGTACAGGAGTAGAACAAAGTGTATGGAATAGTCAAAAAGTTGGTAAACTATATAATGTGGTAAAAGGTAACATATATTGACAAGGTTTGCCTTTGAGAACTGTTTGAGGTATAATGAAAGTTGGTTTATTATGCATATTCGAAAATTTAAAGGAGTGAGATCTTATTATGGCAGCAACGTATAATGAAAATCAAATACAAATATTAGAGGGGCTGCAGGCAGTACGAAAAAGACCAGGTATGTATATTGGTAGTACTTCCTCAAAAGGTCTTCACCACCTAGTTTATGAAATAGTAGATAATGCCGTTGACGAAGCATTAGCTGGTGCATGTGATACGATTGTCGTTTCTATTCATCCAGATAACTCAATTTCTGTTCTAGATAATGGACGTGGTATTCCTGTCGGCATACATGCTCAAAAAGGAATTCCAGCAGTTGAGGTTGTATTTACTATACTTCATGCAGGAGGAAAGTTTGGTGGAGGAGGCTATAAAGTTTCCGGAGGTTTACATGGTGTAGGTGCTTCAGTAGTTAATGCATTATCTGAATGGCTTGTAGTAAAAGTACACACAGAAGGCAAAATTCATGAAGAAAAATTTGAACGTGGACATGTCGTAAGTCCTTTAACTATAGTTGGAGATACAAACAAGACAGGTACACTTGTACACTTTAAGCCTGATGCAGAAATTTTTGAAACAACTGTATATGACTTTAATATACTCAAACAAAGATTACAGGAAACAGCCTTTTTAACAAAAGGATTACGTATTGAATTAATAGATTTAAGAGAAGATGAAAAACATCATAAAGTATTCCACTACGAAGGTGGTATTAAAGAGTTTGTTAGTCATCTGAATAAACATAAAACACCTATCTATGAAGAAGTCTTCTATGGGGAAGGTGAGAAAGATGGTATTAATGTAGAAGTGTCATTCCAGCATAACGATAGTTATGTAGAGAATGTATTTAGCTTTGTAAATAACATTAATACAACTGAAGGTGGTACACACTTATCAGGATTTAGAGCAGCTATTACCAAGACTTTAAATGACTATGGTAGAAAAATGGGGCTTCTTAAACAGGCAGATAATAATTTAAGTGGTGAAGATATAAGAGAAGGTCTTACTGCTATTATTAGTGTTAAAATTGGTGAGCCACAATTCGAAGGCCAGACTAAAACGAAACTTGGAAATAGTGAAGCACGTGGAGCTGTAGAAAGCATATTTGGTGAACAACTGACTTACTTCTTAGAGCAAAATCCAAATGTAGCTAAAATGATTATTCAAAAAGCAACTATGGCTGCTAGAGCACGTGATGCAGCTAGAAAAGCTAGAGAACTTACACGAAGAAAGAGTGTACTTGAAAGTACAGCACTTCCAGGTAAGCTAGCAGACTGCTCTGAAAAAGATGCAAGTAAATGTGAAATCTACTTAGTCGAAGGGGATTCTGCGGGTGGTTCTGCTAAGAGTGCAAGATCACGCCAGACACAGGCTATCCTTCCACTTAGAGGTAAGATTCTTAATGTAGAAAAAGCTAGAATTGATAGAATGCTTGAAAGTGATGAAATTCGTAATATGATTACTGCATTTGGTGCAGGTATTAGTGAAGACTTTGATGTTAACAAGTTACGTTATCATAAAATCATTATCATGACTGATGCCGATGTTGATGGGGCTCATATTCGTACGTTACTTTTAACATTCTTCTATAGATATTATAGACCGCTTATTGAAAATGGCTTTGTATACATTGCGCAGCCACCACTCTATTTAGTAGAGAAAAATAAAAAGAAACATTATGCTTACGATGATAGAGAGTTAGAGAAAATTTTAGAAGAAATAGGTAGAACAGGTATTTCAAGAATGCAACGTTATAAAGGTCTTGGGGAAATGAATCCTGATCAGTTATGGGAAACAACAATGGACCCAGAGACTAGAACTTTAGTACGTGTAGATATTGAAGATGCAGCAGCAGCCGATCAAATCTTTACAGCATTAATGGGTGATAAAGTTGAACCAAGACGTGAATTCATTCATGAGTATGCAACTAAAGTTACTAATTTAGATATATAGAAAAGGGTAGAGGAGGAGAAAGATGGATAACTTAGATAACAATTTTGATAAAATCATCTCTGTTGATATTCAGGACGAGATGAAAAAGTGCTATATTGATTACGCCATGAGCGTTATTGTATCTCGTGCCCTACCAGATGTTAGAGATGGATTAAAACCAGTTCATAGAAGAATTCTTTATGCAATGGATGAACTGAACTTAGGACCAGATAAACAATATAGAAAGTCAGCACGTATCGTTGGGGATACCATGGGTAAATATCACCCTCATGGTGACTCATCAATTTACGATGCCATGGTTAGAATGGCACAAGACTTCTCAATTCGCTACCCACTTGTAGATGGACATGGTAATTTTGGTAACATTGATGGTGACAGTGCTGCGGCTATGCGTTACACGGAAGCCAGAATGAGCAAGATTTCGATGTCTATGCTTGCAGATATCGAGAAGGAAACGGTTGATTTCAGGCCTAACTTTGATGAGTCTTTAAAAGAGCCAGTTGTACTTCCTGCACGTTTTCCTAACTTACTTGTAAATGGATCATCAGGTATTGCTGTAGGTATGGCAACAAACATCCCACCTCATAACTTAGGTGAAGTTGTTGATGGCGTTATTAAGATGATTGATAACTACATGGGTCATAATGAAGAGCAAGAATTACGTGAGACAGAGCTTGACGAGTTAATGGAAATCATTAAAGGACCAGACTTCCCAACAGGTGCTACAATTCAAGGACGTTATGGTATTGATCAAGCTTACCGTACAGGTAAAGGTAAGGTTAAAGTTAAAGCAACTGCGGAGATTGAAGAGATGCAGGGTGGGAAATCTCGTATTGTAGTTACAGAGATTCCATATATGGTTAATAAGTCTAAGCTTATTGAGAAAATTGCAGAGCTTGTAAAAATCAAAAAAGTTGATGGGATTACGGACTTACGTGATGAATCAGATAGAGATGGTATGAGTATTGTTATTGAGCTTAGAAGAGATGTTAATCCAAACGTTATCTTAAATCAGCTGTATAAATATACTCAATTACAAGATACATTCAGCATGAATATGCTTGCGCTTGTAAATGACAAGCCAAAAGTGCTTAACTTAAAAGAGATGTTAGAAGAGTACTTAAAGCATCAAAAAGATGTTGTAACTAGACGTACTCAGTATGACTTAAATAAAGCAGAAGCAAGAGCGCATATTGTAGAAGGACTTAGAAAAGCGTTAGATAAGATTGATCTTATCACACGTTTAATTAGGGAGTCTAAAACTGTCCAAGAAGCTAAAGAGCGTTTAATGGAGGCAATTGACCTTACAGAAATTCAGGCTCAAGCTATCGTGGATATGCGTCTTCGTGCTTTAACAGGGCTTGAAAGAGAAAAACTTGAGCAAGAATATGCAGAGCTTTTAGAGAAGATTGCATACTTTAGAGGTATTCTTGAGAGTGAATATAAATTATATGAAGTAATCCGAGCAGAAATCATTGAAATTCGTGATAAATATGCGGATGCTAGAAGAACAGAAATAGTAAGTGCAGATGATGACTTTGATATTGAGGATCTCATTGATGAAGAACAGGTTATTGTAACTATGACTCATTTAGGGTATATCAAACGTATTCCATTAGATACTTACAAACAACAAAATAGAGGTGGTAGAGGTATTGTAGGTGTTAATACAATTGATGCAGACTTTATTGACCAACTCTTTGTAACAAGTAACTTAAGTGAAATTATGTTCTTTACTAATAAAGGTAAAGCTTATAAAATCAAAGCTTATAGAATACCAGAAGCAGGACGTACTGCAAGAGGTATGGCAATTATCAACCTTCTTCAACTTGATAAAGATGAGAAAATTAGTGCTGTATTCCCAGTACAAGATCAAACAGAAAATGTCTTCTTAACGATGGTAACTAAAAATGGTCAGATTAAGAAAACAGATTTAGAAGCCTTCAAGAACATTAGAAAAGGTGGTATCATTGCGCTTACATTAGCAGAAGATGATGAATTAATAGGCGTATATGAAACAACTCCAGAGGACTCAATTTTAGTATGTACTAAATTTGGTAAAGGTATTATGTTTGATGGTACAGATGTAAGACCTATGGGTAGAACTGCACGTGGTGTTAGAGCCATTAACTTATCTGAGGGTGATGTTGTTATTGGTGCAACTGTACCAAAAGAAGGTGAACAAATTTTAGTAGCATCTGAAAATGGACTTGGTAAACGTACGCCTGTTGAAGAGTTTAGAGCTCAAAAACGTGGTGGTAAAGGTATAAAAGTCTATAAGATTACTGAAAAAACAGGAAATGTTGTAGGGATTACCTCAGTGCATGAAGATGAGGAATTATTACTCATTAACTCACAGGGGGTTATTATCCGTATTAATGTTGCTCAAATTTCTTCTGTAGGAAGAAATACACAAGGGGTTAAACTTATTAACTTAGATGAAGGTGTACAAGTTGTATGTCTTGCAAAAGTTAAAGATGGAGCAGTTGAAGAAGATACTGAAGAAGTGGCAGTACAAATAGAAGAATAAGTATTTAATATATTGTAAATACAAGGAATAGATGATATGATGATATAGAAAATATTACATTTTCTCAGTAGAAATACTCTATTAACCCATGTAGAATTTTAAATCTATATAAATAAGTGCAAATAACAACATCTTATGGGGGTAAATACGGGTAGATATTTTCAAGCTTTTATCTATGAACTAATATTTCAACTACAAAAGAGGTAGTACCTATATTCCAGGTACTACCTCTTTTTTATTTTTAATTAAGAAGAAAATAGGATATGGCGTATATAATGAGGAGTATATAGGTAAGATAAAAAAGATAAAACTCAGCTATGAGCTAAGGCTAGAAAGCTAAAAGACATAATTTCTTGATAGATGAAAATGAGATAAAATCTAGTATTTATAAGGGATTAGCATAAAAAGAAAAGATAATAACAAAGAAATATAAATAAAAGGGTTGACATATAGCACATTTATTGATAATATAAATCTTGCCGTTAGGGAACGCAAGCGAACAACGGTAAACAAATAACTTTTTTATAATTCGGAGAAGTACTCAAGTTGGCCGAAGAGGTGCCCCTGCTAAGGGTATAGGTCGGGTTAACCGGCGCGAGGGTTCGAATCCCTCCTTCTCCGCCATTTTAAATCTTTAAAATGGACAAGCTAAAAAAACTTGAAAAAAGTTATTGACATAAGTAAAGTGATATGATAGAATATCTCTTGTGCTTAGGAAATAAACACAAACAGATTGAACGTTGAAAATAAAATAGTAACCATTAAACCAGTCGATTCATAAAGTCACATAAAGTGACAAGTCAGTACTACTTAACAGTACAAATGTCAAGAGACAAACTTTTTTATTGAGAGTTTGATCCTGGCTCAGGATGAACGCTGGCGGCGTGCTTAACACATGCAAGTCGAACGGACAGATTGGAGCTTGCTCCATGAAGTTAGTGGCGGACGGGTGAGTAACGCGTGGGTAACCTGCCCTATGCAGGGGGATAACGTTTGGAAACGAACGCTAATACCGCATAACCTAGTTGGTTCGCATGAACCGGCTAGCAAAGATTTTATCGGCATAGGATGGACCCGCGTTGGATTAGCTAGTTGGTGAGATAACAGCCCACCAAGGCAACGATCCATAGCCGGCCTGAGAGGGTGAACGGCCACACTGGGA
>NZ_JACRSY010000024.1 GCF_014384995.1 Zhenhengia yiwuensis | reverse complement strand
TTTTAACAACATCTATTTTTATTTCATATGAAATTTTTGATTTTCTTCCCATGAAAAATGCTCCTCCTTAAGATAACAGTTTTATTATTTAAACTGTCTACCTTAAGGGGAGCATATCATAAGTTATAGGACACCTTTATTTTTATAGAGTATAGCTAAGTTTTAGGGTTAATTAATCACAATAGCACTAGCATCTAATACGTTATCGTAAATCCATTGGGCATTTTCTACAGCTAATCGGATACATCCATGGCTTAAAGCCATACCTAGTCTAGCATCTATGATTTCAGTTCCAGCAGCATTAAAGAGAACGGAATGATAATAATAGGCTCCTTTGATTCTGGTTGCATATTTAACTCTATAATTATCAGTACCAAAGTAAGGTTTTCTACCACTTACATAAAAAGTCCCCTTTATAGTGGGTGTACTAGGCTTTCCAACAGTGCAGTCCCATTTATAGAGTAAAACCCGTAGACCATTAGCCCCTTTTTCAAAGACATAAGTGAGTTTATTTTCTAAGTCCGTTGTAATTAAGTTTACAGTAGGACTTGGGATTTGATTATCATTCACGAACCTAGTCATATCAGTATAAAAATATGTGAAATCGTAGTGAGCTGGGGAATTCCCATCATCCGTTAAGAAATAGCTAAAGATGTAGCCTTGTTGATCATTATAAACAACATGACTCCATTCACCCGTTACGGATAAAACTTGTACTTCAGATTTTTCAGGAACCATGGCAACTGGATTGGATTCAGCGGAAGGATAAGATCTTAAGAGTAAATCTAGCCAAGTATATTTAGTTGTTGATAAGGAAGAGGCAGGGACATAGCCTGTTAGATTGTTATACATAACGGTATACCAATCTTCTTCGCCATCAATAATCTGGACTTTTGCACCTGAAGGAATTGCGGTAAGTATTGTAGATGAAGTGGATTTTGTTTGATAGAGATTGGTATTGGCCAAAGTATATTTATAAGACTCTGATGTTTGTCTATTATTTCTTCTTAAATTTCTTCTCATATTTCACCTCAAATTTAGTCTTATAATACACTATGATAAACCTACAGGATAAGTGAAAAATGGTAATTAATTTTCTGAAAAACATGTTGACAAATTTATAATGTATAAGTATTATTGTATTAAGTGATTAATACAATAAAGAGGTGGTACAATGTCATGGAAATTTGATACAACAAGGCCAATTTATATGCAGCTCGTAGAACGTATCAAACTAATGATTGTAACAGGTGAGTTAGCAAGTGGAAGTAAGTTAAAATCTGTAAGAGATATGGCAGAAGAAGCGGGTGTGAATCCTAATACAATGCAAAGAGCATTAGCAGAGCTAGAACGTGAAGCATTAGTATATAGTCAAAGAACAAGTGGAAGATTTGTAACAGAGGATAAGGAGTTATTAACCAAAATGAGAGATGAATTTGCAGAGGAAAAGGTAAAGACATTTATAGAATCATTAATGCAGCTAGGTTATGCGCAAGATGAAGTCATAACACTGATACAACATTATTTAGGGGGAATAAAATAATGGAACCTATATTAGAAATTACTCATGTAAGTAAAACATATGGTAAGAAAGAAGCACTTAAAGATGTAAGCTTAAAGATAGAACCAGGTAAAGTAGTTGGCTTATTAGGGCCTAATGGAAGCGGAAAAAGTACACTGATTAAACTCATTAATGGACTGCTTCAGCCAACAGATGGACAGATATTAGTAGCTGGTCAAGCATTAGGCATAGAAACTAAAAAGATGATTTCCTACTTACCAGAAAGAACTTATCTCAATGAGTGGATGAAGGTAAAAGACTTACTAGGATTTTTTAGTGACTTTTATGAAGACTTTGATATAGAGAAAGCACGACAGATGCTTGCTACACTTAAAATAGATGAAGACAGCAAACTTAAAACCCTCTCTAAAGGAACAAAAGAGAAGGTTCAGCTCATCTTAGTTATGTCTAGAAAAGCCAAGCTCTATGTTTTAGATGAGCCAATAGGAGGGGTAGACCCAGCAGCTAGGGATTATATTTTAAATACGATTATTAAAAATTATTCTGAAGAGAGCTCTGTCATTATAGCAACCCATCTCATTCAAGAAGTAGAAAATATTTGTGATGATATTATTTTCCTAGGCTATGGAGAAGTTAGGTTACAAGGTAACGTAGATGACATTAGACAGGAAAAAGGTCAATCTATAGATGCATTATTTAGGGAGGTATTTAGATGTTAGGAAAATTAATTAAATATGAATTTAAAGCGACAGGAAGAACTTTCTTACCTCTGTATGGCGCTATTTTGCTCGTTGCACTCATTCAAAGATTTTTAGGAAGAAGCAATAAGGGGGTATTTGAAGAGCTTAATACACTAGGTAACTTTACAACCCTTGCATTAGTTGGATTATTTATAGCATTAGTTGTCATCACTTTAATTGTAACGATTCAACGTTTCCAAAAAAATCTACTATCAGATGAAGGGTATTTAATGTTTACCTTACCTGTTAAAATAAGAAGTTTAATTATTACTAAAATGCTTGTAGCAGTAACATGGGTTATTTTAAGTGGAATAGTTGGGGTGATAACATTTATCGTTTTATTTGCTACCGGAGAATTCTTTGCCGAAGTGGGGCAGATGTTTTCCATATTCATACCACGAATGATGATTATGCTACAAGATGAAGTAGGTCGAATGGGCCTATTTGTCATTACCCAATTTGCACTTGCAACATTCTTGATGTATATACAATTTGTAGTCTTAATCTACTTATCTTTAGCAATAGGACAGTTCCCAAGTTTCCAAAAACATCGTACGGCGGCATCATTTATAGCTTTCTTCGTTATTAATACGGCAATCAATTGGATAACAGGAATGACAATGTTAGGAAGTCTATATACAGGGGCGAATATGGATCCTACTAAGAGTTTATTTATAGCAAATATAATGGCGATAATTTTTATAGTCGTTATGTTTGAAGGTACAACTTATATTCTAAAGAAACACCTAAATTTAGAGTAAGGATAGGGTGAAAATAAAAGGTTCCAGTGAGAGTAAGCTCTTTATTGGGACTTTTTATATTTCCCAATAAGCTTTTAAAATCTTATAAAAAGGATAGGAAGAGCATTATACAATAGAGAAATAGACAGTAAATTTTTGGAGATCAGATCATATATTAGAAATATAGTATTTAAACCCTTATAGCATAGGTAAATAGCATTATAGAACCTTTAAAAAAGATATGAAGGAGAATCAATATATGAGAAGATCAATACCTTTGGAGTGGCAAGCGGAGCAGGTTTGTGATAATGCCTCTAAGCCGCCTTTAATTTTTCAGCTTCCTCCAAAAGAGGGGCGTGAAGTTTTGGAAAAGGCACAAGATGCCCCTGTTTATAAATATCCAGCAGAAATTAAGACCATACCATTCCCCACAAGTAACTGGGGAACAATTAATGTGTATGCAATAATACCTACTAATAGAGTCGATATACCTAATGTCATTTATTACATTCATGGAGCAGGGTGGGTATTTGGAAGTTTGCATACGCATGATAAACTAGTACGTGAACTGGCAGCTCGTACGAATTCCATAGTAGTCTTTCCAGAATATACGCGCTCACCAGAAGCAAAATACCCTACAGCTATTGAACAGTGTTATGAAGTTATGTGTATGCTTCCTAGCTTATTATTACGAATAGGTTGCAGTGCCAATTTAAATACCTTAACAGTTGCAGGAGATAGTGTAGGCGGGAATATGGCAACTGTAATGACTATTATGGCTAAGAATAGAAAAGGACCTAAGATTCATAAACAGCTTTTATATTATCCAGTAACCAATGCTTGCTTTTCTACTAAATCCTACTATAAGTTTGCAGTAGACTACTATCTATATAGAGCTGGTATGATGTGGTTCTGGAACCAGTATACTATGAGTAATAAAGAACGTAATGAGATAACAGCTTCTCCTTTAAGGGCCACACTAGAAGAGTTAGAAGGCCTTCCAGATGCTATGATTTTAAATGGAGAAGCAGATGTTCTAAGGGATGAGGGGGAAGAGTATGCTAGAAAATTACGAAAAGCTGGAGTAGATGTAACAGCTATACGTTTCCAGGCTATCATTCATGACTTTGTTATGCTTAATACTTTAGACCAGACTAAAGCTTGCCGTGCTGCAATGGATGCTTCTACAGAATGGATCAACCGAAAGAATAAAGAGATGAATAGAGGCCAGGCTCCAAAATGGAGAGATAAGCATACTAGAAGGTAAAAGCAAAAATAAATAGATTAATTTATCTAACCAAACCATTTTTCTACCGACTATATAGGTGTAAGAAACAAATTTTAATGTTGAGGGGAACTATGAGAACAGAACTTACAATAGAACAAATGATAGATAAAAATTTTTTAGATAAGCTCTATGGATTTGCCTATAAACGCTGTAATAATTCACCTGAGGCCGAGGACTTATGCTCAGAGATGATTTTAAACATTCTTAAAGGTGCGCGTAAAAATCCTACTATTGAAAATTTCTATAGTTTTGCATGGACCATTGCACATCGTACGTATGCAGATTACTGTGAGAAACGCACCAAGCAAAAAGAAAGATTTATTATGGAAGCCTATAACGAGGAAGTCCGAAATCTAGAGACACACCCTATCGAAGTGTATATGGAAGAAGAGAGCGATGCCTTGTACCTTAAACGGATTAAAAAAGAGATTGCCTTTCTTTCAAAAATGTACCGAGAGGTCATGGTCATGTATTATTTAGATGAAATGAAAGTGTCTGAAATCGCAATATGCCTTGGACTTAGTGAAACTACAGTAAAACAACGCCTGTTCTCAGCACGTAATACCCTTAAGAAAGAGGTAGGAAAAATGGAGAGTAAAGATTTAAGTTTAAAACCAATTCATATGCAATTTGTTGGCAAGGGAGACCCTGTAGGGAATGACCCTTCATCAAAGGCAGAGCGCATGTTGTCTCAAAATCTTGTTTATCTATGTAAAGATACAGCTAGAAGCGCAAAAGAACTTTCAGAACTACTCAATGTGCCTATGCCTTTTATAGAAGAAGAGCTCGAAATTCAATGTGCAGGAATAAATGGGGATTATGGTTTATTGAAAAGATTAGAAAATGGTAAGTATATCTCTAATTTTATTATGTTGGAGTTAGAGCATTTTAGAGAAATAAATAAAATGTATGAGGAAAAAATAGAAATCCTTGCTGAGAGGATAGGCGCTTATTTACAAAGACGTGAAAAGGACATTCTAGGTTTTCCGTTCTTAAATAAACAAACAGATAGAAGATTTATTGCTTGGTCATTAATAAACCTCTTAGTATGGTCTTATAGCAAGGGAATTGATCAATGTCTAGAAGAGAAATATTTTAAAGCTATTCAAAAACGAGAAGAGAAGTATCTTGTTTTTGGAATAGTTATTGGGACCAATGATGCACTGGATATTCAATTTTACGGATGTGATGGCATAAGTGCTTATAATATCTGTGGCTATAAGGCTGTGTCTGCCTTTAACCTTTATGGTGAGCGTATCCAGCAACATTTTGCTTGTGGGCACGATATCTCCAATGACCCGCTACTACGTTTAACACTTCAAGCAATTAAGGGTATCAAACGGAGTGAATTAACACAAGATGAGCAAGAAACCGCTGCAAAAGCTATTGAGGCAGGCTACTTAAAAGTTGAAGAAGGGTATTTATATCCTAAAGTTGTTGTAATGGATATAGAAGAGGCCAATGCTTTCCAAAGCCTAGCACTCGATATTGAAGAGGAATTTAAAGATTTAGTAGAGGACGCAGCAGATAAACTCTATAAATTCATTAAGAAATTCGTACCTAAACATTTAATGAGTGAATATCATATGTTTACAATGGTTACAAGCTGCGGACTTGTAAGTGATATTATTGAAGAATGTATCAAAAAGAATATTTTAACCTTACCAGAGCGGACACCTTGTGCAGAAGGAACATGGATTATGGTAAGTAAATAATTTATAAATAGAAGCCCTATACTGTGAGCTACTTAGCTATAGTATAGGGCTTTTATTGAGTAAGATACTAATTTTGCTGTTTAAGCGTTTTTAGAATTTACATCCGCCGTTTATAGTTGAATATTGGAAGTGGCGTTTTTACTTATTTTTATATTATAATAGCAAAAGATAAATGAAAGAAGCTAGAACTTACTTGTGGAGGAACTATGAGCGATAACATTAAAGTGAATTATTATGATACATTCAAATGCATTGCGGGGGATTGTCCCCTAACTTGCTGCCAGGAGTGGCGAATAGGGGTAGATGATCACACGCTTCAAAAATGGCAAGGTGTAAATTTAAAAGCTAATAACCAAGATGGTGAAAATAAATTAGGGATACACTTATGTAGCCATGTTAAATCAGACGAATCAGGACATGTGATTACTTTAAATAAAGAGAAGAAATGCCCATTTCTTAATCAAGATAAATTATGTAGGCTAGTAACAGAGTTAGGTGAAGATTACTTATCTGAAACGTGTACCACCTTCCCACGCCAAATCAATACTTTTGAGAACCGAGTAGAATATTCTCTTGATACAGGTTGCCCAGCAGTCGTAGATTTACTTAATCAAAATCTGAATACTATCCATTTTGTTAAAGAAGGAGCTAAAAATCCAGACCTTTTATATAATGTACGTGAGATGATCCTTACGCTGATTCAAGATGAAAATTATACACTAACAGAGCGTATGATGATTATTTTCTATGCTCTGTTAGAACTCTTTGAGCAAGATGAAATCACAGCTAAACAAGTTCATCAATATACAGATGGTGGGCACATTCAACCATTGGTGCAAGCTATCAGAAAAATGAGGTTTAACCGTTTGGATTCCTTCTGGGAAGGTAATGAACTCTTCCTAGATGTTGTGCATAACTATCGTAAGCAAAAGCTTTATGTAGATTATCTAGAACCTATTTCAGTTACAGCTGAAGGGTTAGAGGCAGTCTATACAGAACAGGTTATCTTAGAGAAAGCTAAAAACTTTGAAAGAGCCTTACAGCCTTATGAAGATCTCTTAAAAAATTACTTAATCAGCGAAATCTTTGGTAACTGTCTTATGCCTGAAATGGAGTTAGAAGATGTAGTAGTGGGATTCCAATGGATTACCTTAGAGTATGCCGTACTTAAGCAAGCTCTCTTCCTAAAATGGCTGATGAATGGTGAGGGTGAGATCGACTATATAATGGTAAGAGATTATATATCTGTTATTTCTAGAGTCACAGGTTATGAACAAAGTGATATTAGAGAGTACCTAGAAAATAGTTTTGAAGAAGTGATATGGGAATGGGGTTACCTTGCACTCGTTATTGGGAATGGAAAGCTATAAGTATAAAATAAATTATAGTATAATAGAAATAATAAAAATTTTATTAATTCCATAAAGGGGGAACAGGTAAGCGGTGGCACTTATTATTTCCGATGTAGAAAGTAAGTTGTTAAACCTAAAGGATGAGGATATTATCATTGAAAATAATGGACATATCCATCCTTGTATAGGATGTTTTGGATGTTGGGTGAAGACACCAGGAAGATGTATCATTAAGGATGATTACAGTGATACAGGAGAGAAACTTGGAAAATGCAATGAACTCATTATAGTAAGTAAATGTACTTATGGGAGCTATAGCCCATTTGTAAAAAATGTTTTAGACAGGGCGATTTCCTATATCCATCCTGATTTTGTAATACGTAAAGGTGAAATGCATCATAAGAGACGCTATGATAATAGTATTATAATGAAGGTTTACTTTTATGGGGAGGCTATTAGTGAGCAGGAAAAAGAGACAGCTCGAAATCTTGCGAAAGCCAATGCAGTGAATTATGATGGGCTAGTTCAAAAAGTTGTATTTCTAAAGAGTAGGGATGAACTGAGAGGGATGAGTCTATGAAAATTGCAGTAATTAATGGAAGTCCTAAGAAGTCTGATAGCGCCAGTACTACACTGCTGAAGGATTTAAAAACATGCTTTCCAAAAGAAATAAGCTTTATAGACTATGATTTAAGAGTGAGTACCATGTCTCCAGATATAATAGAGGAATTCAATCAGTTTGATGCCCTTGTTTTTGCATTTCCCTTATATGTAGATGGCATACCTTCACATTTATTATCTTGCCTATGTGAAATAGAGACTTATGGTATAGAAAACAAAGCGATACACGTCTATGCTATAGCGAACTGTGGTTTCTATGAAGGAAAGCAAAATAGAAATGCTTTACATATTATGCAAAACTGGTGTGAGAAAGTAGGACTTATATGGGGACAAGGGATAGGTGTAGGTGGTGGTGGTGCACTTTCAAGTTTAGGGAAGGTGCCACTAGGCAAGGGACCTAAGAAAAATTTAGGCACTGCATTCAATCAATTAGCGGCTCACATACTAGCTGGTACATCAGCTGACAATATCTATCTATCCATAAACTTTCCAAGGTTTTTATACAAATGGGCAGGGCAGCTGGGTTGGCGTCAGTCAATCAAGGCAAACAAGTTAAAGGTTAAAGATTTGGGGCGTAGGTTATAAAGGAAAAATAGAGTAAAAAGGAGAAAATACATATGATAAACTATACAAAAGAAGAATCTATTGCTTTAATTGAAGCATTATCTAATGCAAAGGGTGCACCTGGTTTTGAAGATGAAGTCGTAAATATTATTAAAAAGAAATACGGTGAGCAGTTCACTATTCAAGAAGACAGCATGCGCAATCTTATGATTTATAGGAAAAATCATGCAGGCAACAAGCCTATTATTATGTTAGATGGGCACTCAGATGAAGTTGCTTTTATTGTGCAAAGCATTAGACCAAATGGAACCCTTAAATTTTTACCTTTAGGTGGCTGGGTAACGCAGACTGTGCCAGCACATAAAGTACTTATTAAAAATAGTGAAGGACATTACATAGAAGGCATTATTGGTTCGAGACCACCACACTTTGGCGGGGGAGATGGTCAGAAGTTAGAAGATATGATTATTGACGTAGGGGCTACAAGTTATGAGGAAGTGGTAGACCTTTTCAAGATAGAAGTAGGTGCACCAGTTGTACCAGATACCACTTTTAGTTACAATAAAACCACTGAAATCATGTTAGGGAAAGCTTTTGATAATAGATTAGGCTGCGGATGCGTTATTGAGACTTTACTTGCCCTTGAAGGATTAGAGCTTGATGTAGATGTAGTAGGGGCTATCTCTGTACAAGAAGAAGTAGGATGCAGGGGGGCTAAAGTTAATGTGAAGAATATTAAGCCAGATATAGCTATTATATTTGAAGGCTCCCCAGCAGATGATACTTTTATGGATAGGTATGAGGCTCAAGGGTGCCTTAAAAAAGGTGCACAAATTAGACACTTTGATAGAAGTTTTATTGCTAACCCAAGACTCATTGAAGAGGTGAAAAAAGTAGCACGTGAAAAAGAGATTCCTTACCAATGTGCTGTACGTAGCGGTGGTGGTACAGATGCAGGGCCAATTCACTTAGAATTAGCAGCAGTTCCGTGCCTTGTATTAGGCGTACCAGTACGTTATGCCCATACACATTATGGCTACGCAGCTATGAAAGATTATAAAGCATCTATAGAGTTAGCCGTAGAATATATTAAAACTTTAAGCGAAGAAACAATTGCTAAATTATAAAAGATAAAGGGTAAGCCCACTGGGTTTACCCTTATTTGCGTCTGTAAGTCATATAAGTATACGTAAGCTCTTCATGGAAAACAGCATCTATTTGTTTAGTAAAATCCTCTTCATTAAAAGTAGGGAAGAAGGTATCCCCTTCAATATAAGCATCAATAAGGGTAATATACATAGTATTTACGAGATGAAGAGATTCCTTATATAATCTTTCACCACCAGTAATATAGATAGTTTTACCTGGAGCTTTAACTTGGGCTAAATGTATAGCTTCTTCTAATGAGTGAGCCGTCATACAGTTTTCGTCATCAAGGTTCTGTGTGCATGATATAACAATATTCATACGGTTAGGCAAAGGATGGCCTATGGATTCATAGGTGCGTCTTCCCATAACGACTACATGATCTGTAGTTAATGCTTTAAAACGCTTAAGCTCATTTTTTAAGTTCCAAGGCATATGGCCTTTATTGCCGATAACTCTATTCCGAGAGTGGGCTACAATAAGTGCAATCATGGATCAATCCTTTCTATTTGTATATATCGTGTATATCCCTCTTGATTAGTATGTAACTTACCTAGTTATTTTACAATATAGATACCTTATATGAATATAAAATAAATAAGAGACTATTAGATAGTCAGTGTAGAATAGTAGTAGAGTATAAATTATATAAGGTGTGATTTTGAGAAGCAGTAGTAGGAGAATAAGAAAGAGATTACGAAAAAGCCAGCGATAAGTATGAACTTACCGCTGGCTTTTTCGTGTATGTAAGATTATTTTCCGATGAACATTTGTGTCCAGTAGTGTCCGTTAGCATCATAGCCAACGCCCATATGTGTGAAGCTTGCATTTAAGATATTTGCTCTATGGCCGCTACTATTCATCCAGCCGTTTACAACAGCTTCTGGTGTGCTGTAACCTTGAGCGATGTTTTCACCAGCACTTTTATAGCTTATGCCAAATTTTTTGAGCATATCAAATGGTGAACCGTAAGATGGGCTTGTGTGGTCAAAGTATTTATTAACACGCATATCTTCAGATTTAAGTCTTGCTACATTTCTTACACTTTCATCCATTTGAAGTGCATTAAGACCTGCTTTTTGACGCTCAACATTGACAAGTTCTAAAACTCTGTTCTCAAATTGAGTTTGTGTAGATACATTTGTATCAGGTTTTGAAGTTTCGTTATCTGGAGTAGATGGTTTATTCTCAGGTTTTGAAGTTTCGTTATCTGGAGTAGATGGTTTGTTCTCAGGTTTTGAAGTTTCGTTATCTGGAGTAGATGGTTTATTCTCAGGCTTTGAAGTTTCATTGTCTGGAGTAGATGGTTTATTCTCAGGCTTTGAAGTTTCGTTATCTGGAGTAGATGGTTTATTCTCAGGTTTAGATGTTCCATTACCTGGTATGCAGTTCCCTGGATTCCATAAATTATCAAAATCACAATCTAGATTAACAATGTTGTTACAAGAGAATTTATATGTATTTACTTTTACATTACATGTTTCATTAATATCTTTGGCATAAACAGTTGCGCCAGCTCCTGATCCTATAACAGTTGCTCCAATCATAAGGAATGCTGTAGATTTTGAGATTGCTTTTGTAAATAGTTGTTTTGCTTTCATAATTTTGTCTCCTCTTAATTCAATTCGGATTCAAAGTTATTACGTATTTATTTCGTGTGTAAATGATGCGTGTAACAACTTTGTAACATTTATTATACATAGTTTATAATATTTTGCAAGTGATGCTAGTGCGATTTTAGAGCCTATAAAAATAAAATAGATATAAAATGTTACAAAGTTATTACGCTGTAAACGTTGGGGGACAAAGCGTGATTAACATAATATAGGGAATATATAAGTTTTAAAATAAGTTAAAAATTTCCTAAAGAAATAAAGAAAAATGCTTACATAGGACTATAGAGTACATGTAAGAAACAAAACAAACCCAAGGTAGTTTACAAACACTCTAAGATTTTTGTTATCTAAATTTTAGGGTATAATAAGGTATAGGAAAGGAGTGATCGTATGACATTTAAGAATTTACAAGATACGTATACACTAGCTAATGATGTGCAAATCCCTTGCATAGGATTTGGAACATGGCAGACACCGAATGGTGAAACAGCTATAAACTCAGTAAAGGCAGCTTTAAAAGCAGGCTATAGGCATATTGATACAGCGGCTTGCTATGGTAATGAAGCAAGTGTGGGACAGGCCATTAAAGAATCAGGTGTGCCAAGAGAAGAAATTTTTGTAACAAGTAAAGTATGGAATACAGAAAGAGGCTATGAAAAAACACTAGCAGCTTTTGAGACGACTATGGAAAAGTTAGACTTAGACTATGTAGATTTATATCTTATTCACTGGCCAGCGGCTGCTAATCAGTTTGAAAACTGGAAAGAGATTAATGCTCAGACGTGGAGAGCATTAGAAGAGCTTTATATAGAAGGTAAGGTTAAAGCGATTGGTGTAAGTAACTTCTTACCGCACCATTTAGAAGCTCTTCTTGAAGGAGTTAAAGTTGTACCAATGGTGAACCAAATTGAATACCATCCAGGGTTTATGCAAGCAGAATCTGTAGCTTTCTGCAAAGCACATAACATCTTAGTAGAAGCATGGAGCCCGTTAGGGACAGGAAATGTGTTAAACAATGAAACCCTTATAATGATGGCTCAAAAATATAGCAAAACAGTCGCTCAAATCTGTATTAGATGGGTCCTTCAACATGGGCTCTTACCGCTTCCAAAGTCTATAACAGAAAGCAGAATTATAGAAAATACAGAGGTATTTGATTTTGAAATTAAAGATGAGGATATGGCAATTATTGATGCTATCCCATTCTGTGGTGGAGCAGGTATTAATCCAGATGCTATCAATTTCTAATAAGCAGTTCAATTAATAATCCTATATAGAGAAAGAGTAAATAAAACCTGATTAAGTAGAGGGGTTAAAACCAACCTATTTAATCAGGTTTTATCTTTGTGTAGAGGTAATTAGAGTATATATGAGGTGTAAAGAGACTATTTTTTAATGATTTAATGGTAAAATTGCACATAAAATAAAATTAAATATTATAAATTTAATAATTTTATATAAAAAATAATGAAAAAATTAAAATATTATGATAGGATATACTATATCAAAATTATAGGGAGGATTGAATATGAAAAAAAGATGGATGAAATGGTTGGCATTAGGCTTAATGGGTTCACTTACATTAACAGCCTGTTCTAATGGAGGCGGCTCAAAAGAAGCAAATGCACAATTAACTGAAGAGGAAAAGAATGCACTTTATACAGAAGTAGGAACTTATCCTATCACAAATGAGCCGATTACAATGACCATGTTCCAAAGAATCGTACCTAATATTATTGATTATAGTACCAATGAATTTACGAAGTATATGGAGGAGAAAACGAATATTACTTGGAAATTTGAGTCTGCTACATCTGATGCTGTAACGGAGAAGATTAACTTGCTCATGGCTGGTGGTACACCTCCAGATGTATTTATTTTCGATACACCAGATGAAGCCAAATTTGGGGTAAAAGAAGGGCTACTCTTACCAATTGAAGATTTAATTGAAGAGAATATGCCAAACTATAAGAAAGCTATGGAAGAGGTTCCAGCTATCAAAGGTAGAACAACAGCAACAGATGGGCATATCTATAATATTGCTACTGTTAACCAATGCTACCACTGTACATATGCTCAAAAGATGTGGGTAAATACAATGTGGCTTGAAAAAATGGGAATGGATGTTCCTACAACCACAGAAGAATTTAAAGAAGTATGTAGAAAATTCTTAGAAATTAATCCTAAGGGTGTAGCGATTGCAGGCTCTAATGATGGATGGTTCCAAGACCCAACCCCATTTTTAATGAATGCCTTTATTTTAGACCCAGGCTATGACACAGACCCTAAACTGGTTTTAAATCCAGAAGGTAATGTAGATGTTATTGTGAATAAAGATGAGTATAAGGAAGGGTTAAAATTCCTTAATGAATTATATGAAATGGGAGCTATTTACGAAGGGACCTTTACCCAAAACTCAGGTCAGTTAAGGAACCTTATGGCACAAGAAGGTGAACCTGTATTATTTGTACCAGCAGGTACTATCTCGGATGTAATAGACTCTGTATCTAATAATGAAACTTATCGCCATTATAAAACCATTGCACCTATTGAAGGAGCAAGTGGTTTAAGACAGGCGACATATTACAAACATGCAGGAATTGGTGCAACATCTTTTGCCATTACAAAAGATTGTAAGTATCCAGAAGCAGCATTAAGATGGATTGACTATATGTTTACATTAGAAGGGACACTGACTTCACAGTTTGGATTTGAAGGGGAAGACTGGAAGTATGCAGAAGAAGGTCAAGTTGGACTTGATGGTAGACCTGCTACTTATGAAATCTTAACAGCATATTCTTCAGAACCACAAAACAAAGACTGGCAAGATGTCGGTGTATCTTACAGAACTGCAGATATGAGAATGGGTGCTGCAACAGAAGAAGGTAGAGATGTAGGCTCACCAGAAGGTATTGAAGAATTACTTCTTCAAGAAACAAAGAATAACTATGAACCCTATCCTCAGCCAGAAGGAAATTATGATATTTTACCTGCTATTAAGTTAACTGCTGAAGAATCAACAGAAATCCAAACTATATCTGTTGAGTTAGAAAAATATGCAGAAGAAATGCGCGTTGCTTTCATTAGTGGTACTAAAGACATTGATGCAGAGTGGGATGATTATATTAAAGGCTTAGAAAAACTTCAACTCTCAAAATATATAGAAGTATACAATAACGCCTATACAAGACAGTATAAGTAAAGGATGAGAGTAGAGAGTAGAGCTATAAAAGCTAGAGTCTCTACTCTTCATTTATTATAAGTAAGACTTTATGAAAAAGAGGATAAGATGGGGGAAGTGTGAGAGGATTTATAAAAAGTACGAAGAATAGATATAGAGGAAGGGGATCATAGATGGCTAAAACCAATGCAGGGATAATAGAACAGGAAGAAGTTTTCCTAGGTGAACCATTAGATAGAAAGGCAAGACTAAGAAAGACATGCAGAAAGGCATTGACACAGTGGCAATTTTACCTGATGTTACTGCTACCACTTATTTACGTTATTGTCTTTAGCTATATTCCGATGGGTGGAATTGTAATGGCTTTTAAGGATTATAGTGTATCTAAAGGAATTTGGGGAAGTGACTGGGTAGGATTTAAACATTTTATACAGTTCTTAAGCTCACCTTCTAGTTTAGATGTTATATGGAACACATTAGCACTAGGGGTTTATAGTCTTATTGCAGGCTTTCCTATTCCTATCTTATTAGCTATTGCGCTCAATGAGGTAGGAAATCAAAAATTTAAAAAGGTTGTGCAGATGGTTACTTATGCACCTTATTTCATATCAACAGTTGTTATGGTTGGTCTCATTATGCAAGTAACAGATATGCGTACAGGTATCATCAATAATATCTTACAATTATTTGGACAAGACCCTATTAACTTTTTAGGGGACCCAGATTTATTCCCATCTTTATATGTATGGTCAGGAATCTGGCAAACAGCTGGTTACTCAGCAATCATTTATCTTGCTGCCTTAGCAGGTGTAAGTAAAGAGTTACAAGAAGCAGCAATTGTAGATGGGGCATCTAGATTAAAACGTATTTGGCATATTGATTTACCTGCCATTAGACCACAGATTATTATCTTATTAATTTTCAATGTAGGTTCTATTATGAGTATAGGCTTCGAAAAAGTTTATTTAATGCAAAATAGCATGAATATGTCTAAGTCAGAGGTTATCGCAACTTTTGTTTATAAAATAGGGCTAGTTAATGCAGACTATAGTTTCTCAACAGCAGTAGGATTATTTAATTCCGTTGTAGGGTTCATACTGTTAATAAGTGTAAACTGGTTAGCTAAGAAGTTTTCAGATACTAGCATTTGGTAGAAGGGGGGATAAACCATGAAGACATCAAATAAATTAATTAAAGAATCAAAAGCAGATAAGGCTTTTATCATAGGGAATTATATTATTTTAGCATTTGTATTAGTCATTGTACTCTATCCTATCATCTATGTAGTGAGTGCATCTTTTAGTAGTCCTCAGGCTGTTATTGGGGGAGAAGTATGGCTATTTCCAGTAGAACCTACATTAATGGGATATGAAGCTGTATTTAAGAATAATCAAATTTTAGTAGGGTTTAAGAACTCTTTTATTTACATGATATGTGGGACCTTTATTAATCTTATTATGACCATGCTTTGTGCTTATCCACTTTCACGTAAAGAGTTAGTAGGCAGAAATGTGATAACAGGTATCTTTGTTTTTACTATGTATTTTAGTGGTGGACTTGTTCCTACCTATATGCTCATTCAAAAACTTGGTTTGTTAAATACGAGATGGGCTATGATTATTCCAGCAGCTATGTCTGTGTGGAATATGATTATTGCTAGAACGTATCTTCAAAATACTATTCCAGATACACTCTATGAGGCAGCTGAAATTGATGGCTGCTCACCTATAGGCTTCTTCTGTAAGGTTGTTATGCCATTATCTAAGCCAATTCTTGCGGTACTTGTCCTCTATTATGGTGTAGCGCATTGGAATACTTATTTTAGTGCTATGATTTACCTAAATAATCAAGATTTATTCCCATTACAACTTATTTTAAGAAATATATTAATTATGAATAATATAGACCCAACTATGATGCAAGATGTGGAGGCTATGCTTCAAAAGCAAGGGCTTGTAGATTTGCTTAAGTATTCTGTTATTGTAGTTGCTAGTGTACCAGTACTTTGTATCTATCCATTTGTACAAAAATACTTTGTTAAAGGTGTTATGATTGGGGCTTTAAAAGGCTAAAAATAAAAGAAGAATAAAGGAGAAAGAGTATGTTTGATAGAGAAGCATATAATAAGAGAATTGAATGGTTTAAAGAAGCAAGGTTTGGGATGTTTATTCACTGGGGGCTCTATTCTATTCCTGCAAGGGGAGAATGGGTACGCTCAACAGAGCAGATGAGTATAGAAGATTATCAAGAGTACTTTGATGAATTTAATCCTGTAGACTACAATCCAAAAGAGTGGGCAAGAATGGCTAAAGAAGCAGGGATGAAATATGTCGTCCTGACTGCCAAACATCATGACGGTTTCTGTTTATTTGATAGCCAATATACAGAGTATAAGGCTACCAATACCAAAGCAGGGAGAGATTTAATCCGTGAGTATGTAGATGCGGTAAGAGCTGAAGGACTTAAGGTAGGACTATATTATTCTATCATTGACTGGCATCACCCAGATTTCCCTCATTATGGGGATAGACAGCATCCAATGCGTAATAATGAAGCCTATAAAGATGTCGTACATAACTTTGATAACTATCTTGACTATATGCATAAGCAAGTAAGAGAATTATGCACTAACTACGGTCAAATCGATTTACTTTGGTTTGACTTCTCTTATGACCATTTAAGAGGAGAGGCATGGCGTGCCACAGAACTTGTGAATATGATTCGTGAATTGCAGCCAAATGTCATCATGGACAATCGTCTTGAAGTAAGTGGGGAAGGATATGGCTCTTTAGCGACGAATAACCCACAAGTTTATTCAGGAGACTTTGTAAGCCCAGAGCAAATTATTCCATTAGAAGGTATTCGAGATGAGGCGGGTAGACCGGTTATGTGGGAAGCTTGTATTACAATGAATAATAACTGGGGATATAATGAACGTGATAAATTCTTTAAATCTCCAGATATGATTGTGAAGAAATTAGTAGAGTGTGTAAGTAAAGGGGGGAATATGATTCTTAATATAGGTCCTGATGCTAAAGGAAATGTACCACAAGAATCTGTAGATGTATTAAGACGTGTAGGGAAATGGATGAAAGGGAACCATTTAAGCATCTATGGCTGTGACAATTCAGGTATGGATAAACCAGAATATGGGCGTATTACGCGTAATGGTAATAAAATTTACTATCATGTTATGGAAAATCCTATTGGTTTCGTAGCATTACATGGACTTAAGAAAGAAGACATTAAAAAGATACGTTTACTTGCAACGGGAACAGAGCTTAAGATAGCAGATAGCTGGGTTACAAGTAATTATCCAGACGTAGTTTTTGTTTCTTTTGGGCCAAATCCTCAAATGCTAGATGACATAGATACAGTTATTGAGGTAGAATTAAAATAAATAATAAGAAATACTCGCAATTTAATTTTAAATTGTGAGTATTTTAGTATAGGGGAAGTTGGTAGAGTAGATAAAGGAGAACAAAATGTTTTTGAAAAAGCAAAGGCACATAAAAGAGACTACAGTCATTTGGTATAATGATGGAGCGTGTAATAGGAGTTATGATTTAGGAGATATTCCTATTAAGGAGGAGGTCATTATTCAAAAGAGCATTGACTTTTTTAGCGATCCAGATCCTTGCTATATTCATAGGGGAGCTGTAGTTGTAAGGTTAAATGAAGAGGTTATAAGGGCTATTAAAGATTGTCCTAAAGAAAAAGTGGAAGCAACTGATATAGAAGAAAGCATTTTAAACTCTATTGCATTAGAGCATATAACAGCTTTGAAAATAGAATATCAAGAAAGATAAATAAAAGCGCTCCTATTGTGAGCGCTTTTGTTCATTAGATTTATAGGTTAATGTAGCAACTGTATAAGCTAAAAGGATAGAAATAATAGATGCTCCGAGAATAGAGATCTTAGTAATATTAACAAGATTTGGTGCATTATTAAAGGCAATCTCTGATACAAAAATAGACATAGTAAAACCAATACCAGCAAGTAAAGAAACTGAGAAAACAGAAAGCCATGAAGCGTTTTTAGGTTTCTCGGTTAAGCCAAGGCGAGTAGCTAGTGTTGTAAAGAGCATAATGCCTAAAGGTTTACCTACAGTAAGACCTACTACAGTACCTAGGACTAAAGTGCTAGAGGAGCTAAGGTCTATATTGCTAGAAAAGATAATAGCTGTATTTACTAAGGCAAACAACGGTAGAATTAAAAAGTTGCAAAGTGGGCTTAGGCTGTGTTCTAAATGATGTGCCATAGATTCCTTCTCATCCTTAAAGGTGATAGTTGGAATAGTAAGGGCAAGTAATACACCACTAATGGTAGCATGTACCCCACTTAAGTAGATGAAAAACCACATAATGAGTCCTACGAGCATATAAGGTGCCACTTTATTGACCTTAAAAATTTTATTCATAGCCATAAGTACGCCTACTAATAAGAGTGCAATACTTAAGCTTATAAAGTTAATATCAGAAGAATAGAGAAGGCCGATGACTAAAATAGAAATAAGGTCGTCTACTACAGCTAGAGATAATAAGAAGATTTTAAGGGACGGATTGAATTTTTTTCTAAAGAGCATAAATACCCCAACAGCAAAGGCAATATCTGTAGAAATAGGTACGCCTACACCTTGGATAAAAGGTGTACCAAGGTTAAAAAGGGTGAAAATAAGTGCAGGAATCATAACACCGCCTAAAGCTGCAATGACAGGGAATGAAGCTTTTTTTATGCTACATAAATTTCCATAAAGCATTTCATGTTTAATTTCGAGCCCTACAGATAAGAAGAAGATTGCCATTAGAAAATCGTTAACGAGCATATGTAAATTGAAATTACCTAATAGGTCAACTTCACTTAAAAGATAATGATAAGCTTTACCTAAAGGGCTATTTGCAATAAATAAAGAGATAAGTGTTGCCCCCATAAGAAGTAAGCCTGGGAAACACCTCTGAGTGACTTAATTTTTTTATAGATATAAAGTGTGATTTATGAGTTAGTGTATGTGCCATGATGATACTCCTTGTTGTGTACATTTACTGTCAGTCCACAATACTACTCCTGTAAAAAGTTAAAGTCAATAGAAATTAAAATAAAAAATAATTGCAATGAAATCATAAAAAATCTAAAAGAAATAGATAAATAACGTTTAGAAATCAAAAAAGATTTGAAAATACATAAGAACAAAAAAGTTAAATAGGATAAAGAGATAAGAATATAAAGGGTATATAAAAAGTTTAAAAAAATAAAATATTTAAATTTATGCATAATGGAATTGTACCTTGGTCAATAATTTTACCTAGCTTAGGGTAGGGAAAATAAAAATAAAATTAAATTAAATGAATCATAATTCATAAAAAGCGATAGAAAGCCAAAGGGTTCTATTGGTTTTAAGGAAAAAATAATCATGCTATTTTCAAATATAAGAGCGGCTCCCAATAGAAATATAAGAGCTAATAAAAGATAAAGAAATAAAGAATAAAAAGAGAGAAGTCTGTACAGTATTTAAGATGCAATCGTTGTCAGACAGTCATTGAGAATGACTTCAAGTTGTCTAGGTTTGAATATTTATCGGCAGAACAGCTGTATTTTATTGAGACTTTTATTAGGTGTAGGGGGAGAAGATTCAGAAGGTAAAGGAGTAACCCTTATCGTTTAATCAAGAAGTGACTGTACAAGTTTTTCTATAAAAGGTATAGTATAAAGGTAGAACTTTTATAGAAGGAGTTTAAGCACTATGGAAAATAACAAACAAATCATAGATGAAACAAAAGAAGTACAGCCTATCTCTTATGATGAAGCTTTTCAAAAGTTAGGTGCATTTATCTTAAAATCAAGAAAAGAAGAAGCTCAAAAAGCAGAAGAAAATAAAGAAACAAATAAATAGTGCAGAGAATATGCTACCTTTCCATATATATAGGGTATATATATGGAAAGGTAGCATAATTATTTTAGTGTTACTATTATAGAATTTTATTGCTAAATACATCATAAAATGATACCATTAACAAAGAAAATAAAAACTGGTTCGAGAACCTCCCAGTATAAAAAACTAAGGTATTTATAGCGTGACACTATAGTCGTATCCTTAGATACGATTTTTTATTGGAAAAAAATCGTATGGTTCTCCTTATATTACATCTTTAAGGAGGAAAAGATATGAAGCAAGACAAAACAAAACAAGAGGTAAGTACGAGAGCACTTACGTTGGTAGCACTAGGTATTACCATGAATATGGTAGGAGGATTTATAGCCTTGCAGTTTAAACTGCCTATTTATTTAGATGCCATAGGTACACTGATGGTTGCTAGCTTACTAGGCCCTAAGTATGCCCTATTAGCAGGTATAGGAAGTAATTTGGTAGGAGGATTTACAACAGATCCTTATGCACTTTATTTTATACCATCACAAATAGCAACAGGATTTATTGCGGGGCTTATGTATGAGAAAGGCATGCTACAAGGCAAAAAGACACCATTGGGTGCTTTAATCATCACTATACCAACCTCATTTATTAGCGCATGTATTGCCGCTTATGTATTTGGAGGTATTACATCCTCAGGATCATCTTATATCGTTCAGATTTTAAAGGTATTAGGTGTGCCCGATGTGATAAGTGTATTTAGTACGCAGGTGTTAACAGATTACATAGATAAGTTAACTGGTGTATTTTTAGTAGCTGCAGTACTTAGAGTATGTCCTAAGTCTTTTAAAGCACGAATTCGCCATATGAGTTAAATAGAGAAAAGAGCTATGACTTCTTAGATTAAGGAGTAATAGCTCTTTTATTTTGTCATAATAAGCTTAAAAGTTAGTTATTCATAAGGAGTGTTAATATGAAAAGATATTTAGTACTGAGTTTAATGCTTGTGATAAGTTTTCATTCAATAACGACTTATGCTAGGCCTTTAAGTCATAGCCAAAAGATAAGCTGTCCATCGGAATGTGCAAAGCAGTCTCAGTTTAAGATTGATATACAGTATAAAGACTTAGATAACACCATTAAGAATAAAGATGGTGTGGTTATGCTTGTGGTAGAGGGGAATAGCCCAGTAGTCACTATAGAAAATAATAAGAAAGCTACATGTGATATAAATGATTTCTATGAAGGAAAAGAGAAGGCCTTCGAAAAGATGGAGAAACAATATGTCAAAATGGCCAAAAAGGATTATAGTGCACGGACTAAAGAGAGTAAGAAATACTGGGCAGGATATAGTTTAAGCAGGATTTATACTACAGGAAGAGTAGATAATAAGGTCATCAGTTTTATTCAAAATAATAATGAATATACGGGTGGCGCACACCCTAATGCAACAAGATTTGCGCAGAATTTCAATCCTTGTACAGGCATGCGTCTAACATTAAAGGATATTACTAAAGATGAGTGTAAAGCAAGGGAAGTCATTCACGCCTATATATTAAAAGCCGTTCAAAAAGCAGCGTATAAAGATTATTTATCTGAGGATTATGAAGCACATATAAAAGATATTCTGACAGAAGACACTTGGTATTTTTCTGACCAAGGACTTGTTATTATTAGTAATGAGTATATTATTACACCACATGCAGTAGGCATATTGGAATTTACCATTCCTTATAATGAACTTACCTTTATTAAACCATGCTATCTTCCTTAAAGGATAAGTTATACACTAAAAGTGGGGAAGAATGAATGTAACGGTGACTAACTTAAGAAAAAAATATAAGAATTGTGGATAATTTTATATACAAATTATAGAAAAGATAAAATAAACTTAAATTCTAGGAGATAAAAGGGACACTTCATATAGGAGTGTCTCTTTGCAAATACAGTTATTACATTGAATACTTTAATTGCTATTTTATTTTTACACCGTTTAGGATTGATAATTGACTGTGGTAAACATGCCGCCCACAGGAGGTGTCCCGTTATTAGTAACATGATGTGGCATATGGCAGTGGAAAGGCCAAATGCCTTCATTATTGGCTAGAAAACGAATATCCCATGTCTCACCAGAAGCTACAAGTATAGTATTTTTATAAATCTGAGTGTCTCTTGCAATGGGGAAACCATCAGCACCTACCACTTGAAATTGATGACCATGAAGGTGCATAGGATGATGATGCATTTGAATATTGCCAAAGCGTACTCTAACTGTATCACCATATTCTACAGGGAGAGGCTTCGTATCAGGGTAGCATTTGCCATTAATGGTGAAAAAGTTAAATTCAGGTTTTACAAAGGTTAAATCATAAGTACCTTTCGTTAAGTCTCCCCAAGGCAATGCACCGATAGCCCATTCTTGAAGAAGACAGAGATAATCTTTATATTTCTTACGATTTTGCATACGTGGATCTTCTACAATAAGGCCGCCAAGAAGACCAGCATTATCTTGTATAGATACATTGACATGGGAATGATACATATAAGTACCAGGTGGATTATTAATGGTAAAGGTATAATCGAAATATTCTCCAGGCTCAATATAAGGAGAGGGCTCAATAGGAGGAACACCATCCATAATATTAGGGACCTCTAAGCCATGCCAGTGCACACTTGTTCTTTCAGGTAAATGATTAATAACCCTGATACATACTCTGTCTCCTGGGAAAACACGTATAGTAGGTCCTGGCGTAGAACCATTATAGCCCCATGCTTTTACAAAAATCCCATCAACTAATTCCCATACAATTTCTTCTGCAATTAAAGTAAAATATTTAATACCCTCATCATAGGTATAAGGTAAATCTTTAATACCTGGCGTAATAACCATAGAAAGCCTCCTAAATTCTATCTGTATAAATATATTAAAAAGGAGAGAAGTATATGCAGGGATATAAAGCGGGTTATCCAGCTGATGGGATGTATCATTTTTAGAAAAGTAGATCAATAGAAAAGGTGTATCCTATGTTTTAAGAGAGGATACACCTTTTTCATTAATCTCTTGATGCAATCTTAGAGATTAGCTGTAAAATTTCAATATATAACCAAATAATTGTTACAAGAAGGCCAAAAGCAAAGTACCATTCCATATACTTAGGGAGACCATACTCACTGCCAAGTGCAATATTATCATAATCTACAATAAGGTTAGCAATCGCAATACCTACCACGAGAAGGCTAAAGCCAATACCTACTAAATTATTACCCCAGAAAATAAAGGGGATACCGAAAAGGCTAAACACTAAGCCAATAAGAGATACACCTACAACAGATAGGGTTGCAATCATAACACCCTTACGGATGCGACCACCTACACTAGGATCTTGTTTATAAAGAGCAAGTGTTAGTACAACAGCAAGTAGTGTAAGGAGCATAGTACGGATAATAATGCCTGGGAAGTAAAGCTCAAATACTAGTGAGATACTACCGATTAAGAGTCCTTCAAATACTGCATAGATAATGCTTGTAGTTTTAGAGAGCTGAGGTTTAAAACTCGTTACTAAGGCAAGTACTAAAGCACCAATAGAGCCAAAGGTAGATAAACCATAGGCTGTGCTAAAAGAACCTGTACTATAAAGGTTCATGATACATAATACAAATGAGAAAATACTAATAAGTGTCGTAATACCAACTAATAAAAAGGTCTTATTACGAGTTCCTTTGATACTCATAACAGGTCCATCATAGGCATTAGCCTGTGAAAAACCTTTTCTAATCATTGGATTAGAACGCATACAATCACTCCTTTCATAATACTTTCAGTATACTATGTTTTAAGGGATGGGAACAAGTATAACTTAAGCATATAATTAGCATTTTCATCAGCTAAAAGAAGTTACTAATAAGCTTTAGGCAGACGAGATGAAAAGGCTTGTGCATATATTAAAATAATGTGATAATAAGTAAAAATGTACTTATGGAGAAATCTATAAGTATATTTTTTTAGTTTATCAAGTAATAAGGAGTTTATATGAACTATCTTTCAAAGTTTATGGTTAAAATTAATAATCAGCTTATTATTACAATAATTGTGGTTATCATCCTGACCCTTGGCATGTTTGGGATTGTACTACCTATGAGTATTAAATACCTGGTTAATCATAAAATGTATCATATTTTATTAGAGGAACAGCAGGCTTTTATTCAGGAAGAAGAAGCTTATAGGGAAGGGCCTATTACAGATGTGTATCATTATACCGTTTTAGATAACGAATCCCTTTATGAGGAAGAACAGCTTGACCCGGAAATTTTACATCATCTTATGATGTATCCTGAGTTTTTTAAAGGAATAAAAGGAGAAGGGACAAAAGCGGAACAAGTGGTAAGTTTCCACATGTATAAGACTCCAAATGAACATATTTATTATCTTATTAATAAGATTAGGCCAGGAGAGATGCTCGTTTCCTATAAGGTGGATAATACGAGTGAAGTACTTGCTCATGAGCTACTTCTGAACACATTAAGCATTGCTGTATTTATTTTTATTTTAATTTTAATTGTATTTTTAAAGTGGACAAGTAGACTTATTAATAACTTAAAAGATATACAAGGGGTATTAGATACGATAGAGGGAGATAATTTAAGAAATGCTATACCCACTAATAACTATACGGAAGAGTTTCAGGAAGTCATGTGTTCTTTAGATAGAATGAGAAAAAGGTTATGTGAGGAAGAAGAGGCTAAACAGCAAATGTTACATAATATTTCCCATGACTTAAAGACGCCTCTTGCTGTTATTAAAAACTATGCGGAGGGCATTATAGATGGTGTTTATCCTTATGGCACAGTAGAGGAGACAGCTCACATTATTTACAATCATGCAGAACGTTTAGAGAAAAAGGTACAGGGCCTTCTTTATCTAAATCGTTTAGAGTATTTTAGGGGGATACATGAAGCACCTCAGTGGTTTGAGATGGGGCTTTTGGTACAAGAAGTTGTAAGTTACATGAAAGATTATGAGGGAAGGCAGACAATAGAAGTTGATACAGACCAGTCTGAATTTAAGGGAGACCCTGAAAAATGGCGTATTGTCCTTGAAAATCTTATAGATAATGCTAAACGCTATGCTAAGCATAAGATATGCATCAGAGTTGAGCAGGATAGCTTATCTATTTATAATGACGGAGAACCTATTTCTATAGAACTACAGACAAAGATCTTCCAGCCTTTTGAAAAGGGTGCGGATGGAGTAACAGGTTTAGGACTAGCTATTGTAAAGAAAACAGTTGAGCTCTATAACTATGAAATTACAGTCCGCAATGAGGAAAAAGGTGTTACTTTTATTATTTTGTAAATCCCATAATTATGCCGTATTTCATGTGTAATTATCCCATATTATCTTGTTACTATAAATCTACTAGGTAATTTAAGGAGGATTTATGGACAAGATTTATAGGGTGCAGGGCATGACCTGTCAAAATTGTAAACAGAAAATTGAAAAGAAGCTATCAAGACGTAAGGGGATTTGGCGTGCAGAAGTGAATCTTAAAACTAAAATGCTTTATTTAAGCTATGATGAGGAAGTTATTTCACTTACTGTTATTAAAGAGTTGCTTGCAGATATGGGCTATGAATTAGAAGAAGCGGAAGAAAACCGTGAAAAGCAAAAAGTATTGTTATATCTTGGGGTAGCAGCTGTTTTCTTCTTATTATTAAATGAAATCATGCCGGACTTCTCATTACTTTTAACACAAGGTAGCAAGGTAAGTATCATTATGCTCTTTATTATAGGTATTACAACTTCTTTCCACTGCATATCCATGTGTGGAGGAATTGCACTTTCACAAGTGGTAGCAGATAAAAGTAATTTTAAACGAAACCTCATGTATAATGCAGGGAGAGTGATATCTTATACTGTATTAGGTGGGCTTGTTGGGTTTATTGGTTCAGGAATTACATTGGGCAATAGGGTATTTGCCATTGTCCCAATTATTTTAGGTGTCTTTATGATTATGATGGGGCTTAATAATGCCGGACTTCTTTCTTTAGAAAGCATGCCGTTTATGCAGAAAATCAACTTTAAGCTGGCTGCTTTAAGAGGGAAATTAGGTACAGATAAAGGTCCGTTTGTACTGGGACTTTTAAATGGACTTATGCCATGTGGACCACTTCAACTCATGCAGATTTATGCTTTAAGTACAGGAAGCTTTATGGCAGGAGCCTTATCTATGTTTGCTTTTAGTTTAGGGACTGTACCACTTATGTTAGGATTAGGACTTTTTATTAATAAATTATCCATTAAATCAAAAGTATTTGTTTACAAAATGGGTGGTTACTTGATTTTATTATTAGGTATCAGTATGATGATGAATGGGTTTAGTACACTAGGCATAAGCACAGGTCTAGGAGGGAGCAGTCAAAATGTATCTAAGGGTAATAGTGGTATCCGTATGGAGAATGGTTACCAAGTAATTGAGGTGGATGTGGTAGGTAGACGCTACCAAGATATTGTTGTTCAAAAAGGAATACCTGTAAGAATGATTATGAATGTAGCTCCAGGTGCGCTTACAAGTTGTAACTATGCTATTAATATACCAGAATATGAGATTTTTGGTGCCCTTCAAGAAGGGAAGAATTTAATAGAATTTAATCCAGATGAAGCAGGCACTTTTATGTATTCATGTTGGATGGGGATGATTCGTAATACCATTACCGTTGTAGATGGGCCGGTAGAAGATTATGAAGTGCCACGCTCATCAGAGGGTAATACTTTCTCAAATCTTGGATTTGGAGGTGGCTTTACCTGCCACTAAAAGAACATAAAAGATAGGAGGCTGACCATGATTACAATAGGCATTGTTGAAGATGAGACCAACCTAAGAGATATTGTAAAAGGCTACTTAGAAAAAGAAGGCTATAAAGTTTATGCCTTTCCATCGGCAGAAGAGGCAAGGGACTACTTAGATTATGAAATTCATTTATGGATACTAGATATTATGCTACCAGGGCAAAATGGCTTTGACTTTATGGAAGATGTTAAGGCGAAAAGTCCACAGGTTCCTGTCATTTTCATTTCGGCTAGAGATCAAACTTTTGACCGCATACTAGGCCTTGAAAAAGGCGGTGAAGATTATGTGACTAAACCTTTTTCGACTAAAGAATTGATGCTAAGAGTAAAGCGCATATTAGAACGTTGTTATGGAGAGGATGAAGTGGCCACCATTGCTGACTATCAAATAGAATTTAATACTCATAAAGTTTATGATGAGGGAGAGCCTTTGGAACTTTCTAATAGGGAATATAAACTTCTTTGTCTACTTTATAAAAATTTAGGACGACCTTTTACAAGGGATGAAATTCTTAATCATGTATGGGAGCAAGGTTACTTTGGTAATGACCGTGTAGTAGATGATTTGGTACGCAGATTACGTAAAAAAATGCCTCGTCTAAAGATGGAGACCATATATGGATATGGCTATAGATTAGAGTGCTAAGACATAGAAAGTAAAATTTATAAATAGAAAATAATAATTGACCACTTGGTTTGTTTAAGAGTAGAATAGAAACAAACTAAGTGGTTTGTTTTTTGAAAGGATGGTTAAATGAAGAGAGAAGAGAAAAGTGAAAATAGTAAAGAAAGGATTATTAAAGCAGCTTTAGAAGAATTTGGACAAAATGGCTATGTAGCAGCTTCTACAAATAATATGTGTAAAAATCATGATATTTCAAAGGGGCTCTTATTCCATCACTACAAAAATAAAGATGAGTTATTCCTAGTATGTGTCAGCAAATGCTTTGAGGCGTTAGCACAATATTTGAAGGAAAATTTGCCAGAGAATGTAGAGGATGCCAAAGAGGGGCTAAACAAGTACTTTGAGGCTAGATTTGAATTTTTTAAAGCTAACCCCTTTTATGAGCAAATCTTTTACACAGCAGTCATCAATACACCGAGCCATCTAAAAGATGCAGTTGCAGAACGTAGGGAAGCCATTAATGCTTTCAATAGGCATTATCTAACTAAGCTTTTAGATTATGTGGTTTTAAAGGAAGACTATGAAAAGTCTAGTATTATAGAGCTTCTTAGTGATATGAGCCATTATATTCATATGAAATATAAAGGAAGTTGTTTAGAAAACCCAGAAGAAAAGCATCAAATCGTGATGCAGCATAGCAAGGATATAAAAGATATGATTCTAATACTCTTTTATGGGATTGTAAAATAAAATAAGAAAGAAGGAGTAGTCATGTTAAAAGGTATATTACTTTTAATTTGTTTTATAGGAATAGCTTTTATAGCAGGGAAATTAGTAGCAAGAGTAAAGCTACCAGCTATATTAGGCTGGTTAGTAGCAGGTATGATCATAGGCCCTCATGCATTAGGGTGGTTTAATGATGAAATAATGAATAATAATTGGTTCCATATACTGATTAATATTGGGGAAGTTTCTGTAGGTCTATTAATAGGAACAGAACTTATATGGAAAGATTTAAAGCAGTCAGGAAAGCAGATTATAACCATATGTGTAACAGAAGCATTAGGGACTTTTTTAGTAGTAACATGTGCATTTGGGCTCATCTTTAGTTTCATGGGGATTCCATTATACTTAGCAGTTGTATTTGGAGCTATTGCACTAGCGACAGCACCGGCACCATCTATCTCTATTGTTAATGAATATAAAACAAAGGGGCCTGTAACAAAGGCACTTATTCCTTTAGCGGCATTAGATGATATTATTGCCTTAGTTGTATTCTTCTTAGTCATAGGGGTAGTATCTAGTATGATTTCTGATGTGCGAATTCCTCTTTATTTTGTACCTCTTATGATTGTGATTCCAGTCCTTATTGGTGGGGTGACAGGTTTTATCGCGGGTCATATTTTAAAGAGAGAAATGTCTAAGAGGATGACATTATTAAGTACGATGGTATGTATGTGTGTAACAGCAGCAGTAGGAATTTTTGTAAATAATTATATCATGCCTAAACCAGTTCTCAATCTTATGATAGTAGGTGTTGCATTCGCAGCAACATTTGCTAATATGATGCCGAAAGAACGTGTAGAGGACATTATGAAAACGAATATGCCTGTTATTGGCCTCTTTATGATTATAGTTGTTTTAAATTTAGGTGCACCATTAGATTATCATCTTATACTAGGAGCAGGTGTATTTACAGTTATTTATATTGTGGCACGTGCCCTAGGAAAGATAGGAGGAGCTTATACAGGAGCGGTTTTATCCAAGGCACCTAAAACAGTTAAGAGATATTTAGGTCTTACACTACTTCCTCATTCAGGTGTATCACTTATTTTTACAGGCTCAGCAGTAAATGTGCTTATAGGGCCTGACCCAGAAAGTGCAACCATTATTCAAGGAACCATTGCAGCAGCAGCTGTTATTAATGAAATCATTGCAGTCTTTCTAGCTAAACAGGCCTTTAAAGCAGCAGGTGAAATAGATGGAGTAGGAGATGTAGTTCTAGAAGACAAGGAAGCAGCTGGTATATACAATTAGATAAAAACAAACCATTCAGAGAAAGGACTATTTGTTGCGGAAAACGTAAACTATGGGAAGTTATGTGAGATTAATAAAGTAATAGAATTTCTATAATCCCACAGGAGGAGGTACCTTGATTTTCACAATTATGAAAGCTACTATGAGGCTAATAAGCCAAAAGGAGCTGGATAGATGAAAGTCAAGATGGTATGTCAAAGAGACTATGAAACAAGCGAGGTAGAGCTTCCTATGTCTGAAGAGGCATTACTTAAAATACAGGGAAGTGTCTTAGACCGTAATACTAAAGGCTATATAACAGGGGATGAAATGAAGTATTATAATGAGAAAGGTGAAGAAATAGAAAATATTTTTTTGCTCAATAGACAGTTGCAGCAGTGAAGCTACAATGCCTAAAATGATTTTCAAGTTTGACCTTAGGATAGGGATTAGAGGCGGCATGCATATAAGTAATAAAAACTTATGAATAAGCACATAACAAATAGGAATAAGCATTTTTAAAAAAGGAGGTATAAAGATGAATAGGTTTGAAGAAGAAGATGATGGTTTGCCATTAGGTCTTACAATGCAGCTGGCTGAAGATGTAGATGCTATGAGTTATTTTGCTACATTACCTAAAGTACAGCAAGAACATTTGATTCAATATATTAAAGAGGCGAGCACGGGAGATGAAGCCAAAAGACGTATTGATGAAGTGGTAGAGATTTGTCATAATCGTCAAAGTTTTTATTAAAATAAAAAGAGACAGTCCTTTTTTATGGAAAGCGACTGTCTCTTTTTGGGAATTAAAGTTTACCTTTAAATAAAAATGTATTATAGTTAAGTTATACAAATACATAAGATAAAGAAAGGATCAGACAAATGATCAATAGGAAATGGATGAAAATAGCAGGAGGTATTGCTCTAACTTTAACTTTATCTCTTCAGGCTAGTAATTATATTATTCTAGATGACAGCCTAGTTTTCCCGTTTGAAAGAAAAGATGGATTTTTTGTAAGTCCCGTACAATGTAAGACAGAACTTTTAGCACCTTTTGATGAATTAAGGGGAAGTTATAGACACGAGGGGATTGATTTAGAAGTTGAATTTGGTACACCACTTTATGCAATTGAAGATGGTAAGATTATTAAAGCAGCACCGGATTCAAAGGGAGTAGATGCAGGTGGTGGACATATGGTCTTTATTGATCATGGCAATGGGGTTCAATCACGTTATATGCATTTAAGTACCTATACAGTACGCACAGGGGATGAGGTTAAAGCAGGCGATGTTATAGGTTTTTCAGGAGATAGTGGTGATGCCACAAAAGCCTTATTACATTATGAACTAAGAGTAGATGATGTACCTGTCGACCCAACGTTTATACTGGAAAGTAACGATATGTTTGGTATGGAAGAAATACCTTTTCTAGTTCCCCAAACTTGATGATAAAAGAATAGGAACAATGAACGGATTCAGTTCATTAGCCGTAATAGGCATTCCTGGAATAATTTCATTACAACAGCCTTCTACACAAAAAGAAGGCGTTTTTAATTGCTTTAATTGTTCTATAAGAGGTATAAAACAATTATTACAGTCATCCCAGTAATTAATGAAACGTGGTGCATTTGCGGGGGATGAGGCTGTAAGAAGTCCCATATAAGTTGTGGCAGCAAGGAGACTGGTTGCACTATTGCAAGAGGTAAAGTAAGTATTAAAGTTGAAGATAGGCAAATACAGGGTTGCTGTATAACGTGCAAGAGCAGTTGTAATGGTTTCAAGCAGTCTTACTACTTCTTCATCACGTGTTCTAAAATTTTCTTGGTTAATATCAATGGTTATGCAGGTTTCAGTATGGGTCGTCCCCTTGCTATTGGTGCATTGGTTGGTTTGCGTATCAGAACAGTTATCATTACATGTTTCACTACGTGAATTATTACAGGCCTCATTGTTACTTTTAGTGAAGTTAGCTGAATCTGAAGGTTTAAAAAAAGTAGAGAAAGAATCTGTAGTATTTTGGGATACAGTTGTAGAACAGGAGTTGCCGTTAGACTTAGTTAGTGTATGAGTATCAAGGCAAGTATGGTTGCAATTAGTAGTATGTGTGCAGTTATTATGTTTATGATGCTGTATATTATGGTTAATATCAGTAAAAGGAAAAAGGTCGGTATGGAGGCCTAGTAAAGTTATTTGTTCTTGTCTATAACATTCAAGTGTTATAGGATTTGCTATAAGAATAAGCGTATAAGAAGCTCCCTTCATAGATTGTACAAAAGCGGATAAAAGGGGCGTACTGCAAGTAATAGAATCAGGTAAGCTAGGTGTAAATGTGGCAGAAGAGACAGAACAAAGAGTAGAAAGGTCTATAAAATCAGTGTATTCTATATATTCATACTGAAGTGTGGGGTCCAATTTCATTAATCCGGCTATAATAAGGTCTAGAGCAATACAAAGATTATGAAGTGATCTAAGACCAATATAGGGGGTAATGGTAGTAGGTGAAACATCCAGTATATAATAAAGAGTTGTTTGCAATCTATGTAAAGCACTTAAAGTATAGGCAAAGCTTGAAAGATCTGAAGAAGAACAGATAAAGCTTGTAATTTCAATAAGTTTAAAACATTTTGGGTCTAGTTTATCATTTGAAGCTAATGAAGAGCAGTTTGAAAGCCTATTTAGATGAGGCTTAAAAAGCAGTTGATTGGCTGTGCACAGAGCTTGTTGGAGCTTAGAACAGTCTATAGGAGTCATATTATAACTGTGCTCCTTTCTATAGTACTATCACTATTAATCTATGCGAAAGTATAAAGGTTTATTTTAAAATGATAAAAATGACAGGGAAAAGGCTAACACATAGTGAAGAATTTATGTGTTAGCCTTTTGGGGGGTAATGCTAATATTTGAGTTTTTGGGGCAAAACTCGTTTTAATAGTAATGTTGCAAATGATAGTGGAAATTGTTTTATTAGTGTTAACTATCTGACATAAGTAAGTATATCGACTTTTTATGCCAAAGTCAATTAAAAATAGACAGATGTTACTTAGTGTGTTAATAAAAGTAAGTTAACTAATAGAGTGAATAAACACTATGCACAAAAAATAAACTATAAAATAATTAGAAATATCTAAACTGACAATGTATACGATATATTATTTTAAAAATAATATATATTTTAATAAAAAGTATTATAATATAAATATAAATTTTGTTTTGCAAAATTCTGGGGGTATATTGAAAGGAGTGTTTGTATGGGAGTAGCAACAACTATAGCTTGTTTGCCTTATGGTGAAGAGGGTGAGGATAGGCGTTCAAGTAGGAATTTTGGAGTCAATCAATTACCTAATGAAGGACATCTTAAATGGCGTGTTATTTCCAAAATGGGGGATACAGATATTTGTTTCGATGTTAAGCAGAAAGGACCTAATAATACGAATATCACTAGATATGAAGGCATAAAGGATGGCGTGATTACAGAGTATGAAGCGCTTAGAAATCTGTATATAGCCAATCCAAGAAATGCTACAGGACATTTCCTGGTACGCGTTGAATCTTGTGAATAAAATGAGCTAAGTAAGAAGAGATAAAAAACGTTTCTGCTAAGAACATAGGATGCAGAAACGTTTTTTTGCGTAAATAGACAAGAAATGTTGAAAAAAATGACAATATGTAGTAATATGAAGAATACCTATAAAAGGTAGAAGTATTACAATATCCTATTCCTTATAAGTGTGTCATTCATGAATTTGACACAAGTTTAAATAAGAAAGTGAGAATTAGAATGAAAAAAAGATTATTTCTAGTAGGTTCTCCACCTGCAAGTGGCAAAACTTATGTATCAAAAAAATTAGCATCAAAATTAAATAATCCAGTGTATCTTGATAAAGATACAATTATCCCACTCTCTAAAGCAGCTTATTTAGCAGCAAACGAGCCATACAATAGGGATTCAGAATTCTTTAATACATATTTAAGAGATCCAGAGTACATTGCTATTCTTGACGTAGCTTTCGAAGCATTAGAATTCAACGATAATGTTATTGTTAATGCACCATTTACAAAAGAATTCAACAACCAAGAATATATTGCAGGACTTAGAGCAAAACTTGCTGATATGGATACAGAGCTTGTTATGGTTTGGGTATACTGTGATCTTGAAACAATTCATGCACGTATGATTGAAAGAGCATCTGATAGAGATACTTGGAAACTTGAAAACTGGGATGAATATGTAAAAACAAAAGATAATAGCAAACCAACAAACAAAGATGTTGTTGTAATTGATAATAAAGATGAAGAAAGTGTTGAAAGACAACTTCAAGAAGCGTTCTTTTAATTAAAAGAAGAGAGAAGGGGTGATGACAAAGAGGCCACGCGTGGAATCTTAAGCATCACCTTTATTTTTTGCTAAAAAATAGAAAGTATATACATTAGGATACCTATAAAGGTAGCGAGCGTATAAATAACACGTTTTTCATCTTTTAAGTATGAAGGATAAATAAGGGGAGTACCACAATAAATACAAAAGTGTGCTTCAGGAATAATGGAATTTTCACAGTAGCTACAATGAAGTCTGGAAAAATGATTTTTAATAAAAACTAAGCCTATAATCATATAGGCAGAGAGCATAAAGAAAGAAACTAAGATGCCAAGTATATAGAACCTAGGATTAGAATAACCTAAACAAAAATTCATAAAACCATGAAAAAGAGAAGAAAAAAATACACCTTGTAAAAAGGTAAATTTCTTTTTTGATACCTCTTCTAGATAACACATATAAAAAAAAGCAAAAATAATAGAGTAAAAAATATGACATGGGGCAGAGATAAAACTGCGCATAAAGGCAAGTTGAAGATCCATATCATAGACAAGCATATAGAGACTATTTTCAAGTGCTGCAAAGGTGCAGGCAGATAGGATAAAGTAAAACATTAAGTCTTCAACGCGTTTTAATTTGGTAAGTTTATATGTACAGATATAAATAACAATAAATTTAGCAAGTTCTTCAATAAGACCTACTGTGAAGATATTTTCTACTAGGACATAAAGGTGGGTACCAGGTGTAAAGAAAAAGTTTAAAGGGCTTTCTAAGAAGAGGCTTATAAAAGCAGCACCTACTGTTGCAAAAAGCTCCAATATAATAATACCTACGGCAATTTTGTTAAAGGAAATCTTATATTTTTTATTCGTAAAAAGTAGACAAGTTATGATAAAAGTAGAACTTAATGCAATAATAAGACTCATACAAACACCTCCCCCTAATTAATCATATCCGTCTTGGCTTGTACGTATTACAAACTTCTATAATGGAGGAAAATTAAAACAAATTGTAAAAAAAGGTAGTTACTGGATTATAAAATGTGTATAATAAAATAAGTTAACTTACAAGGAGGGACATCATGCAACTTATAGGTATAGTGATTGTTATTGTTGGCTTTATATTAAAGTTTGATACTATTGCAGTTGTACTAACAGCAGGGCTTGCTACAGGGCTTGCAGCAGGCATGGGTATAGCGGAGATATTAGGCACAATAGGCGATACGTTCATTAAACAAAGACATATGGCATTATTCTTATTGATCTTGCCAATTATTGGGCTATCAGAAAGATATGGGCTTAAACAACGTGCTATTGAACTGATTAAAAATATAAAAAACCTTTCTACAGGAAAAGTGTTATCTTTATACTTACTTATTCGTGAAGTTGCGATTGCTTTGGGCTTAAGATTAGGTGGACAAACAGAGTTTGTTAGACCACTTATTGAGCCTATGGCTAATGGGGCAGCTGTAAGTGAATATGGTGAATTAGACGAAAAGGTAGAAGAGAAAATTAAAGCAGCTTCAGCAGCGGCTGATAACTATGGGAATTTCTTTGCGCAGAATATTTTCATGGCTAACTCTGGGGTACTCCTTATAGCAGGTACACTTGAAGAGTTAGGATATCAAGTAGATACACTTCAAATTGTACAGATTGCCATTCCAGTAGCGATTATTGCACTTGTACTTGGTGTAATCCAAAATCTACATTTAGACAGAACGATTAGAAAAACAATGGCAAAAAAGAGAGGTGACAAATAATGGGTGACTTCTTATTAGAACTTTTTTATATATTAGTAGGACTTTTAATGTATATGGTAGGTTTCTTTGTATTTAGAGATACTACGCATAAAACACGCTTTGGTACAACAGCATTTTGGGTTATTCTAGGGAGCATATTTGTATTCGGAAGCTACCTTCCAGGAACTGTTGTTGGGGTTATGTTGCTCGTAATTGGTGTACTCACGGCAACGAAACAAGTGAATACAGGTAAAGTAGATATGCCAGAGCATAATTTTACAGTAGAGCAGGCTAAGAAACTAGGGAATAAAATTTTCCTACCATCTTTAGCTATTGCACTTATTGTTGTATGTGTAGCTAAGTTTACAAGCTTTAGCGGTGTAGTAGCAATTGGTATTGCAGCTTGTGTTACTTTAGTCTTTACACTTATGCTGACAAAAGCACCTATAAGTATGGTAGCTAAAGATGGTAACCGTATGCTTCAAGCTATTGGGGCTATGAGTATATTACCACAGCTTCTCGCTTCGTTAGGTACCCTCTTTACAGCAGCTGGTGTAGGTGATGTCATTTCCAAAGGTATTGCAGTTGTTATTCCAGAAGGGAACATTTTCCTTGGTGTTGTAGCATACTGCGTAGGTATGGCGGCGTTTACTATGATTATGGGAAATGCTTTTGCAGCTTTCTCTGTTATTACAGTAGGAATTGGTGTACCGTTTGTATTTGCGCAAGGTGGGAATGTGCTTATTGCATCTACGCTTGCTTTAACAGCGGGTTACTGTGGTACGCTCCTTACACCAATGGCAGCTAACTTTAACGTACTTCCAGTTGTACTCTTACAGACAAAGGATAAGAATGCAGTGATTAAGCATCAAGCATTTGTTGCTATTCCTTTACTCATCATCCATATATTACTGATGTATTTCTGGGCCTTTTAAATTTATAATATAAGGAGGAACGACATGAAAATACTTGTTACAGGATTTGATCCATTTGGCGGAGAGTCAATTAATCCAGCATTAGAAGCAGTTAAAAAGTTAAATAAAAAGATTGGAAATGCTGAAGTTATTACTTTAGAAATTCCAACTGTATTTAATAAAAGTTTAGAAAAGATAGAAGAAGCTATTAAAGAGCATAATCCAGATGTAGTGGTATCTATTGGACAAGCAGGAGGAAGATTTGGCATTACACCTGAACGTGTAGCGATTAATATTGATGATGCACGTATTCAGGATAATGAAGGCAATCAGCCTGTAGATACAAGTGTGTTTGCAGATGGAGAAAATGCTTACTTTACTAACTTACCCGTGAAAGCAATGGTCGCTGAAATGGTGAAGGCAGGTCTTCCAGCATCTCTTTCTAATACAGCAGGAACCTTTGTATGTAACCATGTTATGTATGGTGTACTCTATATGATTAATAAGAAATATCCTCATATGCGTGGTGGATTTATTCATGTCCCATATATTACACAGCAAGTAGCGACTAAAGCTAATACACCTTCTATGTCAATCGAAGATATTACAAGAGGCTTAGAAATCTGTATTAAGGTAATCAGCGAAACTAAGGATGATATTAAAGTAGCAGCAGGTACAATCTGTTAATTGTTTTTACTAAAGAAAAGAGGTCATTGCAGTAGGCAATAACCTCTTTTTATATTCAAAAATGATGACAGCTAAGGAAGTGACAACATGGAAAAAGTGTTTGTATATGGCTCGCTAAGGACTGATTTTTGGAATTATGATAAGGTACTTAAAAATAGAGTAAGACAAGTTGAAAAAGGGCAGATTAAAGGGGATTTATATCATTTGCCAGCAGGCTATCCAGCAGTTATCCTCGGGGAAGGGACTGTGTATGGTGAAGTGATAACGTTAAGTCAGGATAAAATCCTAAAAAGTCTTGATCTATTAGAAGGCTATATGGGAGAAGGAGAAGAGAATCTTTATGTCCGTGTTAAGCAGAAGGTGCATCTAGAAGATGGTAGCCAGCAGATGTGCTGGGTTTATATTTATGTAGATGAAAAGGTAGCTAAAAAAGCAGGAAAGTATATTCCGCATGGAGATTGGAAAGAATTCAAAAATAATAAGAAGTAATAAGCTTATGGCAATATAATAGGAGTAGGAGATAGATGTAGGAGGTGCAGTATGAACAGTGAAGAGAACATCTTTTACTTACACAAAATGGGTTTAACAGTAGAGCAGATTGCTCGACTTATTGGTGAATCAGAAGAAATGGTAAAAGCGACTTTATTTTGGCCAGATCAGCCATAATGAAGCAATGAAAGCGTTAGAGGGATATTCTTTCAAGGCAGAATATCCCTCTAACTTTTTTGTGTAGTATACTAAACATGAAATAAGTTAAACTAGCTAAAAAGGAGGTTATAAGATGAGTGCTATTAAAAAAGCCATTTTTGCAGGAGGATGTTTCTGGTGCATGGTGAAACCTTTTGATGAATTACCAGGCATTATAAGTATTGTAGCAGGTTATACGGGCGGACATATAGAAAATCCTACTTATGAAGAAGTATGTGCACATAGTACAGGCCATGTTGAAGCTGTAGAAATCACATATGATGAAGATAAAATGCCATATAGAGAGTTAGTAGAAATTTTCTTTAGAAGTATAGACCCTACTGACCCAGAGGGACAATTTCATGATAGAGGAGAAACTTATCATACAGCTATTTTCTATCAAGATGAGGTGCAGAAAGAAGTTGCCGAGAAATATAAAAAAGAATTAGAGAAGACAGGTTATTTTGACAAGCCTATTGTAGTGCCTATTAAGCCAGCTATGCCTTTTTATGAGGCAGAAGAGTATCATCAAGATTATTATAAGAAAAATCCGCTGCGCTATAGACTTTATTACAAAGGCTCAGGAAGAGAAAAGTTCATTAAGGATAAATGGTATAGAAATCCTTATGATAAAGAGGAATTAAAGAAAAGATTAAATGACTTGCAATATAGAGTGACGCAGGAAAATGCTACAGAAGCTCCTTTTATTAATGAATATGATGGGCATTTTGAAGAAGGCATCTATGTAGATATGGTAAGTGGTAAGCCTCTATTTTCTTCTAAAGATAAATTTAACTCAGGATGTGGCTGGCCAGCTTTTAGTAAACCTATTATACAGAACGCCGTTTATGATAAAGAAGATACAAGTCATGGTATGCATAGAATAGAAGTAAGAAGTAGTCATGCAGATTCTCATTTAGGCCATGTCTTTGAAGATGGACCAAGGGAGCTTGGAGGGCTTAGATATTGCATTAACTCAGCGGCACTTCGTTTTATCCCTAAAGATAGAATGGAAGAGGAAGGTTATGGAAGTTATATAGATAAAATTTAAAAGTAAAAGGACTGTTATAGCGTATATAACAGTCCTTTAATTTTTTATTAGTGACAACGATCACATGGATCGTTTTTACCGCTTTCGGCAATAGTGCCGCTTAAAATCGTTTTACTTTTTGCAAGGGCAGAGCAGCTATCTGTCGTATGATAGCTTTTGCCGTTTGGTGTCCAGTAGACTGTTTTAACATTACTAGACTGAGTAGGTGCTGCTTGAGAAACGGTATTATTACTTACTTGAGAAGAAGATACAGGCCTTGAATCAGCTTGTGGCGTAGATGCAGAAGTAGTACTACTGTTACTTTGATTTCCTCGATTATAACTACCAGGAGCGCAAGTTGTAGTAAGTCCGTTACCTGTTGATTGGAAGATAATATCCCCACATTCATCTGTTCTATGTACTTCAATATCAGCTTTTTTGAGTTTATCTACAGTTTCTATATGAGGGTGGCCATATTTATTATCAGTACCCACTGTAATAATAGCGTACTCAGGGTCTACACGTTCAAGAAAGGCATCTGTTGTACTGCTATGAGAACCATGATGACCGACTTTAAGAATATCTACTTTAGGCATTTTTGGAAGGATTTCAGCTTCTGTTCCTTTTTCAGCATCTCCAGTTAGAAGAACTTTATCTTCACCATTTGTATACAGGATTACAAGAGACTGTTCATTTGTATCTTCTCCACCGTTCGTATTGAATACTTCAAAGTAGCTTTCCTCTAGCATAAACTTTTTATCTTCTAAAGGTACACTTGGTGTAAGGTTTTTATCCATAGCAGCCTGAATAAAATCTCTATAGGTTTTTGTATCAGCATCGCCATTAGCGACAAAGAGATGCTGAATAGGAAAACTTCGGATAACAGAATCTAAAGCGCCAATATGGTCTGCATGTGGATGTGTTGCAATGACATATTCTAATTCAGTTACATCTTGAGCCTTAATATACTCAACAAGGCTCTTTTCATCATCATTATCAGCACCATCAATCAGCATAGCCTTTTGACCTTCTTTAATAAGAATACTATCGCTATTACCTGTATCAATAAAATGTATTTCGGCTAAATTGCTTTGAGTCTCATTTGATGATTCTACTTTAGGCAAGCTTTCTACTTTAGTACAGCCGACTAATAAGGTAAGTAAGCCTATGCTTATAAGCTTTAAGAATGTAGTATGTTTTTTGATAGACATAGTTAACCTCCAGTGAAATTATGTATACTTAATATCCTAACATAAAAAAAGTATAAGAATATAAGATAAAATGTTTTAAAAATTTAAACAGAATTATGTTATGATAAGACTAAATGAAAAAGGGAGGATGGAGAAATGAAAAAACTATTTATAGGACATGATGGATGTATTAGGTCAGGATGGCAGATGGTTTTACTGTATTTGGGAATGAATATTGCACAACTAGCCTTAATAATGCCTATTAATATAATTTTAGGTATTATCATAGGCATACAATCTACTAGAGGAGATGTATCAGGTATAGAGGCATTTTTGACAAGTTATGCCTATCAGTCTATAACTATTGCTCTTTGTAATCTAATCAGTATTGTAGCAATCATTATTTTATTTAAAGTGATGAATAGGAAAACGACAGAAGATATGGGGCTTACGCCTGTTAAAAGAGATTATAAAGACCTTCTAATAGGCTTATTATTAGGGGCAGCATCTATCACCCTTATTATAGGTATTAATTATATAATGGGAGATACACGCTTTAATGAGGTACATATAACTTGGGATTTACTATTAGGTCTTATTCTTTTTATTAGTGTAGGATTTGTAGAAGAAATTTTAGTAAGAGGATGCTTCCAGCATATTATTTACTACAGACATGGTATTGCATGGGCTATTATAATACCTGCGCTTATTTTTTCTGTTATGCATTTTTTAAACCCTAATATATCCTATATAGCTGCACTGAATATAGCGTTAGTAGGTATTGTATTTGGTATTATGACCTATAAGAGTGGTAATCTCTGGATGGCTATAGGTTATCATATTACTTGGAATTATTTCCAAGGGAATATCTTTAATATTGAAGTAAGTGGCTCAGCTTATGGAAGAGGATTAATAAAAAGTATTCGAGTAGAAGATAATTTATTAAATGGTGGTGCTTTTGGAATAGAAGGTGGACTTATTTGCACACTGCTTCTCATTATAACTATTATTTATTTTGGATTTTTCTACAAAAAAGAAAAATCTTATTTGAATAAGAAGAAAAGAACTCTTATAATGAATAAGTAGATTGAACGATTAAAGGAGTGACCAGAAATGTTAAAAACAAATAAAGACAAAGTTGTAAAATGGTCTGTTCAAGGGAAAGTACATCATCCTACCGGTGGGACATACCGTATTACACACGAAGGCAAGCCTATGATTTTACCAGCTACAGGTGGTATATCTTATAATGTTAAAATTGGAGATAGTGCCTTTGGCTGGGCTGGCGACCATGTAGAGCCAGGTGTATCTATGCGTAATGAAAATACTAATGAAAATGCAGCACTTATGACTTTTGCATGCATTGGGAATGAAGCAAAAATTATTTCAGGGGATGCAAAAGGTGCTAAGGGTTATGTAACAGGTATGCATGGTGGTATTGACCATGTACTTGTGTACTTTGATGAGGAGACTTTAGAAAATCTTTCTATTGATGATAAAATTCAAATTAAGGCTTATGGGCAAGGACTTCAGCTAACAGATTATCCAGATGTACATATGATGAGTATTGACCCTGATTTATTTGAAAAATTAGGTGTTACAGAAGTAGATGGTAAATTGCAAGTGCCAGTTGTAGCAAAGGTACCACCATACCTTATGGGCTCAGGAATTGGATCAGGTAATGGTTATAGTGGAGACTATGACATTATGACAGCGGATACAGAAGAAATTAAGAGATTAGGTCTTGATAGGTTAAAATTTGGTGACCTAGTACTTCTTCAAGACTGTGACAACAGCTATGGACGTGGTTACCTTAAAGGTGCAGTAAGCATTGGGGTTGTTGTACATAGTGATTGTATAAAGGCAGGGCATGGACCTGGTATTACAACGATTATGGTAAGTAAAACCCCTATGATTGAAGGCATTATTGACGAAGAGGCTAATATTGGCAACTATATGAATAAGTAAAGAGAAAGCTATTGCAAAACACTCCTAAACTTTAATAGAGTGAGGAAGTGTTTTGTAATAGCTTTTTTATTGAAAAACTGTAAAAATAAAACTGAACTATTTACAATAATTTCCATAATGTCCTATAATAAAGTTAAGGAATTTTTACGGGAGGAGAGAAAATGTATAAAAAGGTAGTCTGGTTTATCATTTGCTATTTTTCAATTTGTATTTCTGTCTTTGCAAATACAGCTATGCCCCAGATTCAATCTGAAGGGGCTATTTTAATTGAACCTAAAACAAATACTGTGCTTTATGGAAAGAATGAGCATAAAAAATTATATCCAGCCAGTACAACAAAAATTTTAACAGCTATGATTGTACTGGAGGAACTGAATCAAAACAGTACTTTAACGAAGTCACAGGGAAGTGTTAACACAGTGCCGGCAGACAGTAGTCATATTGGCCTTGCAGTAGGGGACAGCATTAGTGTGAAAGACGCTCTCTATGGACTCTTAGTAGGCTCAGATAATTTTATTGCACATGATTTAGCCATTGCTTCTAAAGGGAGTATAGACAATTTTGCATCCAGAATGAATGAAAAGGCTAAACACTATGGAGCCTTAAATACCCATTTTACTAATCCTCATGGTTATCACGATCCAAATCATTATACAACGGCTTATGACTTAGCGCAGATTGCAAGAGAAACCTTTAGTGTTCCAGAGCTTATTAAGATGGCAGCTACTACAAAATATACTGTAAAAGTACTAAATACTAATAGAACTATTACAGTAACTAATAAGAATCGATTACTTGATAGCAATACACCTTATTACAATGAGCATGTGGTTGCGGCTAAAACAGGCTTTCATGATGATGCACAGCAGACACTTGTTGCTAAAGCTATCTATGGAGATATGGAACTCATAGCAGTTGTGATGAAAGTTAAAAGTCCTGGTCAGTATGAAGATATTAATAAGTTATTTGAGTATGGACAGGAATACTTCAAGGTGAGCCAAGACGGAGAAAGGGGATATGAACTTATCAATCAGACAGCATCTCCTTGGGCACAAAGTTATATAGATAGTGCTCTTAAGAATAAATGGATTACTGAAAAAGGAGCAAATTATAAGGAGGCTATACCAGTACAGCATCTTATTTATATGCTTAATGTAGCCATAGGGGGGAAAGAACGTATTACCTTAGAGGAAATAGGGGGTGTACTAGGGGAATCATTAAAAAAAGAGGAGACTTTAACTCGATTACAGATAGCCAGACTTATGCCCTATTTAACAGATAAGTATGCATGCTTCTTCGAAATTAAGGAGGGGATGCCATTTATTCCAGATATAGAAAGTTTGTCAGCTAAAGATCAAGAAAATATTAAGTTTACAGTAAGAAGAGGTATATTAGGAGCGCCTAATACCATCTATAGACCTAATGATAAATTAACCTGGCAAGAAGCGGCATGTATGGCAAGTCGTTTACTAGAAGGTAAGTAGAATTATAGAGGACATACAAAAAGAGTCTACTCTCAAATGATGAGAATAGACTCTTTTTGGCATTTATAAGGTAGGTGTTTGCATGTTTTTATAAATCGGTTTTATGGACTAGGCTAGTTCGCATTTTACAGTGTCAACATGACCTGCAACTTTAACTTTGCGGTAGATTTTTGTAAGCATACCTTGTTCATCAATAACAAAAGTACTTCTTTCAATACCAATACCTGTACGTCCACACATAGTTTTTTCCTTTAACACATCATAAAGTTTACATACTACCTCTTCTTTATCTGAAAGAAGTACGAAAGGTAAGTCATATTTGGCAATAAATTTAGCATGTGCAGTTAATGTATCGCGACTTACACCTAAAATAACAGCATTTTCCTTTGAGAAGTGCTCAAAGTTATCTCTAAAAGCTTCAGCCTCTTTAGAACAGCCTGGTGTATTATCTTTAGGGTAGAAGTATAAAATAACTTTTTTACCTAAGTAGTCACTTAAACGGTGTTCTTTATTATCTGACCCCATAAGAACAAAGTCAGGAGCTTTCATACCAACTTCTAAAATTACATTTTCCATCTTACAAGCCTCCTTGGTTTTATCTGAAGTATATCTAATAATTATTATCATATAGAATTTAATGTTTGTAAAGTGGTAAGTTTATTTTGTATAATAGAAAAAAAGGAGGGTGTTACTATGTTAGCTATTTTATCTCCAGCCAAAACTTTTAGTATGGTAGAAGAAGGTAGGCTTAAGAGCTATAAGCCACTACAATTTCATGAGCAAACGTTAGAACTTATGAGGATTCTTCAAAGTTATTCACAGGAAGAGCTTGCTAAGCTTATGAAAATGTCACTCGATTTGGCTAAAGTAAATGAACAGAGAAATCATACATTTGAAGATACAAGTGTAATGCAGGCCTATGAAGCTATATTATATTTTTATGGAGAGGCTTATAAGGGATTAGATGCACAGAGCCTAGAACAAGAGGAGCTTTTATATTTGAATGATCATGTACGTATTTTATCAGGGCTTTACGGGGTGATTAGGCCTTTAGAGTGTATTAAGCCTTACCGCTTAGAGATGGGGACTAAACTATCCAATCCAAAGGGAAAAGATCTTTATAAGTACTGGAAAGAGCATCTAACAAAGTATTTTTTACAATTACTTTCAGAAACCAGTGGAGATAAAGCACTTATTCAACTTGCTTCTGAAGAGTATAGTAAAGTACTTGACTTAAAAGTTATTCAAAAACATTATCCTGTTATTGAGATAAGCTTTAAAGATTATAAAAATGGACAGTACAAAGTCGTAGGTATGTATGCGAAAAAAGCTAGGGGACAGATGATTCGTTATATAACAACTAAGCAAATTGATCAGATAGATAAACTTAAAGCATTTGATGAAGACGGGTATAGGTTTAATGAGATTTTATCTACCCAAAACCATTTTATTTTTACACGTGAATAATAAGCTATGCCGTATTTCCGGAATATCTATAAGGAGATACGGTATTTTTATTGTTTAAAGTGAAATTCTGAACAATAAAGATATTTATTGACAATTTGAAAAACGAAAAATATAATCTTTACTATAAAAGTAGGAAATAAAAAAATAATAATCTTTAATTACATAGGAAAAGTAAGAGGGTTTATGGAAATATTACTAAAAAGCTAGGGGGTAGAAAATGAATATTTCTACAAAGGGTAAGTATGCAGTAGAAGCCATGTTATATATCGCCTATTTTTCAGGGCAAGGACCGCTACGTGTAAAAGTAGTGGCTCAGGCGCTTAAAGTAAGTGAAAAGTATTTAGAACAAATTTTGTTCTTGCTTAGGAAAAAACAGCTAGTAGAGACAGTAAGAGGAGCTAAGGGAGGCTACTTAATTGCTAAGTCTTCTAGAGATATTTCTATAGGGGACATTATAAGGAGTGTAGAGAAGGATTTTATTCCCGTGCCATGTATTAATGGGGAAAAAGCATGTACTTATGGGATTAGGGAGAGCTGTAGTACGAGAAAGTTATGGGAAAGATTAGGCAAGGTACTCGATAACACTGTGGATAACATGAATTTAGAAGATTTAATACAAGAGTATAGGTTAAAACTTATAAAGCACTATGGGGAGGTTGATTATTATTTATAAAATGACAACAAAGGGGAGATATGGTCTTAGGGCCATGGTAGATTTAGTCCTGCATGAGCATGAAGCATCTACGGCTTTAAGTAGTATTTCAAAGAGGCAAGGTGTATCGGTAAATTATTTAGAGCAGGCTTTTGCACTTCTAAAAAAAGCAAAGCTTGTGGAAAGTATTAAGGGACCAAAGGGAGGCTATAAACTTACTAAACCAGCAGAAAAAACAACGGTACTCGAGGTTTTAGAAGTTTTGGAAGGACCAATATCCATTGTGGAACAAGGTAAAGAAAGTACGTTTATCGCAGAATGTGTACAAGAACTTGTATGGCAGACGATTGATGAGCGACTATATGATTTTTTAAGTCAAATTACACTTGAAGAACTTGCGGTGCAAACGCAGCAGGAAGAAGTATGTGAACCTATAATGTTTTATATTTAAAGGGTAAGGTTTTCGGTAGGATTGGAAAAGGTAGGGGATTTAATTGAGAATATGGAGTAGGTACTTCAACTTGTCAATACCTAAACCTTATGATAGGCTAAAGGAAAAGCAAAAGTAAAGCAAGGTGAACGTATGAATATCAGTAAAATTGCAAAACTGGCAGGCGTATCTAATGCAACTGTTTCAAGGTTTTTAAATAATGGCTATGTAAGTCAAGATAATAGAGACAAAATCCAAAAGATTATAGATGAAACCGGGTATATTCCGTCTGCACACGCCAAGACACTACGCACTAAGAAAACCAATTTAATAGGTATTATTGTACCTAAAATTAGCTCAGAAGCAGTAAGTCGTATGGTAGAAGGTATCAGCACTACACTAAGTAAAGAAGGCTATAATATTTTATTAGGAAATACAAACTTAAATATAGAAAAAGAAATAGAGTATCTTAATATTTTTAAAAATAATCAAGTAGATGGTATTATTTTTATTGCTACTATTTTAACGCCTAAACACTTAGAAGTAATGGGACGGATTAAAGTACCCATTATTTTATTAGGACAGGAGTCAGAGAATTATTCTAGTGTTTACCATGATGATTATGGTGCAGCAAAGAGTTTGACAAAGTTATTTATTGAAAAAGGTTGCTGTAAAATTGCTTTCATAGGTGTCACCACACAAGATGAAGCAGCTGGGGCTAAACGTAAAAAGGGGTATGAGGATGCACTTAAAGAAGCTGGTAGGAGCATAGATGAGAGCCTTATAAGAGAAGGGGAATTCTCCAGTGAATCAGGTTATGAGTCGATGAGTGAGTTAGTCAATGCACATCCTGATGTAGATGGTGTATTTTGTGCTACAGATAATATTGCAGTAGGGGCTATTACAGCCATCAAAGAAAAATATAAGGATTTACATGGGATTGCAATAGCAGGAATAGGAGATTCTAAAGTTTCTAAGGTAATCACACCGCAGCTTACTTCTATGCATTATTACTACAAGACAAGTGGTGTTACAGCGGGGCGTATGCTTCTTGAAAATCTTCAGGAAGAAAAACCTATTATAAGAAAAGTGAAGTTAGGATTTGAGCTTCAGCAAAGAGAAACTTTAAACTAATAAAAAGTTTAAACTAATAAAAAGTATAAAATGCGGGTAGTTGCTCCACATTAAGCATTAAAAAACTAATGTGTCAGGGTAACTGCCTTTTTTATGCTTAAAATGAAAATGAATGTGTAAAACTGTAATAAATGCACAATAAATAAAAAGTAATTTAAGCAAAAATAAATATTTACAAAGGAAGGTGAATCCCTCTATAATATGGATACGGTATGAAAACGATTACATATACATCTTTAAGATAAAATCAGTAATAAACAAAAGTAGATAATTTTAATTTTTGATAAAGGTGAAATCGATAACATAAAAAGGGAGGGTATTATGGATCATAAAAAAGTAGCTCAGCTTATTTTACAAGAACTAGGTGGGCAAGAAAATCTTGTATCAGCAGCGCACTGTGCAACAAGACTGAGACTTGTTATTGCATCTAATGAAAAAGTCAATAAAACTGCACTTGAAAATATTGAGGGTGTAAAAGGAGTATTCTTTGCATCAGGACAACTTCAACTTATTATTGGAACAGGCACAGTGAATAAAGTATATTCTGAGTTATTAGCTTTAACAGGTGGCGAAGAGGTTTCTAAGGATGAACTTAAAAAAGTAGCAGATGCTAACACAAACAAATTTAAAAAGCTTATTAAAACATTAGGTGATATTTTTGTACCAATTATTCCTGCTATTGTAGCAGGGGGGCTTATGATGGGACTTACAGAAGCTATTACTTTCTGTGTTAACAATGGTTTTATAGATATTAACACACAAGGTTCAATTTTTGTGTTCTTAAAACTATTTAGTAATGCAGCTTATGTATTTTTACCAATCCTTATTGGTTTTAGTGCAGCTAAAGTATTTGGTGGAAACCGCTATCTTGGTGCGGTTATGGCTATGATTATGATTCATCCAGACCTTCAAAATGCTTGGACTGTATCAGCAGAAGGCTACCACGCTATGCAGAGTGTATGGGGAGGCTTATACGAAATCCCATTAATAGGCTATCAAGGTCATGTTATCCCTATTGTTATTTCTGTTTGGATTATGAGTAAGCTTGAAATTAAACTTCATAAAATTGTACCAGAAATGTTTGACTTATTTGTAACACCACTTGTAACAATCTTTGTAACAGGTTATTTAACTTTAACATTAGTAGGACCAGTATTCGTATTTATTGAGAATGCTGTATTAACAGGTGTACAACAACTTATTCAGCTTCCATTTGGTATCGGTGGTTTCTTAATGGGTGGTATTTATGCGTCTACAGTAGTAACGGGCGTACACCATATGTACTCTATCATTGATATTGGTCAAATTTCACAGTATGGCTACACCTATTGGCTTCCAATTGCCTCAGCAGCAAACGTAGCACAAGGCGGCGCGGCACTTGCTGTAGCAGTTAAAACTAAAAACAAAAAACTTAAATCACTTGCTTTCCCAGCAGCAGTTAGTTCAATGCTTGGGATTACAGAACCAGCCATCTTTGGGGTTAACTTAAGATACTTTAGACCATTTATTGCAGCATCTATAGGGGCTGCATGTGGAGCACTCTATGCTTCTGTAGTAGGTCTAGGGGCAACAGGTACAGGCGTAACAGGTGTTTTTGGTATCTTATTACACTTACATGCACCGCTTCAATATATTATTTTATTTGCTATCTCATTAGGTGTAGCATTTGTAATGACTTTAGTACTTGGCTGGAAAGAAGAGAATAACTAATAAATAAGGGACTGCTTATCAGTCCCTTTTGGTATAGAAGTGGAGAAAAAATATGAATGCTTTAAATAGAGATTTAAAAAAACTAACGACATGGTTAGAAGAATTAAAAGGGCAATGCGTGAAAGAAGACCCTTACTGTTTGACTTTTCATCTTATGCCTAAAGTAGGCTGGCTTAATGATCCTAATGGACTTTGTCATTATAATGGAGAGTATCATGTATTCTTCCAGTACGCACCATTTGATGCAAAGGGAGGGGCTAAATTCTGGGGACATTATACAAGTATAGATATGATTAATTGGCAAGATGAGGGAACAGCACTTTATGCAGATCAACCTTTTGACTGTCATGGTGTTTATTCCGGCTCAGCACTCATTGAAGATGGCAAAATGTATCTTTACTACACAGGTAATGTAAAGGAAATGGGTGACTATGACTATATCATTAAAGGAAGACAACATAATACTGTTTTAGCTGTAAGTGAAGACGGTAGAACATTTAAACATAAACAGCTTCTTATGACTAATGCAGATTATCCAGAAAATATGACAGCACATATCCGTGACCCTAAAGTATGGAAGGAAAATGATACTTATTATATGGTACAAGGTGCCAGAGATAAAGAAGACGTAGGACAAATTTTAGTTTTTGCTTCTTCTGATAAAGTGAACTGGAAAGTGATTAATACTTTAAGATCTAGTGAAAAGTTCGGTTATATGTGGGAATGCCCAGATTTATTTGAATTAGATGGAGATACAGTTCTTATGCTTTCACCGCAAGGCATAGAGGCAGAGGGGATTAAATATCAAAACATCTATCAAAGTGGCTATTACTTCTTAAAAGGTGATTTTAAAACTTCAAATTATACACTAGGACAATTTGAAGAGTTAGATAGAGGTTTTGACTTCTATGCACCACAGACTTTTATAGATGAAAAAGGCAGAAGGATTTTAATTGGATGGATGGGACTTCCGGATATTGATGACCTTTACAGCAATCCAACAGTAGCATACGGCTGGCAGCATGCTTTAACACTCCCAAGGGAGTTACAGATTAAGGATGGGAAACTTATTCAAAAGCCGGTAATTGAAATCGAAGCACTTCGTCAAAATGAGCAGGAGTGGGCTGTAAAAGATACATTAAAAGTAGAAGCGCCAAAAACTTTTGAAATTGATTTAAAAGTAGATCTCTTAAAGGATGATTTTGAACTTATCATTAAAAAAGGTATGTACTTAACTTATAAAAAAGCAGAGGGATTATTCACTTTAGCATTTGATGGGTGTGGCTATGGAAGAGATAAGAGAAGTGTTAAAATAGATGTATTAAGAAATCTACGTCTATTTGTAGATACTTCTTCAGTAGAAGTTTTTCTTAATGATGGAGAAGAAGTATTCTCAAGCCGATTCTATCCTGAGGCAGATGAAAGAAGCATTGAATTAAGAGGACATTCGTTAGAAGGTAAGTTAACTCTATGGGAAATGAAGGCGATGACTATTGAAAACAAAGGTGATAAGTAGGATAGGAGCAGTACTTTTTGATAATATAGCCCTATATGCATTAGGGCTAGGTGCGCTTATTCAGTTAGGCTACCCAGCTGAAAGAGCACTGATCTTAGCGAGTATAGGTTTTGTCTTATATAGTGTTTTAACCCCAACCTTTTGTAAGGGATACCAACTAGGGAAATACCTTTTAGGCATGAAAATTGTAACAGATACTTATGATCAGCCAAGTGTATGGCGTTTTATAGTGAGGGAATTAAGTAAAATCATGTATACGTTGCCTATTATAGGGATTATCTTGATTTTAATTTCACAGTTTTTAATGACTAGAAGAGAAGATGGAAAGACCTTACATGATTTAATTGCAGGGACTAGAGTGATTCGTATTTAAGAAGGAGTAAGAAGATGAAAAAGATATTAGCAATTGGAGAGGCGTTAATTGATTTTATACCAAGTGAAAAAGGATGTTCACTTAAAGACGTAGTAAGTTTTGAACGTGTAGCAGGGGGGGCACCTGCAAACGTAGGAGCAGCTATTGCTAAATTAGGGGGTAAGGCAGGTTTTATTTCACAGCTGGGGCAAGATGCTTTTGGTGATTATATCATTGAAGTGCTTCAACAAGCTGGTGTAGATACACAGTATATCCTTCGTACAACCAAAGCAGGTACAGGGCTTGCCTTTGTATCTTTAAAATCAGATGGTAATAGAGACTTCTCTTTTTACAGAAATCCAAGTGCAGACTTACTGATGCAGCCTGAACAAGTGGAAGAAGATTGGTTCAAAGATTGCTATGGTTTACATTTTTGTTCAGTAGACTTAGTAGATTTTCCTATGAAAAAAGCACATAAAAAGGCTATTGAATACATGATAAAAAGTGGTGGGGTGGTAAGTTTTGACCCAAATGTACGCTTACCTTTATGGCCAACAGCAGATGCTTGTAGAGATGCTATTTTAGAGTTTCTTCCTTATGCTCATGTGATTAAAATTTCTGATGAAGAATTAGAATTTATTACAGGATATCAAACAATAGAAGAAGCTAAGGCACTTTTATTTAGAGGTAATGCCCAACTTGTTATCTATACAAAAGGTGGGGATGGTGCTGAAGTTTACACTAAAGAAAGCATGGTAAGTGTAGAGGGAAGAAAAGTAGAAGTAATTGATACGACAGGGGCTGGGGATTCCTTTATTGGGGCATTCCTTTATAAACTCTTAGCAGCAGATATAAGAGCAGAGGCATTATCTAGCTTATCTGGGGAAATACTTAAAGAGTATCTAAACTTTGCTAATGCTTATGCAGCCTATAGTACGCAAGGTAAAGGAGCTATTGGTTCTTATGCAACATTAGAAGAAATAGAAAGTTATATAAAAAACAGCTAGAGCATATGAACTGACCCCCATAAGTTAGACCTAAAAAATCTAACTTATGGGGGTCAGTCTTTTTATGGCAAAATATAGTTTTGAATTTAAGAAAAAAGTAGTTCAGGCATATCTAAATGGAGAAG